>NZ_JBVHRI010000017.1:0-197572 GCF_055566975.1 Streptomyces sp. NPDC027189
CCCACGGCAGCTGCTCACCTCTTCTCATGTGCAGGCTAACAGCCCATCAGGCGCCCACATTCCAAGGGGAGATGCGACATTCTGTTAGGAGTTCTAAGTCGAGGCGAAGCGGTCACCTCACGGGTGCTCACCGGCCACTTTGGGCGACTCGACCCTCAAGCGTCTCAAATGGCGAGACGCATTTCATGTGACCTGCGCCACTCTCGTACATCATGTCTGCGAAGTCGCTTACGCAAAGCAGCAGTTCACGGTTAAGGCGTGCGTGACTCTTCGCCGGCGCCGCCCCGAACACCGTCTGGTCGCCAGGCTGCGGCGCGGGGAGACGCACAGCCTCAGCAGCTGGACAACATGTCAGCGGACAACAGACAGCTGCGGCCGGTTGTCCGAACCGCCGTGCCGTTGCCCCTCCCCCTCCTGCGCGGTGACAACGAGCCCGAAGATCAGGTCGTTGAGATCGGCGGGACGGAGGTGAAGCTCGCGGGCCGCATCGGCAGGCCGCGTCCCCTCGCTGCGCAGGGCAGTGAACACCTTTCCCAGTACCTGGGAGGTCTCGCCAGCGACTCCGCTCCGCGGCTCTGACTTGCGGTAGCCGAGACGGCCGAGTTCCACGCAGTGGGTGCGGTACTGCCATTCGGTGGTCAGGCCCAGTTCGTGCAGCCGGTGTGCGAGCGCCATGGCGGCGACCTTCCAACGGCGCTTTGCCTGGAGGATCCAACTCGTGCTCGCGCCATGCGGCGCGTGGGCGAGGACGTCTGCCCGCGGCATGAGGAATGCGGCTGCGAAGCGGTGCGCTTCGGCCTCGGCCTGTGGGCCGTGCGGCACCTGCTCCTCGCCATCCAGGACGAGGTGCCCGAGCTCGTGGGCGGCGTCGAAGCGCCCGCGTTCCGCGGTCTTCTCCGTGCTCAGCAGGACGAACGGCATCCCCCGGTCCCAGAAGGAGAACGCGTCGACTTCAGGACAGTCCCTGGAGAGGGTGAAGACGCGGACGCCGTGCGCCTCCAACAGGTGCACCACGTTTGGGATCGGGGCGTTCCCGAGTCCCCAGCGGGCGCGCACCAGGGAGGCGGCTTCCTCCGCTGGGACGTCCGTGCCAGCCGCTTCCCCTGGACGGGGAATCTGACCCTCGTCCGAACAGGGCGTGTCCCGTACGGTTCCAGGCCAGTACGTCGCTGCGGCGCCCGAGCACGACCGCGGGTGCGTCGCCGAACGCGTCGAGCAACTGCTGGGTCGTGTCACCCGCCCGTTCCGGCGCGGGCCTGCGCCGGGTGCCGGTGCGGCGCGAGGCGCGGGCCAGGTCGTGCAGATGGGCCCGCTCCACCTCGTCCAACCCGAGGGCACGGGCCAGCGCGTCCAGCACCTCCGGTGAGGCGTTGAGCGAGAGCCCCTGCTCCAGCCGCGTGTAGTAGGACAGTCCCACCCCGGCGAGCTGTGCCAGCTCGTCGCGGCGCAGACCCGGCACGCGACGGCGCTCTCCGAAATCCGGGAGCCCTACGTCCGCCGGCTGCAACTGCGACCGGCGGGTCTTGAGGAACTCCCCCAACCGCGGCTTCTTGTCCATGCGCCGAGTATCGATCACCGGGACGCCAGGCAGCCTGCCCCTGGCAGGGGCAGGCTGCGAGCAGCCGACGCCAGCACACTCGGAGCCCACGAGCAGGACGCAGGGCCGCCCCCGCAACGGAACACGGGCGGGGGCCGACCGGCGTCACCGGCCCGGAACCCGGCACGGCGGCTTCGCCGTCCACGCGGTCCCGGCTTCGGCTCGGCCCGACTCACTTGGCCACGGCATCCCCGCCCACCACGTCCCGGACGCGATGTCCGGCGTACCGGCCGGACCGCGTCTCACGAAAGGGAAACAACATGTCTGCGCTGTACACCACCGAGGCCCTGTCGACCGGTGACGGTCGCAACGGCGAAGTCCGGTCCCTCGACGGCGTCCTGGATGAAGTCCTGGCGGTCCCGAAGGAGATGGGCGGCCCCGGCGGCGACAGGACCAACCCGGAGCAGCTCTTTGCCGCCGGATACGCCGCCTGCTTCCACAACGGACTGCGCCTGATCGCGCGCGGGCAGGGGGTCGAACTGGCGGCCTCGACCGTGCAGTCGAAGGTGAGCCTGCTGGCGCGGGAGGCCGGCGGTTTCACCCTGGCCGTGTCGCTGACCGCGCACCTGCCGGGCCTGGAGCAGTCCACCGCCGACCAGTTGATGAAGGCCACTCATGAAGTGTGCCCGTACTCCAACGCCACCCGGGGGGAACATCGAGGTGACCCTCACGGCCACGGTCCAGTAAGGGACTTCGGACGGCCGACGCCCCCGAAGAAACTCAGCGGCTGCTGCCGCCGCGTGGTGGCGGCAGCCGTGCCCACCAGGCCCGTTGGCCACCACAGCCGGGGGCTGTTCGGCCGGTGAGGACTCTCCCCGTCGGGCCGCCCGGCAACCTCGGCTCACGTCGGCGCCGAACCGTCTCACTTCCGCCGGCGAAGCCCTGAGCCGCCGCCCCAACTTCCCAGAAACCGCGTGCCCAGTGACCAATATCGGACATACCGCGGACGGCGGTACGAAGGCGTGAAATCCAAGCTCGATCCGCTGTCCATGGCGGCGATGGCAGTCACCGTGGTCTCCGTCTCGGCCACCGCCCCGCTCACCGCCGCCGCCTCCGCCTCGCCGCTCGCCATGGCCTTCTGGCGCAACTGCCTGGGCTTCGCCGTACTCGGGCCTCTCCTGCTGTTACTACGCCGTCGCGAAGTGGTGCGCGTCGCGCGCGGCGAGCGCGGCATCCTGCGCCGGGAGCAGTGGCGGCCCCTGGTCTTCGGCTTCCTCGCGGCCACGTCGCTCGCCCTCCACTTCGCGTCCTTCATGACGAGCACCCGGCTGACCTCGGTCGCCATGTCCACGGCCCTCGTCGCCACCCAGCCCGTCTGGCAGGCCCTCATCGCCGCGGGCCAGGGCGTCCGGACATCCCGCCGGGCATGGGCGGGTCTCGCGCTCTCCGTGGCGGGAGCAGCCGCGGCGGGCGGTCTCGACATCAGGTCCGGCGGTACGGCGCTGCTGGGGGACCTGCTCGCCCTCGTCGGGGCCGTCGCCCAGGCCGGGTACACCGCGCTGAGCGAACGGTCGCGGGCGGATGTGAGCACGCCGCTGTATTCGACGTTCACTTCGCTGGTCTGCGGTGTGGAACTCCTCGCCGTCTGCCGACTGGCCCACATCCCGCTGACGGGCTTCGACAGATCCACGCAACTGTCGCTGCTCGGGCTGCTCGTCCTTCCCCAGATCCTGGGGCTCGGCTCACTGAACTTCGCCCTCGGCAGGACATCGGCGACGACAATGAGCGTCCTGCTCCTGCTGGAGACGCCCGTGGCGGCGCTCGCCGCGTGGTGGTTCATGGGGCAGGGCATCAAGCCCGCGACCGTGCCCGGGCTCCTGTTGATCATCGTAGGCGTCACGGTCGTGGTGACGAGCGGCGGCGAGGAACAAGCCACGGCCCAGCAGGGCAGACACCTCAGTACAGGAATACCGCCGTACCCGGCCTACGCCCCCGACCCACCCCAGCCTCCGCCCGCACTGCGGCACCCGACGTTCCCGGACTCCGCCCGACAAGACCCCAGAGTGGACTGGGCAAGGTACACCGGGGACGAGAGCCCAACGGTCACCCTCACCACCTATCACGGTGCGGGGGCGTTCGACACCTTGTTCTTGCGCATGCCGCGCATGCCACGCACAGAGGAAGAGGAGCCGAACCTCGACGCTCCCGCCGAGTCATGGGCGGACCGCGGTCGGCGGCGGTAGGCCGCCCATCCGATCGCAGCCCGGGCGCGGTCGTGTCCGGACCGAGCGTCAGGGGCGGGGGATGGATCTCCGCACCCTCCAGTTCTCAGAAGGGGGCATCACCCACTCTCGCGTGAGAACAAGTTGTGCGAACCGAACCGGGGTTCCAGGTTCGCGGATGGCCGTACCGGACGGCCAGAAGCCGGCCGTGGACTACGGGCCCCTGGAAGCCAGGGCCCGCAACCGGGTGAACCTGAAGCGGATCGAGACGCACTGGCCGGACCAGGGGGTGCGAACGGATCCGCGACTTGATGACAAGTACAGGGTGAGACCGTCGTCCGGCGGTCGGAGACGGAGATTCCGTGAAACCGGATACCCGGCAACACGAGGAACGCAGCGACGGCGCCCCCGACCGTGACGGCGACAGCGACGCCCAGCTGACACGGTCGGCGGCGGGGGACGCGGCGGCGTTCACCCCGCTGGTGGAGGCGTACTCGCCTGCCCTGCACGGCTACTTCGCCCGGCGCATGCCCGGCGCGGCGGACGATCTGTTGGCCGAGGCGTGGTTGCAGGCGTTCGCTGCGCGGCGCACGTTCGACCCTTCGCGCGGCTCGGCGCGGGGCTGGCTGTTCGGGGTGGCCCGCAACGTACTGGCCCAGCACCTGCGGCGGGCGGGGCGGCAGCAGGACGTACCGGGAGTGGAGAGCACCGATCCCTGGCAGGCGGTGGACCAGCGGCTCGACGCGGCCGCGCTGGCCCCCGCGCTGCGCCGGGCACTGGCCGAACTGCCCGTCGAGGAGCGGGAGGTGCTGCTGCTCGTCAGCTGGGAGCAGCTCACCCCCGCCGAGGCGGCCGCCGCCGTGGGCATCCCGGCGGGCACCGCCCGCTCGCGGCTGCACCGGGCACGGGGTCGGCTGCGCGACCGGCTCGCACCAACACGCCCGGCCGGCCGGACGGCACCTGAGCGTGACGGGAGACATGGCATGAGTACGTACGACGACGTGGAGCGGACCGGCATGAGCACGCAGGACGTGGAGGAAACCGGCATGACCGAGCGCGCGGCGTTGCTGGACTTCCCCGGCGCCGATGAACTGGTGGCCGCAGGGCGGGTCGAGCCGCCGTCGGCACAGGCGCTGGCCAGGGCGCTGGCGGGGATCGAGGCGGCGGTGGCCGCGCAGGAGGCCGGGCACGCCGCCGAGCGTAAGAAGGGCGCTGTGGTGACCGCACCGCTGGGGGTGATGTCCGGGCGCCGCCGGGTCCTCGTCGGCCTGTTCACCGCCGCCGCGGTCGCGGTCGGCGTGGTGACGTACGCGAACACCGGTGAGACGCCCACGGACACGGGCACGCGGAGCGAGGCGCGCGCGGACACCGCGACCGTCTTCCTCAACGACATCTCCACGGTGGCCGCCACCCGGTCGGTCTCCTCGGGGAAGTACTGGAAGACGCACCTGACGGTCGGCGACTCGTACCTCTCGCAGTCCATGGACTTCTACGTCGTCAACGACGGCAAGGCGTACAAGAAGGGGCGCCGGCCCGACTGGCAGTTCGGGCCGAAGGACCTCGACTGGAAGTCCCTGGACCAGCTGACCACGGACCCGGCGAAGCTGCTCCAGCTGCTCCAGACTCCGCCGAGGCCCGACAGCATCTCCCCCTTCGACCAGGCAGTCACCCTGCTCGGCGAGTCCCCGGCGAGCCCGAAACTGCGGGCAGGGCTGTTCAAGGCAATGGCGGGGCTGAAGGGCGTCAAACTCGTCGGGACCGTCAAGGACAGCACCGGGCGCGGCGGGACCGCCCTGGAGTTCGCGGAGGCCAAGAGCGTCGGCCGGGCGATCGTCGACCCGAAGACGAGCTCCATTCTGGAGTACACCTTCACGTGGACGGCGGGAGCCAGCAAGGGCAAGGTCACCCATCAGACGTACCTGGCGGTGGGCTTCACGGACAAGATCGGCTGACACCGGGCCGGCGAAGAGGTCCTCGAACGACCGAGGGCGCCTGGGGGCGCTGCACGCCCCCAGGCGCCCTCGGTCGGTTGTTCCTGCTGCTGACGATCAGTGGGCGGTCATGTGGGCGAGAGCCTGCTCGGCGCTGTCGGGGGCGAAGGCGCCGTCGATTCCTTCGGCGGCTCCCTCGGCCGCCTCGACGGAGCGGGGGATGAGGATCTTCTCGTAGGCGGTGACGGCGCCGTCGGCGGTGGCGTGTTCGGTGAGGGCCTGGGCGAGGTCGGCGCCGTCGCGCATGGCGAGGTTGGCGCCCATACCGGAGAAGGGGGACATCAGGTGGGCGGCGTCGCCCAGCAGGGTGACGCCGGGGGTGGGTTCCCAGGTGTGGGGGACGGGCAGGGCGAACAGGGGGCGGTTGGTGTAGCCGGTGTCGGTGTCGGTGATGAAGCCGCGCAGGGCGGGGCTCCAGTCGGCGAACCGGTGCAGAAGGGCGTCGCGGACGGCGGCGGGGTCGGTGAGGTCGACGCCGGCCTGCTGGTGCCAGTCCTGGGGGGTGCGCATGCCGACGTAGACGCGGATGTGACCGCCGCTGTTGCGCTGGGCGACGAAGCCGAGGTTGTTGTCGAGGGCCATCATGGTGCCGTTCCCGGTCAGGGCGGCCAGTGACGGGTGGCGGGTGTCGGCGTCGTTCAGGCCGGTCTCGACGAAGGTGACGCCGGTGTAGTTCGGGACTGCGTCCGTCAGCATGCGGCGCACGCGGGACCAGGCGCCGTCGGCACCGACGACGAGGTCGGTCTCGGCGCTGAGGCCGTGGGCGAAGTGCAGGCGGTGGCGGCCGTCGCCGAGCGGTTCGGCGCGCTCCAGTTTGTGGCCCCAGCGGACGGTGCCGGGGGCGAGGGAGCCGAGCAGGAGGTCGCGCAGCTGCCCGCGGTCGATCTCGGGGTTGCCCTGGCCGTTCTGGGGCGGCGCGGCGTCGAACAGGACGCGGCCGTCGCGTGCGACCAGGCGCATCTGCTCGCCCTCGGGCCGGGCCAGGGCGGTGAAGCCGGGCCACAGGCCGCCGGCGCGCAGGGCGTGCTGTCCGGTGTCGGGGTGCATGTCGAGGGTGCCGCCCTGGTCGCGGGCGGTCGCGGAGGCATCGGAGTCATAGACGGCGACGTCGATGCCATGGCGCTGGAGGATGCGGGCGCAGGTCAGGCCGCCGGGTCCGGCGCCGATGACGGCGATGCGGTTCATGGTCGTTCTCCTTGTCGCGGGTGTGCGGGGCAGGGGTCGGCACGGTCGGGTTCCGTCCGGCTCCTGCACTCCGGTTCCCCCACAAAAGCACGATCACTAAATAAGTGCAACGGTGCAACTTTTTATACCAGACACCTTTGTGTACGATGGGAGCATGACGACACCTGTAGGACGGCGCGAGCGCAAGAAGGCCGCCACGCGCCAGGCGCTCGCCGACGCCGCCCTGAACCTCTTCATCGAGCGCGGCTACGACGCGGTGACCCTGCACGAGATCGCCGAGGCCGCCGACGTGTCCACCACCACGCTGCTCAAGCACTTCCCCAGCAAGGAGGCGCTCGTCTTCGACGAGGAGGCCGACCAGGAAGCCGGCCTCGTTGCCGCCGTCAGCGACCGCGCCCCCGGCATGACCGTCCCCCAGGCCCTTTGTGCGCACGTCAAGCGCGTCCGCATCCGCGCCGTCGACTCCGGCGCCCGTTACGCCGACTTCCTCAACCTGGTGAAGACCACCCCGGCCCTCAGCGACTACGCCCACCGCATGTGGATGCGCCACCAGGACGCCCTCGCCCGCGCCATCGCCCAAGATCTCGGCGTCACACCCGACGACCTGCGCAGCGCAGCCCTGGCCCGGTTCGCCCTGGAGACCTCCGCCCTCGCCCAGCGCGCCGACGACCCCGAACGAGCCGTCGACGCCGCCTTCGACCTCCTCGAACACGGATGGAGCGCCCCGGCCCCGCGGTTCGTTGACGCCCGCGACTGACCTTGATCCCGGACGTCAGGCGGCGCGGCCCCGGAAGGGCGGCCCGTTCTCACAAAGGGGTACGCCCGCTGCACAAGCCCGCTCATTCCCATCAGGAGTGAGCGTCATGGCGCCGCACGAAGCTGTGCGGCCTCGTGGCGCAGTGCCTCCACGGTGGCTGTCACCTCGGGAGAGCGGTCGCGGACCGTGACGGCGACGACGGCTCGGCCGAGCCAGGCGGGGTCGTCGACCTGGACGACGCGGACTCCGGCGGGGACCGCGGCCGCGGCCACTTCGGGGAGTACGGCGATGCCGAGACCGGTGGCGACAAGGCCGAGGCGAGTGGGCCATTCGCGGGCGGCGTAGGCGATCCGCGGGTGGTCGAGGGTCGGCCAGGCGCCGAACTGGGGGTCGTCACGGAGGCCCTTGCCGACGATCCAGGGTTCGTCCCTCAGCTCGGCCACCGGGATGGTTCCGCGGCCGGCGAACCGGTGGTCGGCAGGGACGGCGAGCAGAAGGCCACCGTCGAGGAGCAGGTCGCGGCGCAGTCCCTCGAAATCGTAGGCGGGCAGGTCCGGTCCCACGCCGATCACCGCGACGTCGATGCGGTGCGCGCGGAGCTGGCGAAGCTGCGTGGGCGAGGACGCCTCGCCGAACTCGACGATCAGACCCGGGTGGTCGTTTCCCAGGCGGGCCAATGTCCTGGGGACGAGCACGGCGGCGGCCGAGGGGAACGCCGCGATGGCGACCCGTCCGGTGACGTGGTCCTGCAGTCCGGCGAGGTCTGTGCTGACGGCGTCGATCTCATTGAGGGCGGTGGCGGCTCGGCGGGCGAGCATCATGCCCGCGGGAGAGGGGGCCACCCCGCGGGCGCCCCGGACGAACAGCGGTGCGCCCGCGGCGGCTTCCATCGCCGCCACCTGACGGGACACCGCCGACTGCGTGTATCCGAGTGCGTCGGCCGCGGCGGTGAACGATCCGGTGTCGACCACTGCCTGGACGACGCGCAGACCGGTCAGGGTGAAGTCCGCCATGCCGTCATCCTGACACATTCCAAAACCGCATGTCTCTTATGTAAGACCTTCGCTGGTGGAATACCTGGATCAGCAGCACGCTGGAGGAGCAACAGCAAGCAATTCACGCAAAGGGAGCACCAGTCATGGCGAAGACGTGGTTCATCACGGGCAGTTCGAGGGGGTTCGGCCGCGAGTGGGCAGAAGCGGCGCTCGAACGCGGCGATCACGTCGCGGCGACGGCTCGGGACGTCAGCCTGCTGACCCCTCTGGTCGAGCGGTACGGGGACGCGGTACTGCCGGTCCGGCTCGACGTCACCGACCGCACCGCGGTGCACGAGGCAGTGCAGCTCGCCCACTCGCATTTCGGTTCGCTGGATATCGCGGTCAACAACGCCGGCTACGGGCATTTCGGCATGGTCGAGGAGTTGAACGAGGACGACCTCCGGGCTCAGATGGAGACCAATTTCTTCGGCGCCATGTGGGTCACGCAGGCCGTGCTGCCCGTCATGCGGTCGCAACGCTCGGGAAGGATCCTGCAAGTGACCAGCGAGGGAGGCGTACGTGCATTCCCCGGCATCGGTGCGTACCACGCCTCCAAATGGGCTCTTGAGGGGTTGTCGGAGTCCCTGGCGCAGGAAGTGGCAGCCTTCGGCATCCACATCACCAACGTCGAGCCCGGCCCCTATGCCACCGACTGGCTGGCTAGCGGGGCACGGCACAGTGAGCGGCACCCGGACTACACCGAAGTCCACGCGGCCACCGCGCAGGATTTCGAGGTGGGCGACCCGCGCGCGACCCGCGACGCGATTCTTCGGATCGCCGATGCGGAGCGGCCCCCGCTGAGGATCTTCCTCGGCAAGTCCTTCACCGATGTCGCCACTCTCTACGAGGAGCGTCTGAGCACCTGGCGCCAGTGGCAGCCGGTCTCCCTGGCTGCGTTCGGTTGAGCGGCAGCGCCGGGTGTCAGTGGTGGGCGGTCATATGGGCAACGGCGTGTCTGCTGGGCTTACTTGCCGGAGCCGACGTGGTAGCCGACCGGGTCGACGTAGACGTCCGGAGCGTTGCCGCTGGACGCGGAGATGGTGAAGGCGAGATCGTTGAGATTCACGATCTCCGAGACCTTCTCGTTCGGCGGGGTGACGGAGAGCCGGGTGTACTTCTTGCCGGAGCCGCTGGTGTCCGGGATGTAGCGGAGCAGGAAGCGGGTCTCCTCCCCGGGCCCGATGGTGACGGTGGACGCCGAGGCGTCGGTGCGGGCGGCGTCGGGCCCGGTGTCGCCCAGTCCATCGGGGCCCACGAGCTGGACGCCCGGGAAGCCGTGCATGCTGCATGCGCTGGAACCGGTGTTCTTCAGGTTGACGACTATCTCGTTCTTGGTCCCGCTGGCGGAGGCGCTGAAGGCGAGATGGTCGGTCTTGCACATGGAGCTCGACGTCGAGGACTGGGTCTTGCCGGAGAGTTCGCTGCCCTTGCTGGAGCCGGTGGAACCGGTGGAACCGGACGAGGAGGAACCTGAGGTCGAGCCCTGGCCGCCGGTGGAGGTGCCGCCGGTGGTGGAGGTGCCGCCGGTGGTGGAGGTGCCGCCGGTGGTGGAGGTGCCGCCGGTGGTGGAGCTGCTCGCGGTGGTGGACGCGCTGGTGTTGACGGAAGCGCTCGATCCGTCGCTGCTGCCGCACGCGGTCAGCGAGAGGCCGGCAGCAGCGGCGATGAGGGCGAGGGCGGGCATCTTCTTGACGCGCATCGGTACTCCTGGGAAGCGGTGTCGTATCGGCCGCTCGCTCCGGCTGGGCGGCCTCGGTTGCTTCATAGGAGGCCGGTGCCGGGCCATCCGTTGCCGTCGGAGTTGCGCCAAGACACCGCTGTGACACGGGAGTTGACGCGCCGTTACGGAAATGCGGAGAAACACGGACAGACCAGGACCATCCAACGACCGCCGGCCCCTGAAGGCATACGGGTACGCATGAATACCTCTAGGCACATCGACATCGGCTTAGATGCCAGGAGTTGAGCTCCCGGCAGGACGGATGACCCATCGCACGACTCAGGGGCACCGATGCGTGATATGCGCGGCTCCGTTTCCGGGGCGGCAGGCCCTACTCTGATCCCCGTGAGGCAGGCCGGCGCTGGGAAGGATGATCGGCGATGACGCCCCTGAGCACCGGGGACCCGGAGTCCATAGGCGGGTACACCCTTCTCGGTCGGCTCGGGGCGGGCGGCATGGGAGTCGTCTATCTGGGAGTCTCCGCCTCGGGACGGCAGGTCGCGGTCAAGCTCGTGCACGGGCCGTACGCCCAGGAGGAGGAGTTCCGCACGCGCTTCCGGCAGGAGATCGCGGCAGCGCGCAGAGTGAGCGGAGCGTTCACCGCGCCTGTCGTGGACGCCGACCCGGACGCCGAACGTCCGTGGATGGCGACGCTCTACGTCCCGGGGTTCACCCTTTCCGAAGTCGTGGAGAAGGACGGCCCGTTGAGCCAACGGGACCTGCGCGCACTGGGGCTGGGGCTCACCGAGGCGCTGCGCGACATCCACCGGGTGGGCCTGGTGCACCGAGACCTCAAACCGGGCAACGTCCTGATGACCGAGGACGGGCCGCGCGTCATCGACTTCGGCATATCGCGCGCTTCCGGCAACCAGCGCCTCACCACGACCGGGCGGATGATCGGCACTCCGCCGTTCATGTCGCCGGAACAACTGGCCTCTCCCCGAGAGGTCACCCCGGCCTCGGACGTGTTCGCGCTGGGGTCGCTGCTGGTGTTCGCCGCCGTCGGCACGGGGCCGTTCGACGCCGACAGCCCGTACATAACCGGCTATCAGGTGGTGCACGGGACCCCGGACCTCGGCGGGGTGCCCGAAGCGCTTCTGGGCATTGTCGAGCGCTGCCTGGACAAGGACCCGGCCGCACGGCCGGAACTGACGGACATACACCGCATGCTCCAGACGCTGCCGGAATCCGACGCCACCACGTCTGCGAAGACCGGGCAGTCCGCGAACCCCCGGCGCCACCCCACTCCTCGGAGCACGGCCACCACCTCCGCGGGCGCCGCGACCGGCACCGGCAAGCGACGCAGAGCCCGGATGCTGCTCACCGGCCTCGGCGCGGCGCTGGCCGTCACGGGGCTGGGTATCGGGGTGGCTGTCTTCGTGTCCGGCCCGGACACCACCACCGCCTCCGAGACCGCCGCCTCCGCCCGTGCCGCGTCACTGCCCGACGGCTGGCGGCCGTGGCGCACGGCGCTGCGGTCCGACGTGAAGGGTGTTCCTCTCGACTACGACAGCCCTGGATGCGTGACGCAGGGAAGCGCCCTGTTCTGTGGCGGTACGGGCTTCACAGCCGCCAGGATCGACGCGGCCTCCGGCCGCATCCTGTGGCGGACCGGCACCCGCCCTCAGGGGGCACAGCCGATCGGCGTTCGCGACGGGCTGGTCTACATGTACGAGGACCCGGACGACAGGACCAGGCGCGTGGTGGCCCTCGACGCCGCTACCGGGCACCGGCGGTGGCAACGCGACATCAACAAGTCCCAGGACGCGGTCCTGTACGACGGCGGACTGCTGACCATGTCCCCCGACTACTCCTCGTTCATGGCCTACGGGCCGTCCGGCAAGGAACTGTGGCGGGCGCCCTCGCTGAACGAGGTCTGCACTCCGTCGGCGCTGGGAGGCGCCCCCTACGCCCTGTGTTCAGCCGGCACCGAGCCCGGCCAGGCCCCGGTCGAACTGATGAAGCTCGGCCCCGGCAGCCTGACCAAGACCGCCACGCTGCCCAAGAAGGCGGAAGCGCTCGGCGCAGTCGGCGGGCAGCCCCTGTTCCTCGCCCCCCAGACCGCGAAGGACGTGTACGAAGCCGGGTACGAACGGCCGTACAACGCGCTGCTGCGGGTGGCCCCGGACACCGGGCAGGTCAGACGGATACCGCTGGCGCATCCGCTGACCGGCGCGGCCACACTCGTGGACGGCGTCGTCTACTTCGTCCGGTCCGACGGGACGGTCACCGCGGTGTCGGCCCACAGCGGCAAACAACTCTGGCAGAAGACAACGGACATGGAGAGTCTGTCCGCGCCCGCGGTGTCAGCGACGTACAAGCGGGTCTACTTCTCCAACCGCTTCGGCCGTCTGCTGGCACTGGACAGCCGCACCGGAGCAGAGGTCTGGCGCACCTCCGCCCTGGACGCCCCCGGGGACAAAGCGCAGGACTACCCGCCGCACGTGCTGCTCATCAAGGACGCGATCGTGGCACTGGCCGGCGACACGGCCTTCTCCCGGAGCCCGAACAGGCCCACCTGACCGGCCGAGGCAATCGCCGCGCACCGTGCGGATCAGCCCGCAGACCGCCTACGCCCTCATAGGGGTGTGCATCGGCAAGCCGATATGTCGGGGCCATCCCGCACCCGCAGCTGTCCCACCGCAGCGGAGCGGTCCGGCCCCCGCGCAGTGCCCCCAAGTGGGTGCGTGCCCAAAGCGTGCCCATAAGACGGGACAACCACGGTAAACAGCGGTGCGAAGCCAACCCTTCAAACTGCACCCCCGGCGACGTACTTGCAGGTCAGAAGCCGTGCCGCCACCCAAGCGCCGTCGCTTCCCAAGCTGAGAGCGCGAGTTCGATTCTCGTCACCCGCTCTTCTTGAAGCCCCGGGTCAGCGGCCTGGGGCTTGTTTCATTGGGGAGCCGCTGCTGCGTTTTACGAGTCCTTCTGTACCCCGAGATTGGGCACGCAGAGGGCACGCGCGCCTTGAGAGGGTGCCCCAATCACGTCACAGCGTGGCGCTGACCTGCACTTTCACGTAGATGAGCCGGAGGTGAGCCCTCAGCCCGCTGTTCCCGGGCGAGGGCGATAACCGTCGTGCACGTGCTTCATCGTGGGCGGTGCACAAGCCCCTTGTGGGAGCGGGCATTTGACCGCCGAGGGTCCTGCGTCAGAGCGGGAGGTCGTCGGGGAGCACTCGGAACGCCTTGTAGCGGCCCAAGGGGCGTACGGCCCGGAAGTCTCGTCGGTCGAGGGTGAGAATCGCGTCCGTGTCATAGTCGGCGGCAAGCGCCACGTTCACCGCGTCGGCGAGGTCGAGGTCCAGCGCGCGGTAGCGGACACGGACAGACTGGGCGGCGCCCAGGTGGTCCTCCGTGATCTCCGGCAGGACGACACGACCCCGGCTCATCCAACGCCGCAGGTCGTCGACCGCGCTGAGGGCGGCCTCTCTGCCGAGCTCACGCGTCGCCACGTGATCCAGTTCGGCCAGCAGGAGCGGGGACATGACCAGCAGGCCCGCCGCCATGATCGCCTCGTTCGCCGCCCGGTGTTCCGGATGAGCCGAGTCCAGGGCTGCCAGAAGGCCGGACGTATCGGCGATGACAATGATCACGCGGCAGATCCGGACCCTGAGCCGGTCTCACGCCGGACGGCCTCGGCGACCGTGTCGCGGACCTCCGGCTTGGACAGCGTGCGCCCTGGCCCCTCGAAGGTGCGTGAGAACAACGGCTCGTCCCAGACCCGGTTCGCCATGGCCGCAAGGTGGATGCCCTGGCGGATGATCTCGGCCTCGCTTATACCTCGGCGCTTCGCGGCCTCCTTGATGATGGCCAGGTCCTCGGGGTCGGCGTAGACGTTGGTGCGCTTCATGGACATGTACCAAGAGTAGTCCATGTACCGGATTGATGTATCCGGCGCACTTCCCCACGTCCCGTTGCCGAGGATCAGCCGAGCCGATCTCACAGGCCCCGTCCGGGTGCCAGACTGTTCCTGGGGAGAGGGGTATGTCATGGGGTTCGGTTTCCGTGTCGGTGTGCCCGGGATGAGTGTGCGGGTCTCCACTCGTGGAGTACGCACCTCGATCGGGCCACGTGCGGCGAGGCTCAGCGTGGGCAGTGGCGGCGCCAGGATGTCGACCGGACTCGGCCCCTTCTACGCGTCGAGTTCCCTCGGCGGCAATCGACGGCGCACCAGTACGCGGCGTACGGCACGATCTCGTACGGTCACCCCATCGGTCGCGCAACTGGACCGGGCGCGCCGTCAGGCGGAGCGGGCTCAGCAGGAAGCGGAGCGTGGTGCACCATCGCTCAGTTGCGCGAGCTGAGGCGGCAGATGACCAGCGTTCATCTGGAGTCCTTCCCCGCGGCGCATCCGCCCGTCATCCCGGGCGCTCCCCAACCGAGCCTGTCCTGGGCGCTCGCCGAAGCCCGGACGTTCCACCTTCAGGGCGTCGGGCGGCTGGCCCGCGCGGAGAGGGCCGCCGCCAGGCAAAGGGCGGAACAGGACGCGCCCGCCTACCTGGCCGCCGAGACAGCGCGACTGCGAGAGATCCGCCATCAGTTGACGGACGAGGCCGAACACTGGTGGCAAGCCCTGCTCGCCAATGACGAGGACACCGTCTGCGAGGCGGTGAACACCGCCTTCTCGGACAACCCGGCCGCCGGCTGTGCCGTAGGCGTGGACGGCTCGGTCCTGTCCGTCGTTGTGCGGCAACAGGACCTCGACTCCATGCCCGGTCAGACGCCTGGGCTCACGCCCGGCGGACGCCCGACGCTGAAGAACCTCACCAAGCGGGATCGCGTCCTGTGGTGGCTGACGTCCATGGGTTCCAACATCGTCGCCACGCTGAAGGAGGGCTTCGCCACCGCACCTGGCATCACGGCCATCGACCTCGCCGTACTGACCCGCCTGCCCGACACCCAGCGCCTCGGCTTCGTGGCCTACGGCCGCTGGACGCGCCAGGCGATCGAGTCCACGCCCTGGCGGGAACCCGAGGACGCCCTGCGCTTCCAGGACATCGGGCAGGACGTCGCCTGCTCTGTCACCACCACTGCATCGGGCAACCTGTCCAGCGCGATCAAGCCGCTGGAGGCCAGCCGCGTGCCCGGCCTCCAGGACCTGCTCGACCATGCTCAGGACGAACCCGGCGCCGACGAACCGTCACTCGCCGACATCGACGTCACCCTCGGCGCCGCCACCCCACCCGACGACCGGGCCCCACTCACCGATCCCTACCAGATCAAGCCGTTCGCCGAATGGAAGCAAGAGACGTCGGCGGGACCGCCTCCTGTACCGACCACACCGCCCGCACCGCCTGCCTCGCTCGTCCCCGGCCAGACCCTTGTCCTGCCCGAGGACGCCTGGCAGGGGCTGCGCGTCGCCTTCAGCTTCGCCGGCGCGGACGCGGACCTCACCCTCTTCCTGACCGGGGAGGACGGCCGGGTGGCGGCTGACGAGGACTTCGTTTTCTACAACCAACCCTTCGCTGCCGACGGTGCCGCACGGCTTCTGGGCAAGCAGCAGGAGGGTCCGTACGCCGTCGAACGCGCCACCCTTCACCTGGCTGCCCTGCCCGAGCGAGTGCGCCGCGTCGCCATCGCCATCAACATGGACGTCGACACGGGCCTGAACTGCGGCTCTCTCACCCACGCCGCCTTGCACATGGACTGCGTGACCGGGGCGGCATGGGCTTTCCAGCCCTCCGCGAACCCGGATATCCAAGCCATGGTCGTCGCCGAGTTGTATCGGCACACCGTCGACGGCCGACCCGCATGGAAACTACGGGCCCTCGGCCAGGGATGGGCGGACGGCCTCGACGGCCTCGCTCGCGCCTATGGAGTCGATGTCGAATGACAGCCGGAAGCCGACCCCACCTACGCATCCGCAACCACACCTGTCCTGGGCACGAGACACCTGGACGCGGAATCCTCCCCAGGCTCGTCGTCCCCTCCCCCAGACCTATTACTCCGGAGCGGTGCCCATAGCGTGCCCGTAAGGACGGAAAACCACGGTCAACAGCGGTGCAGTCCGGCCCACTCAACCACCTCAAGGGTCAGGTATCTGTGCTGGTCAGAGCCCATCGAGCCTGTCCAGGCGCCGTCGCTTCCCAAGCTGAGAGCGCGAGTTCGACTCTCGTCACCCGCTCCAAATTGAAACCCCAGGTCAGCGGCCTGGGGTTTGTTTGTTGCCTAGTCCAATTCGAGAGTGGCGTGCTCTCGGCGTGCCCTTAGGGCTCCTTTCACAACGCTGGGTTTCTTGCAGGCGAGGATCATGCAGTGGGCGAGTTGTAGAAACACGTCGTGCATGTCGTCGCGGGTCTCCCAGCGGGTCCGAGGGCGCGGCTGCCGCGCCGCGGAGTCTCAAGTCGCCGACCGCGCAGGTGTCGTACTACGGCGGGCGCACCTGGAAGAACACGGCCGTCCGCACGACCGCCGACGGCAAGCGGTCGGTAAGGCCGAGCGGCCCGAGGATGCCCGGTTCGGTGTCATTCCGGGCCGAGGCCGTCGACGCCAAGGGACCAGCGTCACCCGGACGCTGATCAACGTCTACCTCACCACGAGGTGACCGGAAGAAAGTTCCCGGCTCGAGGCAACCCTTTGCGGAGCCTGTGACCACAAGGGGATCGGATCCCGCCAGTTCCGGTGCCTGGGTCCGCCTACCTCTGGTGAACGGCATGCAAGGAGAACACCTCCCCATGAACAACCCCACGAACGGCGGGCGCCGCGGGCGTCACCGTCGTCGCTGGACCGCGACCGGTCTGCTGCTCGGCGTGCCCGCCATCGTCGTGCCGTATCTCCTGTTCGCGCAGGAGGACTCGCAGGCCGCAACGGTCGACGGCGATGCCTACTACCGGCTGGTCTCCGTACGCAGCGGCAAGGTGATGGACGTCAACGGCTTCTCCACCGCCGACGGCGCCCGTATCCAGCAGTGGACCAACCAGAACACCGCCAACCAGCAGTGGAAGCTGAGACCCACCGGGGACGGCTACTACGAGCTGGTGAACCGCAACAGCGGCAAAGTGCTGGGTATAACGGGCAATTCGACCGCCCAGGCGGCCGCCGCCGAGCAGCAGACCGACAGCTCCTCCACCTCCCAGGAGTGGCGGATCAGCGATGTGAGCGGTTCCGACGCCGTCACCTTCACCTCCCGCAGGAGCGGCCAGGTCCTGGACGTCTCCGGGGGCTCCACGGCCGACGCCGCGGCAGTCATCCAGTATCCCGGCAGGGGCAGCAGCAACCAGCAGTGGAAGCTGGTGAAGACGGTCGAGGCCCCGGCGGCCGGGGCCGGCGGTGCGCAGACCACGGCCGCGGCCGGACCGTACAGGTGGAAGAACGCCCAGGTGGTGGGCGGCGGTTACGTCACCGGGCTGGTGTTCAACCAGCGGGAGAAGGGTCTGCTGTACGCGCGCACCGACATGGGCGGCGCCTACCGCTGGGACACCGCGGCCGAGCAGTGGATCCCGCTGACCGACTGGATCGGCGAGAAGGACTGGAACTTGCTGGGCATCGACTCGGTGGCCACCGACCCCGTCGACCCCGACCGGCTCTACCTAGGGGCGGGCACCTACACCAACGAGTGGGCCGGCAACGGCGCGGTCCTGCGCTCCACCGACCGGGGCCGCACCTTCAAGCGCACCAGTCTGCCCTTCAAGCTGGGCGCCAACGAGGACGGCCGCGGGGCGGGCGAACGGCTCGTGATCGACCCCGCAGACAACGGCACCCTGCTCCTTGGCACCCGCAGGAACGGCCTGTGGCGCAGCACCGACCACGGCGTGACATGGAGTCAGGTCTCCTCGTTCCCCGTCAAGGACGGGGCGAGCAGCGGCGCGGGCATCTCCTTCGTGACGTACGGCCCGGCCGGCAGCAAGACGATCTACGTCGGCGTCGGCGACAGGTCCACCTCCCTGTACCGCTCCACCGACGGCGGCAGCACCTGGCAGGCCGTCTCCGGGCAGCCCACCGGCCAGCTGCCGCAACACGGAGTGCTCTCCGGTGACGGCTCGCTGTACCTGACGTACACCAACGTCCTCGGACCCAACGGCGTGACGGCGGGGTCGGTGTGGAAGTACACGCCGAGCCGCGGGGCGTGGAAGAACGTCTCCCCGTCCCAGGGCAGTTACGGCTTCTCCGGTCTGGCCGTCGACCCGCGCAAGCCGTCCACGGTGATGGTCACCACCCTCGACCGCTGGTGGCCCGAGGACGAGATCTACCGGACCACCGACGGCGGCACGACCTGGAAGGCACTGGCCGACAAGTCGGTGCGCAACGCCTCCGCCGCTCCTTACATCGGCACTCACACCGGGCACTGGATGACCGCCCTGGCCATCGATCCCTTCAACTCCGGGCACGTGCTGTACGGCACCGGCAACGGCATCTGGCGCAGCAAGGACGCCAACGCCTCCGACAGCGGCGGCACCAGCCACTGGACCGCGGGGGCCCGCGGCCTTGAGGAGACCGCGCTGATGGACGCGATCGCCCCGCCTGGCGGCGCCACCGTCATCACCGCCATGGGCGACCAGGGCGGCTTCCGGCACGACTCCCTGACCAAGGTGCCCACCGGGCGACTGAGCAACCCGATGATGACCAACAGCACCGACATCGACTTCGCCCAGTCCAAGCCCTCGATGATGGTCCGCGTCGGCCGTGGCGGCGCGCAGGACGGCGCCTACTCCACCGACGGTGGCCGCAGCTGGAACGGCTTCAAGTCGGAGCCGGTGGCCGGTGCCCAGGACGGCCATGTCGCGCTCGCGGCGGACGGCTCCACCATCGTCTGGACCGAGGCCGGCCAGGTCCCGTACCGCTCGACCGACAAGGGGGCGAGCTGGTCGCAGGTCGGCGGCCTGGGCACCGACGCCGTGGTCGTCGCCGACCGCTCCTCGGCCAAGACCTTCTACTCACTGTCGGGCGGCACGCTCCACGCCAGCACCGACGGCGGCGCGACCTTCACCGCCCGCGCCGGCAACCTGCCCACCGGCCGGCTCACGGCCGTCCCCGGCATCGCCGGTGACCTGTGGATCGCCGGCGGTGACAAGGGACTGATGCACTCCACCGACGGCGGCCGTACCTTCACCACGCTCAGCTCGGTGAAGTCCGCCTCCGCCCTCGGCTTCGGCAAGGCCAAGCCGGGCACCTCCTACCAGGCCCTGTACCTGATCGGTACCGTCAAGGACGTCACCGGCGTCTTCCGCTCCACCGACAAGGGCGCCACCTGGCTCCGCGTCAACGACGACGCCCACCAGTGGGGCAGCATCGGCGGCGTCGGCGTCATCACCGGCGACCCCGACACCTACGGCCGCGTCTACATCGGCACCAACGGACGCGGCCTCCAGTACGGCGACCCGTCCTGACTCCGACACCCGAGCGGGGCCGCAGGCACAACGGCCTGCGGCCCTGCCAAGGCAGAGGGAAAACGCTTCGTCCTGACCAGCTCCTGGCACCGGCCTGTCCGGGCGAGCCGAGGACGAACTCCGAGAGACGGCATCCAGGTGCATTCGCGACAGCACCATCCAGCCGGCATGGGAGTCCAGGCATCCAGCACATGGAAGCGACACCGTAGACCCCTGCCTCGACGCCCTACTGCTCCGTGCCCTTGGCGTGCCCTTAAGAGCGGTCAACCACGGTCAACAGGGGTGCGATCCGACCGGAACAACCATGTCGACACAGCGCATCTCCGCAGGTCAGAGGTAGACGGGCCAGTCAAGCGCCATCGCTTCCCAAGCTGAGAGCGCGAGTTCGATTCTCGTCACCCGCTCCATTTGAAACCCCAGGTCAGCGGCCTGGGGTTTGCGTTTTGCCCCTGGCTTTCCGGCGTTTTTCACCACAGGGCGTGCTCGAGGATTGGGCACGCGGAGGGCACAAACGCTTGGTTGGGACCATCCTGCCGCTGCCCCCATACCGGCGCACACCGCTGACCTGTGGTTTCACGCCAAGCCATGCAAGATCACGTAGAGAGAGCCCTCAGCCTGCCGTTCCCCAACGAACGCTGCCAGACGGTACCCCGCATGCACCCCAAAGCCTTCGGGTCGTCTACGCCGCGGTACTGCCCTGATCACCGCTTGCCGGCATCCGCAGCATTTGGTCACCGAATGCGGCAACCAGGGCGGCGCAGGCGGTCTTGCTGTAGCCCACCGGGCCGCCGGTGGCCGTGTAGCAGTCTTTCGACTGGCCGTAGACGGGGTCGCCGAAGGTCGCGTCGGTGCAGGGGGTGTTGCCGGTGGCGGTGATGGTGCTGAACGCGCCGTAGGCGCCGTACATCGCGGGCTGTCCCGCGACGGTCGAGCAAGTGCCGTTCTGGGAAGCGCACTTGGCCCAGCCGCCGGCCGGTACACCGGCGGGCGCGACGTAACAGGACTTGGCGGTGCCGTAGACGGGGTCGCCGCCGAAGTGGGCGCTGGTGCAGGCGACAGCGCCGGTGGTGACCTGGTGGGTGAAGTTGCCGCCCGCGCCGTATGCCACGTCGTGGTTGTAGGCGGGGACCGAGCAGGTGCCGCCCTCCCCGGCGCAACGGGGGTATCCGGCCGGGTCGCCGGCGTCGGCGAGGAGAACGGTGAGCCGGTCGTCGTCGACGTGCCGGGCGCGCTCGCGCCGCCGCGTCGGCCCCGTCGGCTCATGCATCGCCATACGGTGCTGATCGCCTCCGTCGTGGTGGCCGCCGCGCTGGGAGTCGTGGCGCTCACCTTGCGCGCGCCGTTCGGCGGGGACGACACGGCGGAGCGGCAGGCGGCCACGGGGGCGGGGGCGACGCACCGCGCGGCCGGCGCCGGGAAGCCCTCCGCCGACCCGTCCGCGTCCGTGGTCGATCGGTCAATGAGGTCGATTGGTCGATGTGTCAGGCGCCGGCCCGGTCCAGGGCGCTCTGCAGGGACTGTCGGTAGCCCGCGCTGGTGTACGTGGCACCTGACACCGTGTCGATGTTCGCGCTCTGCGCCTGCAGCGTCTCCTGGTTGAGCTTGGGGACGGCCGTGGAGTTGATGTCCCTGCTCCGCGCCGTCTCGTCCGGAGACTGGACGGCGGTCGCCCCGGTGATCCTGCTGCCGGTGAGGGTGATCCGGACCTGGACCGGGCCGTACTTCGTCTGGGCCGTGGACCCGGTGACGGTACGGGTGGTGGGGGCGGCCGAGGTGGTCTTCGGTGCGGAGGGGGCGCTGCTCGTTCTCGCGGGGGCGGCGGACGTCGTGTGCGACGGCTGCGCGGTGGTCGAGGGAGAGGACTGGTGCTTCTTCTTGGGCTTCTTCGACGGCGAGGGTGGCGCGGACGGGGAGTTCGAGGACGCCGACGGGGAGGCGGACGCGGCGGCGCTCGGCGTGATCGCGGGCTCGGCCTGAGTCAGCGACGGGTCCGTGGTCGGCTTGAGCGCGAGCAGCAGCACGATGCCGGAGACAGTGCCGACGGTGGCCAGCAGCGCGTGGCGGAACGGATGCTTCTTTCTCACGGGAGCACCAGCGCATCAGCAGGACGAAGTGTCACGGCGCCGCCTCAGAACTCGAAGGACTCGTGGTGGATATGGCGGTGCGGGACGCCCGCCTCGCGGAGTGCGGCGTACGACTCCTCGGCCAGTCCCGGCGGTCCGCACAGGTACACGTCGTGTCGCGCGATGTCCGGCAGGATGCGGCGCAGCTTCTTCGAGGTGATCGCGGGCCGTCGCCCGTCCGGGCTGTTGACCGCGTACAGCAGTTGCGCTCCGCGTGCGTCCGCGATCGCCTCCAGTTCGTCCCGCAGCGCCAGTTCCTCCTCCGTGCGGGCCCGGTAGAGCAGCGTCAGGTCCCCGGGTGCCCCGGGGAGCGTCTCGAACAGGGCGCGAAGGGGGGTGATGCCCGCCCCTCCCGCGAGCAGCAGCACCTTGCCGCGGCTGCGTCGGGCGGCGGTCATCGCCCCGTATGGCCCTTCCGCCCACACGCGTGTGCCCGGCCTGAGCCCGGCCAGCGCCGCGCTGTGCCCGCCGACGGCCTTGACAGTGATCCGCAGCAGGTCGGGGCGGGGCGGCGCCGACAACGAGTACGGGTTGGCGCTCCACCGCAGCCCCTTGGCGAGGAACCGCCAGCGGAAGAACTGCCCCGCCTCGGCGCCCAGCCGGTGCAGCCGCCGGCCGCGGATCAGCACGGAGACCACGTCCGGCGCCTCCTGCACGACCGACTCGACCCGCATGCGGTGCCGGAGGTTGAGCCGCACCGGGGTGAGCACGCGGTACCACAGCAGCAGGGCACCGACCGCGACGTACAGGGCGTACCAGGCCGTACGGGTGGTGGCGTCACCGACGAACTCGTTGCCCGTGGCGAGCTGGTGCCAGAAGACGAGGTAGACCGCTGCGTAGGTGAGCAGGTGCAGGTAGTACCAGAGCTCGTAGCGCATACGGCGCCGTACGGCACCGGCGGACACGAAGCCGACGAGGAGCAGCAGCAGCGTGCCGACGGCCGCTTCGATCATGTGTGGGTAGTCGGTGACGACGGTGACCGTCTGCGCCACGATGCCGGTGTCCGCCTGCAGCGTGTATCCGTACAGGACAAGCACGACATGGGCGAGGGTCAGGGTCAGCGCGTAGCGGCCGCTTCTCGCGTGCCAGCGCACCACACGGTCGGACCCGACGCGGCGCTCGAGGGCCGGGACGCGCGCCATCTGGGCGATCACCAGGGCGATCGCATAGCCGGCGAGCAGTCCGGTGATCCGGCCCGCGTTCACCAGCCGGTCGGCGGTGGTCGCGGGGACGGCGGGTGTGTTGTGCCACCACAGCCACAGCACGGCGGCGGCGCCCGTCCAGGCGAGCAGCAGCAGCGGTGCCGCGGGAGAGCGCCGGGGCCGGATCCGGCGCATGGCCTGCCGTCTTCCCGCCCGGCTGTGCTGGATCGTCGTCACAAGGCAGTTCTTCCCTTTGCCGACTTCGGTGCCCCGGCACCGTACACCGGCCGGATGGCCGAAAACAGTCGGTCAGGACGGGGCGCGACCTCCAGGAGATCCACTTCCGGGGAGGGCCCGCGGGGCCCACTTCCCCATATCCACCTAGTCCAGCGCACTGGCAGGGCCGAGCGTCACACCCTCCGTGGCACGGTGGTCGCCTTGTTCGTTTCGGACACACCCACGGCATCGCCCGTGACTACACTCGCCGCCCATGCAACAGCTCGGCAGGAAGACAAACCAGCAGATAACGCACGCCCCTTCATCGGGTGCCGACACCTTCGGCACCCTTGTGAAGAGCACGTGGAGTGCCACCGCACTCGTCGTTGTCCGCGCCGTCAGATCGACGTCTCCCACCGGGGCATGCGGTCTCGGGCACGAGCCCGACCCACCCGTCCGCACTGCCCTCGGAGCACTCACGGCCGCCCCCAGCTCCCGCCGAACAACCACCGATTCAGCTGTGATTAACGTCACTCCGGGGAGCGTGGTGTGAGTCGTTCGGCACGACGTCGGCACGCCCGTTCCCGCGAGCCCCGCGGTCACTGGCGGCTGCTGGCCCTGACCCTGTCCGTCGTCTTCGCCGCCCTGCTCTTCGAGGGCTGGACCACCCATGAGGTCGACGCGGCCAAGTCACGCATCCCCTGCACCGGGCCCGCGCCCAAGACCGTGGACGAAAGCGGTCCGGTCCTGCGCCGTATCAGCGGGGACGACGTCGAGTCCTCGGCCGTGCCCGCACGCACCGTCGCGCTCACCTTCGACGGCGGACCCGACCCCGTATGGACCCCGCGCCTTCTCGACCTGCTGCGCAGGCATCATGCGCACGCGACCTTCTTCCTGTTCGGTGCGCAGGCGGCCCGCCATCCGGAGCTGGTGCGGCGGATCCTCGACGAGGGCCACGAGATCGGCTCGAACACCTACACCGGGGCCGACCTCGGTTCCTCGTCGCGCGTGCGCAGCGCGATGGAGCTGACACTCACCCAGAAGACCCTCGCCGGCTCGGCGGGCATCCGCACCGACCTGCTGCGGATGCCGCTGACCTCCCAGGTGGACACGCTGTGCGGCGCCGAGTGGACGGCGGCCCGGCGTGCCGCCGCGGACGGCTATGCGCTGGTCGCCGCGGACCGGCCCGACCGTGATCCGAAGTACGGCATGGTCCGCCAGTTCAGCCAGACGGACCTGGCGTACCAGGAGACGAAGGACCTGCTCGGCAACCGGCACGCCGACCGGTTCACCACCGTGACGGACGCGCTCGGCATGCCCCCGGCCGACACCCGGGTGTCCACCGCCGAACGGTGGCAGGGCAAGGCACTGATCTGGACCACGACCGCCGGTCACGCCTTCACGAACGCCATGACCTGGGTGCTGCTCGCGCTGGGCCTCCTGGGCGTGCTGCGGCTTGTCATGCTGACGGTCTTCGCGCGCGCCCATGTCCGGCGCCTGACCCGCTTCCGCCCCGGCTCGCCGTGGCTGCGGGAGGTCGGCGCACCCGTGACGGTGCTCGTACCGGCGTACAACGAAGAGGCCGGCATCGAGTCCACCGTCCACTCACTGCTCGCGTCCACGCACCCGTACCTCGAGGTCATCGTGATCGACGACGGGTCGACGGATCGGACGGCGGACCTCGCGACCTGGATCGACGACCCCCGGGTGCGGGTGATCCGGCAGCCCAACTCGGGCAAGGCGGCCGCGCTCAACACCGGCCTGGCGCACGCCTCGTACGACATCGTCGTGATGGTCGACGCGGACACCGTCTTCGAGCCCGACGCCCTGTACCGGCTCATCCAGCCGCTCGCCCACCCGGCCGTCGGCGCGGTCAGCGGCAACACCAAGGTCGGCAACCGGCGCGGGCTGCTGGGCAGATGGCAGCACCTGGAGTACGTCTTCGGCTTCAACCTCGACCGGCGGATGTTCGAGGTGCTGGAGTGCATGCCGACGGTCCCGGGAGCCATCGGCGCCTTCCGCCGGGACGGGCTGCTGGGCGTCGGCGGGGTCAGCGAGGACACCCTCGCCGAGGACACCGACCTCACGATGGCCCTGTGGCGGGCCGGCTGGCGGGTGGTCTACGAGGAGTCGGCCGTCGCCTGGACCGAAGTGCCCACCTCGCTGCGGCAGTTGTGGCGGCAGCGCTACCGCTGGTGCTACGGCACGCTCCAGGCGATATGGAAGCACCGCCGAGCCGTCCTCGAAGTGGGCCCGTCCGGACGCTTCGCCCGCCGCGGACTGACGTACCTGATGCTCTTTCAGGTGGTCCTGCCGCTGATCGCGCCGGTCGTCGACCTCTTCGCGCTGTACGGAGTGCTCTTCCAGGACCACATGCAGTCGCTGGGGGTGTGGTTCGCCTTCCTCGCCGTCCAACTGCTCTGTGCCGGTTACGCGTTGCGGCTCGACGGGGAGAGGCTGCGGGCCCTGTGGTCGATGCCGTTCCAGCTCTTCGTCTACCGGCAGCTGATGTATCTGGTCGTCATCCAGTCCGTGTTCGCCCTCCTGGGCGGCACCCGGCTGAAGTGGCACCGCATGCAGCGTTCCGGGACGGCCGCCACCGAACAGCTCAGACAGCCGGTCGCCGCACGGGAGTTGTCGTCGAGGTGATCAGGGGGTGGACCCATGGATGACATGAATGACTGGAATGACTGGAACGGGGAGACACCGGCGCCCCGAGTGATCACAGGACAGGTCATCGCACAGACGCAACAAACGCTGCAGACACAGCAGACGGAACGGACACGGCCGTACGAGGAACACGTTCCGAGCCCGTACGAGGCGCGGCCCGGCGGCGGTCACACCCGCAGCACGCGGCCCCCTTGGGTACGCCCCAGCCGACGGCGACGTATCGCCCGCCTGCTGGCACTCCTCCTCTGCGCGCTGCTCCTCGCCGGCGGCGGCACGTACGCATGGGCCGACTTCGAGCTCGACCGGGCGGTCGACCTCGGCAAGGTCGCGGACCGTCCGCCGCAGGGGAAGGGGACCACCTACCTCATCGTGGGCTCCGACAGCCGTGACGGCCTGTCCGAACAGACCAGGAAGGATCTGCACGCCGGCGGTGGCGGCGGTGGCCGCACCGACTCGATGATGCTGCTGCACACCGGCGCCCACGGCACCACGATGGTGAGCCTGCCCCGCGACTCGTGGGTGACCCTCCCGTCGTACCTCGACCCCGACACCGGCAAGCGGCACCGCCCGGCGAAGAACAAGCTGAACGCGGCCTACTCCCTGGGCGGCGCCCGGCTGCTCGTGCGGACCGTCGAGCTCAACACGGGCCTCCGCGTCGACCACTACGCGGAGATCGGCTTCGGCGGCTTCGTCGGTGTCGTGAATGCCGTCGGCGGGGTGGACATGTGCGTGGACCGGAACATCAAGGACAAGAAGTCGGGTCTCGACCTGACGAAGGGCTGCCACACCCTGGACGGCGCCCAGGCGCTCGCGTTCGTCCGCCAGCGGCACCAGGAGGCCCAGGGCGACCTGGGGCGCAGCAGGAACCAGCAGAAGTTCCTCGCCGCGCTCGCCCACAAGGCGGCCACACCGGGTACCGCGCTCAATCCGTTCCGGACGTATCCCCTTCTGGGCGCGGCGCTGGACAACCTCGTGGTGGACAAGGACATGGAACTGCGCACCCTCGTCTCGCTGTTCCAGGCGATGAGGAGCGTCTCGTCCGGAGGCGGCAGGCAGCTCAACGTCCCCGTGGCCGGCCGCGGAATCAGCACGTCGAAGGGCGACGCGGTGAAGTGGGACGCGGCGAAGGCGAAGAGGCTCTTCACCGAACTGCGCAACGACCGGCCGGTGAGCATCGAGGAGAAGGGCTGACCGGCCGCTGCCGGTCCGAAGGGTGTGTGGGGCGGCCGGGTCCCCGTGCGTGGCGGAGCCCCGGCCGCCCCGGGCCCCTCTCCATGCCGCTCTCGGGGGGAGTCAAGGGCGGCGCGGAGAGAGGTTCGGGGAGTGGTTGCGTCACCGACGTCCGGCCGGGCGGTCGCCGTCGACCTGTGGGGCGCGGACTCGGTACTCACAGAGTGCACGGCAGACGTGAAACGTCACCCGGGGTCTCGGCGCCGGCCATGGCCGCGGGCTTGCGGCGGCGGCCGGACAGGCGGGTGGCCAGGGGTTCGGTGCAGCGGACGGTGAGGGGGCCGAGGACGACCAGGATCAGGGCGGATGCGGTGGCCAGGGGGCCCAGGGCGGGTTCGATGCCGACGGTGACTGCGCGAGGCCGGCGATGACGATGGAGAACTCACCGCGGGCGACCAGCGCGCCTCCCGTGCGCCGGCGGCCGTGGCGGAGGTTCCGGCGCATCTCGCAGCCCAGTGGCCGGTGACGATCTTCGTGCAGGCGGTGACACCGGTGCCAACCCCTCGGACCCGGCCCACCGCTACGTGCTCCAGACGGCCGTCATCGGCGCTCGGCTGCTGGACCGGCCAGGCCAAGGAGGTGTGACGAGGGCCGCAGACCCGGGAAGACAAGACGCTCAGCGGCGAACTGATCGGCAGTCACTGATCAGTACGCGCATGCCGGAGGATCCCCGAGAGACGGATTACGGAAGGGACTTAACCGGTCCCACATCTCAGGAGTCATGAGCACACCGTAAGGGGAGGCACTGACACAGCCGCTTCGAAGCAGCGGCGGGCAGCCGAGGAGTCGCCTGGTTCCCTGTCCTGGCGAACCCGGCGTGGCACAGACACCCCCCACCCGCAGCTACCGCGTCCGGCGCCACTGCCCGCAGCGACACATCCCCGGCAGCACACCACCCCTCACAGCCAACCTGATCCAAACGACAAGGCCGAGGCCGTCGGCGATCTCTCCTCCGGTGCTCCCGCAACGGCTGCCTTCCGGCCGACGCTCGCTTCCGCTGCTCAGCCGCCCGTCAGCCCCCGAGAGGCCCCCCTCCACTTCTCTGACACGACGGCGTGCCCATGGCGTGCCCATAGGACCGGTGAACCATGCTCAACAACGGTTCGATCCCACGCTCCCGGGCGCCACACCAGAGCACGTACGCCCAGGTCAGAAGTTATCCGGCTCCCCAAGCGCCGTCGCTTCCCAAGCTGAGAGCGCGAGTTCGATTCTCGTCAACCGCTCTTCTCGAAGCCCCAGGTCAGCGGCCTGGGGCTTGTGTATTGGTGGGAATTCTCCATCGGTTTCGACCCGGCAAGCGCAGGAAGAACGGGCACACGGAGGGCACGAGTGCTTGGCAGGGCTTGGCAGGGCTTGGCAGGTGCCGTACGCGCATCACTCCCGATGCCGAAAAATGTCGCTGCCCTGCGAATTCGGGGCGTCGGCCGCCCCCTTCCCGGGGGGAGAGCCCTCAGCCTGCCGTTCCCCGGCGGGCTAAATGACGTTTCGTGTGCCTCGAACGCGGCAGCCACCCAAGTCGCCGTCGGTGGACTGAACTTGGGCACCGGGAGCTCGCGGCACAGTCGCAGGTCAGGGTCCGACGCACCGTCGCGGGGCTTCCGCCAGGCTCTGCGCAGCCGTCGCCCGGAGCAGCATGCCCGCAGACGGTAGGTCACGATGGCCGGTCATGGACATGCTGTTAGGCTCCCCGTCACGCGCGTGGGGGGAGCGGCCGGGGGGCCGGGGGAAGTGCCAGGGCGTTGCCGTACGTCCCGCCATGCCTTCTTCTTGCCTTTCAGGAGGAACGGTGGCACGACTCGGCCGACGCCGACACAGACAGGCTCTTGGTTCAAGCTCAGCACGCCTCGGCACGTCGGCGACACGTACCGCCGCCGTCCTGGCGACGGCACTGAGTCTCGGCCTTCCGCTCGCCGCTGTACCGTCCTCGGCGGCAGCCGCTCCGCTGTCGGCAGCCGCGGCCGGCGAGGTCGTGCTGCCTGCCGCCCCGCGTGCCGTCCCCAGGGCCACGCAGATCCTCAACGCGGGGACCAGCGGCTTCCTTTGGGCCCAGGAGGGCGACGACCGGTTCCTGTGGACGGACTACGCCACCGGCACCACGACCGCACTGGACAAGCGGCTGGACGTCCCGGTGCAGTACGACATCGACAACGGCTACTTCCGTGAGGCCGCGTCCTTCCAGCCCGGCTACTACGGGGACGGGTCCGACACCGTCGCCCTCTACTCGGAGGAGGCCTCCCAAGTCACCCTCCTCCAGGGCGCGGGCACCTCGGGCAGCACCGCCGTGGTGCCCGTGCCCGACTACCACACCTACCGGGGCACCTTCGGCAGCACCGTCCTCACCAGCACCAGCGGCGTCAGCGGAAACCCGAACGCCTACCAGCTGTGGCGCGTCCAGGACGGGGGCGGGGTCGCTGAGACGCCCGTGACCGGGCTGCCGGAGGGCGCGTCCAACGTGGTGGTCGAGGACGGCGACGCCCGGTCCGTCATCCTCCGCTACAACACCGGCGACAGCGAGGAAAGCTGGGGCCACTGGGGCATCGTCGACCTTGCCACCGGCGCGCTCAGCGCGCTGCCCGACCGGGTCAACCCGCAGGACGGCTGGGAGGTGACCGGCTTCCGGCTGGGTGCCGACTCGGTGCTGCGGCTGCGCACTGGGCGCGGCAAGGTGGACATGTACGACCGCGACGACCTGTCCGCCGCGCCCCGTACCTTCGACACGGGCGCCCTGACCTACCAAGCCGCGTACGGGATCGTCGGCGACAAGCTGCTCGGTGTCGAACCGGTGTCGCCCGGCGACAATAAGTACCGGGGCCAGCCGCTGTGGGCCCTCACGTCCGACGGCACGGACACCGACCTGACCAAGGTCATGGACCCGGCCGCCCATCAGATCGTCCAGGCGCCGGACGGCTCGGTCCTCGTGGCGGGCGCCGCGCAGTACGTCGAGCGGGGCGACCTCGACTGGGGCGTGTACCGAATCGCCCCGGCCGCCGACGGCTCGGTCACCCGCAGCCGCTTGACCGCCGTGCAGCCGATGCCCGCGCAGATCAACGGCATCTCGCTCGGCAGCGGCATCCTCACCACGGCCGACAACAGCACGTTGTACGAGCCCCAGACGATTCTCGGCGCCTATCGCAGCACCTGGCTCACCACGAGCGGCAGCCCGAGCGTCACCAAAACCACCGTGGACGGGCTGGTCAGCGGGTGGGACGGCGACTGCTCCGCCGACGCCACCCGCTGCATCCCGATGTTCGCCGACGGCACCGGCCACCACGGCCGCCGCGACGCCACCGAGTCCGGCCTGACCATGCTGCGCACCAACGGCGCCACCACCTGGGGCCCCACCCTCGACACGGGCGACGACAGCCCGGAGCTCAAGGACCTCTCCGGGCGGTACGCGGTCGTCGACGGCGCCTCCTCCGGCACCCAGTACATCGGCGAGTTCCCCGACGCCTCGGCGGGCAAGGTCCTTCAGAAGCGCGACCGGGTCGCCGCGGCCGTCTGGGGCAACACCCTGTGGAGCGGCGCGGCCACGGGAGGCAAGGTCACGGCCACCCGGCTCCCGTCCGGCACCGCCGCGGAGTCCTTCACCACCCGCAATGGCTGCACCCCGTCGGACCTCCAGGCCGTGGGCCGCTGGGTGTACTGGACCTGCGTGGACGCCTGGGGCGACGTCCAGGGCTCGGGCGTCTACGACCGTACGACCAAGCTCACCGCCACCGCCCCGGCCAGCAGGGTCCTCCTCGGAGACGGCTACCTCGTCCAACACGTCGGCGGCACCAACTCCGACAGCGGGCTGACGCTCATCGACCTGCACGGCGGTCTGCCGTCCAGCGGGTCCTACACCGACCTGCCGAGCCGCAAGCTCGTCAACTGGACCGAACTCGGCCGGTACGGAACCGGGGTCAGCGGGGTGCGCACCAGCTGGACCGTGGACCGCTTCGGCGGCGGTGTCGCCTATGCCGACGACGAGCAGCGCGTCCACCTCGTGCCGACCGGCGTTCCGGCATCCGCACTGTCGGCCATCGACTCCACGGTCACCCCCGGGGCCGCGAGCTGGTCCGGCACCTGGTGGCTGTCGAAGCCCGCCGCCTCCTGGAAGGTGATCGTCCGCCACAAGGCGTCCGGCGCCACCGTGCGTACCGTGTCCGGCTCCGCCGCCCGCGGTCTGCTGACGGCCGCCTGGGACGGCAAGGACTCCGCGGGCCGCCTCGTCACCAACGGCACCTACACCTGGACGCTCACCGCCCAACCCGCCGACGGCCAGGGCGCCGCCCTCAGCCTCTCCGGCAACCTCGCGGTGACGGCCGGAGCGGCGGCACCGCGCGACTACGCGGGCAACGACGGCGTCGGTGACGTCCTCACCCTCAACTCCTCCGGCACCCTCACCATCCAGCGCGGCACCGGCACGGGCACGCTGGGCAGCAAGGTCTCCGGCGCCGGCTGGCCGACCACCGCGAAGTTCGTGCCGTTCGGCGACCTCAGCGGCGACCGGTGCAACGACGTCCTGGTCCGGCTGAGCAGCGGCGCCCTCCGCGCCTACCGCCCCTCCTGCGGCAAGGCGGCGACGCCCTCGACGCCGTACACCTCACTCGGTACCTCCGGCTGGGGCCAGTACGACGTGCTGACCGCGCCGGGTGACGTGAGCGGTGACGGTCGCCCGGACCTGATCGCCCGCAACGCCTCGACCGGCACGGTCTACCTGTACAAGGGCACCAGTACGGGCAAGCTGTCGGCGCGCGTGAAGCTGTACGACAACTGGAAGACGTACAAGAAGGTCGTCGGGGCCGGTGACCTGAACGGCGACGGCATCGGCGACCTCCTCGCCCAGGACACGTCGAACAACCTGTACCGGTACGACGGCACCGGCAGCGGCACTTTCAAGGCCCGCGTGAAGGTGTTCTCGAACTGGGGCGCTTCCTACAACGCGGTCGTCGGAGTCGGCGACATCACCGGCGACGGCAGGACGGACCTCGTCTCGCGCGACACCAGCGGCAACCTGTACCGCAACAGTGGTGACGGCAAGGGGTCGTTCGGCGGCCGTACGAAGATCGCGACGGGCTGGCAGGGGTACAAGGCCGTCGTATGAGGAACAGCGACGTCGTGTCGCCCGCTGCTGGGCCCAGGTCCCTGGGCCCGGGCCCGGCAGTTCGCCCGCTCTGCGAACTGCCGGGCCTCCGCCTGCGGGGCAGGTTCCCCAGCGTTGCACCCGGCGGCCTTGGCCGGGCTGAAGCGCCCTGCGTGTGGGCGGAGTTCCGCGGGCTCAGAGCGTAAGCACCGGCCGGACGGAGAAGTCCTCGCAGAGGTCTTCTCCGTCCGGGCCGTACACGAACTCAACCATGGAAGGGCTGCGGTTGGCGGTGGCCAGGGGCAGCCACGCCAACATGTGGCCGTAGCCGCCGCACACCGACTCGCCACCGTCTCCACCGTGGACCGCAGCGCCATCGCTCGTCAGCTCCGTGCGGTACGTGTCGTAGGCGATGCGCAGGCCGAAAGCATTCAGCTGGTTCTGCGGACCGGTGGGGTCCCCGTAGGGGATGCGGTCGAGAGGGCAGTCGTTCCCCCATCGGAACAGGGTGCCCGCCCCAGCGCCACAGGCATGTTCCCACTCGTCGGAGCTCGGCATCCGCAGGCCACGAGCTGCCAGAACAGCGGGCATGTCAGCAGGCAGCTCGGTCAGATTCTCGTCCTCCACGGCCATGAGCACGGTGACGAGGTCGACGCTTCGGCGTGGGCTCAGCACCTGTGCGAGGTGGGCCCGCAGATCGGGTTCGTAGTCGAAGCCCTGTTCCTGGCTCTCGGCGTAGTCGGCGATCTGCTCCGGGGTCGGCTGCCAGGTGTCGAGGTCGAAGCCGAGGGATACCGGGCCTTCGGGTATCAGGGCGAACTCCTGCCCGTTCCGCTCGATCCGGACGCGGTGCAGCGGGGCGCCGAGATGCTCCGTTGTCTCTACGCCGATCAACCGGCCGTTCACGAGGTCGGCGGCCTCCTGGGCGACGCGGCGTGCGGTGGGCAACTCGAAGGACCGCCACTGGTCGAAAGTGAGATCAGCGAGTGACATGGGCCGCAGTGTGGCACGCGGGTACGACACAGCAGCGCGGACAGCACCGCAGCGCCGGGCCCGTCGACCTCGTGGTGGCCGCCACGGCCGAACTGCAGGGACTGACCCTCCTGCACCGCGACCGGGGCTTCGAATGCATCGCCGCCTGCCGGCGTCGACGAGGATTGTCCGGTCGCCGGTGCGTACGAGGAAGCAGCCGATGGGGAGCCAGGCCAAGCCGTGGCGGGTGAAGAGGTCCTCGTGGCCGTCGGGGTGAGCGTGGTCGCCGAAGTAGGCGGGTGAAGCTCGGAAGGTTCCGTCGGAGATGGGGTGGATGTCGATGTCACCGATGAGCATGGATTCGTGGTTCCTTCAGAGTGAGGCATCATCCTGCTTCGGCAGCAGCGGCTCGATCACCGCCCACAGCTCGTCACTGACCTCCCACCGCTTTCGCCGTGCCATGGTCACCCCCAAGCACGGGAACACATCCATCTCCACCGTGCCACAAGAAGGTCATTCTGCAAGGAGCCCTGAGGCGGCGCGGGAAGCAGTGGACGTCGTCTCTGGCCAGGGCGGGCAAGCAACACATCGCGGCGGCGCCTGCTGAAGCGCGTCTGGAGTTCTCGTTACGGATCGACTGACGCGTCCGTCTCTCGCCGATGACACAAGCCGACAGCGTGGCTGACGACAGTGGGGGTGCAGCGAGGCATACGCGTGCCTGATGCGGAGGTCAGCCACTGTCAGCGAAGGAGACCTGCGGTCGGTTTTCACCGCACCAGGTCTCGAAACCCCAGGTCAGCGGCGTGACGCGGATGTTCCCGTCCCGAGCTGTGCCGACGGCCACAGCGAGCCTGATACACGTAGGCGCATACTGAGCCATGACAAAGCCTGCAGCACCGAAGCGTCATTTGCCCACCAGCCCCTTCAAGGCCCCGGTCACACCGGCTCCCAAGCACTTCGCCATGGGCGACCAGGTCACACACGACATGTACGGCCTCGGCCGGGTAATCGGCATCGAGGACGGCATCGCGGCGCTCGTGGATTTCGGCTCGGCCCAGATGCGGATCTTGAGCCCGTACGCCAAGATGACCAAGCTGTAGGACCACTTGTGCCCGGTCACGGCACGCCAGGCCCCATCAGGGACCTGTAACGAAAGGCAGACCTCTCATCGACCCGACTTCGCTGTTCTCTGCCCTGGAAGGGAAACCCCGCCGTTCCACTGCAGTATCGCCGCCTCCAACGACAAACCCCTTCCACGCCCCGGACTTCGGAGAAGACGAAATCTTCTCGTCCGAGGATGCGCAGGTGCCCACCCCGGGCACGCGTGCGGAGCGCCCCAAGGCTGCCTAGTGGAGGTTTCGACAGCTACCCGCGAGCTGTCTCCGGTGCTGCGGTGAGGAGTGCAGCCGTCTCATTCAGCCCCGTTCACGAGCCGCCCCGGCACCGGCGGCGCGGGGCACGAGCGCTTGACAGATGCCATGCAGGCACCGCTCACGGTTGCCAAATCGCGCCGCTGGCCTGCGACTTCGTGGCGCACACCGGAAGCGTTCACGGACCTGAGCCCTCAGCCTGCTGTTCCCTCGGTGAGGCCGGGTGATGTTCCCCTCCGCCTGGAGGCGGCCGCTGCAGAAGCCCCTTCCGCGGCGGGGACTTCGGCACCGGGACGCTCGCGTCAGAGTGGCAGCTCGTCATGCAGTACCCGGAATGCCTTGTGGCGGCCCAGCGGGCGCACAGCACGAGTAAGCGCCCCCATACGGCTCTTGGTCGCAGCACCCGGCCTGGACGGAGAGATCCCAGCCGAGGACCTGGCGCGGGCGCGCGGGCATGAGGTGGGAGAAACCCGCTGTGGCCGGGGCGGTCGGGGGGATACGAGGGGAACCGGACCAATGATCCGGTCGGAGCGGCCTACGATCACCTCTCATGGCCACAGTGATCTTGACCGTCGGGCTGGCGTTCATCGGCTACCTGGCGACCTATCTCAACGGACTGCGACTGGCGCAGAGGCAGGCCCGACTGACGCGGGTCAACATCCAGCTGAGCGACTTCTACGGCCCTCTGTTCGCGCTGATGGAAGCCAACAGCCGTGCCTACGACACCTTCTCTGAGAAGTACGCCCGCCCCGACGGCCGCGATCCCTTCCACCACGACATACCTCCCACCGAGCAGGAGCTCGCCCGGTGGCGCACATGGGCCACCACCATCTTCATCCCCAACATTCAGGCAATGCGCGACGTGGTGGTCACCAAGGCCGATCTCCTCATCGAGGAGGAGATGCCCGCGGCCCTGCTCCAGCTCTGTGCGCATGTCGCTGGATACGAGATCACCGCCGCGCAGTGGGCCGAGGGCAATTACGAAGAACACCTGTCACCCATATCGTTCCCTGGCCGGGAGCTGAGGGAATACACCCGCGACCGGTTCACCCACCTGAAGAGCGAGCAGGCGAGGCTACTGGGGCGCCGACGCGAGCGCTCAAACCGTCGACGCTGAAGCGGAGGGGCGGAGCCGTGCCACAGCCGTGCCACAGCCGTGCCACATCGGGCGGTCAATCACGGTCAACGGCGGTTCGCCGCAGCCGAGATGCGCCGCTGACCTGCTCGGCTCGTGTAGCTGGAGTGACCTGGACACCCTCGTGGCACGTCACAGCCGCCCTGACAGCCGCAGGTCACGGCCGCCATTGATCAGTTGTGGCAGAGCAGGTCGACGACGACGGCTTCGGCATGGAGGCTGTCGAGATAGTTGTTGGCCTGCTCCCAGTAGCCGTCGCTGTCCGCGTCCGTCCACACGCCGTCGAGGGTGACCAGGGCGAAGCCGGGCACAGCACACCGGACCGACCACTGTCGGGCCTCCTCGTGCTCCTGCGCGAAGTACGCGACCGGGTCATTGACCAGGAACGACGTGTCGAAGTGTGGGTCGCCCGAGACGGCCCGCTGCGCCACGTCTTGTACCAGCGGCTGGGCCAGGTGCTCTCGCTTGGCATCTGCCATGGAGTAGCCACCGGGATCGGACTCGTGGCGGGCGACGAACTCGGACAGCGGGCGGGCCGGAGGATGCAGCGCGGTAAGTTCCTCCCAAGCGGCGAGCCGGGCGTCATGCCTGTTCACCGCCCGCAGCCGCATGGCGTCGAAATCGAGCAGACCCCGAGGTCCGCCGTAGCACTGCAGCGGCGCGAGGGCATCGAGGCCGGCCTTCCTTCGGGGAACGGTCGAGGCAGTCACGAGCCTACGGTCGCCGTCGTGCGCGGGCAGGGTGAGGTAGGGGCTCTCCGTGTCGGAGTAGATGACCCACCAGTCCCAGTGGCCGACCGGATTCCAGTCGTCGGTGAGGTTGAGGTCATACGGCGCCATGACGGCCGCTATGGCACTCGGAAGCTTCCGTGGCGGGGTCGGCGGCAGGCACACCGTGACGAAGAACTTGGTCATGCGCGGGATCGTAGAGCCCAGGATCCGTCCGGGCTTCGCCCCACTGGCCTGGCGTGATCAGGAACGCGAGTGGGAGGCGACCGACCCCGGGAACGTTCGAGCCCCGCAGGGTCCGTGGCTTGCCTACGAGATTGCTTACTGACCTGGTCGATGGCATCACGCGCACCCGACAGAGCTTCGATGAATTCGGCGTACAGAACCTGTGGCTTCGCGCGTTCCCGCTCACGAGTGTCCCGTCGCCAACGCATGCGGTCGGCCGCCAAGGTGCTGCCGGCACCGATCACGGCGCCAAGTCCCGTACCAATCAGGGCGGTCCACTGCATCGTGCGAGAGTGCGGGCGACGCTCTGCGCTGCTGAAGGGCGCCTGCTCGACACGTGCCCGACACTGCCCCGCGGCCCTGACCTTTCGGTGCCGGGCACGGTGGTCGTCATCGAGCCCGGGCCGTTGGTTCCAGGGCGGGTTGCCGTGGCGGGTCCGGCTGCGGGGCCGTCAGTAGCGAGTGGGGCTGACCTGCAGCAGCGGGGAGACGATCGACGGGTTCCCGTCGACGGTGGCGCCGGCGAACTGGAGCACTCGCGCCAGCGTCCGGTTGTTCTCGGCGGGGAAGTTGAGGGTGGGCGCGGACACGTCGTCGAGCGCGGTGCGCTGGGCGTCGGTGAAGGTGATGTCGAGCGCGGCGAGGTTGGCCTCGAACTGGTCGAGACGGCGGGCGCCGAGGAGGGTGGAGGTGATCCCGGTCCGGCCCTGCACCCAGGCCAGCGCTGTCGCGGCGGAAGTGGCACCGATCTCGCGGGCTACGTCGTTGAGCGCATCGATGACGACGTAGTCGCTCCGGCTGGGTGCGCCGACCAGCTGCCCACGGCCGGTGTCCACGCGGGCGGTCGTGGCACTGGAGTACTTGCCGGACAGGAACCCGTTCTTCAGCGGGCTCCAGGCCATCACGCCCATGCCCATCGCCTCGGCCATGGGAAGCAGTTCACCCTCCGCGGTCCGCTCGAGCAGGGAGTGCTCCAGTTGCAGCGCGGTGATCGGGGCCCAGCCGCGGAACCGGGCGATGGTGGCGGCCTCGGCGGTGGCCCAGGCCGGCACGTCGGAGAAGCCGACGTAGCGGATCTTGCCGTCGCGGACCAGGTCGTCCAGGGTTCGCAGGGTTTCCTCGACGGGGGTGGTCGGGTCGAAGTTGTGCAGCCAGTAGATGTCGACGTAGTCGGTCTGCAGGCGGCGCAGCGAGTTCTCCAGCTGCTGCACGATCGCCTTGCGGCCGGGTCCGCCGCCGTTGGGGTCGTTCTCGTAGAGGTTGGCGAAGAACTTGGTGCCGATGACCACGCGGTCGCGCAGTTCGGGGCGGCGCGCGAAATAGTCTCCGATGATCTTCTCGGAGTGTCCGTTGGTGTAGATGTTGGCGGTGTCGATCGAGTTGCCGCCGCGCTCGAGGTAGGCCGTCAGGATGGCGCGCGACTCCTCCGGACTGGCACCCCAGCCGTGGTCCTCCCCGAACGTCATCGTGCCCAGGGTGAACGGGCTGACCCGCAGCCCCGAGCGGCCAAGGCTGACGTAGGAACGCAAAGTCGTACTCATGTCGTGCTCTCTTCTGGTGCGTGTCTCTTGTGGAGGGGCCGGTCAGGTGCGGCGGGCCGGGCATCCTGTGCGCCACGCCCGTCACTCTTGACCCTCTTGAGCCAAACCAAACGGTTCGGTTTGAACCGTACCCGGCACGGCAGTCCGGGTCAAACCAAACAGTTTGGTTCGCTACTCTGGGATCATGACCGACCCGAACCCCACAGACTCCACGCGCGCACGAATCGCCGCCGCGGCGAAGGCCGAGTTCTCCCAGTACGGGATCGCCGGGGCGCGGGTGGACCGCATCGCCAAGGAAGCCAGGACCAGCAAGGAACGCGTCTACGCGCACTTCCGCAGCAAGGGAGCGCTCTACACCTTCATCGCGAGCCGGGAACTGCTGGCGGTGGTCGAGGCCACCTCGATGGACCCCACCGACCTGCCCGAGTACGCCGGTCGGCTCTTCGACTACTTCAACGCCCACCCGGAGCACCATCGGCTGATCAGCTGGGGTCGCCTGGAACGCGAGACCTCCCTCGACGACCTGGAGGACTCCTATCAGGCGGCCATCGTCCACAAGGTCGAACAAATCCGCGAAGGGCAGCGGGGCGGGTACCTGGACCCGGCATGGGATCCGGTCGACGTCCTTGCCCTCGTCAACCAGATCGCCAATACCTGGGTCGCACAGCCGGAACTGGTCCGACTGGCCGCCGAGCAGGCCCTCGACACCGACACGGCAGCCCGCCGAGCGGCCGTCGTCAACGCAGTCCAACAGCTTTTCCCCGCCACTCCGGGCGCGAGGGACGACTCCTGAGCCGGCGCCCACCGGCGCCAGGGGGACCGTGCGCCAGGCGGCCAAGGAGTTGGACCGCGACGGTGGCTTGAGAGCTCGGACGGAGGCGGAGAGCGCAGCGGCACGAGGAGCCAGCCGCGCCTGGAACACAGGTGAACGCCCCTGTACACACCCCGGCCGCACGTCAACAGACTTGGAAAGTCTGCACTCCGCCCGAATCTCGTGCCGACCATGTCAACCCAAGTCACCGCCGAACCCGAAGAAGGGCCGCCGCGCAGCGACGCGGCGGCCCTTCTTCTGTCCCCTTCTACGCCGTCGGCGCGTCAGCGGACGATGACCACTATGGGGGTGTTGTTGAAGCCGAACCCGCCGAAGGGGAAGAACCCAGCGTTCCCGAACGAGTTGCCGAATCCGAAACCGCAGTTCGAGCCGAAGCCGCGGTTGAAGCCGCCACCGAACCGGCACCCGCCGTTGGCCAGGCTGCTGGGTGACAGCGACGCCACGCCGTCGGTGGTTGCTGCGGCTGAGGCCGGGCTCGCGACCGCTCCCACGATGACGCCGCCCGCGAGAAGGGCGGCGGCCAGGGTTCGCATGACCGGGATCCTGTGCATATTTCGGTCTCCTTTACCCCGAGGTATCCGCACCCCACCGGTTTCTCCCCTCACACCAGGTAACACCTGATCGGCGGAACGTACCACTCGAGCGCCCACGGCCCCGTGGTTCCACCAACACCACGACCGGGCCCAGCAGGCCTCAGCGACCGCCCCACCCCGCCCGCGGTTCGCATCGAGCGGCCGTGACCCGGAGGTCTACATCCGGACGACGGGCACGCCGCGTTCCACGGTGTAGGCGTGGGCGGCCGTCAGGACCGTGTGCTGGTCGGCGACGATCCCGGCGACCTGCTGGGCCTTCAGCACCTTCTGCTTGCAGGCGGGCACGGGCCCGCAGACGGCCAAAGCACGGCAACCAGTCATGGACATGCCGTTACGCTCCCCCCACGCGCGTGGGGGGAGCGGCCGAGGGGGCCGGAGAAGAAGTCCGCGCGCTGCCGAACGTCCCGCCCGAGCCCCATCCGGCGCGAGAGGATCCCCCGCCTTCCCATCTGTCAGTGCCTGCCACTAAGGTTTCGCCGCTGCCGTGCGGACGCCGTCCGTTCACCTCGGGGGAGGGGCCCGGCAGCGATTCATTCACTTGTGGGGGCACTTTGAACATGCGTACGCGTCGCAGATCCGCGGCGCTCACCACCGTCGCCGCGCTCGCGGCGGGGCTCGTCGCCACGCTTCCGGGGCAGGCCTCGGCCGCTTCCTCCGGCTGGCCCGCCACCGACGGGAAGCTGCTGTACACCGAGAGCGGACAGCTGGCCTTCGTCAACCCCGACGGGACCTCGCGGAACTCGTTCAGCCCGACCGGCAACCAGGGCGCCTGGTCCGCCGACGGCAGCCAGGTCACGTTCGTGAACCCGTACGACGACCACGTCCGCACGGCATGGGCCGACTCGGAGGACACCGGGATCGACATCGCCATGCCGGCGGGCAGCGGCTGGCATCCGCACGATCCGACGTTCTGGTACGGCGGCGGCGACATCGTCTTCGCGGCGGGCGGCCGACTGCGGCTGACCGCGGCCGACGGAACCCGCGCGCCCAAGACGCTGTTCGGCACCGACGTCGACGGCTGCGACTCCAAGCCCAGCGGCGCGGTCAACGGCATGCTGGCCTTCGTGCGCACCGGCACGAGCTGCACCACCACCGGCACGCCCGCCGTGTGGGTCTACAACGGCCGTACCGGGGCGTTCACCAAGCTGGCCACCGACGCGAACGATCCGAGCATCTCCCCGGACGGCACTGCGGTGGCCTTCACCCGCACGGTCGACGGGCACAAGCAGCTCTTCAGCGTCAAGGCCGACGGCACCGGGCTCACCCAGCTCACCACGGACGCGACCGACCACAACCGGCCCGCCTGGTCGCCCAAGGGCAACCGGATCGCGTACGACATCTACTTCACCGGCAGCCCGGACACCGGCCCCAGCGGCCCGCAGGTCTGGATCCACGACCTCGGCACGGGCACGGAGACGCAGGTCCCCCAGGGCAACGGCACCGACGTTGCCTGGCAGCCGCTGCGGGACAACGCGATCTCCCGCGTCTACGGCTCCGACACGTACGACACGAACATCGCCGCGTCCAAGTGGACCTGGAACACGGTCGGGACGAGCACGCCGGGCCTGACGAACGCCGGCGCGGCCGTGCTCATCAGCAAGTCCGACTCGGCGTACGCCACCACCGCGACGTCGCTGGCCGGCAAGAAGCGGGGGCCGGTGCTGATGACCTCCGGCACGGCTCTGGACTCCTCGGTGCAGACGGAGCTCAAGCGCATGCTGCCGAAGGGCAAGACCGTCTACCTGATCGGCGGCACCAAGGTCCTCAACAGCGCGGTGGCGTCCAAGGTGACCTCGCTCGGGTATGTGGCCAAGCGGCTGTCCGACGTCTCGCGCTACTCCACCTCGGTGGCCGTGGCCAAGGCCGTCACCAGCACACCGAAGTACGTCTTCCTGGCGACCGGCACCGACTACCACAACGCCCTCGCGGCGAGTTCCGCCGCCGGCGCCATGGGCAGTTCCGGTACCGCGACCGTCCTGCTGACCGACGGTACGACCATGACCCCGTCGGTCTACGGGTACCTCAACAAGTACAGCCCGAGCACGACGAAGGTCATCACGGTGGGGACCGACGCCGAGTCGGCGCTGGCCAAGGCCTACCAGGCCGGCAAGATGCCGAACTGGCCCAGCTCGTACCGCTATTACCGGGTCGCCGGCGCCACGCCGCAGTCGAACGCCATGCGACTCGCCGACTTCTGGTGGTCGCTGCCGTCGGACGCCGCGGTGGCCTCCGTGGGGAGCTGGCGCGGCGGCGTCTCCGCGACGTCGGCGATGACCACGTACGGTCCGCTGCTGTGGACCGACGTCACGTCGCTGTCGTACGACACCAAGCGGTACCTGATGCGGATGTCGTCGAGTGTGAACCACGTGGCCGTCTTCGGCGGCACGGGATCGGTCGACGCGTCCGTCGTTCCCAAGATCGGTGCGGCGATCGGCGTGGGTACCCACTACGACTACACGTCGTACTACAAGGGCGTGGCGCCGCAGACCACGGCTGCTCAGCCGCTGCCCAACAGCACCCTGTCCGCTCCGAGCCCGAACCTCGCGCCCCTGCAGGTGACGGCCACGAGGTAGGCGTCCCTACGCCCCGGCGGGCGCGTCCGGCGGTTCGCCGGGCGCGCCCGCGTTGTCTCTCGTACCGAGCGCAAGCGTCGTCGGACGTGCGAGCCGAGGCAGCCCGTCCGCGCCCTTGCCGACATGCCCGCTCGCCCCAAGGGCGGTGCTACTCGCGATGATCGTGTCCTTTCGGGCGGGAGGACGGCCAGGGATCGAGCGTCTCGTCCGAGGCGAGCCGGGCCAGCGCTTCCGTCAGGCGCTCGCAGGCCTCTTCGATCTCACGGAGGGTGCGGTTCCGCTCGGCGACGATCGCCGAGAGCAGCAGGGCCGTCAGTGACACGGTGCCGTTGAAGGCCTGCAGGATGACCATCTTGGCGAGGAGGTCGTGACCGACAAACGGGCCCGACCCGGCGGCACCCGCGTCGATCGCGATCACGGAGGCGATCAGCGCACAGGGCGCGGCGCCGGCCAGCCGGAAGCGGAAGGCCGCCCAGATCAGGAAGGGAACGACCAGAAAGAGAAGGCTGACCGAGCTGCGGGTGACCGCGACGGTGACCACTGCCGTGCCACCGAGCAGGACCAGCGCCTCGACCCAGCGCAGGACGGGTACGCCGCGAGGCCATCGGGTGGTGCGCGCGGCCAGCAGGAACGGCGCGATGACCAGGACCCCCATCGCGTCGCCCGTCCACCACACCGACCAGGTCGGCCAGAAATTCTGGGCTGTCAGCGCGCCGGAGGCCACCAGGACTCCGGTGCCGAGCGTGGCGCTGATCAGCATCCCGCCCAGGGCCCCGAGGAAGACGAGCGACAGCGCGTCCTGCAGCCGGTCGAGTTCGATGCGGAATCCCACCCGCCGCAGGAGGAGGTAGGCGCAGACCGGGGCGATCGTGTTGCCCGCCGCGATGGCGAGCACGGGGAGGATCGACGGCCCGAGCATCACGTTGACCAGGAACGCTCCGAGAGCGATGCCCGGCCACATGCGAAGGCCCCACAGCAGCAGGACGACGAGAGCGACACCGGTGGGCGGCCAGAGGGGCGTGACCTGCCCCCGTACCAGTTGCTGCTGCAGCCCGATCTTTGCACTGACGTAGTAGGCGGCCGCAACGGCAGCCAGCCGAAGGCCCTCGACGGCGTAGCGCCGGAGCCGCTCACTGCGCGCCACGTTGATCATCCCCGCCCGCGTCGGCGGTCACACCGGGCGAGGCACACCGCACCGGGGTCGCACATGCCGTGCATGCCCCTCATTCTTCGCTCTGCGGCTGCTCCTGTCGCCCTCTGCCACGCCACTCGTCCCGGAGCCCTCCGTAACGAAGGACAAGGACCGCGGCGTCGTCGCTGTGGCCGGTGAGGTCCGCCACCTTGATCACCTGCGCGGCCAGCTCGTCCGGGTCGGTGCGCAGGGCGCCGACGACCAGTTCGGCCACCCGCTTGAGACCTTCCTCGATCGGGTAGTCGGGGCCTTCCACCACACCATCGGTGAGCAGGACGAACGCGCCCACGTCGGTGAGCAGTCGGCGGGTCGACCGGTAGCGCTCGCCGGCGTGGATGCCCAGCGGCAGACCGCCGTCGGTCAGGACGATGTCGCAGCGGCCGGCCGCCGTGGCCCAGACGGCGGGGACATGCCCGGCGCGGGCGTCGACGAGCTCGCTCGTGACCGGGTCGAAGCGCAGGAACGAGCAGGTCACGAACAGCCCGTAGTCCATGGCGACGAGCAGGTCGTTGGTGCGCCGGAGCACCTCCGCCGGGTCCGTGGTGGCGGTGGCGATGGCGCGCAGACAGGTGCGCACCTGCCCCATGACAGCCGCGGCCTCGACATCGTGGCCCTGTACATCGCCGATCACGAATCCCACCGAGCCGTCCGGCATGAGGAAGCCGTCGTACCAGTCGCCTCCTATGTCCAGCCCGGCCCGCGCGGGTGCGTACCGTCCCGCCACCTGCAGGCGAGGCAGGACCGGCAGCTCGGCGCCGAGGACCTGGCGCTGGAGCGCGGCAGCGAGTTCCACCCGGGCCTGCTGGACCTTGATCCGATCCAGTATCCGGCCGGTGAGATCACCAAGCTCGTCCAGCAGCTCCGCGGCGCCACTGGACGAATCGTTGCGGCGACGAGGCATGGCATCACACTCCGGGGCCTATCGGAGTTGCGCCCTATGTCACGATTTCACCGTACCCCCCCGGTACCAGGTCCCCGGATATCGAGTCCCCCCGATGACCGCCGTTCTTCAGTGCGGCTTCCGCCGGCGATCGAGGAGAGCCTTCGCCGCTGATGGCACAGCGACCGCCAGGCCCACGTACATCAGCCCGCGGCCCCAGACCGAGGCGATGAGCTCCCGCGGATCCCCGGCAGGGTCAGCAGGCGCGGCTTGAGCGCGTGCCCGCGCGAGAGCGGCCCGATCACATCGAAGATCAGGACCAGCCAGCAGTACGAAGACGCCCGTCACGACGAGAACGCCCAGGAAACCCCGCTGTGGTCGATCTGGTCGTACGTGCAGCCGTCCAGGTCGGGGCGGTCGAGGTCTTCCAGACCGCAGCGCCCGTATGCGGCGTACCACCGAGCACACGGCAGGACGGCGATCGCCGGAACGCCGATCAGCAGGTTCACCAGCAGCGGAGCACGGAACCGGCGTATCACCGCCCCCACTTCGGTGGGGAGGGCGGGGGCAGGGGTACGCATCCGACCACCCCACCGGGACCGGGCGAACCGGGCTGTGGCGGAAGCCACTCCTCCAGTCCCAGGCACGTCACAGCGTGCGGCCTGAAACGTCCGGCGCCCTCCACCGTCAGCCGATGTCCTCCAGCCCCGTTGCCCGGCCTTCCTCGTCCCAGCGGACCTCCAGGACGCGCTCGACGGCGTCGCGATTGATCGGCCCGAACACGTGCGGGAACACGGTGCTCTCGGCGACCCCGGGCGGCGGAGCGGGAACGGCCGCCTCCCATTCACACTTCGCGGTGAGCCGGTCCTCGTCGAGGACGAGCGCCAGCAGTGGCCTGGGAGCGGTGCGGTAGAACGCGTTGACGATGGTGAGCGTCGTCTCCTCGTCGGGCGAACAGTGGACGAAACCGTCCTCCCGCAGGGAAGCGGGTGCGTACGGCTGGTCAGGGCCGGCGTTCCACTCACCGAGCGGCACGACGTGATAGATCATGCCCCGGTTATACAGCAGCGGAGTGGCCGAAGGGCCAAGAGCGACCTGGCCGTCGCGGCAGCTCCGGGCGGAGGGCTGCCCGAGGAGAAGCGCGCTCATCGGGCAGCCCTCCGCCCGGCCTTGCCGGGCCATGCGCCTCTGGCATCACCGCAGTTCAGGGAAGCCCGCCGCGCGGACCGCCGCCTCGGTCAGGGTCGTCGCGGTCCGTACGGCGCTGGTGACCGCCTCGTCCGGGTCGAGCCCGCACAGATCGGTGAGAGAGAACAGGGCCTCGGCGCTGACGACCACCGCGAGGTCCCGCTTGAGCTGGGCGAAGGCGTCCGGATCCGTAGCTCCCAGGGTGTCCTGGAGGGGGACGAGCGCGTGGTCGATGAGGCCGAAGCGGATACCGGGTCGCATGGTCACCGTCTCGGGGCGCGTGATGGTGGCGGCGATCATGGCGCGCACCGCGCCCTGGCGGGCGAGTATGCCGCGGAGCAGGAACTCGCAGGCGAAGGCGACGCGTTCGACAGGGTCACGGGAGTCCGCGACCGGTCGCAGCGCGTCGGCGGGCGCGGGCCAGACGCCGGCCAAGGCCTCGCTGATCAGTGACGGAAGGTCGGGGAAGTACCGGTAGGCGGTGGCTTCCGAGACCAGGGCCGCCCGGGCGATCGCGGGCATGGTCACCTCGACGCCCGTGCCGATGAGTTCGCGGGCGGCCTCGACGATCGCCGTGCGCGTGCGCTTCTTCTGGTTGCTGCGGCCGGTGTCCGTCTGTGTCGTCGCCATCGGTACGCCTGTCCTCGTCTCTGCCGGTCCGCCCGTCCCCCATCCACAAGCACTTTACCACTGCCGACCCTCATTATGAGAGTTCACTTGCATAACGAGAGCGACCTCCCTAAGCTCATGAGAGCGAACTCTCACGAAGGAGGGGGCAATGAACGAGGTTTCCCTGGTCGGCCCGGACGGCGGCGAGACCATCCGGCTGGGCCCGACCCAGATGCGCATCCTCGAGGACGGGAGCACCACCGGGCACCGGATCGGGATCGGCGAGATCACCCTCGCCCCGCACACCCAAGGCCCGCCACAGCACCGTCACGCCCAGCACGACGAAGGCTTCTACGTCGTCTCCGGCACCGTGCACTTCACCATCGGGGACACCACGCACGTCGCCCCCGCCGGCACGCTCGCGATGATCCCGCCCGGCGCCCCGCACACCTTCGCCAACCTCGGCGACGAGCCGGCGGTGATGCTCAACACCTTCACGCCCGACCTGTACGTGCAGTACTTCCGCGACCTGCGGGACATGATCGCCGGCGGCCAGGAGATGACCGCCGAGGCGACCGTCGAGGTGATGAGCCGTTACGCCACCGTTCCCGCCACCGACTTCGCCTGACCGCCCATCCCTCGCATCCCAACGCCCTTGAGGACACTCCATGACCAGCACCGTCCACACCCTCGCCCTCCCCTCCGGCGACCTCGACGTCACCGTCGACGACCAGGGACAGGGCCACCCCTTCCTCCTGCTGCACGGCGGCGGCGGTCCGCAGACCGTGGCACCGTTCGCCGGGCTGCTCGCCGCACGGCGGCCGGCCCGGGTCATCACCCCGGTCCACCCCGGCTTCGGCGGCACCGCCCGGCCCGGCTGGCTGACCGACGTCGCCGCCCTCGCCCGGGCCTACGTACGACTGCTCGACGAACTCGGCCTCACGGACGTCACCGTCGTCGGCAATTCCATCGGCGGCTGGATCGCCGCCGAAATCGCCCTGCTCGGCAGCGACCGGATCAGCGGCGTCGTCCTCGTCAACGCCGCCGGCATCAAGGTCGCCGGCCACCCCGTCGCCGACCCCTTCTCCCTCACCCCCGCCGAGCTGTCGCGGCTCGCCTTCCACGACCCCGCGAAGTTCGCCGTCGACCCCGCCACCCTCCCGGAAGCCGCCCGCGCGGTGATGGCCGCCAACCGCGCCGCCCTCCAGGTCTATTCGGGGCCGTACGTCATGGAGGACCCCACCCTCCACGAGCGCCTGGCCAAGGTCACCCACCCGGCCCTGGTCGCATGGGGAGAGAGCGACGAGGTCGTCGACGCCGAGTACGGGCGCGCGTACGCGGATGCCATCCCCGAGGCCCGGTTCGAGCTGCTCCACGACACCGGCCACATGCCGCAGATCGAGACCCCCGAGCAACTCCTCGCCGTGGTCTGGGACTTCGCCGACTCCCACGCCACGAACCGGCCCTGAGGGGAGGCGTCCTGTGCCCCGACCCCGTGGCGGACGGCAGACGTCGGTCCTGGCCGTCTGCTGTCTGAGCGTCCTGCTCGTCAGCCTCGACACCACCGTCCTCAACGTCGCCCTGCCCGCCGTCCGGCAGGACCTCAACTCCTCGGTCTCCGGCCTGCAGTGGACGCTGGACGCGTACACCGTCGTGCTGGCCTCGCTGCTGACCCTGGCCGGCTCCACGGCCGACCGCGTCGGGCGGCGGCGGGTCTTCCGGCTCGGCCTGGTGCTGTTCACCGGCGCTTCGGCGCTGTGCAGTCTGGCGCCGACCACGGGGTGGCTGGTGGTCTTCCGCATGGCGCAGGCGGTGGGCGGCTCCATGCTCACCCCGGTCGCCATGGCCATCCTCGCCAACACCTTCCCGGAGCCACGGGAGCGGGCCCGGGCGATCGGTGTGTGGGGTGGCGTGGTCGGCGTCAGCATGGCGGCCGGGCCGGTCCTCGGCGGCGTGCTGGTGCAGTCGGTCGGGTGGCGGTCGGTGTTCTGGCTGAACGTGCCGATCGGGCTGGCCGCGCTGGTCCTCACCGCGCTGTGCGTTCCCGAGTCCCGCGCGGCCCGGGCCCGCCGCCCGGACCCGGTGGGGCAGTCGCTGGTGATCGTCCTGCTCGGCGCGCTGACGTACGCCGTCATCGAGGCCCCCGGCAAGGGCTGGACCTCACCGCTGATCGTGGTCTGCCTGATCGCCGCGGCGGGCGCGCTGGCCGGGCTCGTACCGTACGAGAGCCGGCGCCCCGAACCGCTGATCGACCCGCGGCTCTTCCGCGGCGCGTCCTTCAGCGGGGCCACCCTGACGGCCCTCTTCGCGTTCGCGGCGCTCGCCGGCTTCCTGTTCGCAAACGCCCTTTACCTGCAAGGGGAGTTGGAGATGAGCCCGCTGGAGGCCGGACTGCGCCTGCTGCCGATGGCGGTGCTGTCGCTGGTGTGCCCGCCGCTGTCCGGGCGGATGGTGGGCAGCCGCGGCCCGCGGGTGCCGCTGCTGATCGCCGGGGCCGGCATCACCGCCAGCGGCGTGCTGGCCGTTCTCGTCACCCGCTCCGCCCACCCCTCGTACGTCCTGCTCGCCCTGACGTACGCGCTGTTCGGTCTCGGCTTCGGCTTCGTCAACGCGCCGATCACCGACACGGCGGTGGCCGGCCTGCCGCGCGACCGGGCGGGGGTGGCCGCCGCGGTCGCCGCGACCAGCAGGCAGGTCGGCTCCGCGATCGGCGTCGCGGTGATCGGAGCCGTGGTCGCGGCCGGGGCGAGGGCGGCGGCCTGGTGGATCATCGCCGGGTGCGGCCTTGCCGTCCTCGCCCTGAGCACCGTGACCGCCGCGCGGCGGACCGCCCCCGAGACCGCCGCCACCGCCGGACGCGTCACCGAGGGGCGGTCACACCTCACCGTGGACGCGAGCTGAATCACCGCGCGCGGATGGCGTAGGCGGGAGGTGTCCGTAGCGCCTGGCGGGTGGGCAGTTCGATGGTGAGGAAGGCCGTGACGGTGACCGTGAGGGCGAGGGCGGACAGGAGCCAGACGGGGCCCGCGGGCCAGGGGCGGCCGAGGAAGCCCTGGCCGAGCAGGGCGAGAGGCGGCGCGGACAGCAGCAGGGCCGTGGTGAGCGCGGTGGCGGCGGTCACCGCGGCCTCGCGTCGCATCATCGCGCGGATCTGACGTGGTGTGGTGCCGTCGAGGCGCAGGGCCGCCAACTCGACCCGGCGCCGGGCGGTGGCGGCGACGAGCTTGTTGGCGATGCTGAGCAGCAGGCAGACGAGCCCGTACGGCAAGCGGTACGCCACCGCCGGGGTGACCGACAGCCGCCCGATCCTTGGATCCGTTCACCTACGCGCAGGGGATTCGTGCAGGAGCATCACACAGGCTGCACACGGTCTTGCGAAAGACTCGTTAGGTTGCTGGCCATTCGATTCCACGTGCGAACGTGATCAGGTCGCGGCCCGGCGCGGGCGACGGCACGTCAACTCAGGAAGACCGCAGATGGACTACTGCTCCTCGTGTCGTCGGCATCTCAATGGCGCCCTGGTGTGTCCCGGGTGCGGTGCGTACGCTCCGGACATCGCTCCGGCCACAGCCGACGGTCGCACTGTCCCCGCCCGGGCCGCGGAGGCGAGGACGGACGCGTCGGGCGCGTGGGAATTCACGACCTCCGAGGCGTGGCACGACGGCCGTCCTCGTAACAGGACAACAGGTCTTCGTGCCGGGTCGACGGCGATCGGGGCCGGCACGGACGAGGCCGCACAGGCCGGCCCGTCCGGCGATCTCAAGGACGTACCGCCGGCGCCGCAAGGTCGGGCGGCACGGCGTCGCCAGCGGGCCCGCTGGAAGAAGAACCAGCGCCGGGCCGTGGTCGCGACCGCCGTCGCACTCGTCGGAGGCGGTCTGACCGTTGCCGCGATGGACCGGCAGTCCGCCGACCGGGCACAGGCGGCCGCGGCGCCCGAGCTCCCGAGCACGAGCGCCGCGGAGGAACCGACCTCGCAGCACACCCGCCCGGCGGAGACACTGTCCGGCACGCACCGGTCCTCATCCACTCCCCCCTCGCAGTCGCCCGCGACCACCCTCCCGCGCGAGCAGTCCACCGCCACCCTGCCCACCGCTCCGCCGAGCGCTCGGCCGGCCGCCACCGCCACTCCTCATCCGGCCCGTACGACGGCGACGTCGGCCCCGCGGCAGCCGGCCGCCTCCCCGTCCTCCGGCGGAACGCTCCCGGACCACACCGGTACGGCGGCGCAGCAGACGTCCGCGCCCACCGCCGCCGGCACGGACTCGGGAACGCCGCAGGCCGCCCCCTCGCCGGCGGCGACTTCGCCTTCGGAGATCTGCCTGCTCGTGGTGTGCATCGGCTGACCGGCCGAGCCAGGCCTGCCCTCCCCCTCGCGCTCGACTCTGCGGACCGTGCGCGGCCGCCCTAGGCTTGAAGAACCGGTTCGGGGACGCGGGAGCCGGGGCCCCGGACCGGAGCGGGGGCGGGGGCGGGGCACCCCAGGAGGACGCGATGTTGCGGCACACCAGACTGGCCGGGGAAACGGCGGACTACCTCGCCGCACGCGAAGAGCTGCGCCTGGCCGAGATCAAGCTCATGCGCCGACGCGAGCAGGTCGCGGCCCTGCGACGGGCGCTCCCTCAGGGGTCGCCCGTCGACGACTACGCCTTCGTCGAGGGCCCCGCCGACCTCGACGCCGGCGACGCGCCGGTCAGCGAGGTCACCCTCAGCGGGCTGTTCACCGCCCCGGACCGCCCGCTGATCTGACGCCCTGCGACGGCCGCCGCTCAAGTGGCTATTACCACTGGCCACTATAAGGTGAGTGGTCAGTGCGCGAGCCCGTACGCTGACGAGGGTGACGCGCTTGATCGTGGCAGCCGGGGGCGGCGGCGACGCCGTCGCCGCCTCAATGCTCTACGCGGCCCTCTACGCAAACCGCGGCGGTCCGGCACTCGTCCTCACCTACGCGTGGGACCGCCAGCTGATCGATCCGGTGCCGGGGCCACGAGGGCCGGACAACTTCACCGGTCTCCGGCCCCTCACGCGCAGCGTGTGGACCGTCCCCGCCGAGGCGAAGCCGATCGCTCCGGCGGGCTCGACGCTCCCGCGCCTGGCGGGCGAGCTGCCGCACACCTTCGCCCTGCTCGATCCGCTGCACGGCGCCGAGGGCATCACGCGCCAACTGGAAGAGCTCATCCAGCTCCTGGACCCCGAGTCCATCGACCTCCTGGACGTCGGCGGCGACATCCTCGCCAGGGGTGACGAGCCCACCCTCCGCAGCCCTCTCGCCGACGCCCTCACGCTGGCCGCGTGCTGCCAAGTCAACGCACCTGTGCGGCTCTTGGTCGCCGGTCCCGGGCTGGACGGCGAACTCCCGGCCGAGGAGCTGCGCGACCGCATGGGCCCGGCGGTCCTGACACTCACGGCCGAGCATGTCGAACCGGTCGGCCCGGTACTGGAATGGCACCCGTCCGAGGCGGCGGCCATGCTGGCGGCCACGGCCCGGGGAGTCCGCGGCCTCTGCGAAGTCAGGGACGTCGGCCTGCCGGTGCCGCTCACCGACGAAGGCCCCACCGTCCACGAAGCGGACCTGGACGACGCCGTCAATCGCAACGAGCTCGCCCGCGCCCTCCTCGAGACGGAGAGCCTTGAGGAGGCCGAACAGGCCAGCCGCGAGGTCTGCGGTTACTCGGAGATCGACTACGAGCGGAACAAGGCCGGCCGGCTCGGGAGCCTGCCGGAACAGCGGCTCGACCCGGTCAGCACGCTCCGTCGGCTCGACCGGTTCGAGGCCGAGGCCCGCGCCCGAGGCATCACCCACATGACGTTCCGCAGGATCACCGAGGCGCTCCGCCTCGGCGACGAGCAGCGCCAGGACCTCAGGACGCTCCTGCTGAGCAGCCGTCCGGAGCAGTACGCGGCGCCGCTGTGGTGGATCGCGTCCGACAGTCGTGGCAGCGCCTGACGGCCCGCGGGTCCCCCGCAACTTCCCATGCCGAGCACATGAGTTCGGCGGCCCGCGGACACGGCCGGCGGGGCCGTCCGTCAAAGCACCTGCGGCACCATCCCGGTCGGAATCGTCCGCGGACGGCCCCTACTTGATCTGACCGGCCGCCCACTCGGCCCACTCGCGGCGCATGGCGTTGAACCGCAGGCCGTACTCCAGGGCGATCCGGCCGTAGACCGAGAGGTCGTCGTCGTCCCAGTCGACCGACTCCGTCAGCCGGCGCAGGTGCTCATAACCCTGGTCGGACATCTCGATCAGCTCGGCCAGGTAGCCCCGCGCCTGCTCCGGTGTCAGCACCCCGAGGAAGAACACCCGCAGCAGAACATCGCTGCGGGTGGTGCGCTGCGGCCTGGTTTCGGTCAGCCAGTGCCGCAGCTCGCCCAGCCCCTCGTCGGTGATGGCGTACTCCTTGCGACCCCGCGGGCCTTCGGCCGCGACCGTGATCAGCCCGGTACCCGCCAGCTTGGTCAGCTCGGTGTAGATCTGGCTCTGGGTCGCCGGCCAGACGTTGGCCAGCGACGTCTCGAACAGTTTCAGCAGGTCATACCCGCTCGCGGGGCGATCGGAGAGGAGACCCAGCAGTGCGTGTCGGAGGCTCATGTTCGCACTCTACATTCCACTCTTGACATGTCACTACTGCACATTCTAGTTTCGACATGTCAGGAGCGGAACCACGAGCGAGACGCCGAAAACGGAGACCTCATGTCCTACCTGCGCACCTTCCTCCCGTGGATCGTCTTCGCCGTGCTGCCCTCGGGGAACTGGCAGTGGGCCGCGCTGGCCGCTCTCGTGGTCGCGGTGGCGGTGATCGCCCAGCAGGTGCGGTCCGGCACCGGATTCGACGCGCTGATCATCGAGCTCGGCTCGGCGGTCTTCTTCGCCGCCCTGGCCGTCATCGCCTTCGCCGATCCGCACTCGGGCGTGCACGGCTACTCCGCGGCCCTCTCCTCCGGCACCCTGGCGGTCATCGCCGGAGGCTCGCTGGCCATCGGCAAGCCGTTCACGCTGGGCATCGCCAAGCGCACCACCCCGCGGGAGGTCTGGGGGCTCAAGCCGTTCATCCGGACCAACGTCGTCATCACCTCCGCCTGGACGGTGGCCTTTGCCCTGACCGCCCTCGTGCTCGCCGCCTTCGCACACGCCGGAGACGCCCACTCGACCGCCGCCACGCTCATCCAGATCGCCGGCTTCGCCGTCCCGATGATCTTCACCGTCCGCTACGTCGCCCACGTCCAGGCCAAGGCGGCGCAGGTCACTCGCTGACCCCGCCGCACGTCGAGAGCCACGGGTGATGCCGGGCGAGCCGCGGAACCGGCCTTTACGGGACGCCGAGTTCGAAGAGGGCGTAGCCCGCGTACGAGCCCGAGGCAACCGCGGCGATGGCGAACAGCGTGAACTGCGTGGGCAGTCGCAGGCCGCGCATCTGCAGGGCGAGCGGGATGAAGAGGGGGAATGCGGGGAGCAGGTAGCGGGAGATGTTGCCGAAGATCTGCCGGCTGCCGAGGACCAGGGCGATGGTCAGGAGGGTGTGGATCACCAGGACGGCCGGGGGGCGCAGGCGGATCAGGAGGGGGAGCAGCAGCAGGCACAGGAGGACGACGGCTACGCCGATGAGGTCTTCGAAGGGGAACGCGAAGAGGTAGTCGAAGTGGCCCACCGGGACGGAGGTGAGGACGTCGAGGGTGTGACTGCCGTAGTCGAAGGTGTGCGCCCAGGCCCCGGTCTGCAGCTTGAAGTAGCCGCCGTAGTCGCCCATTCGGTGGCCCACCCAGAGCAGATATCCGGCCAGACCGAGCGGGGCGATCACTATCGCGGTCAGCGGGCGGACCATGCCGTCCCGGCGGCGGTGGCGGTGGAGTGCATGCAGCGCGGCCACCGTCAGGGCGGCTGTCAGCGCAACGGCGGTGGGGCGATTGAGGCCGGCGGTGAAGGTGAGGACCCCCGCGGTGAGCCAGCGGTGGGTCATGACGGCGTGGCAGGCCCAGACGGCGAGGGCGACGTAGAGGGACTCCGAGTAGACCGACCACTCCATGCCGGAGCCGGGCCAGACCGCCCACAGTCCGGCCGCGGCCAGCCCGGCCCGACTGCCGCCGAACCGGGCGGTGACGGCGTAGATGCCGAGCGCGGCGACGAAGGAGGCGACGACGGAGACCAGCATGCCGGCGCCGTACAGACCGAGGCCGGTGCACTCGGAGACCAGGCGCATCGCCGCCGGGTAGAGCGGGAAGAACGCCGCCGAGTTGCCTTCGAGGGTGATCAGGCCCTTCGCTCCGGGAACCGGGACGAGCGCGGGGTGGTACCCGTGCGCGGCGATCTGCTGGTACCACCAGCCGTCCCACGTGGCCAGTACGTCCCAGGGGTGGGAGCCACCGCCGAAACGCGGGTGCTTGGTGCGGTAGTCCCCGGCGGAGTGCAGCAGGTACATGAAGACGGAGAAGCCGATGAGCTTCAGTGCCCCGTACATCGCGAGGACGGGGCCGTAGTGCCGCACGGCCCGGCGCAGCCGCTCCTCCCTGGTGGGGGTTGAGGCGGAGAACTCGGGAGAGCCGACGTCCGGACGAGCCGCCGACTTCGCTCGACTCGTCGCGGCGTGGCTCATCGTCGCTCGCTTCATCGCAGCGTGGCTCATCGTCGTGTGATTCGGCGTCGTGTGGTTCGGCGTCCTGTGGTTCGGCGTCGTGTGGTTCATGAGGCCGTCGGGCCCGTCCCGCGACGACGGGTGCGGCGGGCGGGGAAGACCCACGCCCGGAAGAGCAGAAAGCGCAGGAGCGTCGCGGCCAGGTTGGCGGCGACGAGCACGGCGACTTCGGTGGGGCGCGCGGCCCCGGGCGCCACGTGGTGCAGGGCGGCGAGCGCCCCGCTGGTGAGTGCCAGGCCGATCACGAAGACGAGCAGGCCCTTGGCCTGGTGGCGCATCGCACCGCCACGGCCGCGCAGCCCGAAGGTGAGCCGCCGGTTCGCGGCCGTGTTGGCGACGGCGCAGACCAGCAGCGCCAGCGCGTTGGCGGCCTGCGGCCCCACCGCCGGGCGCGATGCCGCGTACAGCAGCACGTATCCGACGGTGCTCACCGCTCCTACGGCGGCGAAGCGCAGCAGCTGGCCGGCCAGGCCGCCCCGCGACGCGCCGCCGGCGCTCCGGCGCAGCCCGGCCATCGGGAGCGTGCCGCGGGCCAGTGCCCGGCCGATCCGGGCGATGCCGCGCAGGTCGGCGAGCACCGTGGACAGGATGTCGACCCGGCTGTCGGGGTCGTCCACCCAGTCGACCGGGACTTCGTGTATGCGCAGCCCGGCCCGCTCGGCGATCACCAGCAGCTCGGTGTCGAAGAACCACCCCGAGTCCTCCACCAGGGGCAGCAGCCGCTCGGCGACATCGCGCCGCACCGCCTTGAAACCGCACTGCGCGTCGGAGAAGCCCACGCCGAGCGTGGAGCGCAACAGGGCGTTGTAACAGCGGGAGATGACCTCTCGCTTGGGGCCGCGCACCACCCGGGAGCCGCGGGCCAGGCGGGTGCCGATGGCGATGTCGGAGTGGCCTGATATCAGCGGCGCGACCAGCGGCAGCAGCGCCGAAAGGTCGGTCGACAGGTCCACGTCCACATACGCGAGTACCGGGGCCGGCGAACGCGACCAGGCGGTGTGCAGCGCCCGGCCCCGTCCCTTCTCGGTAAGCCGCAGCCACTCCGTCTCGGGGAGCTCGGCGGCCAGCCGGGCCGCGATCCGCGGAGTTTCGTCGGTGCTGGCGTTGTCGGCGACGGTGATCCGGAACGGGTAGGGGAAGGTCTCGCACAGGTGCGCGTGGAGCCGCCGCACGCTCGGCTCCAGATCCGTTTCCTCGTTGAACACCGGAACGACCACGTCCAGGACGGGCTCCCGGTGGTGCGCAGGCACCGGTGTGCGGAGCGGCAGTTGGTCCATGAAGTCGTCCACCACAAAGTCCGTCAAGGCGATCAGCCCTGCATTCGTCACGATGCGTCCATGTCTGTGTGCTGTCGCAGGGCATGCCGAAGTCACCCACGGCAGGGTGCGACCAGGGGGCAGCTGTCAGGTGTCAGGGGTTACGAGTTGCGGGTCGCCGGTCGGGGACGCGGCGCCGCTCCCGCTACCCGGGGGCGGCGGAGTCGGCGAGCGACGACGACTCGACGGTCGAGGGTGTGGTCGACGGCGTGGCCGGTGCGCTCGGCGTCCCCGAGGACGAGGGCGGCGGCGTGTTGGTCGCGGTCAGGGTCGGGTCCGGGGACACCGTGACCGAACTCCCGGTCGCGGTCGGTGTCGTGGGCGGGCCGGAGGTCGGGTCGCCGGTCCCGGCAGTGGCCGTGGGGGATGAGGTGGAGGTCTCGCTCGGCGACGCGTCCGGCGTCGGCGTCGTACTCGGGTACGACGGGCTCGTCGCGGGCCGTGGCAGGGGAGCCTGGGGCCTGTCCTTGGCGGGGTCGTGGGGCAGCAGGAAAAAGCCGACGCCGAGTCCGGCGACCGCCAGGACGGAGCCGACGGCCTTCTGCGCCGCGCGGGCACGGCGGCGGGCCCGCACGCCTGCCCGGAGACGTGTCTGGTGCTTCGGCTCGAAGGGGGTGTGTTCCTGGGTGTCGCGCATCAACCGCGCCAACTCCCGCTCGAAGTGATCCATGGACTCCCCTTCACCCCACCGGCTCGATGACATCGGCCAGGATCCGACGCAGCCGCGCCACGCCCCGTGACGCATGGGATCGAGCGGTGCCCACCGGGCACCCCAGCGCCTCCGCGACCTGCTTCTCGGGCAGGTCCTGGTAGTAGCGCAGCACGACCGCGGCCCGCTGCCGGGCCGGCAACTGGGCCAGCGCGGCCTCCAGCCGCGAGCGCTCCACCACGGCGGCGGACACGTCGCCCGCCTCCGGCAGGTCGGGGAGTTGTTCGACCGGGCGCTCACCCCACCAGCGCCGCCGGGCCGAGCGAGCCGCCGCTCGGGCCAGGACCTTGCGTACGTAAGCCTCCGGTGCCTCCTCGGCGATCTTGGGCCAGACGAACCAGAGTTTGACCAGGGCCTCCTGGAGCAGGTCCTCGGCCCGGTGCCGGTCGCCGCCGGCGAGCAGCCGCGCGAGGTGGAACAAGGCGGACCAACGGGCCGCCACGAACCCGTCGAACCCATTGGCCCGTTCCTGCTCCATCCGCACCGTCCCCGTTCTCGCCGGCTCCCTGCACCGGCTCCCTACACAAGGGGAAAGACACTGGAGGCCCCTTCACGATGCACTCCGCTCCTGTGATCCGGGTCACGCACGGGCCCGGCCAAGGGCTGTCACCGGCTCATCGTTCCGACCGGTCGAGTTCCTCGCCGAGTTCCTCGTCGAGGACGAGAGCCGCGGTGATCAGCGCCGGCCGTCAGCGGGTCGGCGAGGACGTACGGCGATGCCACGGCCCCTCCGCGGGCCGGCTCAGCGGTAGTCGGGGTTCGGTGCGTCGAGGCGGCAGCCCGCATCCCCCTGGGAGCGCGGTACGGGTCGTCGGTGGCGGCACCCGCGGAATCTGCGGACGGGGATGCGGACGGCGACGCCGCCTCGGCGGGCCCCCTCGAAGCGGCGGACAGTACGGGACAATTCTTACGGCCCCATGACGTGACGGGCGCGCTCTGCCGTGCGTCGCGCCCGGGGCCCTAGCGTTCGGCTCATGCGAGTACTGGTCACCGGCGGTGCCGGGTTCATCGGGTCCCATGTCGTCGAGGCGCTGGCCGCGCGGGGGCACGAGCCGGTCGTGTTCGACCTGCGCGACGGCCTGGACGTGCGCGATGCCGGGGCGGTCGCGGCCACGCTGCCGGGGGTGGACGCCGTGTGTCATCAGGCGGCGATGGTGGGGCTGGGGACGGGATTCGGCGACGCGGTCGAGTATGTCTCGCGCAACGACCTCGGTACGGCGGTGCTGCTCACCGCCATGGCCGACGCGGGCGTACGGCGGCTCGTGCTCGCCGGGTCGATGGTGGTGTACGGGGAAGGGCGGTACGAGTGCGCATGGCACGGGGTGGTGCGGCCGGGGCCCCGGGCGGTCGAGGATCTGGACGCGGGGCGTTTCGAGCCCCGGTGCCCCCGGTGCGGTGAGGAACTGACACCGGGTCTGGTGGGCGAGGACACCCCGGTCGACCCCCGGAACGTGTACGCGACGACCAAGCTGGCCCAGGAGCATCTGGCGGCGGCCTGGGCCCGGTCGACGGGCGGCGGCGCCATGTCGCTGCGCTACCACAACGTGTACGGGCCCGGGATGCCCCGCGACACCCCGTACGCCGGCGTCGCCTCCTTCTTCCGGTCCGCTCTCGCCCGGGGCGAGGCCCCGCGCGTCTTCGAGGACGGCGGGCAGCGGCGGGACTTCGTGCACGTGCGGGATGTGGCGGCGGCCAACGTGGCGGCGCTGGAGGCGAGTTCGCGCGACGGCGCGCTCACCGCCTACAACACCGGCAGCGGCGAACCGCACACCGTCGGCGAGATGGCACGCGCCCTGGCCGCCGCGTACGGCGGGCCCGAGCCCGTGGTGACCGGGGAGTACCGGCTGGGCGACGTACGGCACATCACCGCGGACTCGTCGCGGCTGCGGGCGGAGCTGGGCTGGAAGGCCGAGGTCGGATTCGCGGAGGGAATGCGGGAGTTCGCGGCGGCGCGGTTGAGCGGGGAGTAGCGGTTTTCGCCCCTCCGCCCCTACCCTCCCCCACTCTCGGCTTCGCTCGAGCGGGGGGACCCCCATCGTCCCTGGGGGCTGCCGCCCCCAGACCCTCGCCAAAAGACTGCGCAACCCCCACGCACCCGCAGCCGAAAGGCTGGTACGGGACGGGTGAGGGCGGAGGGGGCGGAGAACTCAGGCCCTGGCCATGGGAAGCGTCACCTCGAAGCGGCAGCCGCCGGGGACGTTGTGGACGGCGGCCTGACCCTGGTGGGCTTCCACGATGCCGCGGACGATCGCGAGGCCCAGGCCCGCGCCGGCGGGAGGCGTGCGCGCGTGCGTACCCCGCCAGCCGGTGTCGAAGACGCGCGGAAGATCCTCTTCGGGGATACCCCCGCAGCCGTCGGTGACGGAGAGGACGACCCCCTCGGACGAGCGTTCCGCCGCCACCGCGACCGTGCCATCGGCAGGCGTACGCCGGATCGCGTTGACGAGCAGATTGCCCAGCACGCGGCTCATTTCCTTGCCGTCGACCTCGACGGGAACCGGCTCGATCCGGTCGCCGACCAGCCGTACGCCGTGCTCGCGGGCCAACGGATCCACGCCCGCGAGGGCATCGCCCACCAGGTCGTACACGGAGATCCGGGAGGGGGAGAGAGCGAGGGTTCCGGCGTGTATGCGGGAGAGCTCGAACAGGTCGCCGACCATGTCGTTGAGGCGCTCGACCTCGGTGCGGATCTGGCGGAGATAGCGGTCGGGGTCGGCGGCGACGCCGTCTTCGAGGGCCTCGGACATGGCCCGGAGCCCCGCGAGGGGAGTGCGCAGGTCGTGCGATATCCACGCGACGAGTTCACGGCGCGAGGTCTCCAGGGCACGTTCGCGGTCGCGGGACTCGGCGAGCTTCGCACTGGTGGCCTCCAACTCACGGCTCAGCGCGGTGAGTTCGGCCGTCGCCGGGCCGTCGGGCGCCGCGAAGTCGCCGCCGTCGCCGAAGGAGCGGGCGGCGAGGGTGAGCGCCCGGCTGCGGGCGACGACCCAGCGGCCCAGCAGCAGCGCGGTGGCCAGCGAGACGACCGCCGCCATCGCGACGACCGTGGTGACGACGGTCAGGTCGTGCGAGGACAGGAACATCGCCCACGCCACGGCCAGCGTCCCCGCGAGCATCGCGGTGACGGCCACGGCGGCGACGACCGCGAGCGACGCGGTCAGCGAGCGACGCCGGATCAGCCAGAGCGCGCCCGCGCCGAGCAGCCCGGCCGCGGCGGCGCCGAGGAAGGCGAACAGGGCGATGAGCAGCATGTCGTGCATGGTCAGACCGCCTCCCGGCAGGGCATGGCATCGAACATCCTCAGACCGCCTCCTCGCCGGGCGTGGCGTCGAAGCGGTAGCCGACGCCCCACACCGTCTGGATCAGGCGGGGTCTGGCCGGGTCGTCCTCGACCTTCCCCCGTAGCCGGCGCACGTGGACCGTGACCGTGGACAGGTCCCCGAAGTCCCAGCCCCAGACATCGCGCATCAGGTCCTCGCGGCTGAAGGCGCGGCCGGGATGCCGGAGGAAGAAGGCGAGGAGGTCGAACTCCCGGATGGTGAGGGCGAGTTCGACGCCCCTCTTGGTGGCGCGGCGCGCGGCCGGGTCGACGGTGAGACCGGCCGTGTACAAGGGGTGCGCGGAGGCGGAGGGACGGGTCCGGCGCAGGACGGACTCCACGCGCAGGACCAGTTCCCTGGGGCTGAACGGCTTGGTGACATAGTCGTCCGCGCCCACCTCCAGGCCCAGGATCCGGTCGTCCTCGTCACCGCGGGCGGTGAGCATGATGACCGGCACGGGCCCTCGCCCGCGCATCCGCCGGCACACCTCCAGGCCGTCCATCCCGGGCAGCATCAGGTCCAGGACCACCAGGTCCGGCCAGTGCGCGGCGGCACGGGCGAGCGCGGCGGGTCCGTCCGCGGCGCGGTCCACGACGTAGCCCGCGCGGTCGAGATAGCCGGAGACGATCTCGGCGACGGTCGGGTCGTCGTCCACGACGAGGACGCGCGTCGTGTCCCCGTACCCGCTTGGGGCGGCTCCGGCATCCGGGGCTTCGTACGGCTGATGCATGCGTCCAGCCTCCCACCGGCCGCAGGTCCGTGCCGACCTCCGACCTGGACGTCCGTGATTCGTAATGAGTCCCGGCGTGCGTGTTCGCGACGAGCCCGACGTCCGTGTTTCGTAAGGACCCGAAGTCCGATATTTACCTTTCGCGTTCGTAGGGTGAAGGCCGTGACTGCCAATCCCGCCTGTCCCCCATCGGACCCGGAAGTCGACGTGGTCCTCCCCTGTCTCAACGAGGCCGAGGCCCTGCCCTGGGTGCTCGCCCGCATCCCGCCGGGCTGGCGCGCGCTGGTCGTGGACAACGGCTCCACGGACGGCTCGGCGGAGCTGGCCCGCGGGCTCGGCGCGACCGTTGTGCGCGAGGCGCGGCGCGGGTTCGGTGCCGCCTGCCATGCCGGGCTGACCGCCGCCACCGCGGACATCGTGTGCTTCTGCGACTGCGACGCCTCGCTCGACCCGGCCCTCCTCGTCCCGTTCGTCCACGAAGTGCGCGACGGTGCGGCCGACCTCGTGCTCGGGCGGCGCCGCCCGCGGGGCCGGAGCGCGTGGCCCGCGCACGCCCGGGCGGGCAATCTCGCGCTGGCGCGGATGCTCCGGCGCCGCACCGGGCTGCGCCTGCACGACCTCGGCCCGCTGCGGGCTGCCCGCCGCGAGCCGCTGCTGGACCTCGGCCTCACCGACCGCCGCAGCGGCTACCCGCTGCAGATGGTCGTCCGGGCCGCCGACGCCGGCTGGCACATCACCGAGCACGACGTTCCGTATCTGCCGCGCACCGGCGCCTCCAAGGTCACCGGCACCTGGCGGGGCACCTGGCAGGCGGTACGGGACATGCGCCGCGTCCTCGCGGAACCGCCGGCGCGCCTCGAGACGCCCGCCCCCTCTCAGGGAGGAACCACCCAGTGACGACTCTCCTCGTCATCGCCAAGGAGCCGCGGCCAGGACGGGTCAAGACCCGGCTCACGCCGCCGTTCACGCCCCGGGAAGCCGCGCTGCTCGCCGAGGCGGCCCTCGTGGACACCCTGCGTACGGTGGCGGCGACGCCCGCGCGGCGTCGCGTGCTGGTGCTCGACGGAGAGCCGGGGGCCTGGCTGCCGCCCGGATTCGACGTCGTACCGCAGTGCGCGGGAGGTCTGGACGAGCGGCTGGCCGCGGCCTTCGCCCACTGCGACGGGCCCGCGCTGCTCATCGGCATGGACACGCCGCAGGTGACGCCCGCGCTGCTCACCGTGGACTTCGCCGACTGCGACGCGTACTTCGGGCCGGCCGAGGACGGGGGGTTCTGGGCGCTGGGGCTCGCGGAGCCCGATCCCGGGCTGCTGCGGGGCGTGCCGATGTCCACGCCGACAACGGGGGCGGTGCAGCGGGAGCGGCTCGTCGCCGCGGGGCTGCTTGTGCGGGATCTGCCGAGGCTGCGGGACGTCGACACCTCCGCCGACGCGGAGGCGGTCGCCGCGGTCGCGCCCGGTGGGCGGTTCGCCGCGGAGCTGGCCCGCGTGCGGGCGGTGAGCCACCGATGAACACGGCACCCGGCGCTCCCGCTGCCGCACAGCGGGTTCTCGCCCCCGCCGCCCCTACCCTTCCCCTCCCCAGGGGCGCCGCCCCTTCGACCCCGCCCGGGGGCTACGCCCCCTGGACCCCCGATCGGCCTCGTCCTCAAACACCGGACGGGCTCGTGGGCACCCCTTGGTCCGCCGACCCCTACTCCGACGCGCTTCGTACCGGCCAGGGTCCCCTCTACCTGCGTCGGCCCGACGGCTGGCTGTTGCCGCTGGAGGTCGAGCGGTGGTGTGCGCGGGCCGACGCGGCCGACTTGGAGGCGCTGCGGCGCTGCGAGGGCACCGTGCTCGACGTGGGATGCGGGCCGGGGCGGCTTGTCGCCGAGCTTGCGGCGCGGGGGTGGGCCGCGCTCGGGATCGATGTCAGTGAGGCCGCCGTCGCGCACACCGTGCGGCTCGGTGGGCAGGCGCTGCAGCGGTCCGTCTTCGAGCCGCTCCCCGGTGAGGGCCGCTGGGACACCGCGCTCCTCATCGACGGCAACGTCGGCATCGGCGGCGACCCGGCCGCCCTGTTGAGGCGCATGTCCCAAGTCCTGGCCCCGGGCGGACTGTTGATCGTCGAGACCGTCCCGGACGTGGACGTCGACGAACGTGTCGACGTCCACGTCGTCCGCGTCACCGGCGCCCACGACGGCGCCGGTGACGTCGGCCCGGCCTTCCCCTGGGCCCGCCTCGGCACCCCGGCCCTGCTGCGGCACGCGACGCGCGCGGGCTGGCGCCCGGACGGTCAGTGGGCGACCGGCGGCCGCTCCTTCGTCGCCCTGCGCAACCGCCGCAACCTCCGTACGAGGAGCAGCGCCGAGCCGCCGAACAGCACCGCCGTGATCAGCAGCCAGCGGGACAGGAAGTCGTCGCCCGAGAGGCCGGTCGCGGACCTGTAGTGGTCCGCCACCTGCCCGCTGATCAGCGGAAACCACACCAGCAGCAGGAGAGCGGAGAGCGCCGCCGGGACCCGGACGTAGACCGTCCGGTCCCGGCGGCCGACCTCGTTCAGCGTCCCCGTGACAGCCCGGTCCGCTCCCGAGTACAGCGGCACCAGCACCAGGTCGTGCAGCACCGCCAGGCCCACGAACCACAGCGCGACCTCGAACCAGTTGTCGCCGAGCAGCCGCACCCCCGCATACCCGGCGAGCGCGAACGAGCAGGCGAACAGCAGGATGTGGAACGGACTGCCCAGCGCGGGCTTTCCGAACGGCCGTCGCATCACAGGTCTCCGAACGTCATCCGGGCCACCCACTTGGTGTTGAGCACACCGGGCGCCGCGGGAACGATGATCCGCGCCGGGTAGCCGTGGTCGGGGGTCAGGTCCTCGCCGTTGACGAACAGGGCGAGCAGGGAGCGCGGGTCGCGCACCTGGTTGTAGCGCAGGGCGGCCCGGCGGAAGGCCCCGTGCCGCTGGAGCGACTCCACCAGCACGTCGGGCGCCGCGCCCTCGTCGTACCCGACGAGCGCCGCCAGGTCCCGCAGCCGCACCCCCCGCCACCACTGGTCGGAGGTCGACCAGCCCTCCACGCAGGCGATGGGCAACGCGGAGCTGTGCAGCGGGAGTCGCAGCAGCTCGGCCCGGCTCAGCCGGACCGTCCGGCCGGGCCCCTCGACGACCAGCCGCCAGGCTTCCTCGCTCGTCTCGCTCGCGCTGATCCCGCGCGAGGCGGCCGTCTTGTTGATCTGGAACCCGGCGGGACCGGAGCCCGGTTCGGGGCCGCCGTGCGGGGCGAGCACGGCCGTCTCCCGCAGCGGCCCGTCGAAGCTGTGCCCCGCCGTCGTGGCGAACAGGAGCAGCGAGCCGCCGCCGACGAACCCGAGGGCTCCGCGACGCGAGACGGTGGGCGGGGCGGGGTCCGGCGCCACCAACTCCCCTCCCTCCTCTTCCCGTTCCCGATGACGCTCGTCTCCCGGACGACGCTCGTCCCTCATATGGCGCAGATTGCGTACCGCCATCGGCACCCGCAGCACCGCGTGCGCCACGAACGCGGCGAAGAACACCCACGCGCCGTAGAAGTGCAGCGGATAGAAGGAGCCGGGGAAGATGTAGTCGAGCTGGACGTTGAGCACGCCCGTCGTGAACTCGAAGAGGGCGCCACCGACCAGCAGGAGCAGCGAGATCCGCTCCAGGGCGTGCGCGAAGGACCGGGCCGGCGGCAGCGTGAACAGCTTCGGCACGACCGACCACAGCTTGGCCAGGAGTACGGGGATCAGCACGACGCCGAGCGTGACGTGGACGCCCTGGGTGAGCCGGTACAGCCAGGACGGGTCGGTCGGCCAGGAGAAGAGGTAGAAGCCGAGCAGGCCCTTGCCCGGGGTCATGTCGTTGACCGGCGACAGGTTCGGATTGTAGGCGGCGTACGACAGGAGACCCGTCACGAACAGCACCGTGATCCCGCCGAGCAGCACGAGGCCCAGCACGGAGGTGAACCAAGGGCCGCGCAGCGGACTGCGCCAGAACGCGGGGGAGGAGGGAGACCGTGGCATGCCCCGACCGTAGGCCGGGAACACCCCCCGAACGGGTCCGCAAACCATGACGAAACTCTGACGTCCACCCCTGCGGAGGCCCTACCGGGCCGCTCCCGGCCTAGCGTGCCGGTGTGAACCGCGATCTTCCCCGCGACCCCCGCGACCTCCGCGACCGTCCCCGCGAACCCAGCGATCTCCCCCGCCACCCCCGGGGCGTTCCCCGCGATCTTCTCCTCGACCTGTCCGCCGCCCTCGCCGCGGCCCTGCTCGTCACGGCTGCCGTCCTGATCGGCAACTCCATCGAGCACCGCGACGGCACACTGCACGTCAACTGGCCGCCGCTGTACGCCCACTGGGAACCGCACGTCGGCCCCGGCACCCCGGCCGCGATCGTGGTGGCCGTCGCCGTCGTCGCGTATGGGCCGCTGCTCGCCGCCCGGCTGCCCTGGCGCGCACTGCTGTTCGCCGCCTGGGGCACCGCCATGGCGTGGACGTACTCCCTCGCGCTGATCGACGGCTGGCAGCGCGGAATCGCCCGGCGGCTGACGACCGAGTACGAGTACCTGCAGGTCATCAGCCCCGTCAACCGCTTCAACGACATCCCGGCCGCTCTGCGGGACTTCACCCACCACATCCTGATCCACTCCCCCGACCACTGGCCCGCGCACGTCGCAGGACATCCCCCCGCGGCCACCCTCACCTTCGTCCTGCTCGACCGGATCGGGCTGGGCGGCGGGGCCTGGGCGGGCGTCTGGTGCATCACCGTCGGGGCGACGGCGGCCGCCGCGGTACTCGTCACCGTACGGACGCTGGCCGGGGAGGCCCTCGCCCGCCGTGCGGCCCCGTTCCTCGTGCTCGCCCCGGCCGCCGTATGGATGGGCACCTCCGCGGACGGGTACTTCGCGGCGGTCGCCGCCTGGGCCGTCGCGTTCCTCGCCCTCGCGGTCACCGGACACCGGCCGCGCGCTACCGGCCTGGCCTCCGGGCTGCTCTTCGGTCTCACCGCGTATCTCTCGTACGGGCTGACGCTGTTCGCGGTGATCGCCTGCGCCGTCCTGCTGCTCGGCCGCCGACGGCTGCGCCCCCTCCCGTACGTCGTCGCCGGACTCGCCGTCGTGCCACTGGTGTTCACGCTGTTCGGCTTCAACTGGTGGGAGGCGTACCGCCTGCTGGTCACCCGCTACTACGAAGGGGCGGGCGGCATCCGGCCGTACGGCTACTGGGTGTGGGCGAACCTCGCGTGCACGGCGCTCATCGTGGGCCCGGCGACGGCGGCGGGCCTGCGCCGGGCGGGCGCGGCCCCCGTACGCAAGGAGGTCCGCGGCTGCCTCCGTACCCCAACGGACAAGGGCCTGCCCGGCCGCGTCCGTACCCCCGCGGCCGAACCCCGGCTGTCGGTACTGGTGTTCGCCGCGCTGCTCGCCCTCCTCGTCGCCGACCTGTCCGGCATGAGCAAGGCGGAGACCGAACGCATCTGGCTTCCGTTCGCGATGTGGCTGCTCCCGGCGTGCGCGTTCCTCCCCCGGCCGCGCGCCTGGCTCACCGCACAGGTCATCCTGGCCCTGCTCCTCAATCACCTGCTGCTGACGGGCTGGTGACCACTCTTCTGGGCCTCGGCCGGGTGGAAGGGGCGGTGAAGGGGCAGCGAGCCCAAGTAGTGCGCAGTACACAGGACATGTGCGCCCCACCACGCCTCGGCACCGTCCACATGCTGGGAATGGGCCGCTCCCGGCGGTCCGTCGCACCAGGCGAGGACTACGCTGCTGTGCAGACGTCCCAGACCCCGGCGGCATGTCGTTGCTGAGCACAGATCGCTGCGGAGAGCGGGCCCCTTCGCCCGTCACCCGGCGCATCCCTGGAGGAAACCGGGTGAGTCCTCGGTCCTGCTGCGCAGGCTGTCGAGTCGGCCGGCACCCGCCTCCGCCGAATGTACGCCGCTGCCGGGAGTGGGCCGAGAGAGACCGGGAATCCGGCGCCATCGGGTCCGCTCCCGGATGGTCTTCCGAACCGAGGCGTCATGCCCTTTCCGCCGCTCAACGTCTACCGTCACGACCGAAGGAAACGGGCACTCATCACGCCGGCCGGTGAGATCGACCTGGCAACCGCCGCTCCAGTCCAGCCGCCCCGGACCGTTCCGCCTGTATCTGTCCTCTCGGGCGGTGTGGTGTGAAGGCCCGGCCGAATAAGGGACAGCCACGGCCGCCTCGTGGCGACGGGCCGTGCGGCGTGGACTCCGCCGCGGACGCGGTGCGGTTGCGTCGGGTGAACCGATGGCTGGTGGAGGACATCCGCGAGGACCTGGGGGATCTGTACGAGGAGTCCTGCGCAACGGGACCCGGTGAGGAATACCGCAGTCCCAGCCGCCAGGACTTCCTGAACCGTCTCGCCGGCGACATCCGCCGGCCGGGGTTCGCCATGGTGATCGCGGAGACGGACAGCCTGGTGGGCTGTGCCTTCGGGTTCCCGGTACACAGCGACGGCTACTGGTGGCTCGGTTTCAAGGGCGTGCTACCACGCAGTATCGAGCGGATCACCGAGTCCGGCAGCGTCTTCGCGATCACCGACATCCTGCTCCGCCCGCACCCGCACGACCAGAAACTGGCCCACCGTCTGCGGGAGCGGCTGCTGACCGACCATCAGGCGTCCCTCGGCGCCACCTTGGTGGATCAGGCCGACCACCCGAACCTCTCCTCGCTCCTCTCCTGGGGATGGCTGGACGTCGGAGAGGTTCGTTCCCCGACGGGTCCCACCACGTTCCGTGCGCTGGTGTTCCCCCTCGGGGAACGAACCGCAGCAAGGCTGGAGGGTCTTACGCACGAAGCCCGGACCGGGTGGCCCGGGTGAAGTCCGACAGCCGCTCGGCCCGGATCCAGGTGCTGATCGCCGAGCAGGCGGCCAGGCGGGGTGCCCGGGTCGGCGTGGTGGATGTGTGCACCGCGGCCGTGGCCACGCTGCCGGTCGGTGGGGCCGGGCTGTCCGTGATGTCGAGGGCCGCGGCGAGCCATCCGCTGTGCAGCACCGACGACGTCAGCGAGCAGTTGGAGGAGCTCCAGCTCACCTTGGGTGAGGGGCCCTGTGTGGATGCCTTCACGCACGGCTCGGCCGTCCTGACGCCAGATCTGCTCACCGGTGAAGTACAGAACCGATGGGCCGTGTTCGCCGATGCGGCCCTGGAGGCCGGGGCACGCGCCGTCTTCGCCTTCCCCCTGCAGATGGGGGCGATCAGCCCGGGAGTTCTGGACCTGTACTCCCACGTCCCGCTCCGGTTGGACGCGGAGGAGCCGGCCGACGCGTTGGCCTTCGCCGATACGGCCACCCGGGTCCTGCTCGACTCCCGGATCGACGAGGAAGAGGTCCTGGCAGGGGGAGTCTCGCTGGACGGGCGTTTCGAGGACCTGGGCGCGTACCGAGCGGAGATCGACCAGGCCGCCGGCATGCTCACGATCCAGCTAGGAGTCGGTATCGAGGAAGCCTTCGTCCGGTTGCGCGCCTACGCCTACGCGCGGGGGCGCCGTCTCTCCGCGGTGGCCGCCGACGTGGTCGCCCGTCGGCTCACGTTCCCCCTGGGCGCGGACACGGATCGAACCGACGATGGAGCCTGACATCTTCGCCGGACCAAGAACCTGGGCCAAGAACCCCAAGAACCCCAAGAACCCGGACAAAGAACCGGGCCGAGAAGTGAGCTGCGTTTCCCGCCCCTTCAGGCCGGGATCAGTCTCGACAGAGGGTGTGCACGATGAATCAGCGACTCCTGGCCAAGACCTTCGTCGAGCTGGCGGACAACCTGGTCGCCGACTTCGACCTGATCGACTTCCTGCGCCTGCTGACCGACCGCTGTGTGGGCATGCTCGGCGCGAGCGCCGCAGGGGTGCTGCTCGCGGACCGTGACGGCGAACTCCGCGTCATGGCCGCCTCCGACGAACAGGTGCGCCTCCTGGAGCTCTTCCAGCTGCAGAGCGACGAAGGGCCCTGCCTGGACTGCTTCCGCACCGGCGCACCGGTGATCGTCGCCGACCTCAGTTTGGAGGCCGACCGCTGGCCGCGCTTCGTCGCGGCGGCCCACCGCGGCGGGTTCGGAGCGGTCCAGGCTCTGCCCATGCGCCTGCGAGACGAGATCGTCGGCGCCCTGAACCTCTTCCGCGCCACCCCGGGCCCCTTCGACCCGGCCGCCACTCCCCTTGCCCAGGCTCTTGCCGACGTCGCCACGATCAGCCTGCTGCAACAACGCTCGATGCACCGCAGCACCGTCCTCAACGAACAACTGCAGACCGCGCTGAACAGCCGCGTCCTGATCGAACAGGCCAAGGGAAAACTCGCCGAACGCCGGGGCATCGACATGGAACAAGCCTTCACCACACTGCGCGGCTACGCCCGGGCGCACAACCGGCGTCTGTCCGATCTGGCCCGCGCCTTCATCGACGACTCAGAACCACTCCCCGGCCTGAGGTCCTGACCGGCGCCCCGGCCTGAGGTCCTGACCGGCGCCCCGGCCTGACAGCAGCGGTTCCCGGGCTGTGGTCGGCGGGCCGGACGGCCGCCGCTGCTGCTCATCGGCGACGGCCGTGGCCGTGGGCGTGGGCGCGAGGATGCGAGACCCCCGCCCGTTTCCTCGCGCACTGCCCTCCGCGGCGGCGGACGGCGCAGCTGGCTTACGGGGTGCCCCCAACAGGCCCGGGAGAGCCGTCAGCGGCGGGCGAGTTACCGTTCGCCCGCCGCGCCGGGCTGGTAGGCCAGGCGGACCTGGCTGTCGGCTGCTCGGCGTGAGCCTCACGACCGGTCGGTGGACGCCCGGCCGATTCATCGGTCACCCGCGGCGCTCGCGGTCCCGCCGGTCCTCGCGGTTCCAGCGCGCTCGGTGCTGACGGCTGTAGCGACGATCCCAGCGGTCCTGACGCTCCCGGCGGTCCCGGTAGTCCTGATACTCACCGAAGTCGGACCCGTCGCTACGGCCCCGGCCTCCGCCACCGCGGCCGTATCGGGTGGCTCCGAAGACCAACACGGCCGCGACCACCCACCACACGGGACTCAGGAAGCCGAAGCCGAACAGGACCACGATCAGGATGAGAAGCAGAACGAACACGGCGGGCCTCCCCGGAGCGGAACACGGCATCGGTAGCCGGGGACTGGGGCCTCTCCCCACAGCGTAGTCCTGCCCGAAGGTTCCAGATACCGTGCGACGCAACCGCGTACTGTCCGGCAGGAACGGCTACTTGACGCCTGCTCAGGACATGCGGCGAAGGAAGGCCGGCGTGGGCCATGCCGCCCCGGCCCCCGGCGACGTCGCACCGCCGTCGCGCTCCATTCGCCCCAGCAGCCCCTTCCCAACCCCCAGACCTCCCCTATGTCGACATCACGTTGACACGGGAAGCGGCCAGGCGTTGACTGCCAGCACGGCGTAGGGCCATGCCACTCCGGATCATTGGGGCGAGGCATTCCACCTTCCCGCTTCGCCAGGACCCCGCGGAATCAGGAAATCCCCGCGATCTGGAGGTTCGGCGATGTTATGGATTCTTCTCCTTCTGCTGATCCTGGTGGTGTTCGGGTTCGGCTTCACGACGCAGATTCTGTGGTGGGCCGCGGCCGTCCTGCTGATCTGCTGGATCGTCGGCTTCACCAAGCGGGGGCACGGCGGCGGCAGTCGCCGCTCCGGCCGCAGCCACAGGTAGTCCACCTTCAACGACGAGGCCGACCATGAGCGTGGGACGAACGGTCAAGAACAAGACGCAGGAAATCAAGGGAAGGATCACTGAAGCCTTCGGCCGGGCCACCCGCAACAGGAAACTGGAGCGGCAGGGCAGGGTCGAACGGGTCTCCGGCAACCTGAAGCAGGCCGGGGAGAAAGCCAGACACGCTTTCAAGCGGTGACCATGACAGCCCCGGGTGGTGCCCACGTCGTGTGGGCACCACCCGGCAGGCGTCAGCGCGGAATGCTCCACGGCTCAATCGGTCGGCTTCCAGGAACAGTTCGTCGTTGATCGCCGCGGAAGACGATCAACGAAACGCGCCCGGCCTACACGACGCACAAGGAAGCGGCACACGATGATGTACGACCAGACACGCGCCCAGCAGCCCCCGGGCCGCCTCCCCGGCCCTGCCGAACGCCGCACCCCGGGCCCGGAGCCGCTGCTCCCGTCGGACGAACGGGACAAGCTCACCCAGCGCCTCCAACACGCCCTCAACACCTTCGCCGACAGCCCGCGTCAGGCGCTGGAAGAGGCCGAGGGCGCATTCGACGAAGCCACCGCCCATCTCGTGAGTACCCTCGCGGACCGGCGGCGTGTCCTCCACGCGGGCTGGCAGGACCAGGACACCGAAACACCGTCGGACGAACTCCGGCACGCACTGAGGCAGTACCGCGAGATCACACAGCGGCTGCTGCGCATGTAAGTTCTTGCCGCTTCACCCAGGTCAGAAAATGGTGCGCCGTGGAGGCGCGTCAGGGATATTCAGCGTCATCGAGGAGCGTGATCCATTCGGGTGACTACGCCGAGCTGACGAATGGATCGCGAAATGCATAGAAGTACTTAATGGGCCGAATGGCGCTGATCACCTGTACCGGACCGGCAGAATGGCCATGAAATTCAAAGCGCGACTCCCTCGGCGGCAACAGCGCCGAGGGCACGTCGGAGCGTGATTCATACGGAAAGAAAATCACCCATGCTCTACATGCGGACACCGAAAGTAAACGTCTGGGGCATGCGCGAGCCTCACGGGCCGCAGTATTATTGATTCCGGGTTGGTTCACTCTCACGTGCAACCGCCCGGAAGGGCGGCTCCGGCGTGTTCACGCCGGAGCCGTTGGCCAAGGGAGCGGGCATGGTCCAGGCAGCCGATATCCGTGAGTGGCGCGGCCGGCAGGTCGTCGACGCGAAGGGGCGCAAGATCGGTGTGCTCGAGGCGATCTATGTGGACACCACCACCGACGAACCGGCCGTGGCCACCGTTCGAACCGGGCTGCCCACCCGCCAGCGCCTGGTCTTCGTCCCCCTCGACAAGGCAATCCTCGGGCCGGACTACCTCAAGGTCTCCTACGCCAAGAGCCTGGTGAAAAGATCCCCTTCGATCGGCACGGACGGCGTCCTGGCCGCCGAGCAGGAGGAAGCGATTTTCCAGCATTACGGCATGGCCTACCAGCCGGGCGCGAACGGCGAACGCCAACTCGCGCGCCGCTGAGCACAGCACCCAGTCCAGCTCAGTCCAACGGAGGCGTTCGGGTGATGGTGATCTTCCTTCTGCTCGTCCTCGTGGCCGTTGTCCTGGGAATCATCGGCGTGGCAGCCGAGGGCCTGCGCTATCTGCTCATCATCGGCATCGTGCTCCTCGCGGCCGATGTGGCCATCGCCTCCGTCCGATGGTCCCGGCGTGCCGGCCGTCGTCCCCTCCGCTGACTGCGGGCAACGGGCGGCCGGGGTGCGGCATGCCTTTGAACTCGCGCCACGGTAACGGTCCGTTGAACTCGCGCCACGGTAACGGTCCGTCGGGCCCTGGCCAGGAGTAGCCTGGGCTTACCGAGACCATTTCGCACACCGGCCTTCACGCTCGTGTCGCTCTCGGCGAGTCACAACACCGGGCCGGTCATGACCGGCCCGGGGCGAGGTCCGCGTCATGACCGCAACCACGTTCCACGAACCCGCGGTCGAAGACCGGACCTTCTCTTCTTCGCCGCTTCTCCGGCTCCAGCTGGCGCCGACCGGCACTGTCCCGGCCTTGATCGACGGTGCATGGTGGCCACGCTCTCGCGATCTGATGGCTGAGCTTCCCGCGCTCACCGCAGTTTTGGACCGGCTGTGGGGGCGGATCACTCACGTCACCGTGAACCCCACGTTCTGGCCGGTCATCCCACGCAAGGTTCCCGTCCAGGGCCATGTGGTGAAGGTCGGCTGGTTCAAGGCCGAGCAGGACCCGCACAAGCTGCTCCTGTTCTCCTACACCGCGGACCGCTGGGACCTGCTGGTGATCCCACCCGAGACCAGCGCCGTCACAGCCGCCCGGCTGATGTCCACGGCGACGGATCCGTCACGCAGTCTCACCGCGAGCGGCCTGATCCAGGAGGCAGAGTTCTTCCGGGTCGCGGCCGAGGCCGACTGGGACTCGACCCGGGAGACGGTCTGGGACTCCGAAGGCGGGCATGACGCCCGTCGCACGCCCTCTCGGGGCCCTGCCGGGGCCGTCATCGAGCACGGGCCGATTTCGGCGCAAGGAGTGTGACAGGCATGGAGACCTTCACGACCGTCATCGTGCTCCTGGCGATGATCGCCCTGGGCGCATTCGCGATTCAGCTGTTCACCACGAGCCACGACGATCGCATCGCGACCCTGCCCTCCGTCCGGTCCCGCCCGCCGGACAAGGGTCCGCGGCGAACCACCGCGGCACGCACCGCGATGAGTGGACTGCGGCGGCTCCGGCCGTGGCGTCGCACCGAGAAATGAGCTCTGCGGACGTGCCGTCTCGCCGTCGGATCCCTGCAACTACAGCTGTCAGGGCGTGTTCCGACCTTCCCGGCTCGTCTGAGAGTCTTCCGTGGTGATCGGTCGGGCTCGATCGGTACCGGTGTCGATGAGGATCTGTTCGGCCTGCGTGAGGTTGTCGGCATGGACGGCTTGGGCCATCGCGGCGCGCGCCGCGTCGCGTGTGGCGTGCGGCGGGACCACAAGCAGGGAGAAGTGGTCCTGATCGCCCCGGGTGATGAGGACGGTGTCGTCGCCGACCGGGTAGGAGTCGATGTGCACGACGCGGCCGTCGATGATCAATCTCGTCGGCATCTCTTCCCAGGAACTGGAGTCCAGACCGACGCGCGTGACCGGCCCAAGGTGCTCGGTCAGCGCGGCGATCAGGCCGGGAAGCTCGGCACCGATGTCGCGGGAACGCGGCCACCACGCACCGTCGAGAATCCCCTGACGGTCGTGTGTCGTCTCCAGACGCAGAAAGGCCGTCCCGGGTTTGACGGCTTCGTGGACGGCGTCCGGCAGAAGCTTCGTCACGCGTGGAGAGTCGGAGTGGGACATCGCGCTGGCCTGTCTGCGGGGATTTCGGTAGCTCACAGCTCGCGTGCGGCGACGGCGGTGTGGCTGCCGGGGAAACCACAGGGGCTTCCTTATGTCACGGTACTCCTCACTTCTCCCACGGCCGGGACTCGCCCGCTCGCCGCAGGCCCACCCTGATCGCCGATGCCGTAAGGCCTTCTCCTCGCCGGGCCGGTCGGTCCGGAGCGACGGGCTCACCCCCACCACCACGTCGGCCTGACGAACGAGGTCACCATGGAGCCACTGGAAACTTCCTCGGCCGGGCGACGAGCAAAGCCTGACCGCTGCGGCGATGGCGTCACGCACGGAGGTGAGCCACCACCGCTCGCACGACCGCTCCTGCACAGCGTGGCAGGGCACTCGTCGCAGGCGTGATGGGGAGCGTTCGCAGGCGTGCTGGGCAGCGTTCGGAACCGGTGCCTCGCCCCGGTTCGTTCGACGTCCCGGGGGAGTAGCTTGGAGGCATCGAGAGTATTTCGCACACCGGCCTCCAAGTCGGTGTCGTTCTCGGCGAGTGACGACACCGGGCCGCTGCCCACGGGCGGCCGCCGGGAGACAGGTTCGCGCGATGTCCGCGACCACCGACCATGCCCCGCTGCGGATCGTGCCCTTCAGGGTTCCGACCGCCCGCCTCGCACTGAAGCCCGTGAGCACGCCCCGAGGGCTTCTGGACGGCGCCTGGTGGCCCCGATCCCGAGACCTGACACACGAACTCTCCGCTCTGGCCGACGTGCTCGATCCCCTGTGGGGACGGATCACCCGGATCGCCGTCAACCCGACGTACTGGCCGGTCATTCCGAGCAGAGTGTCCGTCAACGGTCATGCGGTGAAGGTCGGTTGGTTCACGACCGAGCTGGACCCGCACAAGATCCTCCTGCTGTCGTACACCGCGGGCCGCTGGGACCTGCTGGTGATACCGCCGGAAACCAGCGCCCCGGCAGCCGCACGCCTGATGGCAGCCGCGAGCGAGAGCACCGGCCCCCCGAGGACCGCGAGCGCGCTCATGGCGGCGGAACCGGCCCTCCACGGCCGCTCCGTGGCCGGCCGGGACCAGGATTCCGCGGAGACCTGGGAGGACGAGGGTGCCGCCCCGTCCTACCCGGCCGCTGCCTCCCGGCAGAGCCGCCTGCTCATAGGGATGTGAGCGTCATGGTCACCGCCGTGGCCTTCAGTGCCCTGCTGATCCTGACTGTTGCGGCAACGCGTGCGATCCATCGGCTCGACGCACAGCACGCGGAGCGCATCGCTCTCCACTCGTACGGCGGCCCGTCGACCGAGCAGAGGCATCCTGGGCAAGCCGCCGGACAGCCACGTCCCGGGCTCGTCGCGCAACCCACCACGGTCCGTCCCCGGCGCGACAACCGGGACGGCGGCCGCGGCCGACCGCACCCCCGACGCCGGCACAGTCGCCGCTAGGGCCTGTCGTCGAACCGGCGTGGTCGGCCCGGAGGCCGGGCCCCGCGGCCGCCGACGTCTCCTTCACCGCGCACCTCGGCTCGACGTACAAGAACCGCACGGTCGAGATCTGGGCGAACCCCTACGGCGCCGACAAGCCCAACACGCTGCTGAAGACCGGCACGGTCGACTCCAGCGGCAACATCTCCGTGACGGTGATCATGACGCGGGACACCGACGTCACCGCGGTCTTCAAGGGAGACGCCCGTTACGCGCCAAAGACGGTGAAGTCCACGGCGTACGCCAGGGTGAAGATCTCCACCGCCGTCTCCAAGTACTACAAGACGGCCTACATCGGCTCGACGTCGTACTACTGGTTCCACTAGAGCACCGCCCCGCTGCTCACCACGACCATGACGTACTACAAGGGCCGTAAGCAGCGCTTCGACCTGCAGGTCTACTCGGGCGGCACGTGGCACTACGACGACCCGCAGTACTTCCCGATCGGCACGGACAGGAAGTCGGCCGTGTCCCTGGACGCGCCGGGGCAGTCCGGCATCAAGGCCCGCGTCCGGTCGGTGTACGTCAACGGGTCGTCCGGCGACACCGTGAACACGACGACGTACGGTCCCTGGAAGTACCTGTACTTCTCCAACTAGCCGTCCCCGCAGGCCGCCCGCCCGCGCCTCACCCGACCCGGTGACGCGCGGGCGGCTCGCTTCGGCCGGTCGACACGCTCACGAGCCGACCCGGACTCCGGGCGCGGGGGCCATGATCCGCATACGCTCGACGGGCACACGCGCCGAGGGGCTACGGAGGTCCGCAGATGCTCGCGTCCTGGTACGACCGGCAGGGCCCGGCGGCCGACGTGCTCCAGGTCGGCGAGCTGCCCGACCCCGAGCCCGGCCCCGGCGAGGTCCGCGTCCGTGTCACCGTGTCGGGAGTCAACCCCGGCGACACCAAGAAGCGGCGCGGCTGGCTCGGTTCGTCGATGCCCTTCCCCCGGGTGATCCCGCACAGCGATGCGGCCGGTGTCGTCGACGCCGTCGGCGAGGGAGTCGACGCACACCGCATCGGGCAGCGGGTGTGGGTGTACGGAGCCCAGTCCTACCGGCCGTTCGGTACCGCGGCCCAGTACACCGTGGTTCCCGCCCCGCAAGCCGTGCCCCTGCCCGAGCACCTGAGCGACGAACTCGGCGCGAGTCTGGGCATCCCCGGGATCACCGCGCACCGGACGGTGTTCAGTGACGGCCCGGTCGACGGCAGGACCGTGCTGGTGCACGGCGTACTCGGCGGCGTCGGCTCACTGGCCGCGCAGCTCGCCCGCTGGGGCGGTGCGACGGTGATCGCCACCGTGCGGCGCGGCGAGGACCTGGAACGCGTCGACCCCGCCGTGGTGTCCCACGCCGTCGCCCTCGACCGGGACGACCCGGCCGAGGCCATCCGCGCGTACGCGCCCGACGGGGTGCACCGCGTCGTCGAGGTGGCCCTGTCCGACAACGCCGACCTGGACACCGCGGTCGTCGCGAACGACGCGGTCGTCGCGGCCTACGCCACCCGCGACGACCGGCCCCGACTTCCCTTCTGGCCGCTGCTGTTCCGCAACGTGACCCTGCGTCTGCTGGGCAGCGACGACTTCCCCGCCGAGGCGAAACGACAGGCCGCCCGCGACCTCACCGCCGCGGCCGCCGCCGGCGCCCTCACCGTCGACGTCGGCGACCGCTACCCGCTGGACGAGATCGCCCGCGGCCACGACCGCGTCGACGCCGGCGGCCGCGGCCGCGTCCTGGTCACCGTCCCCTAGGCGACCGGCATCTCTCGTACGTCCTCGACCGGGGCGTCAGCGGGCGAGGGACCCGGCGTCCCCCATGACGATCACCGGGTGCCGGGCGGGATCGAGGGTGCGCAGCAGTTCCTTCATGTGCTCCTGCGCCAGGCTCACGCAGCCGTGCGTGGGGCCGCCGTGGTCGACGTGCAGCCAGATGCCGCCGCCCTTGCCCGCGCCGAGTGGGCGGGTCCAGTCGAGGGGGGAGGTGCCGGGCTCGTGGTTGTAGTTGATCGCGACGACGTAGTCGAAGGAGCCCGCGAGCGGCTCGCCCTCGAAACCCGTGCCGCCGATGGCGAAGCCCCCCGACCGGTCGTACGGCAGCTTGGTGCCGGGATCGGCCCGCAGCCCACCGGCGTCGGTGAGGCCGAACACGCCGATGGGCGAGCGGAGATCACCGGCGTGGTGGTCGTCCGTCCATCCCTTGAGGGCGTTGTGGGCCGGCCAGGCGGCTCCCGGCTGCCAACCATCGCTGGTACGCCGGTACAGCACCACCTGCGCTATCGGGGAGTCCTTGCCCCGGCCGGTGACCAGGACGACTTGCCGTGCGTTCTCGGGTATCCCGCCCAGCGTCGCGGGGCCCAGCCCCGGGAGAGGGGCGGGGACGGACGCGGCGGACGCCTGGGTGTCCACGGAGGATTGCCGGGGCATGGCTTGCGTCGTGGCGGGGGCGCCGAGGACTCCAGGGGCCGATTCGGCGGCCCCGGCGCCCGCGCACCCGACGAGCGCCACGGACAGGACCAGGGCTGCGGCCGACATCCCCACGGGGACCGGGCGACTGGTTGATGAAGCCATGATCGGCAGCCTGGACGAGACCTGTGAGGAACTGGTCAGCTCCGTCGCACGAGGTCGGACGAGGGCCAACAAGTCCGCTCACGCTCCCGATCGGCTTCCGCCCCCGAACCGCCAGGAACCGGTCGGGTACAGCCCCGCCGGTCATCACCTCGACGCATACCCGAAGCGGCACGACCGGCTGCCTCGCACGGCAGTACGCTGGCCGCACGGCAGCCCGTGACCCCGGCCCTCTCCGTGCAGTCCCGCTCCGCGCAACAGAGGCCCTGCGCAAGGCGAAAGCCACCCCACAGACCTAGGAGATGGGTCGTATGGGCCCGCATCCCGACCTGTTCGACGAGTGCCGCGTGGTCCGCGCCGACGGCGAGCTGGACCTGACGACCGCCCCGGCGTTCACCCACGCGCTGGAGGACGCCCGCCAAGGCACCGGCCGCCTGTACCTCATCGTCGATCTGAGCGGCGTGACGTTCATGGACGGCAGCGTCCTGGCGCCGCTGTGCGCGGCGTGGGAGGACTGCCACGAGCGGCTCGGATGGGTGCGCGTCGTGCACACCCGGCCGGGCACAGGTCTCGTGTTCCAGGCCGGCGGCGTGCTGGAGCGCTTCCCCCGGTACGCGAGTGCCCAGGACGCCTGGCACGACGTACCCGCGGACGGCGCGGCGGCCGACCGACCCGCGTGATGTGTGACGTCTGTCCGGGATCTTGCCCTCTCCGGTGCGCAGATCGGTGCGGCATATGGCGCCGTTGGCGCGCGAGCCCATATAGGCGTACAGCCTTCAGCCGATGGTGATTCCCAGAGCCCCAAGGCGGGGTCTGGGGCGGAGCCCCACGACAGAGTCCCAGAACGCGCTGAACACGAAGGCCCGTACGGGCGGCCGATACGGCGGCCGAGCCCACGACCGCCGCGGCCGTCATGAAACGTCGAGCCCTCAGCCCTGGGCGGAGGCCTTCTTGATCGCCTCGCGGATCCGGGAGTAGGTACCGCAGCGGCAGACGTTCTCGATGCGGTCGATGTCGGCGTCCGTCGGGCTGGACGTCTTCTTGAGGAGGGCCGCCGCGGCCATGATCTGCCCGGGCTGGCAGAAGCCGCACTGGGCGACATCGCAGTCGATCCAGGCCTGTTGGACCGGGTGCAGCGTGTCGCCGTCGGCCAGGCCCTCGATGGTGGTGACCTTGCGTCCCGCGCAGTCCTCGACCGGGACGACGCAGGGCTGGATCTCTGCCCCGTCGAGATGGCTGGTGCAGGCACGGCAGACGCCGACCCCGCAGCCGTACTTGGGACCCGTGACGTCCAGCATGTCGCGCAGGACCCACAGCAGCGGCATGTCGGCCGGCGCCTGGACGGTGACCGGCTTCCCGTTGAGCAGGAACGAGTAGGAGGGCATCGGCACCGTCTCAGAAGTTGATCGGGAATCGGCGGGGGCGGGTACCCGTCGCGCGGGCGTAGGCGTTGGCGACGGCGCCCGCAGCCGCGGGGACGCCGAGTTCGCCCGCCCCGCCGGGGTTCCGCCGGGAGGGCATGATGTGCGCCTCGAAGTGCAGCGGAGCGTGCCGCTGGCGGGCGTAGTGGAAGTCGGCGAAGCTGCCCTCGCGGACGGCGCCCCGGTCGATGTGCAGGCCCGCTTGCAGCACGGTGGAGATGCCGTCGGCGGCGGTGCCCATGAGCTGGGCCTCAAGGCCGCGCGGATTGACGGCCGTTCCGACGTCGGCCGCCATCACCACCTTGGTCACCCGGGGCCTCTTCGGGTCGGTGGCGTCGATCTCGACCAGGCAGGCCACGCAGGAGCCGTACTCCTCGTGGACGGCCACGCCCTGGGCCTGACCGGCCGGCAGGGTCCGGCCCCAGTTCCCGGCGCTCGCGACCTTGTCGAGCACGGCCCTGACCGTCTTGCTCCTGAGCGTCGTACGCCGGAACGCCACCGGATCCTGGCCCAGGCTCCCCGCGACCTCGTCGACGACGATCTCCTCCGCGGTGCGCATCGTCCCGGAGTCCACCGAACGCCAGGCGCCGAGGGGCATCGCCAGCTCCACCCCGCCCGAGTCCCCGGAGACCCGTCCGAAGTTGTACAGGCCGCTGTCGCTGGGCAGCGGGCCCGCCGCCCGGGAGCCGGAAACCACGCCGCTGACCCCGCCCTGGGCGGCTGGGCCCTCCTGCCCATAGGCCTCGTTCACCGAGGCCATCATGTGGGTGAAGGCCACCACCCTGCCGCCCGCGTGGCTGGCGCGGATCCGGTGGTGACTGGCCGGGCGCATCCTGCCGTGCCGGATATCGTCGTTGCGGCTCCACATCAGCTTCACCGGCCGGTGCGCCGCCTTGGAGATCAGGGCCGCCTCGATCGCCGCGTCGAAGTTCAGCCGCCGTCCGAACGAGCCACCGCCCCGCGTGACATGGACCCGTACCTTCGACGCCGGCAGCCCCACCGCCGAGGCGATGCTGTCGCGCGCGTCCATCGGCGTCTGGGAGGAGAACCAGAGCTCGGCACGGTCGGCGCGCACGTCCGCGACCGCGGTCAGCACCTCCATCGGGGCATGGCTGACGAACGCGAACTCGAACTCGCCCGTCACCTGCCTCGTTCCGAGCAGTGGCGTCCCGAGCGGCGGAACCGCGGCCCGCAGCCGGGACCGGATGGCCGCGTCGGACAGGGCCGCGAGCGGACCCGGGGCCCAGGTGATCCGCAGGGCATCCCTCGCCTTGAAGGCGTGGTGGAAGGATTCCGCCACCACGGCGACACCACCGGCGATCCTGACGACCGCGTGGACGCCCGGCAGGGCGCGGGCCGCCCGGTCGTCGACCGAGACCACCTTCCCGCCGAGCATCGGCGGCCGCGCCACCACGGTCGGCTTCGCTCCGGCCACCGCCAGGTCCCCGGCGTACTTCGCCCTACCGGTGACGATGTCCCGCGCGTCGATCCGCGTCGTCGGCCGCCCGATCACCCGGTGCTCGGACGTCGGCTTGGGCCTGGTCGACACGGCGGGCCGCTGGATCCGGGCGGCGCTCTCGGTGAGTGACCCGAAGGTGGCCGTACGCCCGTCGGGGGCGATCACCATCGTGTCCCGGGTACGCAGCAGCCGCGGCGACAGATGCCAGCGCCGCGCGGCCGCCGTCACCAGCTTGGCGCGCGCGGTCGCGGCCAGCTCGCGGGCGGGGCCGTACAGCGAACCGACCGAGTTCGAACCGCCGGTGTACTGGTTCCCCTTGGTCCGGGCCTCGGCGAGCGGGATGTCGACGTCGGCGAGCCGGGCGTCCAGCTCCTCGGCGATCATCATGGCGACCGCGGTCGTGATGCCCTGGCCGACCTCGACGCGCGGCAGCCGTACGACCACCCTGTTGGCCGCGGTGACCTCCAGGACCAGCATCTCCTCGTCGGTGCCGGTCACCAGGACGTCGGACGGGGTGCGGACGCCCGCCGCGGTGGGCTCGACACCCTCCGCCGAGGATCCGTCGCAGCCGAGCGGCGCCGCGACGGTCAGGGTGGACGCCGCCAGCGTGTAGACCATGAACCTGCGGCGGGACAACTGACGGTCCACCAGACAGTCCTCTCCGTGCACCGGGTTGGTTCGACTGTTATCTAGGAGGGGCCAGTCCTCTTCCGGGTTGCGTACCCGGAGAGTTGATTTGAACGCGCGCGCCGCCTTCGGCTCACCCGAAGGTGTGCTTCGGTCCCCGGCCGGTGCACGCTTCAGTCGGTGCGGAAGCCGGCCTTCACCTTGTCGAAGACAGGGCGGTACTTGTCCCAACGGGCCTCGGGTGCCGAGACGTAGATGTCGTACTCCTTGCCGCCCTCTGCGCGCGTCCGGCGGACACGTGGGCTCCATCGTGGTCGACCCCGGCGCGGTCGTGCTCGCCGCGGGCGGGAAACTCGACGTCCCGGGCGGTCCGTTCGGGTTCGTCGCGGAGTAGTTTTGACTCACCGAGGGCATTTCGCATACCGGCTGCCATGCCGGGGTCGTTCTCGGTGAGAGATTCACACCGGGCCGTCCACAGGTCGTCCCGGGGACGGGTCGGCATCATGTCCTCGACCTTCGACCACCGCGATCCGCCGCCGCGGCAAGAGCGGCCCGACATCCCGACCGCCCGCCTCGCGCTGAAGGCCACGGGTTCCTCCCGCGGGCTGCTGGACGGCGCCTGGTGGCCCCGCTCACGGGACCTGGCGCGGGAGCTTCCCGACCTGATCGACGTACTCGACCCCCTGTGGGGCCGCATCACCCGCGTCGCCGTCAACCCCACGCACTGGCCGGTCGTTCCGCGCCAGATCCCCGCCCGCGGGCACGTGGTGAAGGTCGGCTGGTTCACGACGGAGCTGGACCCGCACAAGATCCGGCTGCTGTCCTACACCGCCGGCCGCTGGGACCTGCTGGTGATCCCGCCGGGTACCGGGGCCGCCTCGGCCGCTCGCCTCATGAAGGCCGCGGTCGCATACGACGGCCCGCCGCTGACCGCGAGCGCGCTCATGGCGGCGGAGGCGGAGTCGCCGCACGACGTCTCCGCGGCCGACCGGACGCCGGACCCCGAGGAAGCGGAGGAATCCGGGGAGTACGAGGGCGGCGCCTCGTCGATCCACACGATCGATACCCCCCTCACGGCCGATCCCGGGCAGCCCAGCCGCCTGATCGTGGGGATGTGACGACCGTGGACGCGAGCCTGACCGTCGCCGCGTTCCTCGTTCTGATCGCCATTGCGACGTACGTCCTGCACCGGCTCAACACCCAGCGGGCCGACCGCATCGCTCTGCGCTCGTACGGCCGCCCCCCGTCCGGTGGACGGACCGACACCCCCGGCAACGGGGACAGCGCGAAACCCTCTCCCCCACCGCCCGCACCACCCGCCGTGCACACCCACCGCGACCACCGCGACGGAGGCCGCGGCCGCTTCCGCCCACGCCGCCGCACCCGCGGGGCACGTGCGTAGGAGCGCTTCGCACCGGCTGTACGACGGGGTAACCGCGCCGGGGCCCCACGGCCCGTTTACCCCGTCGGTTCCCGCTGTCACCATGCCGAGTCGGGGATATCCGTCCCGCGACCGGTGGAGGCCCGTATGGCAGAGGTGTACTTGCGCAGGCTGTCCCGGTGGCAGGCCGAGCAGCAGCGGCACGCCGTCGCGGACGTCCACGTCACGGCCTATCGAGGTGCCGCGGGTGCCGAATACCGCGACCGTCAGGGCTTTCTGAGCCGGTTCGAGCAGCATGTGCAGCGCACCGGCTTCGACATGGTGGTCGCCGACGCGACCGGCCTGGTCGGCTGTGCGTACGGCTTCCGGGCGGACCGCACGGGCGAGTGGTGGGCCGGTTTCCGGGGCGACCTGCCGACGGAGATCGAGGAACTCACCGCCTCGGGAAGGACATTCCTGCTGGCCGAGCTGATGGTGCTGCCGGCCCACCGACGGGAGGGCATCGCGACCCGCCTGGGCGAACGGCTGCTGGCACGGCTCGCCACCGACCTGGTCGTCGCCGCTGTGGAGCGGCCCGTCGACGACGGTCGTGAGAACGCGGCGGCACAGACCCTGCACGCCTGGGGCTGGTCGAAACTCGGCGAACTAGCTCCCCGCGCCTTTTCGGACGCCGGCTCCGGCGCCGGTCCCGGTCGGGAAACGGCTGCTCAGGAGGTATGGATCCGAAGGCCGTTGCGCTGATCCCACGCCGCGGCCGTCCGACCGGACCCGCCCCGCCTGCCGTCAGCCGGCGTCCGTCGCCGCGGCCGCCATCAGCGGCTCGGCGTCCGCCGCGGCCACCTCCGGAGGTACGACCAGCAGGTCCCGGCGTCCCCGGCCCTGGCTGAGCAGGCAGACAGTGTGCCGGCCGTGCGCGCCGGTCGCCCTGCGCAGCCGTACGACATGGTTGGCGACGAGCATCCGTCCGGGCGAGGCCGGCCACATCGCCGTGTTCACGGTGACGGCGGTGATCTGACCCCACGTCCGGGGCAACGCGCCGATCAGCAGCGGAAGTTCGGTGAGGAGATCGCGCGAGCGGGGCCACCAGGCCCCGTCAATGCGCCGCGGCATGACGCTGTGCGGCGCCAGGCGCAGCCGGGCGAGGGGCGGGGAGGGCAGGGGTTCGACGACGGTGGCCATGAAGGCGCTCCTGTCTGGGGCACGACGTGTGAGACGTGCCGGTGGCTCATTCGGGTGCGCGGGCTGCGGGCTCCGGTGACGTCCCGGGGCAGAACCGCCCCGGGCGAAGATCTCCCCGGTGTCGTCGTGAACCGGGGACGAGACCGGCCTGATCGCCGGCGTACGAGGTGCCCTCGGTCCGCTCAGCCTACTCCGCCTTGCGGGAATGGGGACTTGCGGCGAGTGGGCGCGCGGGCCCCGAGAGGGGATTTGCTTGCAGCTGCAATGATCACCTGCCTATCTTGGCGCGTATGCAGTCCTACACCATCGGCCAGGCCGCCCGGCTCCTCGGCGTGAGCCCCGACACCGCCCGGCGGTGGGCGGACGCCGGGCGGGTGGCCACACATCGGGACGAGGGCGGGCGGCGGCTCATCGACGGGCGGGATCTCGCCGCGTTCTCGGTCGAGCTGGCCGGGACCGGCGGTGAGGAGGGTGCCTCCTACACCTCCGTCCGCAACGCGTTCCCGGGCATCGTCACCGCCGTCAAACTCGGCGATGTCGCGGCCCAGGTGGAGATCCAGGCGGGACCGCACCGGCTGGTCTCGCTGCTGACCCGGGAGGCCGTCGAGGAGCTGGGCCTGGAGGTCGGCATGGAGGCCACCGCCCGGGTGAAGTCGACCAACGTGCACATCGACCGCACGTGAGGGGACGTACGGTTTACGACGCTGCCGTCGGCGGCTGCGTCGCCGCCGCTGTCGCAGTCCCCGTCGAGTACGAGTGCGCCCCCGTCCCCGCCGGCGCGCCGCCGTCGACGATCAGGTACTCGTCGCGGACCGGGGCGCCGTCCAGCCAGGACTCCAGGATCTCCCGGGTGCCCGCCGCGTAACGGGCCTGCGCGGAGAGCGAGGAACCCGAGATGTGCGGGGTCATGCCGTGGTGCGGCATCGTGCGCCAGGGGTGGTCGGCCGGCGCGGGCTGCGGATACCAGACGTCACCCGCGTATCCCGCCAACTTCCCGCTGCGCAGAGCTCGTTCGACCGCGTCCCGGTCCACGATCGGCGCCCGGGCGGTGTTGATCAGATACGCCCCGCGCCTCATCGCGCCGAGCAGCTCGTCGCCGAACAGGCCCTCCGTCTGCGGATGCAGCGGCGCGTTGATGGTGACGACGTCGCAGTGCGGGGCCATCTCGGCGGCGGACGGGTGGAAAGTGAGACCGAGCTCCCGCTCGACGGCCTCCGGCAGCCGGTGCCGGTCCGTGTAGTGCAGCTTCACGTCGAAGGGCGCGAGGCGACGCAGCACCGCGAGGCCGATGCGCCCCGCGGCGACCGTGCCCACGTGCATGCCCTCCAGGCGAGACGACGACGTCGGCGTCGGCGTCGGCGTCGGCGTCGGCGTCGGCGTCGGCGTCGGCGTCGGGCAAGGTGCTTTCACGATCCCCAGGGTCAATCGCGCTGGTCAAAGCGAACGTTGCTGTGCCCGGACAGCCGGCGGCTGTCAGCCCCGCCGTCAGCCCCGCTCGCCCAGATGCTCCTTCAGCAGCGCGTCGAGGGTGTCCCGTACGCCCACCTCCCGCGCCACCTTCAACAGCGCCTCCGCCAGGACCGACTGAGGGTCCTCCCGGGCCACCACGATCCCGACCCTCGGCCCGTGCGCGGGCCCTTCCAGCGGCACCACTCGCATCCCGTCCGGCACCCCGAACGTGTGCAGCCAGGCATGCGAGATCACGCTGGACCAGCGGCCGCCCGGCAGATGCGCGTACAGCCCGGCGACCGTGTCCGACTCGATCGCCGGGGCGGCCGTCGCGCCGTCGGCGGCGAAGCACTCGTCGATGATCCGGCGGTTGCGCATCCGGGGGCTCAGCAGACACAGCGGCAGCGCCGCCGCGTGCGCCCAGCGGGCCGTCGGCGCCGTGGCCAGCGGGCCGTCCACCGGAGTGAGAAGCACGTACCGCTCCTCGTACAGCGGGAAGCGGCGTACGTGACGCAGCTCGTCGTCGTCGAGATACGTCATCGCCGCGTCCAGCTCGAACTCGGCGAGACCGTGGCTGATCTCGGCGGACGACAGCGACTCCAGGCTGACCCGAGCCCGCGGATGCCGCTCGCAGAACGGGGTGGTGAGGAGGGAGGCGGCGGGCAGCGCGGTGGGGACGATGCCCAGGCGCAGGGTGCCGGTCAGGCCCCCGCGCAGCGCCGACAGCTCCTGGCGCAGGGCGTCGCGCTCGGCCAGGATGCGGTGCGCCCAGGCCAGTACGACCTCGCCCTCGGGGGTGAGCCCCTCGTACTTCCTGCCCCGCCGCACGATCGGCACGTCCAGCTCGTGTTCCAGCCGGCGGATCGCCGCCGACAGCGACGGCTGCGTGACGAAACAGGCCGCCGCCGCCCGCGCGAAGTGCCGCTCCCGGGCGAGCGCGACCAGGTACTCCAGCTGACGCAGCAGCATGCGACACCTCCGTTGGCGGGTCAGCGTCGCAGACGCCGGGCGATCATGTCACGGGAGGGGCCGCTTTCCCGGCAGAGCAGGGCGGCGCACAGGTCCACCGCTACCGGCGGCCCGAGCCGCCGTCGGCCGTCCACGACATGTAGCGGCCGTCCACGCGAATCGCGTTGATGCCGCTGATGTGCCGGGCGCCGCAGCGGTCCTGGGGCAGCACCAGCTGGGGACCCGCCGTGTCGAGCGGGGTGTCGTCGATGCCGACCGCCAGCAGCACCGGGGAGTGCGCGAAGTCCGGATCGAACTCGGCCCAGGTGAGCAGGGCGTGGTGGCCGTCCGAGCCCGTCACCGCGATGAGGAAGCGCAGGCGGTCCTTGCGGCGGGCCGGGTCGAAGACGGGTCCGGCCGCGCGCAGGACGTCGTGCAGCAGCGGTCCCTCGAAGCGGTGGTGCTGTACGCCACTGGTGGCGCACTCGAAGCTGACCCGGACCCGGTGCTGGGGCCAGGCCAGCAGGTCGGGCACGGTCAGCCGGGCGGGACGGGCCAGGTCACCGGTCAGGGTCAGCTCCGCCGCCGGGCGAACGGGCGGTTCCGTAAGGGACTGGGTCACTGGGTACCACCTCCCGGAAGACGGTACCCGCGGCACCGTCCCGTACAAACGCACATGCGTACATCCATGCGTCGATCACCCAGCTCATGCGATGTGACAGGAGACTTACGGGTGGCATCTGCGGAAGTATGATCGGCGTATGCACGACTGAGGCTTCAGAGGGAGTGGAACCGTAATGACCCGTACCGCACGCCGGACCCGCCGGACCCTGCAGGTGGCAGGCGCCGGCGCCGCCGCGATGCTGGCCCTGAGCGCCTGCTCCTCCTCGTCCGACTCCTCGGCGAAGCCGGACTCCTCGGCCTCCGCCAAGGACACCTCGAAGCTCTCCGGCACGGTGACCGTCTTCGCCGCCGCCTCTCTCAAGGAGAGCTTCACGACGCTGGGCAAGGAGTTCGAGAAGGAGCACCCCGGTACGAAGGTGACCTTCAGCTTCGGCGGCAGTGACACGCTCGCCGCGAGCATCACCGGGGGCGCCCCGGCCGACGTGTTCGCCGCCGCCAGCCCCAAGACGATGGCGATCGTGACGGACAAGAGCGACGCGGTCGGCACGCCGACCACCTTCGTCCGCAACCAGCTGGAGATCGCCACCCTGCCCGGCAACCCCGACAAGGTCGCCTCCCTGAAGGACCTCACCAAGTCCGGCCTGAAGGTCGTGCTGTGCGACAAGACGGTGCCGTGCGGCGCCGCCGCCCAGAAGGCGCTGGACGCCAGCAGCCTCAAGCTCACCCCGGTCTCGTACGAGCAGGACGTCAAGAGCGCCCTGACGAAGGTGGAGCTGAAGGAGGCCGACGCCGCCGTCGTCTACAAGACCGATGTGAAGGCGGCCGGTGACAAGGTGGGGGGCGTGGAGTTCCCCGAGTCGGCCAAGGCCATCAATGACTACCCGATCGCCCTGCTCAAGGACGCGCCCAACGCGGCCGCGGCGAAGGCGTTCATCGAGCTGGTGCAGTCCGCCGAGGGCCAGAAGGTCCTGACGGCGGCCGGGTTCCTGCCGCCCACCTCCTGACGCGCGCCTCTTGAAGCCGACGCCCTGAAGCCCGTCTCCTGAAGTCATGAGTGATCCCGTGACCGCGCTCGACAAGTCCGACGACCCGGCCGACACCCTGACGGGTGGGCCGCGGCGCGGACGCGTCCGGGCGCGGCGCGGGGCGGGCGACCGAGCGCGGCGCGGGGCGCCGCTTCCCCTCCTGCTGCCCGCTCTGGTCGGGCTCGCCTTCCTGCTCCTCCCCCTGGTCGCCCTCCTCGCACGGGCTCCCTGGCGGGGCCTGCCGGACCAGCTGACCAGTACGGAGGTCTGGCAGGCGCTCCAGCTGTCCCTGGTCACCGCCACCGCGGCGACCGCGGTGAGCCTGGTGCTGGGCGTGCCCCTCGCGTGGCTGCTCGCGCGCACGGACTTCCCGGGGCGCGGCTTCGTACGCGCCCTGGTGACGCTGCCGCTCGTGCTGCCCCCGGTGGTGGGCGGCGTGGCCCTGCTGCTGGCCCTCGGCCGCAACGGGGTCGTCGGGCAGTGGCTGGACTCGGCCTTCGGGATCACGCTGCCGTTCACGACGGCCGGGGTGATCGTGGCCGAGGCGTTCGTGGCGATGCCGTTCCTCGTGATCAGCGTGGAGGGCACGCTGCGGGCCGCCGATCCGCGCTACGAGGAGGCCGCCATGACCCTGGGCGCCTCCCGCTTCACCGCGTTCCGCCGGGTCACACTGCCGCTGATCGCGCCCGGGGTCGCGGCGGGCTCCGTGCTGGCCTGGGCCCGCGCGCTCGGCGAGTTCGGCGCGACGATCACTTTCGCGGGCAACTTCCCCGGCCGTACGCAGACCATGCCGCTGGCCGTGTACCTGGCCCTGCAGAACGACCCGGCCGCCGCGATCGCGCTGAGCCTGGTGCTCCTTGCCGTGTCGATCGCGGTCCTCGCGGGACTGCGCGACCGCTGGATGACGGCGGCGTCATGACGGGCGCACGAGACCGTGGTCACGCCAGGACGGACGGACGTATGCGAGACGCTGATGGCGCCATGACGGACGTAGTGGCATGGATGAGGGTGACGTGATGACGGACGCACCTCTCGATGACCTGCCCCCCGCCGGCGACCAGGCCTTCGCCGACGAGGGACTCGGCAAAGGCCTCGACGCCCGCCTCGTCGTCCACCGCGGCGCCTTCCACCTCGATGTCGCGCTGACCGCCGCCCCCGGCGACGTCGTCGCGCTGCTCGGGCCGAACGGCGCGGGCAAGACCACCGCGCTGCGCACGCTGGCCGGACTCACCCCGCTGTCCGACGGCGGGCATCTGCGGCTGGACGGCGCCGCGCTGGACCCTACGCCGCCCGAATCCCGTCCCGTCGGCGTCGTCTTCCAGGACTACCTGCTCTTCCCGCACCTGACCGCCCTCGACAACGTGGCCTTCGGACCGCGCTGCCAGGGCGCAGGGAAGGCGGAGGCACGGGCGCAGGCCGCCGAATGGCTGGACCGCATGGGCCTGGCCGACCACGCCGGGGCCAAGCCGCGCCGCCTCTCCGGCGGACAGGCGCAACGCGTCGCACTCGCCCGCGCGCTGGCCACCCACCCCCGGCTGCTCCTGCTGGACGAACCGCTCGCCGCGCTCGACGCCCGTACGCGCCTCGATATTCGCGCCCAACTCCGTCATCACCTGGCCGACTTCGAGGCCGTCGCCGTACTGGTGACGCACGACCCGCTGGACGCGATGGTGCTGGCCGACCGGCTCGTCGTCATCGAGCACGGCCGCGTCGTCCAGGAGGGCACACCGTCGGACATCGCCCGACACCCGCGCACCGACTACATCGCCCAGCTGGTCGGCCTCAACCTCTACCGGGGGCAGGCCGAGGGCCACACCGTACGGCTCGACGCGGGCCCGGCGATCACCACGACCGAGGACCTCGGCGGACCGGTCTTCGTGGCCTTCCCGCCCAGCGCAGTCACCCTGCACCGCGACCGCCCCACCGGCTCCAGCGCCCGCAATCTGTGGCGGTGCCGGGTCGGCGGACTGGAGACCCACGGCGACCAGATCCGCGCGGACCTCACCGGCGAACTCCCGCTCGCCGCCGACCTGACGACGGTCGCCGCGGCGGAACTGGAGCTGCAACCGGGTGCCCCGGTCTGGGCGACGGTGAAGGCCACGCAGACGCACGCGTATCCGGCGTAGGGCTAGTCGGACGGGGGTACGGCGGCCGCGCGCACCATCACGCAGTCGAACTCCACCACCCGGCCCGTCGCCGCTTCCCGCGACACCGGGTACATGCCCGTGATCTCGAAGCCGCTCTCCTCGTACACGGCGATCGCCTCGCCCATCCGGGGACTGCCCTCGTAGAGCCGCAGCGTCGCGACCTCCGACTGCATCCCGACGAACTCGGGGACGCGGCCCCCGGCGCCCGCGAACACCTCCAGGTCGTACCCCTGGGTGTCCATCTTCAGATAGGGCCGGGGATCGGTGATCCCGGCCAGCGCCTTGTCCATCACCTCGTCGAGCCGGCGGATCTCGATGTCCTCGGTGCGCGTCTTCGCGAACCGCTTGTAGCGGTCCTTGCCGTAATCGCTGGGCGGGAGGAGGGAGTTCATGGTGTTCCAGCCCACGTGGATGGACTGGGTGGCGTCCTCGCGGCCCAGCCCGACCTGGTAAACCCACCAGTCGGGGTCCTCCTCGGCGGCCTTCTGGAGCTTGGCGAAGGCCTCCGCCGTGGGTTCGAAGGAGACGATCCGGCCGCTGTAGCCGAGGCGTCGCAACTGCCGTCCGTACTGGCCGGCGTTGGCGCCCACGTCGAAGACGCAGTTCACCTCGTACCGGTCGAGGAGTGCGGCGACGTGCTGCCCGCAGAGGTAGGCCGCGGCCGCCACCTGGAACCGGCGTTCGTCGGCCGCCGTCGCCTTCTCGTCGAGGAGCAGGCGGGCGCCGGTGTCCCCCAGCGGCACGCTCTTCCAGGCCGCGGTCCTGCCGCTCAGCACCAGATCAGCACCCCGACCCAGCGGAACGCGTCTGCGCTCACCACGCCGGTAGACCACCGCTGTACCCGAACCGAGATCCAGAACCCGCACCCCTATCCGGGGAAGCAGCCCTAGCAGTTTTCTGTGAAGGGTCGGCATCCTCACACCCTTTCAGACATGTCGGGGCGCGCACCGGGAGTTGGTTGAACCGCCTTCATCTGCGTGGTACAGCCATGTGGTGACCTCTCCAGAGACACCTTCCGCCGTCCCGCCGCTGGCCGCCGAGCTGGGCATGCAACAGCACCCCGAGGGTGGCTGGTTCGCCGAGACATGGACGGCGCCACAGGCCTTCCGACCCGACGGCTACCCCGGCCCCCGCGCCGCCGCGACCGCGATCTACTTCCTGCTCACCCCGCACGACACGTCCGCCTGGCACAAGGTGCGCTCCGACGAACTGTGGCTGTGGCACCGCGGCGGCCCCCTGGACCTGCTCCTCGGCGGCGAAGGCCACACCCCCGACTCCACGCCCACGGTCGTCCGCCTCGGCCCCGCCATCGAGGCCGGCGAACGCCCCCAGGTCCTCGTCCCCGGCGGTGTCTGGCAGTCCGCCCACCCGGCAACTGATCAGGAGGTCCTGGTCAGTTGCGTGGTGGCCCCGGGCTTCGACTACGAGGACTTCCACATGCTCGACTCGGGGCTCTGATCGGGGCTCCGACACCTGCCCGGACGGCTCCTTGGCGGCTTTGTGACGTAAGGCGCTGGTTGCGGATCACCAGGGGTGGGCATCACCCGGAGGCAGGACCGGCCGCGCACCGTTTCGCGCGAGTCCCGGACGGCGGGGATGGAGCCGCCGGGTGCCGGTTGTCCTGGTAGGGGGAAGAGAGGTGTCAGTCATGCGTGCGCACCAGCGCGCCGTCCGGCCGACCGCCCGCGTGGAGTACACACTGCCCCGTACGGCCGTCTCGGCGGGCAGGGCCCGCAGGTTGACGTCGGCGTTCCTCACCCGGCCGCGGCCGCGGATGGCGGCGCCGACGGCCGACCAGGTCGACGACGCCACGCTGATCGCCTCGGAACTCGTCGCCAACGCCATACGGCACGGCCGCACCGGCTGCCGGCTGCGCCTGCAGCTGGGGCACGGACAGGTGACCGTGGAGGTCCACGACGACAGCCCCGGGCGGCCCCGCGTCGGCCCGCTGGACGCCGACGCGGAGAGCGGCCGCGGCCTCGCGATGGTCCAGCATCTGGCCCACAGCCTGGAGATCGTCAGCACCGGCTTCGGCGGCAAGACGGTCCGCGCGGTCCTGGCGGTGTAGTACCGCGACCGGCGTACCGTCCATCGACTGCTCGACCTCGCTCCTGATGAGGTCGAAGCGGAAACGGGCGACCACGCAACGCATGGTGCCTCAGCAGAGTGAGTTTCGCAGTGCTGAAAATGGGTAACGCGGCCGGGAAATTCGCCGGAAATTCATCGAGGGAAGACGTCCGGAAGACGGCCCGAGGAAGCTGGGAAGAAGCCCGAGGGAAACAAAAAGCAGGTGGCCGGGACCCGCACCTCAGGGTGCGGGTCCCGGCCACCTGTAAGCGTCGGCCGACTCGGAAGTCAGGCGTCAGCGGGTCCCGGACTAGGCGGGGACGATGTTCTCCGCCTGGGGGCCCTTCTGGCCCTGGGTGACGTCGAAGGTCACCTTCTGGCCTTCCTGGAGCTCACGGAAGCCCTGGGTGGCGATGTTCGAGTAGTGGGCGAAGACGTCGGCGCCGCCGCCGTCCTGCTCGATGAAGCCGAAGCCCTTTTCCGCGTTGAACCACTTCACGGTGCCAGTAGCCATGTCATATCTCCTTCGGGGCAAAGCTCGAAGGCCCACACTGTGTGGACCTGCGTCGCCGCGATGATTGCCCCGTCCGGAAAACGCACCGGAAAAACTTTGGGAACCACAACTGCAACTGATATCGACACTAGCACGGTACTGGTCCCGGGGGAGGCCGCACTATCTCACCCCACTCCGGGGAATAAAAAATCTGGCGTCGCCCCGAGCCAATTTCTACCTCGGCCGAAACAGATATTCATACCGTTCGGAGACAGCACCGCAGACCGTGAGCGCCCATCATCAGGCGTCCTGCGTCGCCGACCGGAGCAGTTCCGCGTTGAGCCGCAGGGCCTCGTCGAGGCGGTCCTCCAGGGTGACGATGCGGCAGGCAGCCTCCACCGGCGTGCCCTGGTCCACCAGGTCGCGGGCGCGGGCGGCGACGCGCAGCTGGCTGCGGGAGTAGCGGCGGTGGCCGCCCCCGGACCGCAGCGGCGTGATCAGGCCCGCCTCGCCGACGGCGCGCAGGAACGCGGAGGTGGCGCCGATCATCTCGGCGGCGCGGCCCATCGTGTACGCGGGGTAGTCGTCGTCTTCGAAGAGGTCGGTGGGGCTCGCTGAGGTTCCCTGGGGCAGCTGCATCACCTCCACTCTGACAGATCCACGGAAGGCACCCCAAGGGCGTCCGCCGAAGGGGCGGGGCCGGGCTCACCCGGACGGCCCCGTGCGCTGGTGGGCGGCCGTGCCCGGTGGTGGCGTGGGAGGACACACCGCGTCCTCGGGAGGCCCTCGCCATGAACCGTCCGTCCTGTCTCCTCGCGTCCGCCCTGACCGCGGGCATGCTGCTGTCGACGGCCGCGTGTTCCCACAGCGGCGACAGTGCTGGTTCCGGTCGTACGGATGTCCCGGCATCCCCCGTGGCCAAGGACTCCCCCACCGCGTCCGCCACCCCCCCGCTCACCGCGGCGCAGGCCAACGCCGCGCTGATCACCAACTCCGACCTGGGGTCCCAGTGGACCGAGACGCAGGGCACGGCGACCTGGCACGACACGCTGCTCAAGAGCAAGGTCGACGCGGAGTCCTTCGTCACGGACAAGCAGAACGCCGTCGACTGCCAGAAGCTGCTCGACGGTCTGTACGCCGAGGACCTCCTCGGCGACCCGAAGGGGGCGCGGGCCGCCACCGGGTTCGACGACAGCGACAACGACGGGCAGATGCACTACCAGGTCGCCGGATACACGCAGTCCGAGGTGGACGCGAAGCTGGCGTGGCTGAAGACGCTGCCTGACAAGTGCGACCAGTTCACCGCCGTCGACAACAAGGGCGGGAAGCAGACCGTCCAGGTCATCTCGACGTCGCTGCCCGACGCGGGCGACGCCCGCCAGGGGCTGGCGATCACCATGAACGGTGAAGTGGACGGCGATCCTTCCACCTTGACCCTGGACTTCGTGGCCGTACGGGTCGGCGACAGCGCCCTCTCCCTCACCAACGGCGGACTCGACGGCGCCGAAGAGGACTCCACCCAACAGGCCGCCCAAGCGGGCGCCACCCGCCTGAAGGACGTCCTGGCGGGCAAAACCCCGCCGCCCACACAGGGCTGAGTTTCTCGCCCCCGCCGCCCCTGCCCATTCCCGTACCTGGGGGCCGCACCCCTGAAGAGGCGCGGGGAACTGCGCGACAAGCCCCCACCCACCCGCAGCCGAAAGGCCGGTACGGGACGGGCAGGGGCGGCGGGGCGAAGAACCACCCCCGCTCACCCCATCCGCTCGACCGCCTCCTTGGCCTCCCTGAGGTCGGCCCCCGTGGCCTCGCGGTACGCCTTGATGGCCTGGATCTTCTTGCCGTCGCGAAGCAGGGCGGCGACCTGGGGAAGATGCGGGTCGTCCTGGTGCAGGCCGAGGTGGTCGAGGATCAGGTCGAGTTTGTGCTCGACACGCGCGATTCTGCGGTCGGTGCGGCCCAGCTTGCTTTCCAGTCCCGCGAAGCTCGCGATCATGAGCGCGGCGAGGACGAAGAGACCCGTTATTTCCATGGTCAGTGATCCTAGGACCCGCCGCCGCGGGAACCGATGCGGCGCAACAGGCCCGGCAGCGCGCTTCGTTCACGCTCGTCGCCACGACGTCCTAGCCGCCCGACGTCCCCGTTCCCGCACCCGCACCCGCACCCGGCGCAGCGGTGGGTGGTGTGGAGGTCGGCCTCGATGTCGGGGTGGCCGTGGGGGCCGTCCCCTCGACGTCGATCACCGAGCCCAGGCTCAACTGCTCGTACAGCCACTTCGCGTCGCTCTGGCGCAGGCCGATCCAGCCGGTCGTGCGGTCGTAGCTGCCGGGGGCCTTCTCGTCGTAGGTGAGGGCGGCGATGTAGCTCGCCGTCCCGTCGGAGGCGCTGAATTCGATCACCCAAGGGACCTTGAGGCTGTAGTCGTCCTTGATGCCGGCCACACTGCCCGGCATCAGCTTGACGGACTCCTTGGCGGTGACCGTCATCCGGCCCGTCCTCGTGGGCGTCCACGCGGAGCCGGAGGAGAGCGGCAGTTCGCGGCCCCCCACCGAGATCACCCGCCGGGACAGGTCGACCGTGGCGTCCGGCACCACCGGGAGGCTGGGCGTCCCGGTGGGGCTCGCGGCCGGGGCCGGGCGCTGATCCGTGCCGCCGCCGAGGTTCAGGACGAGCGCGAGGGCCAGCCCCGCCACGGCGGAGACGCCGGCCACGGCCAGCGTCGTACGGCGGCGGCGTCGGCGGCGTACCGCCCGGTCGCGGATCTCCGCACCCGACAGCGCCGGGAGCGTCTCGCCTTCGGCCGCCAACTCCCGCAGTTCCGAGGTGAGTTCATCGGACACGGTCGTCCTCCCTCTCCCCCTTGCCGGCCGGGTCCGCCGAGTCCGCGGACAGCACCCGTGCCAGCGCCGCCCGGCCGCGGGACAGGCGGGCCTTGACCGTGCCCACGGGGGCACCGGTTTCGGAGGCTACCTGCTCGACACTCAGGTCGCACAGATGGTGCAGGACCAGCGCCATCCGCTGCGGCTCGGGCAGCGTGCGCAGCGCGGCGACCAGGGCGGTGCGCTCGGGGTCGGGACCCGGGGTGTGCTCGGGCGGCGGAGTGCGCCGTACGAGCTCGAGCCAGCGGCGCGCACGGCGCCAGCGGCTCACCGCGAGCCGCATCGCCACGGTCCGTATCCACGCCTCGGGCGCCCCGTCGGCGAGGAACTCCCGCCGCCGGTCCCAGGCGCGCACGAACGCCTCCTGGACGACGTCCTGCGCCTCGCCGTGGTCCCCGGTGAAGGCGTAGAGCTGGCCGGTCAGCCGGGGGAACGCGGCAGCGTAGAACGCGTCGAACTCTTCCTCGGTCATGCCCCCCGCCGGAGTTTCCGGAATTTCCGCGGCCCGATGCAACCCGGCCGTCCCTGCCATGCGTACAGGTCCCGTACGTCGCACATCGAAACACACCACAGGGGGAGCGCGATGACCACAGGCGGCACGGGGAGTACGGGCAGTTGGGGGACCAGGGGAGGCGGGCGGCGCCGGCTCGGGCGGGCCTGGGGCGCGGCGGTGGTGTGCGCGTTCGCGCTGGCGGGCTGCTCCGCGCGGGCCGTGGCGGACGGGAGCGGCGGTACGGGCGCCGGGGTGGACGCGGGCGCGAAGCCGGCCGTCACGACCACCGTCAATCCGACGCCGAAGCCCACGTCCACGCCGCTCAAGTCCCTGAAGGGCGCCCGCGTCAACATCGCCGAGGGGCAGACCGTGGGGGTCGGCATGCCCATATCCGTGACCTTCGACCACGTGATACCTGCCGCCGAACGGGCGGATGTGGAACGGCAGTTGAAGGTCACCGCGGACGTCGAGGGCTCCTGGAGCTGGGTCAAGGACCGCAATCTGCTGGACGGGCAGCGCGTCGACTTCCGGCCGCGCACGTACTGGAAGCCCGGCACGGCGGTCACCGTCCGGGCCGGTGCCGGGATCACTCGCCATTTCACGGTGGGCCGCTCCCTCGTCGCCGAAGTCGATGTGCGTACACACTCCATGACGGTTGAGAAGGCCGGTTCGACGCACCGGGTTCCGATCACCGCGGGCGCCCCGGGCATGGACACCTGGAACGGCACGATGGTCGTCTCCGACAAGGCGACGAAGGTCTTCATGAACTCGCGGACGGTCGGCTACGGCGACGCGTACGCGGGCTATTACTACTACGCCGTGCACCTCACCGCTTCGGGCACCTACCTCCACCAGAACCCGAAGGCCGACACCTACGCGGGACACCAGAACGTCACCCACGGGTGCATCGGGCTCGCCACCGACGGCACGGCGAAGAGCTTCTACGACGAGGTCATCCCCGGCGACGTCGTCACGGTCGTCGGCTCCAAGGACACGGTGGCCGTGGGCAATGGATACGGCGACTGGAACCTGAGCTGGGAGCAGTGGCGGGCGGGGAGTGCCCTCTCGTGAGGCCCGCTCGGGAAATTTCGGCCTCGGTGTCATCCGGGGCGCGGGGGACCGGAGTTTGGAGGAGTGGAGAGGCGCCCTCCAGTCCGTTTCGTACATCGCACATCGCTGCATCGCGAGGAGTTGTCCGTTCATGACACGGATACAGAAGTACGTGGCTGCCACAGCGGTCGCCGTCGCACTGGTCGGGACGCCTGCGGTGTCGTACGCCGCCTCACAGGGGAAGGCGGCGTCCGGCACGCAACAGCGGGTCACCGAGGCGAAGGCCGCGGTCGCCGAAGCCGCTGCCAAGAAGGCCCCTACGGCCCGGATCGTCGCCCCGGGCGAACACGTGAAGGTCCCCGGCGGCGCGGAGATCTGGCTCACCGAGGAGGGCAAGTACTGGACGACGCCCGGCAATCCCGAGCCGCAGTTCCGCAGTGTCGTCGACGGCAACATCGACCTGACGCGGCCGGGTGTGTCGATGCAGACGGAGGGCGTGGACGGCCACTACTTCCTCTCCGGCCTCTACTACGGCGGCAAGGGCACCGCGTCCCGCGTCACCGTCGAGACCAAGTCCGGAGCCGTGCACGGCAAGCTGCTGGAGCTGGCCGGCAAGCCCGGCTGGGGCGTCTGGTACGCCACCACCGAGGTGCCGGCGACCGATGACAAGGGCGGCCTCGACTACTTCGAGAACGTCACCGTCCGCACCACCAAGGGCAAGGTCTACGCCCAGCTGAAGCTGAACTGAGCGTGCGGGCGGGGGAGTCGGGTTGTTCAGGTCTCGGCTCCCCCGCACCGCCCCACCCCCCACGTACCCGACCCGAGGGACCGCCGGCCGTGCCGCACAACCCCACCGACGCCGCCTCCCCAATCGCCGCGGAAACGCGCGAAATTCCCGCTGACGCCTCCCCGGTCGCCGACGAGAGCGGCGACTTCGCGGCGTACGCCACCGCGGCCTGGCCGCGCCTCGTCCGCACCGCGCACATGCTCACCGGCGACTTCCACGAGGCCGAGGATCTCGTCCAGACCACGCTGGCCAAGGTCTACGCACGCTGGCGGCGCATCCCGCGCGACGACGTCGACTTCTACGTACGACGCTCGCTGGTCAACAACAACCTCAGCCGGGTGCGCAAGAGACGGGTCGCGCATCTGCTGATGCCGTTCCTGCCGGAGCGGGTGCACCAGCGCGAGCCCGGGCACGCGGAGACCGTCGAGCAGCGGGCGGCCCTCGGCCAGGCGCTGGCCTCGCTGTCGGCGCGGCAGCGTGCCGTGATGGTGCTGCGCTACTGGGAGGACCTGGGCGAGCCCGAGATAGCCCAGCTGCTCGGCTGCTCGGTCGGCACGGTCAAGACCCATGCCCGGCGCGGCCTGGAGGCCCTGCGCACCCACCCCTTGTTCGACGGCCGACACCCCGTTTCCGGAGACCGCCCATGAACCACCCGTTCCGTTCCCCGCGCCCCCCGGCCGAGGCCGAGCGGCTGCGCGAGGTGTTCGCCGAGGCCGCGTACGACGTCACGCCCTCCGCGGTGCCGCTGGCCGCCATCGAGCGCGAGGGCCGCCGGCGCAGGCGGCGCCGCAGGTCCACCGTGCTGGGGGCGGCCTGCGGGGTACTGCTGGTGCCGCTGGCCGTGGTCGCGCTCCGCGACGGCGCGGCCGCCGGGCCCGGCGAGCGGGTGAAGTCGCCCGCCGCGAGCGCCGGCACCACGAGCCCCTCGCCCTCGGTGCCCGCGGGCAAGGTGCGGGTGGTGACGCCCGGCGAGCGGGTACAGGTCGCGCCCGGCATCAAGATCTGGCTGACCGAGGACGGCAAGCACTGGCTGGAGCCGGGGGCACCCGGCGCCCAGTTCCGCAGCGTCTCCGACGGCAACCTCGACATGAGCAGGCCCGGCGTCAGCCTCCAGGAGTCGGGGCAGCAGGGCAGCTACTTCCTCTCCGGCATCTTCCATGGCAGGGGCGAACCGGCACGCGTCGAGGTCGAGACCACCGCGGGCGACCGCAACGGCACCGCGCTCACGCTCGCGGGCAAGCCCGGCTGGGGCGTCTGGTACCTGCAAACGAAGGTGCCGGACTCCGTGACGTCCGCGAGCGGCGTGATCGGCGTCACCAAGAGAGTCACCGTGTACGACTCGGCGGGCGGGGTGATCGCGAGCCAGGAGTTCGCGCCGTGAGGGCCCGAAGGAGCGCCGACACGCAAGGCGCCACCCGCCCGCCCCTGCGGCGCCGCGCCCGGGCCCGCCTCGGCCGCTACCTCCGTGCCCGCCGTGTCGGGGCCCGCCGCACCCGTGGCCGCCGCCTCCGCCGCGTGCTGATCGCCCTGCTCGTCGTGCTGCTCTCCCTCGTCGGCGCGGCCGTGGTGGCGTACAAGCTGACGGTGATCCCCGAGCCGCACCCGGAGACGGCGATGCAGAGCACGGTCTTCGTGGACACCCACGGGGACTACCTGGGGCGGCGCGGCCCGGTCGACCGTCAGGAGATCCCGCTCTCGCAGGTGCCGCGGCATGTGCAGGAGGCGGTGATCGCCGCGGAGAACCGCTCCTTCCGTACGGACACGGGGATCTCGCCGAGCGCGATCGCCCGGGCGGCGTGGTCGACGGTGAGCGGCGGCGGCCGGCAGGGCGGTTCCACGATCACTCAGCAGTACGTGAAGAACGCGCTGCTCAGTCCGCAGCAGTCCTTGTCCCGCAAGGCGCGGGAGGCCCTGATCGCGATCAAGCTGGACCGCACCCGGTCGAAGGACGAGATCCTGCGGGGCTACCTGAACACGGTGTACTTCGGCCGCGGGGCGGCGGGCATCCAGGCGGCAGCCCGCAACTACTTCGGCGTGGACGCAAAGGACCTCACGGTCAGCCAGGGAGCTGCCCTGGCCGCCATCGTCAACATCCCCTCGTACTACGAGAAGGCGGGCTCGGACGCGAAGGTGACGGCGAAGCTGACGGACCGGTGGGAGTGGGTGCTGGACGCGATGGCCGACAGCAGGGCCATCACACCCGCCCAGCGCGCCGCGGCCCGCTTCCCGGCCTTCCGCTTCTACCCGCCGGGGGACACGGACGGCCAGCGCCAGTACCTGATCGACGCGGCCGCGGCGGAGGCCGCCGACCGGCTGGGCATCACCCAGGACGAGTTGGCCCGCGGCGGCTACACGGTCCGCACCACCTTCGACCTCACGGCCCAGGACGCGACCGCGGAACTGGTGACCGACGAGCCGGCCAATCCGCCCAAGCCGACGGAGAAGGGCGCTCAGCTCCACACGGCGGTGGTCGCGTTGGTGCCGGGCGACGGCGCAGTCCGCGTCCTGTACGGCGGCGCGGACTACGCCCGGCAGCCCTTCAACGACGCGCTGCACGGAGCGGTGGAGGCGGGCACGGCGCTCGAGCCGTTCACGGCGGCGAAACTGGGTGCCCCCCTGGCGACCCTGCCCCGCCGCACGGCCCCCACGCCGCTGGACATGGCCGCCGCGTACGCCACGGCGGCGGCCGGCGGCATCTACGCCCAGCCCTACACAGTCCAGAAGATCACCCGCGCGGGCCGCACCCTGTTCACGGCCCACCCCCGCACCCGGACGGCGATGGACCGGTTCGGCGCCGAAACGATCACCAAACTCCTGCACGCCACCGATCCCGCCCCCCTGACCACATACACGGCGGGCGCTGGAACCCGGACCCTGTGGCAGACCACGTACGACCCGCGACTCGCCGTGACCGTCGCCCTCTTCGCCCAGCACCCCGCACACGGCGAACACCCGCCCCGCACGGCCCAGCTCCCCGCCGCCACCTCGCATCTCGCCGCCCGCATCACCGCGGACGTACGCGACCGGCTGGCTCCGTCGGCCTGGGGAACTGTCCCCGTCCCCGCACGGCCGTCCAGGGTCCAGGGGACCGGCTGAGGGCCGGGAAGCCCGAGTCGGAGCGGGATCGAGACCATAAGGCCCTACCCCCCGCAAAAAAATAGGGCCCATACTGGCTACACGATGACGAAACCCTCCGCGCCCCGGCGCCACCTGCCCACCAGCCCCTTCGCCGCCCCGGTCATCCCCGTGGCCAAGGAGTTCAGCCTCGGAGACCGCGTCTCCCACGACCAATACGGCCTGGGCACGATCGTCGGCGTCGAAGAGGGCATCGCGATGCTCGTCGACTTCGGCGCCCGCCAGGTCCGCGTCCTCAGCCCTTACACCCGGATGGACCGACTCTGACCCAGTCCCCGAACGGCCCACACCGCTAGCCACCCCCCGGCCCGCGACACAGGCTGGACGCATGACTGCCCCGGCGCGTGATGACCTTCCCTTCGACGATCTCGCGGACCTCGAGAACGCCGATCGGGGGTTCATCGCGGCGTTGGTGCCTGGTGTGGTCAGGGACGGGGAGGGACAGGTCGTCTATGACGGGGACGCGTACGCGTTCTTGGGTGACGACTGTCCGGACAGCGCGCATCCCAGTCTGTGGCGGCAGGCGCGGTTGTGTGCGCGGCAGGGGTTGTACGAGGTCACCGAGGGTGTGTATCAGGTTCGGGGGCTCGATCTCTCGAACATGACCGTCGTCGAGGGCAAGCGGGGCGTGATTGTCGTCGACCCGTTGATCTCCGCCGAGTGTGCCTCGGCCGCCCTCTCGCTGTACCGGGAGCACCGGGGGCAGCGGCCCGTGACCGGGCTGATCTACACGCACTCGCACGTCGATCATTTCGGCGGTGCGCGCGGGGTGCTGCCGCACGGGAGCGAGGGCGGGGTGCCGGTGCTCGCGCCCGACGGATTCCTGGAGCACGCGGTCAGCGAGAACGTCTACGCCGGGAACGCGATGCTGCGGCGCGCCGACTTCATGCACGGGACCCGGCTGCCCAAGGGGCCGCGCGGTCAGATCGGTACCGGGCTCGGCACCGTCATCTCCACCGGCAGCACCGGGCTCGTCGCGCCGACCGTGGACATCACCCGTACCGGGCAGGAGGAGACCGTCGACGGGGTGCGGTTCGTCTTCCAGCTGACGCCCGGCACCGAGGCGCCCGCCGAGATGAACTTCCTGCTGCGCGAGCAGCGCGCCCTGTGCGTGGCCGAGAACGCCAGCCACACCCTGCACAACCTGCTCACCCTGCGCGGCGCCCTCGTCCGCGACGCCCGTGTCTGGGCCCGGTACCTCGACGAGACGATGGACATCTTCGGCGATGCGTACGACGTCGCCTTCGGGTCGCATCACTGGCCGACCTGGGGCCGGGAGAACGTCGTCCGATTCCTGGGCGAGCAGCGGGACTTGTACGCCTACCTGCACGACCAGACCCTCCGCCTGATCAACAACGGCCTCACCGGCCCCGAGATCGCCGAGGAGCTGCGCCTGCCGCCCGCCCTGGAGAACTCCTGGCACGCGCGGGGGTACTACGGGTCGTTGAGTCATAACGTCAAGGCCGTCTACCAGCGGTACCTGGGCTGGTACGACGGCAATCCCGCCCACCTCTGGGAGCATCCGCCCGTCGAACTCGCCCGGCGGTACGTGGAGGTGGGCGGCGGTGCGGAGCAGGTGCTCGACAAGGCCCGCGCGTACGCCGACGGCGGCGACCTTCGCTTCGCCGCGACCCTGCTCAATCACCTGGTCTTCGCCGATCCGGACAACACGGCGGCCAAGGAAGCCCTCGCCGCCGTCTACGACCGGCTCGGGCACGGCTCCGAGAACGGGACCTGGCGCAACTTCTACCTCACCGCCGCCCTGGAGCTGCGCGAGGGCACGGCCGCCGTCGAGATCGACACCGCAGGCTCCGAGACGACGTCCGCGCTGACCGTGAGCATGCTCCTCGACTCGGTCGCTGTCCGCATCGACGGCCCGCGCGCCTGGAACGAGCACCTGACCCTCGACTTCATCGTCATCGACGAGCAGCGCCGCCACCGCGTCAACCTCCACAACGGGGCGCTCACCCATCGCAGCATGCCCGTCCACCACACACCCAAGCCGCACGCGGGTCTGACGCTGATCCTCACCCGGCCCGAGCTGCTCGGGCTGCTCTCGGGCCAGGGCCTCGCCGGCATCGAGACGGACGGCGACCCGGAGCTCCTGGCCCGCCTGCTCTCGTACGTCACCGAGCCTGACAAGGCCTTCCCGATCGTCACGCCGTAACCCCTCCCTGCCAACGCCTCTCGTACGGGTCCTCCGGCTGCTTCACCCGCTTCACCGACGTGGCGACCAGTACCGGCGGCCACGCATCCTCCGAGCCGAGCCCGCCCTTGGGGTGCCAGGTGCCGGTGACGGTGACGCAGGTGTCGTTCACGGGGCGTCGGCGCCCTTGACCTCGATCTTGTAGGTGCTCGCGTCGGCCGCGCAGCACGTGATGAGGAGCCGGGCCAGGTACCAGGTCCCGTTGTCGCCCCGGGTGACGAAGCCGGTCATCCGGACGGTACGGCCCTTCAGCGACTTGCCGCTGTCGTAGATCGCCCGGGACGTGAACTGGCCGAGGCTCAGATGCACCGGCCCGCGGGTGGGTGGGTGCTTGTCGCGCAGTTCCGCGCGCCCCTTCAGGGGCGGAGGGGGCGAAGGACGCCTGGCCCGAGCCGCATCAGGCCCCCGGAGTCGAGCTCTTGCTGTAACGGCCCGGCGGCATGCCCACCGTCGCGGTGAAATCGCGGACCAGGTGGGACTGGTCGCTGTAGCCGAGTTCGACGGCGAGGGCCGCCCAGTCGATGGACTCCTGCCGGGTGGCGAGGTCCGCGACCTCGTGGATACGGGACCGGTTGATGACCCATTTGGGGCTGAGCCCGACATGGTCGGCGAAGAGCCGCTGCAGCGTGCGCGTGTTCATGCCGAGCCGCTCGGCGAGATCACCGACGCGGGTGAGCGACTTGTCGGCGACGATGAGCTCGACCATGGCGTTCAGGGCGGCGGTCCTGGACAGCGGCCGGGCGTCGAGGGTGCGGAGGAAGTCCTCCACGACGGCCGCGCATCCGTTCACGTCGTCCGCCTCGCCCAGCACACGGGCGACACCGTCCGCCTCGGCACCGAACACGTCCGACGCCACCAGCCGCTGCCCGGCGATGTCCGCCATCGCGCCCCGCAGAAACGGCCGGAAGCCGGCCGGCCGGAACTTGACGCCGAGGACCTGGCCACGGCCCTCCAGGCGACGTACGAATTCATGCGGCGAGATCGCCTCGACGGTCGCGGCGCCCGCCTCGAACACCAGGTGCGTGGCGGGGTGCGGGATCACGCGCTGCTCGTACGTGTCCCCGGCGCGCAGGTCCCAGCGGACCACCCAGTAACGGTCCACGGCCCAGGCCAGGTCGGCCGAGGGCTCGTGCCGGGTCAGCGTGAAGCGCTCGAACCCGGCTCGGGGGGCGACGATGCCCCGGGTGTCCTGTTCGGCCGGCCGAGTCACGCAACCAAGATAGCGAGGGCACCGAGACAGCGAGGTCGAAGTGTCGGGTTTCTTCAAGACCACCGCCAGCGCCCGTTCCTACACTTCAGCCATGAAGAGAGTCGATTCCCCCGTCGATCCACCCGTGGAGAGAGTCCGTCTTCTCGCGGGCGTCCTGGCCAAGACCGGCGACCTCGTCCAGGGCGTCGGCACGGACCAGTTGAGCCTCCCGACGCCCTGCCACGACTACGACGTCGAGACCCTGGTCGACCACCTCGTCGGCTGGCTCCTGCTGTTCGAGTCCGGCTGCCACGGGCGGTCGTACGACGGTGATCCCGGCCGGCACAAGCGCGGCGCCGACGCCGCCGCCGAGTTCCGCGCCGCGGCGGCCGGTCTCGTCGCCGGCTGGAAGCGGTACGGCTTCGACCGCGAGGTCGCCGTGACTGGCAGTCGCAAGCTGCCCGCCGAGACGGTGTTCGACATGACGCTCATGGAGTACGTGACCCACGGCTGGGACCTGGCGGTCGCCACCGGCCGGCCGGTCCCCTTCACCGAGGAGGAGGTGACCGAGACCCTGGCCCGGGCGAAGGCCACCCTTCCCCCGCAGTACCGGGGCGAGAACATGCCGTTCGGCGAGATCGTCCCCGTCGACGAGAACACCCCCGCCATGGACCGCCTCGTGGCCTTCCTCGGCCGCGAGCCGGAGTTCAGCCCTTCGAGCCGTTGAGGTAGTGGCTCTCTTCGAGGCCCGCGATGAGCCCGGGCCGCACGGGGTGCCGGCCCAGCCACTTCCGGGTCAGGGTGCTCGACGCCGGGCCGTCGAGCCCCGCAAGTGCGCCCACGCCCGCCTCACGGGTCCCGGCGCCGACAGCCCGGCGCCGGACAGACCCTAGAGCGGCGGCTGCGCCGGAGCCGGGCCGAGGGTCGTGGTGCCGGGTACGGTGCGGTGTCCGAGTCCGGTGCGGTAGGCGTCGAGCGCCGCCTCGACCCGGCCGGTGCGCCGCAGCAGATCCCCGAGCAGCCGGCACAGGTCGGCCAGGTCCCCGGCCGCCCCGGCCCGCTCCAGCAGGCTCATGGCGCGCACGTAGTGCTCCTCGGCCGCCTCCGTGTCCCGGGCGTCCTCCGCGATGATCCCGAGGAGGCGGTGCGCCCCGGCCGAGTGCACGGCCCCGCGCTCGGGGCTGAGGTCCCCGAGAACCGCGTGCAGCAACGAGGCGGCTTCGTCGGACTTCCCGCGCCGGTGCAGCACATCCGCCAGCTCCACGGCGACCTGGCTGGTGTAGAGGGCGGCGCGCTTGGCGGAGAGCATGGCCTGCGCCTCGCGCAATTCGTCCTCGGCACGCTCCAGTTCACCGTTCTGGGCGTACAAGTACCCCCGCATCCAGTGACAGTTGGCGAGTTCCGTACGGATCTGGAGCTGGCGGTAGAGTTCGGCGGCCTTGGCGAGGGACACGTCGGCCTCGGCGATCCGCCCCTCGGCGATCATCGTCCGGGCCACCGAGCGGTGCATCCGGGCCACCAGCGCGGGGTCGCCGACCTGTGGCGCGAGGGCCAGCGCGAACTCGGCCGCCTGGGCGGCCCGGGCGTGCGCACCCATGTCCATGTAGGGCGCGATGACCCCGGTGTAGAGCAGCAGCAGCGCGTCCGGGTCGTGCAGTCCCGTCCGGTTGAGCTCGTCGAGCGTGGACTCGAACAGGTAGCAGGCGTAACGGAGTTCACCGGCGAGATAGTGGGAGACGGCGCGTCCGCGCACGGCGGGCACGCGTTGCGGCAGCGGCGCGTCCCCCATCCTGCGCTCGGACTCCTCGAAGCGCTCACGTGCCGTGGCCAGGTCGCCGGTCTCCAGGGCGCATTCACCGAGCCCCAGCAGCGCGGCGGCCTGCTCGGCGAGCAGCCCGTGCGCGTCCGCCTCCGCGAGCAGCACGGCGTACTGCTCCGCCGCGACCTCGGCCTCCCCGGTGGCGAGCGTGCGCTGCGCGTCGGTCAGCCGCAGCCGCAGGTCGGTGGCGAGGTGGGCGGGCCGCCCGGTGGCGAGCTCGTCGTACGCGACCCCGAGCCGCTCGGCGATGTGCCGCAGGGCGGGTTCGGAGGCCCGCACCCGCCCCGCCTCCAGCGTGGAGATGTACGCGGGCGTATACGCGGGCTCCGCCAACTGCTTCTGCGTCAGCCCACGTTCCGTACGCAGCTGTTGCACCCTGCGCCCGATGACCTCCGGGCCGTCACGCTCCGCCATGGATTAAGCATGCCATTAAGTCGACTTACATTCAGTCGACTCCTGACTAATGTCCAACTCCCCTAGTGCCTCTTGCCCTTTGATGCCGGAAGCCCCTACGTTAAGCGACAGGTTAAGCATGCTTAATACGCCGCTGTTGTTGCGAGGTCGCTGTGCTCCGACGTATTCACGCGCGCTACTTCAGAGGGTTCAGTGCGGCCGTGATCGCCGTGGCCGCACTGGTCACGGCGGCGAACGCGGGCCCGGCGAGGGCGGCGGAGCAGCACCCCGCCCCGCAGACCCAGTACGTCGGCGGATCCGCGGCCACTCACTGATCATCTCCCGGCCGGCGGCCGTCAGCAGAATCCCCCCTCCGCCGGCGGCCGCTTCCGGCTCTCCCCCGCATACCCTGACCCCGTGACCTCTCCCGCCGCCCGCACCGCGCTGGACCTCACCGCAGACCTCCCGGTCCCCGCCCTGGAGGACTTCTACCGGGATCTGCACCGGCATCCCGAGCTGTCGCTGCGGGAACACCGCACGGCGGCCGCGTTCGCGGAGCGGCTGCGGAAGGCCGGGTACGACACCGTCGACGGCGTGGGCGGTACGGGAGTCGTGGGGGTCCTGCGGAACGGGGACGGGCCGACTGTGCTCCTGCGCGCCGACATGGACGCGCTGCCCGTCACCGAGGAGACCGGACTGTCCTACGCCTCCGAGACCGCCGGAGTCATGCACGCCTGCGGTCACGACCTGCACGTCACCTGGCTGACCGGCGCCGCCGACGCGCTCGCGGCGGGGCGCGACACCTGGTCCGGCTCGCTGGTCGTGGTCGGGCAGCCAGCCGAGGAGACGGGGGAAGGCGCGGCACGGATGCTCGCGGACGGGCTGTACGAGCGCTTCCCACGCCCCGACGTGCTGCTCGCCCAGCACGCGACGCCCGGCCCGGCGGGACTCTACGCCCATTCGCCCGGACTGATCATGTCCGCCTCCACCGACATCGACATCGTCGTGCACGGGCGGGGCGGGCACGGTTCGCGGCCCGAGGCGACCGTCGACCCCGTGGTGACGGCCGCCTACCTCGTGACCCGGCTGCAGACGGTCGTCAGCCGGGAGGTCGCGGCGCGCGAGTCGGCGGTACTGACCGTGGGCAGGATCGAGGCGGGCACCCGGCACAACATCATTCCGTCCGAGGCCCATCTCGCCCTCAACCTCCGTACGCAGTCGGAGGAGGTGCGGCAGCGGATGATCGCGGCGATTCGGCGCATCGCGGCCGGCGAGTGTCTGGCGGCCGGTTGCCCGCGCGAGCCCGACATCACCGTCGGCAGCAGCTTCCCGATGACCGTCAACGACCCCGACACCGACCGCCGGGTCGCCGCCGTGCACGGCGAGGTCTTCGGCGCCGGGACGATTATGGACCCCGGTCCGGCGATGGGCAGCGAGGACTTCCCCCGGCTCGCGGAGGGTGGACTGCCGTACTCCTACTGGTTCGTGACGAGCACGCCGGCCGACGTGTGGAACGCGGCTCCCGGTGGCGGCGGGATCATGGAGAAACTCGCGGCCGTGCCCAGCAACCACAGCCCGCACTTCGCCCCTGACCTGTCGACGGTCGCGCCGGGTGTGCGGACCCTGGTGTCGGGAGCGCTCGCCTCGCTGTCGCTGGGGTGACCCTCAGGCCTGCGTCTGGAGCTCCAGCCGGCGCAGCTGCTGCTGGACGTGGTCCAGCGCGCCCTGCCTGCGCCCGGGCACGCGCAGCCTCAAGTCGGCCAGCATCGGCCCCAGTTCACGGGCCCGCGGCGCGTCGTCGATATGGCCCCACTGGTGGTGGGCCCGGTCCACGGCCGACTCCACGGCCGGGGAGTCGGGGGCCTGCCCCGCGTTCAGGCGAGCGCCCGCGATCGCCAGCCAGGTACGGCAACTGCGCTCGGCGTCCCCCGCGAACATCGCCAGGTCCGCCCGGACCTCCATCCAGTGCAGCACGGTCTCGGAGGCGGGACCGTCCATCCGCAGCGCCTCCTGCTCCCGCTGCCCTGCCAGCGCGTCGGCCTCACCGTGCCGGCCGGCCTGGACGGCGGCGGAGATGGTCTCGTGCGGGTCCGCGGGGGCCGCGGACGGCTGCGCCGGGGGTGGCGGCGATACCACCACCGGGGGTGCCACCACCAGCGGGGCGGCCACCGGCGGGGCCGCCCCCAGGGGGGCCCGCGGCGCCAGCACCATGTCCGTGCGCGCCCCCTCGCCCAACACCCGCGTCAACGCCTGCTGGTGCAGTTGCGGCAGCGGCGGACGGTAACCGCTGCGGAGAATCGTGGCGACGGCTCGCATGTACGTCGGTGACGCCACCGTGCGGCGCGGCGGAGGCGGCGCGACCCGGCCGTAGAGCGCGGCGAACGGGCCTGCGGTGAGCGGGCGGGCGACGAGGTGGTCCCAGGTCTCCGCGTCGGCGTGCAGGTCGGCGAAGAGCGTGGTCGTGCCCGGTGGGCGCAGGCGGAGCTCCTCGGTGATCCAGTGCCAGGGGAAGGCGGTGTAGCGGACCGTCGCCGGAGTGGTGCGGGCGAGGGCCAGGTGCGGCAGGTGCTGGCGGCGGTCCAGTTGGAGCTGGCCGGTGACGAACACCGTCAGCGGGCCGGGGGCCGTCGCCGCCGCGCGCAGCCGGGTGAGGACCGCCTGCGGCTCCAGCGGGTCGGCCAGTTCCACGACGTTCGCGGTGTCGGTGCCCGACAGCACCGCGGGCGACACCGCCGCCAGCACGGGGAGCACGGACGCCGCGTCCACCAGACACCCCTTGCCCACCGGCGAGGCCGCGAGGAGCAGCACGGTTCCGGGCATAGGTTCCCTCCCCCATCGATCACGTACGGCAGCACGGTAACCGCTGCGCCTGCAAAGGGGGGACGGCAGGAGTGCAAACGTCCGCCGGGGCAGGAGTGCGAACGCCCGCAGGGGCAGGAGTGCGAACGCCCGCCGACGACCCGCTCGCCGGGCGCTACAGGCGTCGTACGGCGAAAATCGTCGTGTCGTCCGCCAAGTGGCCCCCGCTGTGCCGCAGCGTGCCGTCGCGGACGAGGCTCACGAGCAGGTGCGGGTCGGCGGTGCGCGGGGCCTTCGCCAGGGCCTCGGCGACGGCGTCGCGGAGCGGGAAGAAGACGCCGCCCGCGTCACGGGCCTCCGTCACGCCGTCGGTGACCAGCAGCAAGGTCTCGTGGGACGCCAGCGCGACACGGAGCACGGGCGGCGGGTCGAACGCCAACTCGCTGAGCCCGAGCGGCAGTCCGCCGCCGGGCGGCAGCGACCGTACGCCGTCGGAAGCGACCACGAGCGGCGGTTCGTGGCCGAAGTTGACGAACTCGATGGTGTCCGGGGCCTCCGGGGCGGCTGCCGGAAAGCCGATCAGGACTCCGGTGGCGAACCGGTCGCCGTCGTCCCGGCCGAGCGCGGTGGAGTAGCCGACGTGCCGCAGCATCCGGGTCTCCAGGCGGTCGGCGACCGTGTGGAGGAGGGGTTCGTGGTATGCCGCCTCGCGGAACGTGCCGAGCAGCGCGGCCGCCGCCTCCACCGCGCCGAGCCCCTTGCCCTGGACGTCGCCGAGCAGGACGCGCGTGCCGTGCGGGCCCGGCTGGATGTCGTAGAAGTCGCCGCCGACCCGGGCCTCGCTGTCGGCGGCGAGGTACACGGCCGCGTGGTCCAGGTCGCCCCAGCCCGGCGCCAGCGGGCGCAGCACGGCGCGCCGGGTGGTCTCGGCGATGTCCCGCATGTGCAGCATGCGCCGCTCGCCGCGGATCCGGACCGCGCAGGCGAGGATCGCGAGGATGCCGCCGAGGGCGACGAGGATGAAGTCGGGCAGGCCCGTCTGATACTGGTGCGGCCAGGACGTGTCCACGGTGATGTAGGCGACCAGCGAGAGCACCGCGAACGCCGCCGTGCCCCACACCCCGCAGATCGCCGCCGCGATACCGGGCACCAGCACGATCCAGGAGATGATCCGGAACTCGCCGGAGGTCTTCCAGTCGAGCACCGCGATGGCGAGGAGCAGCAGCAGCGGTGGCAGCCACGCGACGCTGCGGCCGTGCACCAGCAGCAGTTTCTGCTGTTGGACGGCGTCCGCCCGCCGCGCGCGCAGCAGTTGGTCGAGTACGGATCTGCGCCCGCCCACCTCGCCGTACCACCTTCGTTCTCGTCCTCGCCGGCCCGCGACGCGAGTCGCCGCGACCGGCATCAGTACGCGACCGACATCCGGGCGCGCGGGTGGGCGTGCTCCTCCAGCTCGTCGACGAAGGCGATCGCGTAGTCCTCGGCGCTGATCCGGCTGTTGCCGTGGTCGTCGGTGAGCATCAGGTCGCCGCCGACACGGAACGTGCCCGTACGTTCACCGGGGCTGATCTCGGCGGCGGGCGAGACGTAGGTCCAGTCGAGGTCCTCGTCGTCGAGGGTGCGGTAGAACGCGAGGACGTCGCGGTGGGCGAGGGCCTCCGGCAGATAGGCGTCGGGGAAGCCGGGCTGGTCAACCACTGCCTGGCCGGGCGCGATCTCCAGGCTGCCCGCTCCGCCGACGACCATGAGCCGCCGCACTCCGGCCTGCCGTACGCCCTCGACCAGCGCCTTGTTGAGGGCCATGAAGGGCTCGCGCGGGTCCGAAAGGTCTCTCGGCGGCACGCACGCGGAGGCCACCGCGTCCGCGCCCGACGCGACCCCGGCCACCTTCGCCGGGTCCGAGGCGTCCGCCGCCGTCGCCGTGACCCCGGGGATCGGGGACTGCCCGGACCGGCTCACCGCGATGACCTGGTGTCCGCGCGCCGACGCCTCCGTGGCGATTCGGGTCCCGACCATGCCGGTGGCGCCGAAGAGAACGAGCTTCATGAGATTCAGCGAAACACGGGGCCAAAGCCGCCGCATCCCGACTTGCCAGGCGCCCTGGCGAGGTGTGCCCTGGAAGGCGGGGGGCGAGGAGAGAGGAGTGCTCCCATGGCTCATGCGGCACCGGCGTCACCCGTCCCGAAGACACCACGCATACCAACACCCAGCACACCCGATGTCTTCGACGAGCGCACCCACGCCATCGCCCACTGGGCGATACCCATCGGCGGCGGGCTCGTCTACGGCTTCTGGGCCGCGGCCATCAACCGCAGCGGCGGCCCGATCACGGGCTGGAACGTCCTGTTCGGCTTCGTGTCCGCCATCGGGTTCGCGGCTCTCTACATCGGCGTACGCATGGTGGCGCCGTTGTTGAAGCGCGAACTGCACGCAGTGCTGTGGACCGCGTTCGCGGGCATCACGTTCGGCTTCCTGTACAGCCAGACCGGCGCGAGCGTCCTGCGGTCCATGTTCATGGCACTGGGCGTCGCGGCGGGCGTTTTCGTGGTGGCCTTCTACCGCTACTACACGCACGAGGACGCGGAGGGGCACCCCGATCCGCACTAGCGCGCGGGCTGATCCGCACCAGCGCGCGGGCGCTTTTTTCGGCAAACGGCGCTCCGCACCGGCGCGCGGGCGCTGTCGGCAAACGGCGCACGAGGCCCTGGCAAGCTGCCGGGGCCTCGTGCGTCTCCCTCACTCACCTACTGCCACCTGGGACCCAGTCCCAGGAGCCCGAGGAGGAGCCGTTCAGGTCCCGGCCGAACGAGCCGGAGACGCTGAAGCTCCAGGTTCCCGAGCCGGAGGAACTCCAGCCGGGTCGTCACAGGGGTCGCCGTACCCGGACGAGTTGTGCCCGTTGGAGTTGTCGCTCCGGCCGGAGTGGTGCGCCTATCGCCTCCTTCTCCCCAGATCCAGGAAACACCCGTTCGGGTGAGTGCTCCACCGGAGAGCCTCCCGGCCCGTGATTACTGGGGTGTCGGGCCACACGACGGTCGAACCGCGGCCGAGGCCCGGGTGAGTGACCCGCAGGCCCCGTTCGGCTTGCCCTATGCGCCCATTTGCAGGCGAACCGCTCGCGCGAGGCGGCCTGGACGCCTTGCCTGGTGGAGTGTCCCAAGGTCTCCGGAGCGCTCTGTCAGCCGCGCTGATCGTGCTCGCCTGCCTGCTCGCGCCGCTCGGCGCGCTGTCGACCTGGGCGATGTACGGGCTCGGCGACCCCGTGCGGTTCGAGGCCATGATGGCGCCGCTCGCCGCTGACGCCGACGTACGCGACGCGATCGCGGCCGGCGTGACGGACGGGATCCTGCGCGAAGTCCACGTACGGCCCCGGCTGCAGGGGCCGGTGAACCACTTCGTGCGGGACGCGGTGCGCTCGTTCACCGAGACCGAGGCGTACCGCACGGCGTGGCAGGCCGCGAACATGGCCGCGCACGACGCCGTGATGCGGGCGCTGCGCGAGGACCGCGCGGAGGCGGTGACCGTCGACCTCGCGCCGGTCACCGAGCAGGTGAAGCATCAACTCGCCGATGATCACATGCCGTTGGCGGACCGGATCCCCGTCGAACACACCGAGATCACCGTGCTGGAAGCCGAGGATCTGGCCCAGCTCCGGAAGGGGTTCCACATGCTCGAAGTCGCCGGTTTCTGGCTGCCGGTCGCGGCGGTGGTCTTCGCCCTCGGGGGCATCCTCCTGGCGGTGTGCCGCCGCCGGGCGGTGTTCGCGACCGGGCTCGGCACCGCGTTGGGCGCCGCGCTGCTCGGCGCCGGGATCGCCCTGGGGCGCCGGCTCACCCTCGCCGATCTGCCGCCCGACCTGTCGCGCACGGCCGCGGGCGCGGTGTACGACGCGCTCACGGACACCCTGCGGCTCGTCTCCTGGGGGCTGCTGGCACTGGGCCTCGCCGTGGCCCTGGGCGCCTTGCTCACGGGCGCGTACGCGCGACACCGGCGAGCGTCCGCAGAGCACCGGCAAGCTCCCGCGGAGCAGTCGACGCGAGTCCGAGCCTGACGGAGGTCCGGGCACGGGCGTCCTGCAAGCTCTCGTAGCCGTGGGCATGCGTGCCGCCAGGGGCGGGACCCGTCCCCAGGAGAGCGGCACCCTGCGAGCGCCGGTGAGCACCCCCAACGGCGAAGGCCGAACCTGGGGTGATCGCTATCCCCCGGTCCGCAGCCGCCGCCGTGAAGGTGTCCGCCCGCCAGGGATACGGCAGCTCCCACCAGGCGTAATACCCCCGCGGGTCGGAGCGCACCGTGTACTCGCCCAGGTGCTCGGTGACCAACTGCTGCCGCAGCGCCGCATCCGCCCGCTTGGCGCGGACCAGGTGGTCCACCGTGCCGTCGGCGATCCAGCGCACCGCCGCCTCCAGCGCGAACCGGCTCGCGGTCCACGCGCCCGAGCGCAGGGCCGCCGCCACCTGCTCCGCCCGCCCCTCCGGGGCGACGAGGAAACCCACCGTCAGACCCGGTGCGACGCGCTTGGAGAGGCCGTCGACGACGTACGTGCGCTCGGGGGCGTACGCGCCGAGCGGGTCGAGGGGCCCCTCGTGAAGGAAGGACCAGATGCGGTCCTCGACGACGGGGAGGTCCAAGTCCGTTATCACGTCGGCCAGTTGGCGCCTGCGCCGCTCACCCGTCGTCACCGACGTCGGATTGTGCAGGGTCGGCTGGACGTACACGGCGGAGAGCGGTGTCGAGCGGTGGGCGGACGCGACCGCCTCCGGGCGGAGCCCCTCCGCGTCCATGGGCAGCGGGACGAGGGTGATGCCCAGGCGCGTCGCGATCTCCTTGACCAGGGGATACGTCAGGTACTCGGTGCCGACGCGGCCGCCGGGCCGGACGAGCGAGGCGAGCGTGGCCGCGATCGCCTGACGGGCGTTGCCCGCGAAGGCCAGCCGGGACGGGGCGGGGCGCCAGCCCGGGGTGGCGAGCAGAGCGGCGGCAGCCTCGCGGGCGGCGGCCGTGCCGGTGGCGGGAGCGGTACGCAGGGACTCCGCGAGAACGTCGGGGCGCAGCAGCGGGGCGAGGGCGGGGGCGAGAAGCTCCGACTGGCCCGGTGCGGAGGGATAGTTGAGCTCCAGGTTGATCGGAGATGTGGTCGCCGGTTCGGCGAGTGCGTGGCCCGCGGCGGGCGGCGCGGCCCGGACGAACGTGCCCCGCCCGACCTCGCCGACGACCAGTCCGCGCCGTACCAGCTCGGCGTACACCCGCCCGGCCGTCGATCCGGCGATCCCGCGCCGCCGCGCGAACACCCGCTGCGGGGGCAGCCGTTCACCGGGCTTGAGCCGTCCGGCGGCGATGTCGTCGGCGATCCGGTCGGCGATCCGCCGGTAGTCCTCCACCATGTGGGCCCCCTGTTCCGCGCCCCGGAACAGGATTGCACCGAGGGCAATGATCTTATTGCACCGAGGAGTTGGACGAGCCTAGGGTCGTGGCCATGGCACCCTTCCTCGCGTACGAGGACCAGGGGGGCGCCGACTCGACGGCGCTGCCCCTCGTCCTGATCCACGGCCACCCCTTCGACCACACCATGTGGGCTCCGCAGATCGCCGCGTTCTCGGCGGGGCGCCGCGTGATCGCCCCGGACCTGCGCGGTTACGGCACGTCCCCCGTGGTCCCCGGGGTCACTCCGCTCTCCACCTTCGCCGAGGACATCGCGGCGCTGCTGGACGAGCTGGGGGTGGCGGAGTTCGTCGTGGCCGGGCTCTCCATGGGCGGCCAGATCGCCATGGAGTGCTACCGGCAGTTCCCGCAACGGATCCGCGGACTGGTCCTCGCCGACACCTTCCCGGCCGCCGAGACGCCCGAGGGCAAGAAGACACGGAACGACGTGGCGGACCGTCTCCTGCGCGAGGGAATGCGCGGGTACGCCGACGAGGTGCTGCACAAGATGGTCGCGCCGTACGCGGACGCGCGGGTCACGGCCCACGTGCACCGCATGATGACCTCGACGCCCGCCGAGGGAGCGGCGGCCGCCCTGCGGGGCCGGGCCGAACGCCCCGACTACCGCGAACTGCTGACCCAAGTCACCGTCCCGTCCCTGGTCGTCGTGGGCGCCGACGACGAGTACACCCCGGTCTCCGACGCGCAGGCGATGCACACGGCACTCCCCGACTCCACGCTCCACGTGATCGATTCGGCGGCCCACATGCCGAACCTGGAGCGGGCGGAGGAGTTCAACGAGGTGCTGGCGGCCTTCCTGGCGCGGCTCGAAAGCTGAGCCCCCCACGGCTCGAAATCCGACCCCTCGGCGGCTCGAACCGACCCCGTCGCAGCTTCGAAACCGACCCGCCGCGGCCGGGAGCCGACCCGGGCCGCCTCCCATGGGCAACCCTCCACCGCACCGCCCCGTCTTTGAGGGAGGATTCGGGCACCCCCACGGACGAGCGGAAGGCCGGGACTTGGACACTGCGGCGGCCGAGTGGACGGGCTCGGAGAGACCGGTCGGGGGGCGGCGGGCCGGGCGGGTGGTCGGCGCCTGGGCGGCGGGGTTGCTGCTGGCCGGGGTGAGCGTGGTCGTCGGGTGCCGGGCGGCCGACAGCGACGGGATCACGCCCGTGCCGCAGTTGCTGGCGTTTCTGCCCTGGCTGCTGGCACCCACCGGGCTCGCACTGCTGCTCGCGCTGCTCGCGCGATGGCGGCTCGGGATGGTGTGGGCGGTGCTGTTGCTGGGGGTCGTCGCGTGGTTCATCGAGCCGTACGGGAAGACCAGTGAACCCGCTGGGGCTTCGCTGGCCGAGCTGCGGGTGATGACCTCGAACGTCGAGTTCGGGCGGGGGACCGGCGCGCTGATTCCGGTGGTGCGGCGGGAGAAGCCCGACATCCTGTTCGTGGAGGAGTGCGAGTACGGGTGTTCGCGGGCGTTGCGGGACGCCTTCGGGGGGAGGGGCGGCGTGTATCCGTACCGGGAGGCGGTCGAGGGGACCGGATCCGACGGGTCCGTCATCATGAGCCGGTTCCCGCTCACCGGGGCCGACGGCGTGCGCGGGACCATGGGCATGCCGGGAGCCGTCGCCGACGTGCGCGGGCACGACGTACGGCTGCAGCTCGCGCACCCCATGCCCCCGCTCCCCGGCCAGCTCGGCGTCTGGCGGCGCGAACTCGGCGAGCTGCGTGACTACGCGGCCCACGGCAGCGGTCCGGTCATCATGGCCGGGGACTTCAACGCCTCCCAGGATCACGCCGCGTTCCGCAGCATCCTCGACACCGGCCTGCGCGACAGCGCCCGTCTCGCCGGAGACCCCCGCACCCCGAGCTGGCCCGCGAGGACCACCCCGACGCTCGGCGCGCAGATCGACCATGTCCTGGTCTCCGAGGACTTCTCGGCGAACGAAGCGACGTTCCCGCGCATCACCGGTACCGACCACCGCGCGCTGGTCGTCGATCTCACCCTCCACCAGCGCCGATGAGCCAGGGGGCGGCGCCCGGCACGGCCGTCATACTTGGTCCATGTCCCGAGAGTTCCCCATCGGCCTCACCCCTCCCGACTGGCTGGTCAGGAACCTCCAACCGCAGCAGGCGTCCGTCAATTGGGCCGCCGTCGTCCGCGCCGCGATCGCCCTGGCCCTCCCGTTCGCCATCGGCCTCGCCGCCGGCGAGCCGGGCTACGGGGCGCTCGCCTCCATGGGCGCCCTGTCCGGGGTCATCGGCGACACCGCGGACGCCTACCGCCTGCGGATCCTCCATATCGCCGTACCGCAGCTCTTCGGCGCGATCGGCGTCACGATCGGCTCGCTCGTGTTCGGGCACGGCTGGGTCGCCGTCGCCGCCGTCACCGGGGTCGCGCTGGTCTCCGGAATGATCTCGACGATCGGCGCCGTGGCGTCCGTGTCCGGACTGCTGCTGCTCCTGAACTGCTCGATCGGCGCCGGACTTCCGCTGCCGGGCCAGTGGTGGCTGGCACCGCTGCTGATGTCCGGCGGCGGGCTCCTCGTCCTCGCCCTGGCGCTGCTCGCCTGGCCGTTGCGGTCGGGAGTGCCGGAGCGGGCCGCCGTCGCGAGCACGTACCGCACGGTCGCGGACCTGCTCGCCGCGAGCGGGACCGACGCCTACGACGACCTCCGCTACACCGTCACCCAGTCCCTCAACCAGTCCTACGACGTCGTCCTCGCCCGGCGCGCCTTCCACCACGGCCGCAGCCCCGACCTCGTCCGGCTACTGGCGCAGTTGAACGCCGTCACGCCCGTCGTCGAGGCCGCCCCCGCCGCCCACCAGCACGGCAAGCCGCTGCCCGCCGAGATCCCCGCCGCCGTACGCCATCTCGCCGAGGCCGTGGAGACCGGCTACACCGGACCGATAGGGCTCCGACTGCCCGCACCGGCCAACGAGACCGCGCGCGCCGTCGACCACGCCCTGCGCTACGCCGCCGACGTCGTGACCGGCCAGGCGCCGGACCTGCACTCCATCGACGACCGCCTCGGCCGGCCCGCCGCCCTCCGCATCCGCGCCGCGCGCGCCGCCCGCAATGTCCTGCTGTCCGGCGCCTCCTGGCGCTACGGACTGCGCCTCGCCCTGTGCATCGGCCTCGCCCAGGTGCTGGTCTCGATCATCCCGGTACCGCGCTCGTACTGGGTCACTCTCACCATCACCTTCGTGATGAAGCCCGACTTCGGATCGGTCTTCTCCCGGGCGCTGCTGCGCGCGCTGGGCACGGTGGCCGGGCTCGTCGTCGCGGCCGCGGTCCTCTCCGTCGTACCGCGCGGCTGGTGGGACGTGCCCGTCCTGCTCGTCCTCGGGCCGCTCATCCCGGCGTTCACCCCGCGCGGCTACGGCTACCAGACCGCCGCCATCACCCCGGTGATCCTCCTCCTCTCCGACGCCCTCAACCACCAGGGCACGGCCCTCCTCGTCCCTCGCCTGGTCGACTCCCTGATGGGGTGCGCGATCGCGCTCGTCGTCGGGTACCTGCTGTGGCCGGAGAGCTGGCACACCCGGGTCGGCGACCAGCTCGCGGACGCGGTCGGGGACATGGCCGGCTATGTGGAGCTGGCGTTCGGGGCCGATGTCGATCCCGCCGCCCGCGCCCGCAGACGACGACGGCTCTACCGCGACCTCTCGTCCATCCGTACGGAGTTCCAGCGCGCCCTGACCGAACCGCCGCCGATCGGGCGCCGCGCCGCCGCCTGGTGGCCACTCGTCGTCGCCGTCGAACGGATGGTGGACGCCACGACCGCGGCCCGGGTCCGCGTCAAACAGGGCGCGCCCGAGCCGTCCGCTGCCGAGATCGCCCACGTCGTCCTCCAGCTGCGGGAGTTGTCCGAGGGGTTGCGCGAGACCGACGTGCTCGTCGCCGTCCGTACGGATCTCACCGGGCCCTCGGGCTCCGTCCTCGAACCGCTCCGCCAGGAGGTCGCGGCGGCGCGGGCGATCGCCTCACCGCACTGACGGGACGTTCGTCCCACACCGCTCCGAGAGCACGTCGTGGTCCCGCGGCACGGTGAAGCCGTGGGTCGAGGGAGCGAAGAAGGTACGGGGATGGGGGCGCCCTTCGAGTCGAAGTGCGCCCCCATCCCCGTATGCACGTGTACCGCTACCGCTAGACCCCTACGTCGCAGCCGTCCGCGCGCCACACCGCGACCACGGCCGGGCGGACGATCTTCCCGGGGCCGTCGGGCCAGACGCTCGCCGGCTTCTCGACGGACGCGCCGTCGATCTCGCCGGGGTGCTGCACGGCGACGAGCACGCGCCGCTCCTGGACGAGCGGGCCGCAGGTCTCCGCGCCGGTCGGCACGGTCAGGAACTGCTTCAGCTCACCGCGCCGCTCACCCTTGGTCGCGACACCGAACAGGCCGTCGTGCGAGCCGAGTTGGTTGCCGTCGGTGGAGATCCACAGGTTGCCGTATGAGTCGAAGGCGACGTTGTCGGGGCAGGAGATCGGGCTGACCTTGTCCTTCGGGAAGCCCGCGAAGTAAGTGGCCGGGTCGGCCGGGTCGCCCGCGACGAGGAACAGCGACCAGGCGAAGGTGGTGCTCTCGGCGCGGTTGCGGCGCTCGGTGAGCTCCAGGATGTGACCGTGCTTGTTGGAGTTGCGGGGGTTGGCCTCGTCGGCGGCCGCGAACCCGGTCTTGCCGCGGTTGGTGTTGTTGGTGAGGACGACGTACACCTTGCCGGTGTGCGGCGAGGGCTGGATGTCCTCGGGCCGGTCCATCTTGGTCGCGCCGACCTTGTCACCGGCGAGCCGCGTGAAGACGAAGACCTCCTCGGCCGTCATCCCGTCGACGTGCGAGACGGCGCCGTGGGCGGTCGCGGTGGCCAGCGGGATCCACTCCCCGCTCCCGTCGAACTCGCCGTCGGCCGGCAGCTTCCCGCTGCCGTCGATGTCGGTGGCCGGGGAGTCGCCGGTGAGCTTGGCGACGTACAGCGTGCCCTCGTCGAGCAGGGAGAGGTTGTGCTCGCGGACGGCCCTGCCCGCCCCCTTCTTCATCCGCTTGCTGCCGACGAACTTGTAGAAGTAGTCGAAGCGCTCGTCGTCACCGGTGTAGACGACGGGCCTGCCGTCCTCCGTCAGACGCACCGTCGCCGCCTCGTGCTTGAAGCGGCCGAGGGCGGTGTGCTTGCGGGGCGTGGACGTCGGGTCGTACGGGTCGAACTCGACGACGTACCCGAAGCGGTGCACCTCGTTCGGCTCCTGGGCGACGTCGAACCGCTTGTCGAAACGCTCCCACTTGCGCTCGGTGGCACCCGTGCCGATGCCGTACCGCTTGTCCGTGGCACGGCTGCTGTTGGCGAAGTACTGGTTGAAGTTCTCCTCACCGTGGAGGGTGGTCCCCCAGGGGGTCGTGCCGCCGGAGCAGTTGTTCAGCGTGCCGAGGACCTTGCGGCCGGTCGGGTCGGCGGAGGTCTTCAGCAGATCCGATCCGGCGGCCGGTCCGGTGAGCCGGAACTCGGTGGTGGCGGTGACGCGGCGGTTGAGTGGGTGGCGGGGGACGGCGGTGAGCTTGCCGGTGCCGTGGTCGTTCTGGACGACGACGGCGGACAGGCCGTGCGCGGCCCAGGCGACCTCGACCTGCTCGCGGGTGGGGTTCTCGGCGTCGTAGCCCCGGAACATCAGGATCTCGTCGGTGTACTCGTGATTGGCGACGAGGACCTGACGGCCCTGCTCGCCCGGCAGCGGGAGGAGAGCGAGGAAGTCGTTGTTGTAACCGAACTGGGCCGCCTGGGCCGCGGCGGTCTGGTTCTCCGGGTCGAAGTCGGGGGCGCCGCGGAGGATGGGCTCGCCCCACCGGATGACGACGTTCTGGCGGTAGCCGTCGGGTATGACGACGGCGTCGGTCGTGTTGGGAGCGACGGGCGTGAAGCGCAGCCCACGCGCCCCCTTTTCACCCTTATACGCCGTCTCGGTCGCGGCTCGGGCCTGCGGGGCGCCCGTGCCGACGACCGCCGCACCCGTCGCCGTGGCCACCGTCACGACGGCTGCGGCCCGCATCATCGAACGACGGCTGAGCGCACCGGCGATGACGTCACCGACGTAGGCGTTGTCGCTGGTGTTGGGCACCTCGTGGAAGCAGGCGTCACCACAGCGGAACCGACAGGTTATGGCGGAGCGCCCGCCGGGATGCGTTCCTGATGTCCCCGGCGTTCCGATCAACGGCAGCAGTTTGCGCACTTTACTCTCCCCATACGAACCCTTGGTGTCAGCGTGACGCTAGGGGGGCGCGCATGCAGGAACGCTGCACTCCGATGAACGAAGAGTGAACCTGTGGGAGCCGAGGGGGTATTGACACGGCGGCATCACGGCCCCCCGCCCCTGCCCAAGATCACCGGCGGCGGCCGCTAACCTTACGTGTCCGTCCTGGCCAGGGATTGACGGGCATCAACTCACGCGAAGGGTTGCGCACATGGGCATTCTCACTCTCCTGCGGAACGCGTTCGGCCGCTCACGCAAGGGTCGTGACGCCGACGCGGAGACCTCGCGAGAGGCTTCGGCTCCGACGGTTCCGGCCCCGGCCGCCGAACCGGTTCCCGCCTCCGAGGAGGCCGAGCGGGTTCCCGTACAGGAGTCCGCCGCCGAGCCGAAGATTCCGTCTCCTTCATCCGAGCCGGAGCCGACGCCGGAGGCCAAGCCGTCCGTGGTGGACGAGCTGGTGTCGGCGGCATTCGACAACGTAACGGTCCCGAAGCCGACGCCGGCGCCTCCGGCGGAGACGTTGGAGGAGACACCGGAGGCGACGGAGCCCGCGGTGGCGGAGGTGACGCCGGAGGCTGAGGCCGAGGTGGAGCCGGAGGCTAAGCCGGAGCCCGTGGCCAAGGCCGCGGCCGTGGTCGAGGCTGAGCCAGCCACCGAGGCTGAGCCCGTGGCCGAGGCCGAGCCCGTGGTCGAGGCCGAGCCCGTGGCCGAGGCCGAGCCCGTGGCCGTGGCCGAGGCTGAGCCCGTGGCCGTGGCCGAGGCTGAGCCCGTGGCCGTGGCCGAGGCTGAGCCCGTGGCCGTGGCCGAGGCTGAGCCCAAAATCGAGGCCGAGGTCGAGGCCGAGCCCGAGGCTGAGCCCGCGGCCGAGGCCGAGCCAGCCGCCGAGGCCGAGCCCGCGGCCGAGGTAAAGGCTGCAGAGCCGGAGCCGGAGCCTGTCATCGCCGAGGAGCCCGCTCCACTCGCCGCACAGGCGGACGAGCCCGCGGCCGCCGACGGCGATCAGGCTCCACAAGGGCCACCCGCAGCCGACGACGAGAGCAGCACGAGTGGTGCGGGCGGGAACGACACGGCCGAAGGCGAAGCCGAGGCCGAGCCCGAACCGACGGCCGAGGAGACCACGGAGCCGGAACCGGAACCGGTAGCCGCCGAAGGGCCCACGGCCGACGGCGAGGCCGAGGCGCCCCGCAGCCCCGCCACCCCCCTCACCCACGTCAAGGCCCACGCCCCGAGCCTGGTCACCGCGTACAGGGAAGCGGGAACCGCGCTGAAGAAGCGGGACCTCACCGGCACCCGAGCCCACCTCTACCTCGTCCTCGACCGCTCCGCGAGCATGCGCCCGTACTACAAGGACGGCTCCGCCCAGGCCCTCGGCGAACAGGCCCTCGCCCTCGCCGCGCACCTCGACCCGGAGTCCACCGTCCACGTCGTCTTCTTCTCCACGGAGCTGGACGGCACCGGCGAGCTCACCCTCACCGAGTACGAGAACAAGATCGACGACCTGCACGCAGGGCTCGGCCGCATGGGCCGTACCAGCTACCACGCCGCCGTACAGGAAGTGCTCACCCACCACGAGAAGCACCGCCCGGACTCGGAGCGGGCCCTCGTGATCTTCCAGACGGACGGCGCCCCCGACGCCAAGACCCCCGCCACCCAGTCCCTCACGGACGCGGCGAAGGACCACCCCACCGTCTTCTTCTCCTTCATCGCCTTCGGCGAGCACGACAACAAGGCCTTCGACTACCTCCGCAAGCTGAAGACCGACAACACGGCCTTCTTCCACGCGGGCCCGACCCCGCGCGAGCTGACGGACGCGGAGATCTACGACGGCGTACTGGAGAACTGGCGCCCGTAGCCGCCCCGCCCACGACGAACCGGGCCGCCCCCTTCCCACCTCTTAAAACGGGAAGCGGGCGGCCCGCCCATGTCGGCTACGATTTCAAGGTTCGTAAGACGACCGACGACACGACCTGAACCGACGATCGTCACCCCACGTAGCGACTTGGGAGCAGCCCGCGATGGCTCGACACCTCATCACCAGCGCCCTTCCGTACATCAACGGGATCAAGCACCTGGGCAACATGGTGGGGTCCATGCTCCCGGCGGACGTGTACTCCCGGTACCTCCGCCAGCGCGGTCACGACGTTCTCTACATCTGCGCGACGGACGAGCACGGCACCCCGGCCGAGCTGGCGGCCAAGGAGCAGGGCCTGCCGGTCGACGAGTTCTGCGCGCAGGCGCACGACGCGCAGAAGGCCGTGTACGACGGCTTCGAGCTGGCCTTCGACTACTTCGGCCGCAGCTCCAGCCCGGAGAACCGCGAGATCACCCAGCACTTCGCACGCCGCCTGAACGAGAACGGCTTCATCGAGGAGCGCTCGATCCGCCAGGTGTACTCGCCCGCGGACGGCCGCTTCCTCCCGGACCGCTATGTGGAGGGCACCTGCCCGCACTGCGGCTACGACAAGGCCCGCGGCGACCAGTGCGAGAACTGCACCCGAGTCCTCGACCCCACGGACCTGATCAACCCGCGCTCGGCGATCTCCGGCTCGACGGACCTGGAGGTCCGCGAGACGAAGCACCTCTTCCTCCTCCAGTCGAAGCTTCAGAGCGAGGTCTCGGAGTGGGTGGCGCGCCACGAGCACGAGTGGCCGCAGCTCGCCTCCTCCATCGCCCGCAAGTGGCTGACCGAGGGCCTGCACGACCGTGCGATCACCCGTGACCTGGACTGGGGCGTCCCGGTCCCGGCCGACACATGGCCGGAGCTGGCCGCCGAGGGCAAGGTCTTCTACGTCTGGTTCGATGCCCCGATCGAGTACATCGGCGCGACGAAGGAGTGGGCCGACCAGGACCCGGAGAACCGCGACTGGAAGTCGTGGTGGTACGAGGCGGACGACACGGTCCGCTACACGGAGTTCATGGCGAAGGACAACGTGCCCTTCCACACCGTCATGTTCCCGGCCACGGAACTCGGCGTACGTGAGCCCTGGAAGAAGGTCGACTACGTCAAGGCCTTCAACTGGCTGACGTACTACGGCGGAAAGTTCTCCACGTCCCAGAAGCGCGGCGTCTTCACCGACCACGCGCTGGACATCCTCCCCGCCGACTACTGGCGCTACTTCCTGATCGCCAACGCCCCCGAGTCGGACGACTCGTCCTTCACCTGGGAGCACTTCACGGCCACGGTCAACAAGGACCTGGCCGACACCCTCGGCAACTTCGTCAACCGCGTCCTGTCCTTCTCCAAGAAGCGCTTCGGCGAGGAGGTCCCGGCGGGCGCGGACGCGGGCGAGCCGGAGGCGAAGCTCGGCGAGGAGATCGCGACCCTCCTGGCCGAGTACGAGACCCAGATGGAAGCCCTCCAGTTCCGCAAGGCGGCGGCAGCCCTGCGCGCCCTGTGGTCGGCGGGCAACTCCTACCTGGAGGAGAAGGCCCCCTGGCTGGAGATCAAGACCAGCCCCGAGGGCGCGGCCCTGACCCTGCGCACGGCGATGAACCTGATCCACCTCTACGCGGTGGTCTCGGAACCCTTCATCCCCGCGTCCTCCCGCGCGATGCGCTCGGCCTTCGCCCTCACGGACGACACGGCCACCTGGGTCACGACCGACGAGGCCAGGTCCCTGAACTCGGTCCCGGCCGGCACCTCCTTCACGGTCCCCCCGGTCCTCTTCGCCAAGATCACGGACGAGGACCTGGAGGCGTACAAGGAGCGCTTCGGCGGCGCACCGGAGTAGCGCCAGCCACGCGACCGAGGGCCCGGGAACGAACAGTTCCCGGGCCCTCGGCGTCAGAACCTCGGAACAGCCCTGTCCGGACGGGCCTACTGCACGTCGACGTAGTCGCCGGTCGCGTTGACGGCGGGGGTGGTGGAAGTGCCGGCGAAGGACCAGCGCCAGTAGCCGTCCTCGGACGCGGTGGCCGTGGTGCTCAGGACGCCGGTGCTCGAGGTGTTCACTGTCTTGACCGTCGTATAGGTGGTGGAGCCCGCCTTGCGGAACTGAAGCTTGACCGGCTGGTTGGCGTAGCCCCGGTAGTCGAGGGTGTCCCAGTCGGCGCGGGTGAGACTGCCGCTGACGGTGAGGGTTTTGCCCTTGACGACCGGCTCCGGGCTCGCGTTGACGGTGAGCTTGGATGTGCGCTTGAGGCGGGTGGTCGCGGCGGCCCACCGCTCGGCCCGGCTGTCGTCGTTGGCCCACACCTGGACACCGGTCTTCCAGGTCCCGGCGTCGGCGCTGGTGAGCCACGAGTCCGGTTCGAAGGTAAAGGTCTTCGAGCACGTGGACGTGGTGGCACTGGAGGCGACGCAGTCCGCGGGGGTGGTGTCCTCGTTCGGCAGCACGTAGGCGGTGGCGCTGTCGTGGGGGTCGGCACCGGCCGGCCCCCGCCACAGGTAGAAGTCCGCGTCCCAGATGCCCGACGGGTCGGTGGCGGTCACGGAAACCGTGACGGTCCTGTCGGCCGTGCCGACCACGATGTCCTTGCCGCCGTTGACCAGGACCTGGTTGATCTGGATGTCACCGACGGTCTCGTCCGCCAGCGCGGCCGGAGCGGCGAAGCCGCCCAACGCGGTGGCGGTGGCGAGCACGGCGAAGATCGCGCGCCTGCGCATCTTTCTCCCTCATGTAGCGAAGAGGCACCCGCCGGGAACCGGACACGGCGGGCGGAGGAGGCCCCACTCTAAGCACGCCGCGCCCCCGCCGATTCGGCAGCCCCACCGCCGGTTCCCCCTACGCGCGGTCCACGCGCGGTGGCGGCAACAGCGGAACTATCTGGAACCACCTGCTCCTCTGTGCACACCACCTCCCAGGCTGTATACATTGCGAAGATCATGTGAAGCCATTGGCTTACTGGGACACGAGTGGACATGTGAGTCCACTGAGTGGGGGGGTTCATCCATGGCACTGTTCGGCAACGCGAGCACCATCGACCCGGCCTCGGCACAGCAGGACTTCGCGCGCCTGCTGGGTCAGAACGAGCAGGTCCACGCCGCGTACCTGCTGATACGCGACTCCATCCTGTTCACCGACCGCCGCCTCATCCTCGTCGACAAGCAGGGCATCACGGGCAAGAAGGTGGAGTACCACTCCATCCCGTACCGCAGCATCACCCACTTCGCGGTGGAGACCGCCGGCACCTTCGACCTCGACGCCGAGCTCAAGATCTGGATCTCCGGCACCGCGGCCCCCGTCGAGAAGACCTTCACCAAGGGCGTCGACATCTACGAAGTCCAGGCGGTCCTCACGCAGTTCGTGGCGAAGTAGCGCCGCGCGCCGCGACCCGGCGCGTTCCGGCTCCACCTGCGACGACGCGGCGCCCTCCCCGCGATGACCCCGCCAACCCCTGCTAGCATCCGCACACTTGTGCGAGGGTGGGGACCCTCGCGGGGAGGGAAACTTCACGTGGGCAGACACGCCCTGAGACGGGGCGGGCCGACCGCCCTCGTCTCCGCACTCGTGGTCGCCGTCGCGGCCGGATCCATCACCTTGTTCTCCGGTACGGAGGACGGCGGCGGCGCCGCGCGGGCCGCCACCACGGCAGCCACGGCCGATTCCCCGGCCGGGACCACGGAGATCGTCCTGGACGATCCGCGCACCGCGAACATCCGCAGCGACCGGCTGCTCGCCGCGGGCGAGACCGGCTTCCTGCACCGGCAGGGCGGTGTCGCGGGGCTGCTCTGGACGGACTACGACGACGGAACGACCGTCACGGTCGAGGGCCCGTCCGGGGTTTACAAGCCGACCACCACCACCTGCTGGGACATCTCGATGCGCTGCGCCTCGGGCATGTACGGGCAGTCCGCCGACACCGTGGCCCTGCCGGACCGTACCTACGGCGACCCGGTGTCGCTGTGGAGCCCGGACGGCAGTGCGCTCAGGACCGTCGACCTGCGGCAGTCGGCCGACTACATGGGCACGTACGGCAACACGCTCGTCACGACCGAGTGGAACGGCGTCGTCGACGGTCAACAGCTGGACGGCTACTGGCTGCACCTCGTCGACTTCGTCGACGGCAAGCAGCGCGACCGCGTGGTGAGCGGCTACCCGACCGGCGGGTCCAGGGGCTCGGGCGTCCCGCGCACTGGTGACGAGAACGGCTTCCTGCTGTCGTACGGCGTCGACGACCCGAACAGCGACGTCGACACGTACACCGTCAGCTACCTCGACTTCGCCACCGGTCAGCTCACCCCGGTCTTCACCGGCCTGGACGACGCGCCGGAGCTGGTCCTCACCGACGACCGCGTCGGCTGGTACACGGTCGGCTCCGGTCTGCACGTCAAGCCCCGCACCGACTTCACCGCCGCGGAGACAGTGGTCGTGCCCGAGGTGACGACCGTCGACGCCCCTGTCCCGGTCCTCGTCGGCGACTGGGTCGTACTGACCGCACCCGGCGCCGTCACCGCCGTCTCGCTGACCGACGGCTCCACCCGCAGACTCCTGAGCCGCTCGTTCGGCACCCCGCTGGCCACCCCCGAGGGCGGCGCCCTCGTCACGGGCGGCACGAACACGAGCGACTGGTGGATCCACCGGATCACCGCCGGCGCGGACGGCACCCCGCTGCTGGAGAAGCTGTACAAGGTCGCGCCGTACGAAAACCCCAAGACCGGTCTGGCGCTCAGCCGCGGCAGCCTGCGCATCGCGGAGGAGAACCCCAGCAGCACCTTGGACACCACCTCGCTGCGCACGCTCACCACCAACGGCGGAACCGAACTGACCGCGTCCGCCGCCACGGACGGATCCTCGATCGGCCCGGTGTGCCCGTACCCGGGAGCCGACTGCTCGGCGATGTGGGGCAACTACGACGGCAAGCCCCGGGACGTCCACCTGGAGACGTTCTACGACGGCGACGAGGGCGGCACCGGGCTGAGCCACGCGGACCGGCTGGCCCGTATCGGCGACGGCGCGGGCGTGCCCGACCTGGAGTTCGGCACCGAGGGCGGCGCGATCGTCGACGTCTCCGACGACTACGCCGTCTACAACTCCGGTGGCTCGACCCCCATGCAGTACGTCGGCGAGTTCGGCCAGGGCCAGAAGCTGAAGCGCTCCATCCGCGCCGCCGCCCTGAACGGCAACATCCTCTGGAGCGCCACCTCCACCGCCGGCCAGCTCACCTCGTACAGCCTCACCACCGACAAGACCCTCGCCACCGTGGCGGTCCCGAACCTCGCCTGCGTACCGAGCGAGCTACAGGCGGCGGGCCGCTGGGTGTACTGGGCGTGCGGCACGAGCTCGGCGGGCGTGTACGACACCAAGGCGCGTACGTCCGTGGCCGTCACCCCCGGTGACGTTCTCCTCGGCGACGGCTTCACCGTCCGCCACGACCACGACGCCGACCGGCTGGTCCTGACCGAGGCGGCCACTGGCACCACCCGCGTGATCGCCTCCGGCCTGCCCGACAGCGGGCTCGCCGTCGACCGCCGCTACCGCTGGACGGTCGACGAGTACACGGGTCTGGTCGCGTGGTTCGACACGTACGAGCAGACGCATGTCGCCACCACCGGCGTCACCCCGTCCGCGGTGACGGCCTTCGAGGCGGCGGCCGGCAGCTACGTGGACCCGAACGTGCCCTTCGAGGGCCGGTGGCTGCTGTCCCGCCCAGTCACCTCCTGGTCCCTGACCTTCACCTCGATCCAGAGCGGCGCGAACGGCAAGGCCACCCGCACCATTACGGGCGGCGCCTCCTCGGCGTGGGCGTCGGCGACCTGGAACGGCAAGACGGCGAGCGGGAGTTACTTCCCCAACGGCCACTTCACCTGGACCCTCAGGGCGACGGGCCTCGGCACCTCCACCGCGGCCACGGTGGTCACCGGCGACGGCTTCCTCACCCGGGGCGCCGCCGTACGCCACGACTTCACCAGCCCCGACGGCCCGGACGGCCGCGGCGACCTGCTGACCCTGAACTCCTCCGGCGGCCTCACCTTCCAGAGCGGCACCGGCACGGGCAAGTTCAACTCGAAGTACACCGGCACCGGCTGGCCCACCACCATCACGGCGATCCCCTTCGGCGACCTGAACGGCGACCGCTGCAACGACGTCCTGGTGCGCTACAGCAGCGGGGCGCTCCGCCTGTACAAGCCGGGCTGCGGCAAGGCGGTCACGCCGTCGACGTCGTACACGACCCTCGCCACCAGCGGCTGGACCCAGTACAACGCGCTCACCTCGCCCGGTGATGTGAGCGGCGACGGCCGCCCGGACCTCATCGCGCGCAACGCGTCGACCGGGACCGTCTACCTCTACAAGGGCACGAGCGACGGCAAGCTCGCCTCTCGCGTGAAGCTCTACGACAACTGGAAGGGCTACAAGAAGATCGTCGGCGTCGGCGACATCACCGGCGACGGCAAGGCCGACCTGCTCGCCCAGGACACCGCGAACACCCTCTACCGCTACGACGGCAAGGGCGACGGCACCTTCGCCGCCCGCGTGAAGCTGTTCACCAACTGGGGTGGCTCCTACAACGTCGTCGTCGGCGTCGGCGACATCACCGACGACGGCAAGGCCGACCTGGTCTCCCGCGACACCAGCGGGAACCTGTACCGCAACAGCGGGGACGGCAAGGGATCGTTCGGTTCGCGTACGACGATCGCGACCGGGTGGGGCGGATACAAGTCTCTCTCCTGAGGGACCTCACAAGCCGTAGGGCGCCCGGGACTTCACGTCCCGGGCGCCCTCGTCGTCGTACGGGCGACTACGACGCCGAAGCCGACGCCGGCACGAGCAGTTGCCGGGCCCTCACGGCAGCGGTCCGGGGGTGGCCCCCGACGCTGACATGTCCTCGCCCACCCGTATGGTTTCCGCCATGGCAGTCCCAGTCCCCGAGCTCATTCCGATCGCCTACGAGCCGAAGCACCGAACCGAGACCATCGGACGGTACGCGGACGGTCAGTTCCTGGCGTCGATCACGTATGCCTTCCCCGAAGGGTTCCGTCCCGACGACGGCTGGGAAGAGCACAAGCGCCTCTACGTGGTGCTCCACACCTTCGACTCCGCGGGCCGCTACCGCGACTCGGAGATCTGGTGCGCCGGCACCTGGGCCGAACAGCAGCGCAACCCGCACGGTGACGACTCGGTGCTCTCCCGCGCCCGGGTCCACCTGGCGAAGCTCCTGCGCAGCCTCCCGCGCCGCTCCTACACGGACATCGCGATCCGCCCCTTCCATCTCACCGTCGACGGCGTGTTGTTCGGCCTGGTGGCGGGAGAGGACGAGGGCGAGGCCTGGGCCGAGCTCTACCCGGACCGCCTCGGCTTCGGCGAGCCGTGGGACGGCACGTACGACACCTGAGCGAGGCCCCGCCGCCGCGCGGCACGGACCTCGCCCCGACTGTCTCGCCAGGGCTGATCCAAAAGGGCCCGGGACGGACGAACCGCCCCGGGCCCACACGGTTTCGTACGAGGTCACAAGGTGGGACCGGCGGTGGGAGGGGGATGCCACGGATGAGTCCTTACGTGTCTGCGGAGCACGCGCCGTGCGTGGAGCTCCCGTGAACGGGGGTTCCGACTCATCTGTGGTCGCGGGGAGCAGAAACGTTGCCGGGATTTTCAGCCGGGGCGGAGATCAGCCGACCGCCTACCGGCTACGGCGTGAAGACCTGTTCCAGGCGGTGGATGGCACCGTCGTCGCCGGTCTCATACCTGAACACCAGGCCGGAGTCGGGGTGCGCGTCGATCCAGTCGATCAGCTCCTGCACGCCGATCCGCCGGCTCTCACTGCTGTCGGTGATGGGGTTGGTGGCGGTGACATACGCGGCCTGGTCGAGGGCCCAGCGGCTGTCCTCGCCCGTGACGACGAAGGGCGCGCCGTCAGTGTCCTTCCCCGGGCATCCCCAGGCCCCGTGCTCGATGACGAGGTTCACCTTCCCGGTGCTGCCGTCGAGTTCCTCGACGCGGTAGACGGCGATCTCGTCGGGGTCGACGTGGTCCGGGCTCGGCGGCTCGTCGGTGCAGTCGGCGGTGGGCGCGCCGGTCGCGGGTGATCCGGTGGTCTTGGCGGCGGGCTTCGCGGCGGGCGTACCGCTGCCGGCCGCACCGGGCGACGAGGTGTCCGTGGCGCCCACTCCCGGCGTCGCGTCGGGCTTCCCGGCAGTCGTGCCCGGCGATGGGGTGGCCGTGGCACCCGCGCTCGGCGCCCCGTCGGCCCCGGTGGCAGAGCTGCCGTCCTGGCATCCGGTGAGCACAGCGGTCAGCGCGACGGCCGCGAGCGCGAGCACGGCGGGTCTGAGGCGGTTGGCATTCATCCGGGACGTCCCCCCTGGTCACAGGCGGCCCAATCGGCCGCCCCCCGGAGCGGGACCGTAGCAACGGCGTCGTCCCACCGCAGCACTGGAACTCCTGGTGTCACAGAGCCGGGACAAGGCCGTCACGGAGCGCGGACGGTGTCCCCCAGTGGGGGAAGTTCACCGATACGGCTCACGCTCACCCCGGTCTTCGGGCAGACCCACACCGCCACGCCCTCGACGACGGTCGCGGCCGGCGGATGCGAGTCCGGGTGGGTCGAGCAGCGCGGCCACACCGCCGGCTCGCCCTCGCCCCACAGGGCCTCCACGGCCCAGCCCTGCACCTGATCCGCAATCTCGGCGAGCCGCACACCGGGCCGGTCGTCCGGCCCCCAGTAGACGCCCTGGCCGGAGCCGTCAGGGGCGTAGAGCATGAGGCCGGGGTAGTCGTCTTCGGGCTCGCGTACGTCGGGCTGTACGGAGCACTGGGCGCGGAGGTCCCGAAGGACGGTGTCGAGAACGCGGGCGAACTCGTCGTCGCTCACGTACGGTCCCCGTGGATCTGCTCGAGCAGGGCGGCGAGGCCGTCTCGGGAGACGGGGAGTATTCGGGCGGGCTCGTCGCTTTCGCGCATGAGCAGCAGGCCGTCGCGGTGGGCGAGTTCCACGCAGGACGCCCCGTCCGAACCACTGGAGAAGCTGGACTTCTGCCACTGAGTCACGTCTTACAGCTCCTTCGCGAGGCGGTGGATGTAGTCCCGCGACAGGGCGGGCTCAAGGGATGCCGACTCCACCTTACGGAAGAGTGTTCGTACGGACTGGAGTTGCGCGGCGGCGTCCACGAAGGCCGAGCCAGAGGGCACGTCCTTCTGAACAGTGTCCAGCGCGGGTACGCGCCCGCCCGCGTAGAGCAGCGCCGCGCTCGCCCCGGCGAAGCCGTCCACGTCGAACGGAATCACCCTCACCGTGACGCCCGGGCGCTCCGACTGCCTCAGCACTTCGTCGAGTTGAGCCCGGGCCACTCGCCGGTCCGCCACGCGCGTGCGCAGCACGGACTCGTGCAGCACCGCCGTGTACGGAACCTCCCCACCTCTGGCGAGGACCTCCTTGCGGCGGAGGCGGTGCTCCACTCTCGGCTCCAGCTCACTCTCCGGGAGCTCCGGACGCCAGTATGCGAAGACCGCGCGCGCGTAGTCCTCCGTCTGGAGTGGCCCGGCGACATGGGCGGTACCGATCTCATGCACGAAGGTCGCGTGATGCTCCAACTCCGCCAGGTCCAGGAACGCGGGCGGCAGTACGCCCCGGTAGTCCTCCCACCAGCCACGCGTACGGTCCGTCGCCATCTCCACGAGGGCGTCGATCAACTTGCCGTCCGCGCAGGCGTAATGCGCGGCGAGCCGCCGTACCCGGGCCTCGCTGACTCCGGTGACCCCCGACTCGATCTGGCTCATCGTTACCGAAACCGTCCCCAACAGCCCGGCCGCCTCACGCGCCGTCAGCCCGGCCGCCTCACGCAACTTGCGCAACTCGCGCCCCAGCCGCTCCTGTCGGGCTGTCGGCTGTTTCCTCGGCACCCAGACCTCCCCACCTTCACCACTGTGAGTGACCAGATTACGACAACAGGTTGCGCCGGACTAACTTTAGTCTCTACCTTCAGTGACGCGACGCACACGCTGCGGAACCCGGGGTCACCGGAAGCGCACCGCCCCGCCATGCCATGACGGGGGCGGCATGCCACCGCCCGAAAACCACAGCTCCCCCCCAACTTCCCCTCCCTGACCAGGAGTCCCGCATGCCCGAAACCGGAGAAACCACCGACGACCAGCCCTGGGAGTACATCCTCTACGTCCCCAACGACCCGCGCGCCGTCACGATCTGCCGCCGCGCCCTCCGCCTGATCCTCGCCGCCCACGGCCTGCCCCACTTCACGGAAGCCGCCGAACTGCTGGCGACCGAGCTGGTCACCAACGCCGTACAACACACGAAGGGCCCCGCCGCCATAAAACTCCGCGCGGAAAACGGCGCCCTCCGCATCGGCGTCTGGGACGCGGACCCCACACCACCTCACCCGCCCCGACACACCGCCCCGGACGCCGAAACAGGCCGCGGCCTGACCCTGGTCCGCACCTGTGCCGACACCTGGGGCTGGGTCCCCCAACGGGACACCAAGAACATCGTCGGCACGGGCAAGTACATCTGGTGCGAACTGGCCGCGACGGCGTGAACGTTCCTTCCCTCCTCGAAAGAGTGAACGCCCCAAATCGGCCGGACGCCCCCGCCCTTGATCCACCTAGGTTGCACACATGGTCACATCAGCTCACGAGGGCATGCACCGCATCTTCCAGGAGCGGCCCGAGATCCTGACTCCCGTATTCGGGGTGCTGGGCATCGAGTTACCCGAGAAGGCGGCCGTCTACGCGGTAGCCACCGACGCCACGGAGGCCAAACCCATGGCCCGGCACATCGACACCGTGCTGCGTGTCGGGCCCTCCGACGGGGACGACTTCCTGCTCGCCGTCGAGGCGCAGGAACGACGAGACCGCAAGAAGGAGTCGAGCTGGCCTTATTACGTCGCCTATCTCCAAGCGAAATACGGCCTGCCCGTACTGCTTCTCGTCGTCTGCCGGGACCGGGCCACCACCAAATGGGCAGCCGGTCCATTCGACTGCGGAACCCGCGGCTGGACCGCGCAGCGGACGTACCCGCTGGTCGTCGGGCCGGACAACCTCCCAGTGATCGCCGACGAGAGAACCGCGGCCGAGAAGCCCGCGATGGCCGCGTTCTCCGCCCTGGCACACGCCAACAGCCCCGAGGTCGACGGCATACTGGACTCACTGGGCCGTGCCCTTGCGGGCATGGAGCCGGACGCCGCCAGCTACTTCTACCAGTTCCTGGACAGTGCCCTGGGGGCATCCCCCGCCGGAGACAAATGGAGGAACATCGTGACGTTCGTCAACTACTTCCCCGGCCGGGGCACACTGCTTGAGAAGACCTTCCTCGAAGGTGAGGCGAGGGGCGAGGCCAAGGGCATCCTGCGCGTCCTGGAGGTGCGCGGCCTCCCCGTCTCTGACGTCGTCCGCGAACGCATCACCGCATGCACCGACCTCGACCGTCTGAACGACTGGCTCGACCGGGCCGGAACAGTCGCTCACGCGGAGGACCTGTTCACCGGGGACGGCGACGCCTCGGAGGACGCCACCCCATGAAGCCAGACCTCCGGTTCGACCGGCTGAGCCCGGAACTTCAGGAGAAGTTGACGGGTCGCATGATGGTCACGACGTTCTGCATGGCCATCGGCCTGCCCACAGACCAGGCGATCGCCGACCACAACGCACACCTGAACGAAATCAGCCGACGTGAGTCCCTCGCGCTGCACGAGGTCAGTTATCTGCGTTCCAAGGCAGGAGGCTGGGCCGAGGAATACACACAGGGATGGGCCGACGGATTCGCCGAGGGGCGTGCCACGGCGGTGCTCAGGGTCCTGCAGGCCAGGAACGTCCACATCACCGGCAACACCTGGGAACGCGTCACAGTCTGCTCAGACTTGGCCACGCTCACCCGGTGGCTGAACTTGGCCTTCACTGTCACCCGTGCCGAGGACCTCTTCGCGGCGGAGCCCGGACACGTACAGGAACCCTCGCGTTGACTGTCAGTGCTACGGCTACAAGTTCCCTGTTCTGACCGTCAGGCGGAGCAATGAGTGGAGCACCCGGAGCACACGGCCCTGGGCGCTTTACAATCCCCGCGGGATGTCGGCGCACGGATGATGCGCCTGGGGGCGGAGGGGCTCACATGACAAATGCTCGCATGAACCAGAGGCCGGTGGAGAGCCGCGGCGATCGTGCTGGCCGGGGTGGTCGGGGGCGCGCTGCTGCCCGCCGCTCCCGCCGCCGCCGTGCACGGGCCTGTGCCCCGCGACTTCAACGGTGACGGGTATCGCGACGCCGTCCTGCCCGCTCCTGGCGCGAACGTGTCCGGCAAGGAAAGCGCCGGCGCGGTCGTCGTGCTGTACGGATCCGCGTCCGGGCTCTCGACGACCCGGCGGAAGACCATCACGCAGAACACCTCCGGAGTGCCGGGCACCAGCGAGGCGTACGACGGCTTCGGAACCGCCACCGCCACGGCCGACCTGAACCGCGACGGCTACGCCGACCTTGTGGTCTCGACGCCCTACGAGGACACCTCCGAAGGCGCCGACTCCGGCCTGGTCACGGTCCTGTGGGGCGGCAACGGCGGGCTGACCAGTGGGACGAACCTGCCAACCCCCTCCAACGCCCCCCGGTACTTCGGTCTCGACGTCGCCGCACTCAGCAGCGGGCCGGGCTCGGACACCGAGGTCCTGGTCAGCGGGTACGACGGATCCGTCCGCTTCCGGGGACCGTTCAGCCGTACCGGCACCTTCGGATCCGCCTCCCTGAACCAGAACACCGCATCCGTCGAAACCGTCGCGCTCGGCGACGTCAACGAGGACCTGTCGCCGGACGAGGCAGTGATCACCTCACGCATGAGCGGGCTGACCGGCGGCGAGATCTATCTGAACCCCGAGTCCGGGGCCGACCGGCCGACCTCCCTGAAGAAGGGCAACGGTCTGGTCGCGGCCTACGGCGACCTCAACGGCGACGGGTACGACGACCTGGTGGTCGGCGACCCGGATGAGCCCGAAGTCGCGGGCGCGGACGGCGTGTTGGGCGGGAGTGTCTCCGTCTGGTACGGGTCGGCGGATGGCATCGCGACCGACGCGCAGCCCGTGCGCATCTCGCAGGACACCGCAGGCGTACCCGGCACGAGCGAGAAGTACGACGCCTTCGGCGGGTCCATGGCGGTGGTCGACCTCAACCACGACGATCTTGCCGACATCGTAGTCGGGGCCCCGTACGAAAGCCTCGGCGGCGCGAAGCGTGCCGGAATGGTGACCGTGATCCCCGGCCGGGCGTCGGGCGCGCTCGGCACCGGGTCGTACTCCTACACGCAGGACACCTCCGGCATGCCGGGCAGCTCGGAGACCGACGACTTCTTCGGGACCACGGTTTCGGCCGCCGACATCAACCGGGACGGCAAGCCGGAGCTCTTCATCAGCGCATCCGGGGAGAACCTCTCGCTCGGCGCGGTCTGGGTCCTGCCCGGCGCCTCCACACGCCCCACGACCACGGGCAGCCGGATGATCCTGCCCTCCTCGGTCGGCCTCACCCAGAGCACCACGGTCCTGCTGGGCGGCAACGGCCTGCTCAATGTGATCTGAGCAGCAGGACAACCAAGAGGGCATGGGGTAGGGCCCGGAACCGTGCTGGTTCCGGGCCCTACCTGGATGGACGAAGATCAGCCGACCGACGCCGACGCGCTCGGCTGCGTGTCCGTGCTGTCGTGGGTCTCGTCCGGGGCGACGCCCATCGTCAGGTGGGCGTGGACGCCTGCCGCGCAGGTACCGCTCGTCGTCGGTGGGCTCGGAGTGGCCGCCGCCGGTGCCGCCCGAGGGCGCGCCGGACGGGGGCTCGCCCGTGGGCGTGCCGGTCGGGGTTCCGGAGGGTGCGTCCGTGGGGGCGCCCGACGGGGCACCGCCGCCACCGCCACCGCCGTTGCTCATCGCCTCGTAGCCGGAGTACACACCCATCGCCGTGCAGTGCCAGATGTCGACGGCTGCGTTCTTGACGGGCTTGCAGGTCTCCGCGTCGATCACCTTGAGCTGGAGGGTCATGGGGATGCCCTCCTGGTCCTCGGTGATGTCCTGGCGGATCTTGTCCGCGTCGATGTAGTACGGGCCCTCGGTGGTCTCCGTGGTGAGCTTGTAACACGTCTCGGCGCTCGACGACGATGACGAGGCGTCGCCGCTCGTCTCGCCCGCGAACGCGTTCACGGCGATGCCGCCGCCCACGCCCACGGCCGCGACGGCCGCTCCACCTGCGACGACGACCTTGCGTCGCGTCATGTTCCGTTTGTGCGCCGGTCCTTGGGTCTCAGTCATGCGCCGGACGCTAGGGACGGAACCTGTCAATGACGTGGGTAAGGACTGTGGTTTCGCGTGCTCACGCAAAAGTGGCTCGGAACCGGTGTCGGTTCCGAGCCACCCTCACGCGAAGTACTACTTCGGCTGCGGCTTCCGTACGGAGATGTGCAGCTCGCGCAGACGGGTCTCGTCCAGCTCCGTCGGCGCGCCCATCATCAGGTCCTGCGCGTTGCCGTTGAGCGGGAACGCGATCGTCTCGCGGATGTTCGGCTCGTCCGCGAGCAGCATGACGATGCGGTCGACGCCCGGGGCGATGCCGCCGTGCGGCGGGGCGCCGAAGCGGAAGGCGCGGAGCATGCCGGCGAACTGCTCCTCGACGGTCTCGCGGTCGTAGCCCGCGATCTCGAAGGCCTTGAGCATGATTTCGGGCTCGTGGTTCCGGATCGCGCCGGAGGACAGCTCGACGCCGTTGCAGACGATGTCGTACTGCCAGCCGAGGATGTCCAGCGGGTCCTGGGTCTCCAGGGCCTCCAGGCCGCCCTGCGGCATCGAGAAGGGGTTGTGCGAGAAGTCGATCTTCCCGTCCTCGTCCTTCTCGTACATCGGGAAGTCGACGATCCAGCAGAACCGGAAGACGTTTTCCTCGAAGTGACCGGCGCGCTTGGCGGCTTCCACCCGCACCGCGCCCATGATCTTCGAGACCTCGTCGAACTCGCCCGCGCCGAAGAAGACCGCGTGGCCGGCGGAGAGCGACAGACGCTTCGTCAGCTCCGCGACGTTCTCCTCCGTCAGGAACTTCGCGATCGGGCCCGTCAGCGAGCCGTCCTCGGCGACACGGACCCAGGCCAGGCCCTTCGCGCCCTGCGAGACCGCGAAGTCACCCAGCTGGTCGAAGAACTTCCGGGGCTGCGACGACACGTCCGGCACCGGCAGGGCGCGTACGTGCTTGCCCGCGAAGGCCTTGAACTCGGATCCCTCGAAGATGTCGGTGATGTCGGCGAGCTCCAGCTGGGCCCGCAGGTCCGGCTTGTCGGAGCCGTACTTCAGCATCGCCTCACGGAACGGGATGCGCGGGAAGGGGGACGTCACATGACGGCCGTTCCCGAACTCCTCGAAGAGTTCCGTCATGAGCGTCTCGATGGGCTGGAAGACGTCTTCCTGCTCTACGAAGCTCATCTCCACGTCGAGCTGGTAGAACTCGCCCGGCGAGCGGTCCGCGCGCGCGTCCTCGTCGCGGAAGCACGGCGCGATCTGGAAGTAGCGGTCGAAGCCGGAGATCATCAGCAGCTGCTTGAACTGCTGCGGGGCCTGGGGGAGGGCGTAGAACTTGCCCGGGTTCAGACGGGAGGGCACGACGAAGTCGCGGGCGCCCTCGGGGGAGGTCGCGCTCAGGATCGGCGTCGCCATCTCGTTGAAGCCCAGCGCCGTCATCTTGTGACGGATCGCCGAGATCACGGCCGTACGCAGCAGGATGTTGCGGTGCATGCGCTCGCGGCGCAGGTCCAGGAAGCGGTACTCCAGGCGCCGCTCCTCGTTGACCCCGTCCTCCGCGTTGATCGTGAACGGGAGCGGGGCGGCCGCGCCGAGCAGCTCGACCTCGCTCACCTCGACCTCGATCTCGCCGGTGGGCAGGTCCGTGTTCACGTTCTCCGTGCCGCGCGAGACGACCTTGCCGTCGACGCGGACCGTCGACTCCTTGGAGAGCCTGTCGAGGGCCTCGTAGGCGGGCGTGCCGGGGCGGGCGACCAGCTGCGTGATGCCGTAGTGGTCGCGCAGATCGATGAAGAGGATGCCGCCCAGGTCTCGGCGATTGTGCAGCCAGCCGCTCAGCCGGACGTCGCTTTCGACGTCAGAGGCGCGGAGCTCGCCGCAGGTGTGGGACCTGTACCGATGCATCGTCGTTCATCCAGTCTTCGCGGATTGGGGGCTGATGATCCGGATCTGCTCATCCGGGTCTGTTTCACGTGAAACGTCGGGGCCGAGGCCCGGACCTCCCAAGCGTACCGGGCACCCCAAGATCGCCGCCCCCAATACTCTCGGTGGCAAGCATCGATCACCTCTTCATACAGTGGGGCAATGCGCACTGGTGAGCCCCTGCCCGGCGTGGGGGACGTCCTGGCCGCCCTCGCGACCGGCCTGTGGCGCTGGGACAACGCCGCGGGGCTGGTCACCTTCGACGCCGAAGCCGCCCGGCTCATCGGGCTGCCCCCGGAGCCCACGACACTCACCGAGGCGGGCACACGCGCCCATTTCCATCCCGTCGACTGGAACGAGATCGACGGGGTCGTGCAGCTCGCTGTCGCCGAGGGCACCCTCGCCGAGGCCCGGATGCGGATCATGGACGAGCACGGCCGGGTGATCCGTACCGTCCGCAGCCGCTCCAAGCCGATCATCGACCCGACGACCGGGGAGTACGAGCTGATCGGCACCCTCCAGGAGGTCACCGAGCAGCCGCCGGGGGCCGCCGCGCGCACCCCCGTCACCGGCGACTGGCGCCGCTCGCGGGAGGCGTTCCTGCTGGACGCGGGACGGGCGCTCGCCGAGGCGCGGTCCACGGCGGAGGTGCTGCGGGTCGCGGCCGGCCTGTCGATGCCCGGGTTCTCGCCGGACGGGCTCGCCGTCTTCGGCGCGAAGGGCGAACGGCTGACGATCATCGGGCACCACGGGCAGCTGCCGGGGGCCGAGGAACCGTTCTCGCACATGTCCCTGACCACGGACTATCCGGCCGCCGAGGTCGTCCGCAGCGGCCGTGCCGTCTATCTCTCCTCCCCCGAGGACTACAAAGAGCGCTACCCCGTCTCCTGGCCGCTGGCTCAGACCTTCGGCCGGCAGTCCTGGGCCTTCCTGCCGCTCACCGTCGCGGGGCGCACCATGGGCGCGTGGATGGCGGCCTTCACGTATCCCGTCACCTTCACGCCCGACGAGCGCTCGGTTCTGACGACTGTCGCCCGCATGCTCGCGCAGGCCCTCTCGCGCGCCGGAGCCGCCGAGACCGAGCGGGAGCTGACCGACGGCCTCCAGCGCTCGATGCTGCCCACGCTGGGCCCCGAGATCCCGGGCATGACCGTCGCCGCCCGCTATGTGCCCACCGGTGGCGGCCTCCAGGTCGGCGGCGACTGGTACGACATGATCCCGCTCCCGACCGGCCGCTTCGCCCTGGTCATCGGCGACGTCCAGGGACACGACGTCCGCGCGGCCGGCCTGATGGGCCAGCTCCGCATCGCCCTGCGCGCGTACGCCTCCGAGGGCCACCGCCCGGACGCGGTGCTCTCCCGGGCCTCGCGCTTCCTGTCCGGGGTCACGGACTCGGTGACGTACGGGTCGAGCGGCGGCGGTGCGAACGAGCGCTCGGGCGGCAGCGGGCCCGATGGGGACGACAGCGCTGACCTGCGCTTCGCGACCTGCCTGTACGTCGAGGTCGACCCGACGACCGGGACACTCGACATCGCCCGCGCCGGGCACCCGGACCCCGCGATACGCATGGCCGACGGAACCGTGCTGATGCGGCCGACCGCGGGCGGGCTGCCGCTCGGCATCGACCCGGACGCCGACTACCCGACGACCCGGCTCGTCCTGGAGCCCGGCGAAACCATGCTGATCTGCACCGACGGGCTGATCGAGACCGGGGGCCACGACCTCGACACCGGCTGGCGGCGCATCCGCCGGACCCTCGAAGCCCACGACGGCGACATGGAGTCCCTCGCCGACGCCCTGGTCCAGGCCGTGCACGGGCCCTCCTCGCACCACACCACCGGGCCGCTGGCCGACCGGCGCGAGGACGACATCGCCGTACTGCTGCTGTGCCGGGTGGCGCCGGGCTGCGGCTGCGGCGACACGGTCACGGCCGTACGGCCGCCGATGCGGCGCACGATGCTGACCGTGGCGCAGGCCGAGCCCGAGCGGATCGCCGGGGCCCGCCAGCAGCTGCGGGAACTCCTCCACGACTGGGTCTCCGAGGACCAGCGCGACTCCGCGGTCCTGCTCGTCTCGGAGATTGTCACCAACGTCCTCGTGCACACCGACGCCGACGCGCTGCTCGTCGCCGAGGTGACGGGCGACCCGGGCAAGCGGCGGATACGGGTCGAGGTCACCGACGCCAGCGACGACCTGCCGCACCGGCGCCATCCCGGCGAACTTGCCTCCTCCGGGCGGGGATTGGTGCTCATGGAGCTCCTCGCGGAGTCGTGGGGCGTGGACCCGCGGGGCGAGGGGAAGAGCATCTGGTTCGAGTTCTACGAGCCCGCCGAGCCGTCCGGCGAGGCATAGCGCGTACGCAGCTCCGAGACGACCCCGAACGCGGCCGCGGTCAGCGGGACGGCGAGCAGCATGCCCAGGATTCCGGCGACGGACGCGCCCGCCGTGATCGCGAGCATCACCACCGCCGGATGCATCTGCACGGTCCGGCTCTGGATCATCGGCTGCAGCACATGCCCCTCCAGGACCTGCACCGCGAGGACGACCCCTAGCGCCCACAGCGCGATGACGAACCCCCGGTCCGCGAGCGCGACCAGCACGGCCACCGAGCCGGAGAGGAAGGCGCCGAGATACGGGATGTACGCGGTCACGAAGACGAGCGCACCCAGCCCCACCGCACCCGGGACACGCAGGATCAGCAGCCCGATGGTGATGCAGAGGGCGTCGATGAGCGCGATGAGCGTCGTCCCGCGCATAAACCCCTCGACGGCCTGGAAGGCGCGCCGGGCCATGGCTACGACCGTGGCGGAGGTGCCGCGCGGCGCGAGCGACCGGAGCGTGTCGCCCACGCGGTGCGAGTCCCGCAGGAAGAAGAAGACGAGCAGCAGGGCGAGTACGGCCATGGCGATGGACTCGCCCACCACGCTCACGCCGCTGATGACATTGGACGCGGCCGTGCCGCCGAACTTGGTCAGCAGTTCCTTGGAGTTGGTGGCGAGGTCGTCGAGGGAGGTGCCCGCCGCCCCGAAGTGCTCGGCGACCGACCTGGCCGCCTGTTTGAGCGAGGCGACGATCTGGTCGCCGGTGTCGATGAGCGCGGCCACGACGATGTAGACGGCGCCGCCGACGACCACGACCACGGCGACACAGGTGAGCCCGGCGGCGAGCGACCGGTTGACCCGTACCTTCACCAACTGCCCGTACAGCGGCCTGAGCAGCGCGGTCCCGAGCAGGGCGAGCAGCACCGGCACCACCGCCGTACGCAGCTCCCCGCACAGCCGGATCCCGACCCACGCCACACCGGCGACGAGCAGGAGCACGACGCACCACGCGGCCAGCCGCCGGGCGCCTTCGGGGAGGAGCTGCACGCCTCCACCCGAACACGCGCCGGGCGGGCCGTCCTGTGGGGAGGGTCCGCCCGGGTGACACAGTGTCAGCGACCGGGGCTGCGCGGCCCGGTCAGGCCGTGGCGCTCGTGATCACGGCGAAGGGCGCCCCGAACGGGTCGAGCAGCATGGCGATGCGTCCGACACCCTCGGCGTCGACGGCGGGGATGATGACCGTCGCGCCCAGCTCCTGGGCCCTGGCCACCACGGTGTCACAGTCCTCGACCTCGAAGTACGGGTGCCATTCGGAGGACGAGCCGCGCTGCATGTTCTCCGCCGGAAGCTGCATGATGCCGCCGTGCATGGTCGTCTCGCCGCCGCCCGCGGGACCGGCGATGGTGTAGACGACGTCCGGGCCCATGGGCATGTCGCGCATGTCCCACGACAGGACCGTGCGGTAGAAGTCCTTCGCCGCCGCGGCGTCCGTGGTGTAGAGCTCGATCCAGCTGAGGGTGCGCGGCTCGTTGACGACCTCCAGGCCGTCCATGTCCCGGGCTTCCCACACGGCGAACTCGCCGCCCGTGGGGTCCGTGAAGCCGGCCATCCGCCCCTCGGTGAAGATGTCCGTGGGCGGGAAGCGGACCGTGCCGCCGGCCTGTTCCACCGCTTTCGCGGTGGCGTCGGCGTCCAGGGTGCGGAAGTAGACCGTCCAGGCGGACGACGCGCCCTCCTCGGTCAGCGGGCCGACGGCGGCCAGGGTCTTGCCGTCCTTCTGCAGGAAGCCGTAGCCCCCGGCCTCCGGTCCCGCGGACTGGAACTGCCAGTCGAACGTGCCCTCGTAGAAGGCGACGGCCGCGTCGATGTCCGGTGTCCCCAGGTCGAGCCAGTTCGGCCCGCCCGGAACGTTCGTCGAGGTGAGCATGGAGCGCTCCTAGCAGGTGAGTTGCGGTGGCCCGGAAGAGAAGAGCCGGGATGCGATGACCCCGCCAACACGTCTGCCCGACAAGCTACCCGCCGAGCCCCGGACGGGCATGCCGAACAGCACGCGCGCACGGGAAAGCCCCGTCCGGTGGAACGGACGGGGCTTTCCCGTGACTCGTCCGACGGAGGCCTACAGCCCGCTCTCGGACATCCCGTGCACGGCGGGGATCGTCCCGAGCCGGCCCTTCTGGAAGTCCTCGAAGGCCTGCTGGAGCTCCTCGCGGGTGTTCATCACGAAGGGGCCGTAGTGGGCCATGGGCTCACGTATGGGCTGCCCGCCGAGGAGGACGACCTCCAGGTCCGGGCTGTTGGAGTCCTGCTTCTCGTCCGCGCGGACGGTCAGCGAGCCCCCCTTCCCGAACACGGCGGTCTGGCCGCTGTGGACCGGACGCCGGTCCGTACCGACGCTGCCGCGCCCGGCGAGGACGTACGCGAGACCGTTGAAGTCCTCGCGCCACGGGAGCGTGATCTCGGCGCCGGGCGCCAGGGTCGCGTGGACCATGGTGATCGGCGTGTGCGTGATGCCGGGGCCCTGGTGACCGTCGAGCTCACCGGCGATGACGCGCAGCAGCGCGCCGCCGTCCGGGGTGCTCAGCAGCTGGACCGTGCCACCGCGGATGTCCTGGTACCTGGGGGCCATCATCTTGTCCTTGGCCGGGAGGTTCACCCACAGCTGGAGGCCGTGGAAGAGGCCGCCGGACATGACGAGCGACTCCGGCGGCGCCTCGATGTGCAGGAGGCCCGAGCCCGCGGTCATCCACTGGGTGTCACCGTTGGTGATGGTGCCGCCGCCACCGTTGGAGTCCTGGTGGTCGAAGACGCCGTCGATGATGTAGGTCACAGTCTCGAAGCCGCGGTGGGGGTGCCAGGGGGTGCCCTTCGGCTCTCCGGGCGCGTACTCCACCTCGCCCATCTGGTCCATCATGATGAACGGGTCCAGGTACTGGTAATTGATCCCGGCGAACGCCCGGCGAACCGGGAACCCCTCGCCCTCGAAGCCGCTGGGCGCGGTCGTCACGGCGAGCACGGGACGGGCCATGGCGTCGGCCGGCGCAACCACACGGGGCAGGGTCAGCGGGTTCTCGACGGTCACTGCAGGCATGTCGGTACCTCCTTGTGCTCGGAGTTTAGTTGAGCATTGAACTTTCTGCCACCCGTAACGACGAACGCCCGGAGGGCATTCCCTCCGGGCGTCCGGGATGTCGTACGAGAGCGGGGCCTGGGGCCCCTGGGGCCTATCCGTACATACGGCGCATCGCGAAGTCCACCATCTGCTCCACGGCCTTGGCGTCGAAGACCATCCGGTGTTCGCCCTCCATGTCGAGCACGAAGCCGTAGCCGGTCGGCAGCAGGTCGATCACCTCGGCACCGGTGATCACGAAGTACTTGGACTCCTTGCCGGCGTACCGGCGCAGCTCCTTGAGCGAGGTGAACATCGGGATCACCGGCTGCTGGGTGTTGTGCAGCGCGAGGAATCCGGGGTTGTCGCCACGCGGGCAGTACACCTTCGACGTCGCGAAGACCTGCTGGAAGTCCTCCGCGGACATCGACCCCGTGGTGAACGCGCGGACCGCGTCCGCGAGGGACGGCGGGGACGGCTCCGGATACAGCGGCGGCTGCTGGCCGTAACCGCCGGGCATCTGCCCACCCGGCATCTGCCCGGGCATCTGCTGCTGGGGCGGGACGTACCCCTGCTGTGCTCCCGCGTTCTGGTCATAGCCGTACATGGCCCAAAGAGTAGTGCGCCACATATGGGCGATGCGGGGTTGCTTCTTATTACTGACGGGTAGCATCATCGTAGCTACTTGTTGGTACGTGAACTAGGTGCGAGGAGTCAGTGCCTCGCCGATCCCTTAACGGAGCCGTCGCCATGGGGCACTACAAGTCGAATCTCCGCGACATCGAGTTCAACCTCTTCGAGGTGCTCGGGCGCGACAAGCTGTACGGCACCGGCCCGTTCGCGGAGATGGACACGGACACCGCCAAGAGCATCCTCGAGGAGCTGACGCGCCTCTCGGAGAACGAGCTGGCCGAATCCTTCGCGGACGCCGACCGCAACCCGCCGGTCTTCGACCCGGAGACCAACACCGCGCCCGTCCCCGAGTCCTTCAAGAAGTCCTACAAGGCCTTCATGGACTCCGAGTACTGGCGCCTGGGCCTGCCCGAGGAGATCGGCGGCACCACCTCGCCGCGCTCCCTGATCTGGGCGTACGCGGAGCTGGTGCTCGGCGCGAACCCGGCGGTGTGGATGTACTCCTCGGGGCCGGCCTTCGCGGGCATCCTCTTCGAGGAGGGCAACGAGGTCCAGAAGCACATCGCGAAGATCGCCGTCGAGAAGCAGTGGGGCTCCACCATGGTGCTCACCGAGCCGGACGCCGGCTCGGACGTGGGCGCGGGCCGCACCAAGGCGGTCCAGCAGGAGGACGGCTCCTGGCACATCGAGGGCGTGAAGCGCTTCATCACGTCCGGTGAGCACGACATGGAGGAGAACATCCTCCACTACGTCCTCGCCCGCCCCGAGGGCCATGGTCCCGGCACCAAGGGCCTGTCCCTCTTCCTCGTCCCGAAGTACGAGTTCGACTTCGAGACCGGCGAGCTGGGCGAGCGCAACGGCGTGTACGCGACGAACGTCGAGCACAAGATGGGCCTCAAGGCCTCCAACACGTGCGAGATGACGTTCGGCGACCGTCACCCCGCCAAGGGCTGGCTGATCGGCGACAAGCACGACGGCATCCGCCAGATGTTCCGCATCATCGAGTTCGCCCGCATGATGGTCGGCACGAAGGCGATCTCGACCCTGTCGACGGGTTACCTGAACGCTCTTGAGTACGCCAAGGAGCGCGTCCAGGGCCCGGACCTCGCGAACTTCATGGACAAGACCGCGCCCAAGGTCACCATCACGCACCACCCGGACGTGCGCCGCTCGCTGATGACGCAGAAGGCGTACGCGGAGGGCATGCGCGCCCTGGTGCTGCACACCGCGGCGATCCAGGACGACATTCAGGTCAAGGAGGCCGCGGGCGAGGACACCGCCGCCCTCGAGGCCCTCAACGACCTGCTCCTGCCGATCGTCAAGGGCTACGGCTCCGAGAAGGGCTACGAGCAGCTCGCCCAGTCGCTGCAGACCTTCGGCGGCTCCGGGTTCCTCCAGGAGTACCCGATCGAGCAGTACATCCGCGACGCCAAGATCGACACCCTGTACGAGGGCACGACCGCGATCCAGGGCCAGGACTTCTTCTTCCGGAAGATCGTCCGCAACCAGGGCACGGCGCTGAACTCCCTCGCCGAGGACATCAAGAAGTTCCTGGCGCTCGGCACCGGCGGCGAGGAGCTCTCCACCGCCCGTGAGCAGCTCGCCAAGGCGGCCGTCGAGCTGGAGGCCATCGTCGGCCTGATGCTCACCGACCTCGCCGCCACCGAGCAGGACGTCAAGAACATCTACAAGGTGGGCCTGAACACGACCCGCCTGCTGATGGCCTCCGGCGACGTGGTCGTCGGCTACCTGCTGCTGCGCGGTGCCGCAGTGGCCGCCGAGAAGCTGGAGACCGCCTCCGCCAAGGCTGTGCCTGCTAAAGATGTGCCCTTCTACACCGGCAAGATCGCGGCCGCGAAGTTCTTCGCCGCCAACGTCCTGCCGGGCGTCACCGGCGCCCGCAAGCTCGCCGAGGGCGTGGAGCTGGACCTGATGGAGCTGGACGAGGCGGCGTTCTGACCCGCAGGGCTGCGGGCATGCGTGCCGCGCCGGTGCGCATGCCACCGTCCTCGCCGCGGGCAGGCGCGCCGCAAGGGGCGGCTGCCCACCCGGCAGCGGCAAAGGGCTGCCGCCGTGACCGTCGCAGCGCGGGCAATCATGCCGCTGGGGCGGCACCCGTCCCACGGAGAGCGGCACCCGGTCAGCGCCGGTAAGCGCATCCACCCCGAGCTCAGCCCCCACTCCGGGTACCGGGTAAGCCCGGATCACCCCACCCGGGACGGGGTCGGGCCACTGAACGGACCCTGTCCGTCCGGTCAGCCGCCGAACCCTCCACATCCCCCTTACGAAGGCCCGCTTCCCATCCTTGGGGAGCGGGCCTTGTGCGTCGTTAAGGTGAACCCATGAGCGCACCCTCCCGCTTCGACCGCGGCCATACCGACGACCTCATGTCCTTCCTGGCGGCGAGCCCGACGCCGTACCACGCGGTGGCGAACGCCGCCGAGCGGCTGGAGAAGGCCGGATTCCGTCAGGTCGCCGAAACCGACGCGTGGGAGGGCACGAGCGGCGGGAGGTACGTGCTGCGCGGCGGTGCGATCGTCGCCTGGTACGTGCCGGAGGGCACGGAGCCGCACACCCCGTTCCGGATCGTGGGCGCACACACCGACTCCCCGAACCTGCGGGTCAAGCCGCTGCCGGACAGCGGCGCGCACGGCTGGCGGCAGGTGGCCGTGGAGATCTACGGCGGACCGCTGCTGAACTCCTGGCTGGACCGCGACCTGGGCCTCGCGGGACGCCTGTCGCTGCGGGACGGCTCGACCCGCCTGGTGAACATCGACCGCGCCCTGCTGCGCGTGCCCCAGCTCGCCGTCCACCTGGACCGTTCCGTCAGCACCGACGGGCTCAAGCTCGACAAGCAGCGCCATCTGCAGCCCATCTGGGGGCTCGGCGATCCCCGCGAGGGCGACCTGATCGCCTTCCTGGAGGAGGAGCTGGGGCTGGCCACGGGCGAGGTCACCGGCTGGGACCTGATGACCCACTCCATCGAGCGGCCCTCCTACCTGGGCCGCGACAAGGAGCTGGTGGCGGGTCCGCGCATGGACAACCTGCTCTCCCTGCACTCGGGTACGGCGGCGCTGGTCGCTGCGGCGGCGGGCGACTCCGGGCTCCCGTACATCCCCGTACTCGCGGGCTTCGACCACGAGGAGAACGGCTCGCAGAGCGACACCGGCGCCGACGGGCCGCTGCTCGGCAGTGTGCTGGAGCGTTCGGTGTTCGCGCGCGGTGGCTCGTACGAGGACCGGGCGCGCGCCTTCGCGGGCACGGTCTGTCTGTCCTCCGACACCGGCCACGCCGTCCACCCCAACTACGCCGAGCGGCACGACCCGACGCACCACCCGCGCGCCAACGGCGGCCCCATCCTCAAGGTGAACGTCAACAACCGCTACGCCACGGACGGTTCGGGCCGCGCCATCTTCGCCGCCGCCTGCGAGAAGGCCGGAGTGCCCTTCCAGTCCTTCGTCTCCAACAACTCGATGCCCTGCGGCACCACCATCGGCCCCATCACCGCGGCCCGGCACGGCATCAAGACCGTCGACATCGGCGTGGCCATCCTCTCCATGCACAGCGCCCGCGAACTCTGCGGCGCCGACGACCCGTTCCTGCTGGCCAACGCGCTGGTGGCGTTCTTGGAGGGATAGGCCTCCGCCGTTCCCCCACGGTCAACTCCGCATGGCACGTGAGCTCACGGGTACTCGGCTCCCGCCCGGAACACCTGAACCGGGCAGGGAGGCGAGACTCATGGGCCTGGGCGGATGCATCATCCTGATCGCCGCGGGAGCGATCCTCACGTTCGCGACCGACTGGAACATGCAGGGAGTCAACCTCGACCTGGTCGGGGTCATCTTCATGATCGTCGGGCTGATCGGCGTGGCGACGTTCAGCAGCATCGCCCGGCGCAGGCGGGTGGTCGTGCCGCCGGCCACCCCGGTGGTCGAGGAGGAACGACACCACCGGGGCGGCTACAGCGACGGGTACGGCGCATAGGCCTTCGAGCCCGGCCGTGCGTCAGTCGTCCATACCCGCGAGGACGAGCAGCAGCCGGTCCGCGCCGCCCTCGGTGAGGCGGACCGGTACGGCCCAGTCCTGCTGGTGGACGTGGCAGGCCGGGTACTCATTGGCAGGGCCCGCGGCGGAGCCGCCGTCAGATGCTGTGTCGCAGGACGCCGCCATCGCGGAGACCTGCAGAACCCCTTCGGTGACGGCCGGGTTCAGCTCCAGGACACGGGAGAGATCGGTTCCCGCGCCCTCGCCCTTGAGCAGCAGCTCGGGCGGGGTCGAGGCGACCAGCAGCCGGGTGGACGGGCCGATGGGGGTCCCCCCGCTCGAGCGAAGCCGAGAGTGGGGGAGGGTGTCCAGCCTCTGGCCGGCCGGAGCCTGGAAGATGACGTCCAACCGGAGCCCGCCCGGGGCGACTTCGGTGGCCGCGCGCTGCGTGCGGTGCGCGACCGACTCGACCCGTACGGCCTCCTCGGGGAGCCGCAGCCGGGTCAGCCGGTGGCGGGCGGACTCGACGACCACGATGTCGTCACCGACGAGCACCGCGTCGCTCGGCTCCCGCAAGTCCGTGGCCAGCGTGGTCACTTCGCCGGTCGCCGGGTCGTAGCGGCGCAGCGCGTGGTTGTAGGTGTCGCTCACCGCCACCGAGCCGTCCGGGAGCGCGGTGACGCCCAACGGGTGCTGGAGCAGCGCCTGTTCGGCCGCACCGTCGCGGTGTCCGAAGTCGAAGAGCCCGGTGCCGACGGCGGTGTGCACGACGCCGTCGAGGTCGACCCAGCGCAGCGCGGACGTCTCGGAGTCGGCCAGCCAGAGCCGGTCGGCGGTGGCGGCGAGCCCCGACGGCTGCGCGAACCAGGCCTCGGCCCCCGGCCCGTCGACGAGCCCCTCGTTGGTCGTACCGGCGGCGACCCCGACGGTCCCTCCTCCAGAGCCAGAAGCCTGGGAGGTACCCTCAGCCGGGTCGTACACCCACAGCTGGTGCACACCGGCCATGGCGATCCACACGCGCCCGTCGAACACGGCCACATCCCACGGCGAGGACAGGTCGACCTCGCGCGCGGGCCCGGACGTCGGCGAGCCCTGCCACCACTGGCTGCCCGTCCCCGCGAGGGTCGTGACCTCGCCGGTCGTGAGATCGAGGCGGCGCAGGGCGTGATTCACGGTGTCGGCGACGACCACGGACCCGTCGTCCAGCAGCGCCAGCCCCTGCGGCTCGCTGAACCCGGCCGTCTCGGCCGCGCCGTCCACGAAGCCCCGTACGCCGGATCCGATACGCCGTACGACGGTCTCGCCGTCGGCCTCCAGCTCCACCAGTTGATGCCGGGTCGTGTCGCTGACCAGCAGGTTCCCGCTCGGCAGGGCGAGCGCCTTGCCGGGGAATCGGAGCGCCGTGGGCTCGGGCTCCGGCGCCACGTACGGTCCGTCGCCGCGCCGCAGGGTGCCCTTCGCCGCGTGCTCGGCCTCCAGTTCCTCCACCAGCCGGGCGATCGCGTGCGCATGCCCCTCGCCGGCGTGCTGTGCGACGACGTACCCCTCGGGGTCGATCACGACGAGCGTCGGCCAGGCGCGCACGGCGTACTGCTTCCAGGTCGCGAGCTCGGGGTCGTCGAGAACCGGGTGTTCCACCCCGTACCGCTCGACGGCGTCGACGACCGCCTGGTGCTCGGCCTCGTGCACGAACTTCGGCGAGTGCACCCCGATGATCACCACCGTGTCCCGGTGCTTCTCCTCCAGCTCCCGCAGCTCGTCCAGGACGTGCAGACAGTTGATGCAGCAAAACGTCCAAAAATCCACAACAACGCACTTGCCTCGCAGGTCGGCGAGGGTGAGCTCAGTGCCTCCGGTATTGAGCCAGCCGCCCTTGCCGATCAGCTCGGGGGCACGGACACGGGCGCGGCGGCGGGGCGCGGGGGTGGGCGCCGAGGCGGCATCGTTCATACTTCAAGCTTGTCATCCGCTGCCAGGATCCCGATATTTCTTCGCGGGTCGGCGAGGTGTACTCCTCATCTCCCGCCGCAGGGTGGTCACTGTGCGTACTCGCGATCCCACCGGATGCGCACGGCCCGTGCCGGAGAGATGCTCTACACACGCAGGGGGGCCACTGCGAAGGAGCAGTTTCCATGGCACGCAAGCCCAAGAACCCCGGTACGCGCGACTCCGGGATGCGCCGCGACTCCGGCATGCCCGACTCCCAGATGCGCGACTCCGGCAAGAGCGACGCCGCCGTGCGGGACCGCGGCGGCAAGCGGATGCGGGACGACGACCGGACGGAGCGCCGCGGGCCGGGCTCCGGCATGCGGGACGACGACAGGCGCGACTCGGACATGCGCGACGCCGACCTGCGCGACCGCGCCATCGGCGACGACCACGCCGCCGAGGACGAGGAGCACATACGGCGGGACGGCTTCTAGCAGCCGCGCCACGGAACGAGTCGAGTCCCCCGCCGCCACGGCAGCGGGGGACTCGACCGCGTCCGCTCTCAGGCCAGCGCGCGCCCCGTCGTCGCGTCCACGTGGTCCGGCACCTCGTCGTGGCGGTCGCCGACCGTGAGGGTGCCCGTGGGTTCGAACATCAGGATCGCGGCGCCGGCCGGGGCGTACGGCTTGTGCTCGGTGCCGCGCGGGACGGTGAAGACCGAGCCCTTGGGGAGTACGACGGTGCGCTCGCCGCCCGGCTCGCGCAGCGCGATGGTCAGCTCGCCCTCCAGGACCAGGAAGAACTCGTCCGTGTGGTCGTGGACGTGCCAGACGTGTTCGCCTTCGACCTTGGCGATGCGCACGTCGTAGTCGTTGACGGCGGTGACGATGCGGGGGCTCCACAGGTCGGTGAAGGAGCCCAGGGCTGCGGGGAGGGAGACGGGTTCGCTGCGTGGGGCCGGTTCGCTGCGCAGGGCCGGTTCGCTGCGTGGGGCGGGTTTGCTGATCGGCTCGGGTTCGCTGCTCATAGGGGGATCCTCGGCGGTGGCCGGGCGTCGCCGCGAGTGCTAGAAATCGCACATGCCGCAAGGATCCTCTCAAGCCCCGGTCGAAGAGGCCGCTCAGCTGTCACCGAAAAGCGCCGCCCCCGCAGTGCCCCTCCGCGGCGCCGCCCACCGCGTCGTCCTCGTCGTCGACGAGAACTCGAATCCGTTCGAGATGAGTTGCGCCATTGAGATCTTCGGGCTGCGCAGGCCCGAACTCGGACGGGAGCTGTACGACTTCCGGCTGTGCGCCGCCGAGCCGCGCACCCGGATGCGGGACGGGTTCTTCACGCTCACCGATGTCGCCGGGCTCGACGCGGCCGAGAGCGCGGACACGCTGATCGTGCCGAACCGGCCCGACACCGACGCCCCGCGCTCCCCCGAGGTGCTGGACGCCGTGCGCCGGGCACACGAGCGGGGCGCCCGGCTCATCGGCTTCTGCTCCGGCGCGTTCACGATCGCGGAGGCCGGACTGCTGGACGGGCGGCGGGCGGCCTGCCACTGGATGTGGGCGGAGTCCTTCCGGGCGCGGTATCCGCGGGTGCGCCTGGAGCCGGACGTCCTCTTCGTCGACGACGGGGACATCCTCACCGCGTCCGGCAGCGCGTCCGCGCTGGATCTCGGGCTGCACGTCGTACGGCGCGACCACGGCGCGGAGATCGCAAACGCGGTCTCCCGCCGACTGGTCTTCGCCGCGCAACGCGACGGCGGTCAGCGCCAGTTCGTCGAACGGCCCGTGCCCGACGTACCGGACGAGTCCCTCGCACCCCTGCTCGCCTGGGCACAGGAGCGGCTCGGCGAACCGCTGACGGTCGCGGACCTGGCGACGCGGGCGGCGGTCAGCCCGGCGACCCTGCACCGGCGCTTCCGCGCCCAGCTGGGGACGACCCCCCTCGCGTGGCTCACCGGCGAGCGGGTCGCGCTCGCCTGCCGGCTCATCGAGCGCGGGGAGGAACGGCTGGACGTGGTGGCGGAGCGCAGCGGTCTGGGGACCGCCGCGAACCTGCGGGCGCGACTGCGCCAGGCGACCGGACTCAGCCCGTCGGCCTACCGACGGCGTTTCGGACCGCCCACCGGGGAACCGGTGATGGCATGAGATACCTCGTACGCGACCGGCTCCTCGGCTTCGGTGAGGACTACTGGATCGAGGACGACCGTGGCAACAAGGTCTTCCTCGTCGACGGCAAGGCCATGCGGCTGCGGGACACCTTCGAGCTGAAGGACACCGGCGGGCGGGTTCTGATCGACATCCACCAGAAGATGTTCGCCCTGCGCGACACGATGATCATCGAGCGGGACGGCGATCCGCTGGCGACCATCAAGCGCAAACGCCTGTCCCTGCTCCGCAACCACTACCGAGTGTCCCTCGTCGACGGCACCGAACTCGACGTCAGCGGCAAGATCCTCGACCGCGAGTTCGCCATCGACTACGACAACCAACTCCTCGCCCAGATCTCCCGCCGCTGGCTCCACATCCGCGAGACGTACGGCGTCGACGTCGTACGCGACGACACGGACCCCGCCCTGCTGATCGCGGTGGCGGTATGCGTCATCCACCTGGCGGAGAAGGAACGGTCGGAGGACTGACGCCGGCTCAGCTGCGGGCAGGCGTGCGGCGAGGGACGGCACCACACCCACCCGTCACAGCTGCGGGCGGACGTGCGGCGAGGGACGGCACCACACCCACCCGTCACAGCTGCGGGCGGACGTGCGGCGAGGGACGGCACCCCACCCACCCGTCACAGCTGCGAGCAGGCGTGCCACCAGGGGCGGCACCCGTCCCAAAGAGAGCGGCACCCCGTACAGCGCCGGACCGCGCAACCCACCCCGAGCTCAGCCCCGACGCCGGGTGCCGAAGCAGTCAGCGGCGAGGAGCGGCAAGCCCCAGCAACCGATCTTTCAGCGCCGGGAACTGCTCCCGCGTCACGCCGACCTTCGCGGGGTCGAAGTCCACGGTGAGGACCTCCTCGCCGGCCCCCGCCTCGGCGAGAACCTCCCCCCACGGGTCGACCACGATCGAATGCCCCGCCTGGGGAACCCCCGCATGCGTACCCGCAGTCCCGCAGGCCAGCACGAACGCCTGGTTCTCGACAGCCCGCGCCCGCGCGAGCAGCGTCCAGTGCGAGCGCCTCCGCTCGGGCCACCCCGCCGGGATGACAAATGTCTCGGCGCCCGCGTCGACAAGCCCGCGGAAGAGCTCCGGGAACCGCAGGTCGTAGCACGTGGCAACCCCGACCACCGTCTCCGGCAGCCGCACCGTCACCAGCTCGGCCCCCGCCCCCATCAGCACGGCCTCACCCTTGTCGAAGCCGAACCGATGGATCTTCCGGTAGGCGGCGGCGAGTTCACCGGAGGGCGAGAAGACGAGAGAGGTGTTGTACAGGGGCCCGTCACCCGCGGCGGAGCCGCTGTCGGATGCGGCGCGCTCGGGAATCGAACCCGCGTGCAGCCACACCCCCGCGTCGCTCGCCGCCTTGGCCATCACCTCGTACGTGGGCCCCTCCAGCTGCTCGGCCTCCGTCCCGAACCCCTCGTACGCGAACGCCCCGGTCGTCCACAGCTCGGGCAGCACCACAAGATCGGCACCGGCTTGTTCCCGTACGAGAGACGCCACACGCCGCCGACGCGCATCGACCGATTCGGCCTCGTTTACGTCGATCTGGAGGAGAGAGGCGCGCACACTACCACCGTCCTGGCATTCGAGCCGTCCATACGGGCCTACGATCGTCACACGAAAGCACTGCCGGGGTGCCTCACAGCAGCGTAACTTAGCGTCCCAAGACACCCGCTGCCTGTGCACTGCCCGCGTCCAACCGCCCGAGGGGTCCCGTTCCGTGAGTCTGCATCCCAGCCTTCAGTCCTACGCCGACGCCTGGACCCATTCGATCGAAGCGATATCAGAGCTGGTGCAGCCCCTTGTGGAAGGCGAGTGGAACCGCCGGACCCCGTGCCCCGGCTGGTCCGTCCGCGACCTCGTCTCGCACATCATCGGGATGGACTGCGAGATGCTCGGCGACCCGCGGCCGATCCACACGCTCCCCCGCGACCTGTACCACGTGACGAACGAGCACCAGCGGTACATGGAGATGCAGGTCGACGTACGCCGCCACCACACCGCGCCGGAGATGACCTCCGAGCTGGAGTACACGATCATCCGCCGCAACCGCCAGCTGCGGAACGAGTCCCGGCAGCCCGACACCAAGGTGCGTGGCCCCCTCGGCACCGAGATCACCCTCGAGCAGGCCATGCGGAACCGCGCGTTCGACGTCTGGGTGCACGAGCAGGACCTCCGCGCCGCCCTCGGCCGGCCGGGCAACCTCGACTCCCCGGGCGCGCTCATCGTCCGCGACGAACTCCTCGCCGCCCTCCCGAAGGTGGTTGCCAAGGACGCCGGCGCCCCGGCGAACTCGGCGGTCGTCTTCGACATCCACGGGCCGGTCGAGTTCCTCCGCACGGTCCGCGTCGACGCCGACGGGCGCGGCTCCATAGACGGAGCCCCCTCCCTGGGCCCGGCCGCCACCCTCGTTCTCGACTGGGAGACCTTCGTCCGCCTGACCTGCGGCCGCGTCCACGCCGACGCCGTCGCGGACCGCATCAAGGCAGAGGGCGACCCGGACCTGACGGCAGCAATCCTCAGGTCACTGGCCATCACGCGGTAGGGAGTCTTCAGCCCGTCCGGTGTTTGAGGACGAGGCCGTCAGGGCCGAAGCGGGAGTCTGGGGGCGGCAGCCCCCCAGATACGGGACGGGCAGGGGCGGAGGGGGCGAAGAAACTACTACCTCCACCCCCGCGAACCTACCCTTCCCCCCATGACCGACCCCGCGGATCCGCCCCGCCTCACCCGCCTCACCTTCCACGGCCCCCTCTCCGAGGCACGCGCGGCACGCCTGGTGCAGCGCCTGACCCGGACGAACCCCGCCACCGCCGTGCCTGGATGAGCTACCGCGGCGTCCTGGGCCTGGCCTACCTCACGCTGGTCCCCACGACCTGACGTACCGCCGGGCACCGACGTAGCGCTGCGTACCGACGCATCGCTACGCGGGCACGTGCACCGTCTCCACCCGGCTCGCGACCAACCGCTCGCGCTCCCTGCGAGCCGCCTGCTTCCGCAACCGGAAGATCTGGCTCAGGCCGAGCGCCTGGAGGACGAACACGGCGGCGAAGGCGACACGATAGTTGTCGCCGGTCGCGTCGAGGAGCACGCCGATGGCCAGCAATGTCGTCATGGAGGCGACGAAACCGCCCATGTTGGTGATGCCGGAGGCGGTGCCCTGACGCTCGGGCGGATTGGCGGGCCGGGCGAAGTCGAAGCCGATCATCGAGGCCGGGCCGCAGGCCCCCAGCACGACGCACAGCACGATCAACAGCCACATGGGGTCGTGCTCGGCGGGATAGGCCAACGCCGCCGCCCAGACGACCGCCGTCGCCGTCACCGTGCCGAGCGCCAGCGGAAGCCGCGCCGCGTGATGCCGGGCGACGATCTGCCCGTAGACCAGGCCGACCACCATGTTGGAGAGGACGACGAGCGTCAGCAGCTCACCCGCCGTCGCCCGGCTGAGCCCCTGCGCCTCTACCAGGAACGGCAAGCCCCACAGCAGCAGGAACACCATCGCCGGGAACTGCGTCGTGAAGTGCACCCACAGGCCGAGCCGAGTGCCCGGCTCCCGCCAGGACGCGGCGATCTGGCGACGGACGTACGCGGCCCCCTGGTGCGGGAACGGCTCCGGCTCGTGTCCGTCGGGGTGGTCCTTCAAGAACAGCAGCAGGAGTACGAGGACCACGATGCCGGCGAGCGCGCTGCCCGCGAACGCCGCCGTCCAGCCCACCCCGTGCAGCAGCCGCGCGATGACGAGGGTCGAGACCAGGTTGCCCGCCATGCCGACCAGACCGGCGAGCTGCGCCACCAGCGGACCGCGCCGGGCCGGGAACCACCGGGTGCCGAGCCGCAGCACGCTGATGAACGTCATCGCGTCGCCACAGCCCAGCAGCGCGCGCGAGGCCAGCGCCATGCCGTACGAGGAGGAGAACGCGAAGCCCAGCTGCCCGGCCGTGAACAGCAGGACGCCGATGGTCAGCACCTTCTTGGTACCGAGCCGGTCGACCAGCAGGCCGACGGGTATCTGCATGCCCGCGTAGACGAGAAGTTGGAGGATCGAGAAGGTGGACAGCGCGGAGGCGCCCACATGGAAGCGGTCGGCGGCGTCGAGCCCGGCCACCCCCAGCGACGTACGGAAGATGACGGCGACGAAGTAGACAGAGACACCGATGCCCCAGACGGCGATCGCGCGCCGACCGCCGGGCGGGTCTCCGGGCAGCGACACGGCGGAGCCGGAGCTCATCGGACCTCGCCCCGCGCCAGGTTGGAGAACCAGCTGACGTGCCGGTGGATGATGCCGACGACCGCCTCCGCGTCACCGGAGCGCAGCGCTTCGAGGATCTGCTGGTGCTCGGCGAGCGTCTTGGTGATCCGGTCGGGGTGCGCGTGCATGACGGCGACTCCCATCCTCAACTGCCGGTCGCGGAGCTGGTCGTAGAGCCGGGAGAGGATCTCGTTGCCGCCGCTGCGGACGATCTCCGCGTGGAAGCAGCGGTCGGTGACCGCGGCCCCCGCCAGATCCCCGGCGGCGGCCTGCTCCCTCTGCTGCTCCAGCAACTCCTCCAGACGTGCGATGAGCTGGGGCGAGGCCGGTACGGCCTTGCGCGCGGCGTGCTCCTCGACGAGCTGCCGGGTCTCGACCACGTCCGCGATCTCCTGTGCGGAGACGGGCAGGACGAGCGCGCCCTTCTTCGGGTAGAGCTTGATCAGCCCCTCGACCTCCAGCCGGAGCAGCGCCTCGCGCACCGGCGTGCGCGAGACCCCCACGGCCTCGGCGAGCTCGCCCTCGGTGAGCAGCGTCCCGCCCTCGTAACGGCGTTCCAGGACACCCTGCTTGACGTGCGCGTAGACACGGTCGGCGGCGGGGGGTTGCTTCATGGGCTGCGTCAGCGACTGGTTCGCGGACACGGATGGGGCTGAGGGCATGCGCACATCATAGATACAACACGTACACATGGTCGCGGATATTCCAGCATGCGGACCTCGGGAGACGCCCGTGCGTCACGCGAGGCTTCCGATGTAACCCGCGTCACACAACTCTCACCCCTTCGCCGTACATCCCTTTCCGCGCTTCGCGAGTCCGTACGTGAGACGGCACTGCCATGTGCCGCTCTCCCAGGGGCATTTCGCGCATTCGGAGCGTTCATTTTGATTACCGGCATTAAGGGCACGCGTTTCCGCAGGGCCGCCGCTGTGACTCTCACGACCGGCGCCGTGCTGGCCGCCGGCGCCTTCGGCGCGGCGCCCGCGGTCGCCGTGACCACGCCCACGATCGCCGCCGCGGGCGGCTACGTGATGAACAACGGCACCGGCACGACCCTCTACACCAAGGCCGCGGACACCCGCCGTTCCACCGGCTCCACCACCAAGATCATGACCGCCAAGGTGGTGCTGGCCCAGTCGAACCTCAACCTGGACGCCAAGGTCACCGTCCAGAAGGCGTACAGCGACTACGTCGTCGCCAACAATGCCTCACAGGCGCACCTGATCGTCGGCGACCAGGTCACGGTCCGTCAGCTCCTGTACGGGCTGATGCTGCCGTCCGGCTGTGACGCCGCCTACGCGCTCGCCGACAAGTTCGGCAGCGGCACGACCCGTGACGCGCGCGTGAAGTCGTTCATCGGCAAGATGAACGCCGCCGCGACGAGCCTCGGCCTGAGGAACACGCACTTCGACTCGTTCGACGGCATCGGCCACGGTTCGAACTACTCGACGCCGCGCGACCTGACGAAGATCGCCAGCAGCGCGATGAAGAACTCGACCTTCAAGTCGATCGTGAAGACGGTCAGCACGCAGCAGAAGGTCACCACCAAGAGCGGCGGCTATCGCTACTACAACTGGGAGAACACCAACAAGCCGCTGCTGACCGGCTACACCGGCACGATCGGCGTCAAGACCGGTTCCGGTCCCGAGGCCAAGTACTGCCTCGTCTTCGCCGCCACTCGCAACGGCAAGACGGTCATCGGCACGGTCCTCGCCTCCACGTCCATCGACGCCCGCACGGCGGACGCGAAGAAGCTGCTGAACTACGGCTTCGCCAAGTAGCTCCTCAGTAGCTCAGGCATACGCCGAAGGGGGCCCGCCGCTTACGAGCGGCGGGCCCCCTTCGGCGTACTCGTACGGGCGCTACGCCCAGGTGATCAGTCGCTTCGGCTGCTCCAGGATCGCCGCCACGTCGGCGAGGACCTTGGAGCCGAGCTCGCCGTCGACCAGGCGGTGGTCGAAGGAGAGCGCCAGCGTGGTGACCTGGCGGGGCTTGACCTTGCCCTTGTGGACCCAGGGCTGGAGCTTGATCGCGCCGATCGCGAGGATCGCGGACTCGCCGGGGTTGAGGATCGGCGTGCCCGTGTCGACGCCGAACACGCCGACGTTCGTGATGGTGACCGTGCCGCCCTGCATCGCGGCGGGCGAGGTCTTGCCCTCCCGGGCCGTGGCCACCAACTCGCCCAGCGACTCGGCCAGTTGGGGCAGGGTCTTGGCGTGCGCGTCCTTGATGTTCGGCACGATCAGGCCACGGGGCGTGGCCGCGGCGATGCCCAGGTTCACATAGTGCTTCTGGACGATCTCCTGGTTGGCCTCGTCCCAGGACGCGTTGACCTCGGGGTTGCGCTTGATCGCGACCAGCAGGGCCTTGGCGATGAGCAGCAGCGGGTTCACCCGCAGCCCCTGCATCTCCTTGTCCTGCTTCAGCTCCTCGACGAGCTTCATCGTGCGCGTCACATCGACCGTCACGAACTCGGTGACATGCGGCGCGGTGAACGCCGAGCCGATCATGGCCTGAGCTGTCGCCTTGCGGACGCCCTTGACCGGGATACGGGTCTCACGCGCCGTGTCGTACGTGACGACCGGGGCGGGCGCCTGGGCGCGAACGGGAGCCGGGGTCTCCTCCACGACCGGGGCCTGGGCCGGGGCGGGTGCCGGGGCCACCGCCGCGTGCACGTCCTCGCGCGTGATGATGCCGTCCGGGCCCGACGGGGTGACCGTCGCCAGGTCGACGCCGAGGTCCTTGGCGAGCTTGCGGACCGGGGGCTTGGCGAGGGGGCGCTGCTTGGTGTGTCCGTGGCCGTTGAGCTCGCCCTGGATCGCTGTGGCCGCAAGGAACGGCTCGGGCTGCTGGGCGGGGACCTCGACGCCCTTGCGGGGGCGGCGCTTGGTGGAGGACTCGGCGACGCCGTACCCGACGAGGACCGGCTTGCGGCCCTCGGGCTTGGGCTCCTCGGCGGGGGCCGGCTCTTCGGTGACGGTCTCCTGGACCGGGACCTGCTCGGCGGGCGCCCCACCGGCCAAGTCCACCGCGATGATCACCTGGCCCACGTCCACCGTCGTCCCCTCGGGGAAGCGGAGTTCGCGCACCACGCCGTCATAGGGAATGGGCAGCTCCACCGCGGCCTTGGCGGTCTCGACCTCGCAGACGACCTGGCCATCGGTGACCTGGTCACCGGGCTGGACGTACCACTTGAGGATCTCCGCCTCGGTGAGTCCCTCGCCCACGTCGGGCATCTTGAACTCGCGGAGCCCCGACGCGTTCTCAGTCATCGTCGTCACGACCCTCTCCTCAGTACGCCAGCGAGCGGTCGACGGCGTCGAGCACCCGGTCCAGGCCCGGAAGGTACTCCTCCTCCAGGCGCGCCGGCGGATACGGGGCGTGATAGCCACCGACCCGCAGGACGGGTGCCTCCAGGTGGTAGAAGCACCGCTCCGTGATGCGGGCGGCGATCTCCGCGCCCGTACCGAGGAACACCGGGGCCTCGTGCACCACGACCAGGCGGCGGGTCTTCTCCACCGAGGCCTGGACGGAGTCGAAGTCGATGGGGGACATCGAGCGCAGGTCCAGGACCTCCACCGACTTGCCCTCCTCCTGGGCGGCCGCGGCGGCCTCCACACACACCTTCACCATCGGGCCGTACGCGACGAGCGTCACATCGGCGCCCTCGCGCGCCACCCGGGCCTTGTGCAGGGGGGAGGGAATCGCGTCCTTGTTGACCTCGGACTTGTCCCAGTAGCGCCGCTTGGGCTCGAAGAAGATCACCGGGTCGTCGCTCTGGATGGCCTGCTGCATCATCCAGTACGCGTCGGACGCGTTCGACGGAGAGACCACCTTCAGCCCCGCCACGTGGGCGAACAGCGCCTCGGGGGACTCGGAGTGGTGCTCGACGGCGCCGATGCCACCGCCGTAGGGAATGCGGATCACGACGGGGAGCTTGATCTTGCCGAGCGCCCGCGCGTGCATCTTCGCGAGCTGCGTGACGATCTGGTCGTACGCCGGGAAGACGAAACCGTCGAACTGGATCTCCACCACCGGGCGGTAGCCGCGCAGCGCGAGGCCGATCGCCGTGCCGACGATGCCCGACTCGGCCAGCGGAGTGTCGATCACCCGGTCCTCGCCGAAGTCCTTCTGCAGGCCGTCGGTGACCCGGAAAACACCACCGAGCTTGCCGACGTCCTCGCCCATGATCAGGACCTTGGGGTCGGTGTCGAGGGCCGTGCGCAGCGACTCGTTGATCGCCTTGGCCAGCGCCATCTTCTCTGCAGCCATCGCTACTTGCCCTCCCCTGCATCCGCGAACGACGCCTGATAGGCGGCGAACTGGGCTCGCTCCTCGTCGACGAGCGCGTGCCCGTCCGCGTACACGTTCTCGAAGATGGCGAAGTGGTCCGGGTCCGGCATGGCCCGTACGACTTCGCGTACTCGTTTGCCCAACGCTTCGCTCTCCGCTTCGAGTTCCGCGAAGAATCCCTCGTCCGCGTGGTTTGAGGCTTCGAGGTACGTGCGCAGGCGCAGGATCGGGTCCTTCGCCTCCCAGGACTCGCGCTCCTCGTCGGCCCGGTACTTGGTCGGGTCGTCGGAGGTGGTGTGCGCGCCCATGCGGTAGGTGTACGCCTCCACCAGCGTCGGGCCCTCGCCGCGGCGGGCCCGCTCCAGCGCCCACTTGGTGACGGCCAGGCAGGCGAGGACGTCATTGCCGTCGACGCGGACGCCCGGGAAGCCGAAGCCCTGCGCGCGCTGGTAGAGCGGGACGCGGGTCTGCTTCTCGGTCGGTTCGGAGATGGCCCACTGGTTGTTCTGGCAGAAGAACACGACGGGGGCGTTGTAGACCGCGGAGAAGGTGAACGATTCGGCGACGTCGCCCTGGCTGGAGGCGCCGTCTCCGAAGTACGCGATCACGGCCGAGTCGGCGCCGTCCTTGGCGACGCCCATGGCGTAGCCGGTGGCGTGCAGCGTCTGCGAGCCGATGACGATCGTGTAGAGGTGGAAGTTGTTGCTGTTCGGGTCCCAGCCGCCGTTGTTCACGCCGCGGAACATGCCGAGCAGGTTGGTCGGGTCGACCCCGCGGCACCAGGCGACGCCGTGCTCGCGGTAGGTCGGGAAGACGTAGTCGTCCTCGCGGGTGGCCCGGCCGGAGCCGATCTGGGCGGCCTCCTGGCCGAGCAGCGAGGCCCACAGGCCCAGCTCGCCCTGGCGCTGCAGGGAGGTGGCCTCGGCGTCGAAGCGACGGGTCAGCACCATGTCCCGGTACAGGCCGCGCAGCTCCTCGGGGGTGATGTCGGCGACATACGGGTCGTACGTCGCGTCCTTGACCCGCTTGCCTTCCGGGGTCAGCAGCTGAACGAGCTCGGGCTCGGCGCCCGTCGTACCCGGTGACTTCTTGGCGGCCGGGCTGGTGCGCTTGGCACCGGCGCTCGCGGCGCTCTTCGTACCGGCGCTGCGTCGCGGCTTGCGCGCGGCAGTGCTCTCCACGGTCACGTGTGCTCCTCCGTCGGTCCGGCCCCCGGGGTTGCCGGGTGGCCAGTGCGGCTCGCCTGTTCCAGTACCCGTGCACGGGGTGGGTGCACTCGGCCGGGAACAGGCGTGACAGGTGCCCCGGCGAGCGCCCTGCAACAGTCACGTTACCCAGTGCTTCACAATTCTGTGAAACCCCTCCTGACCTGCGTTTTTGCTTGGATTTCCAAGTACTTTTTAGTCGGATTTCCAAGTAATTCGCGTTCGTCGGGAACAGTCGCTGGTCACAGCACTGGTCACAGCCTTGCAGGAGGCCGGAACACCGGCACGTTATCCCGGCCACCCCGGACTCGGGAAGAGTTCACTTCGGGCAGGGCCGATGGCTGTGTGTGACACTGACTTTGTGCGCGAAGACGGAAAAATCACCGTATTTCTTCTCGACGACCATGAGGTGGTGCGCCGGGGAGTTCATGAACTGCTCTCGGTGGAGGACGACATCGAGGTGGTCGGCGAGGCCGGCACGGCGGCCGACGCGCTGGTGCGGATTCCCGCCACCCGACCGGACGTGGCCGTCCTGGACGTACGGCTCCCGGACGGCAGCGGCGTGGAGGTCTGCCGCGAGATCCGGTCCCAGAACGAGGACATCAAGTGCCTGATGCTGACCTCGTTCGCCGACGACGAGGCCCTCTTCGACGCGATCATGGCGGGCGCCTCGGGCTATGTCCTCAAGGCCATCCGCGGCAGTGAACTGCTCTCGGCCGTACGGGACGTCGCCGCCGGAAAGTCCCTGCTCGACCCGGTGGCCACCGCCCGCGTCCTGGAACGGCTGCGTGACGGCGGCAGCGCCAGGAGCGACGACAAACTCGCGCACCTCACCGAGCAGGAGCGCAAGATCCTCGACCTGATCGGCGAGGGCCTCACCAATCGGGCAATCGGGGAACGGCTGCACCTCGCCGAGAAAACGATCAAGAATTACGTGTCGAGTCTGCTGTCCAAGCTGGGCATGGAACGGCGGTCCCAGGCGGCGGCGTATGTGGCGCGGGTGCAGGCGGCGAAGCAGAACCACTGAGCGGGCATTTCTTGCACGCCGCCGATTGATTCGGGACTTTCGGCCCCCCACCGAGGGGCGGGTGCCCCTTTTCCGGCGCCCCGGGGTGCCGGAGATTGGAAGCCATGCCCACCGACGAACGGCCCGCCGACGAGCGGTCCGCCGACGAAAAGCTCGCCGTGGAACTGATCGGCCGCACCGATTACGGCCGGGTGGCCACCAGCATGCGCGCACTGCCCTTCCTCGCGTTCGCCCGCCATATCGTGGTCGACGGCCGCGTGCTGCTGCGGATGCCCCGGAACTGCGGCTACCACCACGCCTGCGCCGGCAGCGTCGTCGCGTACGGCACCGACAACCTGAGCTCCGCGCGACCGGGCGAGAGCCTGTGGTCCGTGCAGATCGTGGGCCAGTGCGAGCCCATCGAGCCGACCGCGGCCGAACGGGAGCTCTTCGGTCCCGCTCCGCGTTTCGTCGACGGCGAGCCCTTCGAGCCGGTCTATCTGGGCATCGAACCGCGGTTCGCCACCGTGCACTCCACAGACGGTGGCCCGGAACGGCAGTTCCAGCACATCCTGTGACTCTCTCGTGATCGAAGACGACTGTCTGTGACAACCGCGAGGTCAGGGCACCGGCTCGTGCCCTAGCATCTGGCGCGTGCCGCGCTCATCTGTACCACCCGCTGTGTCTCACGCGCCCCCTCTGGGCGCCCTCCTCCGCCAGTACGCCGCCGGGTCCGCGCTCACCTGCGACCGCGTCGACCAGGGGTTGCTCAACCGCGGCTACCGGCTGTGCACCACCCGCGGCCGGTACTTCCTCAAGCACCACTTCGACCCCGAGACCGCCGACCCCGCCGCCATCGCCCGCCAGCACCGGGCGACCCAGCGCCTCGCGGACCTCGGCGTCCCGGTCGCCCCACCGCTGACCGGCACCGACGGGCGCACGGTCGCCGTCGTCGGGGGCCACGCCTACGCGCTGCACCCGTGGATCGATGGCCGGCACCGGCACGGCGGCCAGCTCACCACGGCGCAGTGCGCGCGCCTGGGGGCGCTCCTGGGCGTCGTACACGCGAGTCTGGAACGGGTGATGCCGGCGCAGGGGCGCGCGGCGGCGAGACCGGCCGACGGCGAGTCCACGGAGGGCGCCGGGACCACGGAAGGCGTCGATCCCGCCCGGGGTGCCGACCCCGCCGACACCTTCGCGCTCATCGACCGCCTGCTCGCCCAAGTGCGCCGACACCGTCCCTCCGACGCCTTCGACGAGCTGGCCCGGCACCGGCTCCTGGAACGGCGCGCCCTCCTGGAGCGGCACGCCCACCGACGGCCCCCGCAGGGCGGCTCGGTGGGCTGGGTGCACGGCGACTTCCACCCGCTCAACCTGCTGTACCGCGACGGCGAACCGGCCGCGATCGTCGACTGGGACCGGCTGGGCGTCCACCCCCGCGCCGAGGAAGCGGTCCGTGCCGCGGTGATCTTCTTCGTACGCCCCGTCGGCACACTCGACCTCACGAAGGTGCGGGCCTACGCGCGCGCGTACCGGCGCGCCGCGGGTGCCACACCCTGCGAACTCACGGCCGCCGTGCACCGCGTGTGGTGGGAGCGCCTCAACGACTTCTGGATACTGCGCTGGCACTACGAGCGCGGGGACACCCGCGCCGATCCGCAGTTCCCGGCGGCCTCGGCGCTGGCGGTGTGGTGGACCCGGGAGTACGAGTCGGTGTGCGAGGCGTTCGTGGGGTGATCCTCATGCACCGGGCGGCCTGGTCGAACGGCACGCGCGCGTGGAGCCCGATTCGGGCCGCACGCGCGCGTGGAGGGTGTTTTCGCTCAGCGGGTCCGCGGAACAGCGCGGGTCAGAGACCCCCGGCGCCGGCCGTCGTGCCACCGTTGTCGACGCCGCCGTCCGTCGGATCCGTTGTCGTCGGATCTTCCGTCGGCGTCGTCGGGTCGCCCGTCGGTTCCTCAGTGGTCGGCGTCGTGTTGGTCGGCTCGTCGGTCGGCTGGTCCGTCGGCTGGCTGGTGTCGCTCGCGGACGGCGTGTCCGACGGGGTGTAGTCCGTGCTGCCGCCGGTGCTGGTGGAGTTGTCCGTGGAGGTGTCCGTGGTCTCGTCGGTCGGCTCGTCGCTCGGCGTCTCGGTGGACTGGTCCTCGGTACTGGAGTGCGTGGTGGTCGGCGACTGCGTCGTGCCCGTGCCCCCGCCGCCGCCACCACCGCCTGTGTTGTGGAGCGCGAGCGCGACACCCGCCGCGATCGCGATCACCGCGAGCACCGCGAGAATCCACAGCTTGCCGCGGCCGCCGCCCCGGTTGCCGTGCCCCTCGAAACCGCCGTCGTCCCCGCCGCCGTACCCGGCGGGCAGGATCGGCTGCGGGATCTGTGTGGTGCCCGAGTCGGCGGGGTGGGGCAGCGCCGTCGTGCCCGCGAAGCCCGCCGCCGGAGTGTGCCGGCCCTCGTGCACGGTGACCGGGCCGGTGTTCCACGTGCCGGTGTGGCTGCCCTGGTCGTACAGCATCTGCAGCCCGTACTGGACGAGTCCGCGCATCTCCTCGGCGGTCTGGAACCGGTCGTCCGGCTCCTTCGCGAGCGAGCGCATGACGAGCCCGTCGAGCTCCGGCGGCGCCGCGTCCGAGGCCTCGGACGGGGGTACCGGAATGTCCTGGACATGCTGGTAGACGACCGACAGCGGCGTCTCGCCGGTGAACGGGGGCCGCAGCGCGAGGAGTTCGTAGAGCAGACAGCCGGTCGCGTACAGGTCGGAGCGGTGGTCGACGGCCTTGCCGAGCGCCTGCTCCGGGGAGAGGTACTGCGGCGTGCCCATGACCATGCCGGTCTGCGTCATCGTCGACTGCGCGCCGTGCAGGGCGCGCGCGATGCCGAAGTCCATCACCTTGACCGCGCCGGAGTGCGTGATGATCACGTTCGCCGGCTTGATGTCGCGGTGCACGATGCCGTGCTGGTGCGAGTAGGCGAGCGCTTCGAGCACACCCGAGACGATGATCAGCGCCTGCTCGGGCCCGGGGGCCTCGGCGTTGATCAGCAGATCGCGGATGGTGCGGCCCTCGACCAGCTCCATCACGATGTACGGGACGACGCCGTGGCCGACCACGTCCTCGCCGGAGTCGTACACGGCGACGACCGCGTGGTGGTTGAGCCCGGCGACCGACTGTGCCTCGCGTGTGAAGCGCGCCTTGGACACCGGGTCCTCGGCCAGGTCGGAACGGAGCAGCTTGACCGCGACGGTCCGTCCGAGGCGCACGTCCTCGGCCGCGAACACCTCGGCCATGCCGCCCCGGCCGAGTCTGCGGGTCAGCCGATATCGGCCGTCGCCGACCAGCCCGCCGTTACCCCACATCTCCGGCGCATCTGACATACCGCCGCCAGTCGCCTCGGGGTCGGACGGGCCCTGAGCGCGCTGCTGCTGTGCCATCAGTCCTCGCCGTCGTTTCTGCCCGCGGTCTGCGCGGTGGTTGTTACGGTCTCCGTCGGGCCACGCTACAGGCTCGACGCAAGGCGCCGAGCCGAGATGGACGTGAGATGGACCGGCCATCCAACCCCCCGCAGGGGCCCGCGCGCAAATTCTGTGTACCGGCCGTACGGCACCTGTAACGCTTCCGCGACGCTTCTTTCGCAGACGGTCACGGAACGGGCACCGAGCTTGACGTGTCAGTGCCCTGGGGCAGACTTGGCCGGGAATAAGCCAATCGATCACCGAAGACCGGCCGCGCACCGCACAGTTGCGCGCCGCACAATAGATCACGGACCGCGGGAGCATCCAGCCGCTGCCGCCGCGCCGATGGGGGACGCAGAACATGAGCCAGGACGGCGCACAGGGCCGGTACGCGGGGCGTGCGGTCGCCGGCGGCCGCTACCAGCTGCGCGATCTGCTCGGCGAGGGCGGCATGGCCTCGGTGCATCTCGCGTACGACTCGGTGCTCGACCGCCAAGTGGCGATCAAGACCCTGCACACCGAACTCGGCCGCGAGCAGGCCTTCCGCGAGCGCTTCCGCCGCGAGGCCCAGTCGGTGGCGAAGCTCACGCACACGAACATCGTCTCGGTCTTCGACACCGGCGAGGACGACCTCGACGGTATGACGACGCCGTACATCGTCATGGAGTACGTCGAGGGCCGCCCGCTCGGCTCCGTGCTCGACCAGGACATCGCGCAGTACGGCGCCATGCCCGCCGACAAGGCCCTGAAGATCACCGCGGACGTGCTGGCGGCCCTGGAGATCAGCCACGAGATGGGCCTGGTCCACCGGGACATCAAGCCGGGCAACGTGATGATGACCAAGCGCGGCGTCGTCAAGGTGATGGACTTCGGCATCGCCCGCGCCATGCAGTCCGGTGTCACGTCGATGACACAGACCGGCATGGTCGTCGGCACCCCGCAGTACCTCTCCCCGGAGCAGGCCCTCGGCAGAGGCGTGGACGCAAGATCCGACCTGTACTCGGTCGGCATCATGCTGTTCCAACTGGTCACCGGGCGGCTGCCGTTCGAGGCGGACTCCCCTCTGGCCATCGCTTACGCGCATGTCCAGGAGGAGCCGGTCGCGCCCTCCTCGATCAACCGCTCGCTCCCCCCTGCCGTGGACGCGCTGGTCGCCCGCGCGCTGAAGAAGAACCCGAACGAGCGTTTCCCGAGCGCCGAGTCCATGCGCGACGAGTGCCTGCGCGTGGCCCAGTCGTTCCAGGCCGCCGCGCCGAGCATCGTGCCGGGCGCCCAGACGTCGAGCGGCGCGGGCGTCGGCTCCGCCGTCTTCCCGCCCGTCGAGCAGGGCACCCCGGCGCCTGGTCCGGTACAGACGCCGTACCAGCCGGGCCCGTACGGCACGCCGACTTCGGCGCCGCCCCCCGCCCCTTCCCCGGCGTACGGCTATCCGCAGCAGGGCGGCTACCAGACTCCGCCGCAGACCTCGGCGTACTCCCCGCAGCAGGGGACGTCCACTCCGCCGCCGTACAACCTCACGCCCCAGCCCACGACGCCCGTCTCGGGCGGTTCGGGGGGCAAGAAGAGCAACAAGGGGGTCGTCGTCGGGTCGATCGTGGTCGCACTCGTCGCGATCGGGGGCCTGATCACGGCACTCACACTGAACGGCGGCAGCGACGACAACAAGGGCGGCAACGACGCCAGCAAGTCGCCCTCCGTAGTGGCGGGGCACAAGGGTCCGGACACGACGAAGACGATCGAGACGGCCAAGTGCACGGAGCCGGAGGAGTCGTACGACGACCCGGACAAGATCCGGGTCCCCGACTTCACCTACAAGTACGTCAAGTCGGTCAAGTCCTGCTTCCAGGCCGCGGGCTGGCAGATGAAGGAGACGAAGGTCGACGAGAACACGTACGGCGAGGGCACGGTCATGGACCAGTTCCCCTCCGCCGGAACGGACGTCGACCCCAAGGACATGCCCGAGATCGAGCTCAAGATCTCGACGGGCGACCCGTCCTGATCCACGTTCGGCGCGGGCTGATCCGCCTCTGACAAGCGAAGGGCCCGGCACTTTCATGCCGGGCCCTTTTGTAGAGGCGTCGCTCCCCGGTGTCGCAGGGGGTGTCACCCCCCGATTTCGCAGGGGGTGTCACTCCCCGGCTACAGGTACGGTCCGCCCGAGCGGCCGCCCGAGCGGGGGTCCTCGTCGCCGTCGGCGCCGCCGACGCCCGGCGGGAGGGCGCGGCGCATCGACTCCAGCTGGGCCCTGGCCGCCATCTGCTGGGCGAACAGGGTCGTCTGGATCCCGTGGAAGAGCCCCTCGAGCCAGCCCACCAACTGGGCCTGTGCGATCCGCAGTTCGGAGTCGCTGGGCGTCGCGTCGTCGGTGAAGGGCAGGGAGAGCCGCTCCAGTTCCTCGACGAGCTCGGGGGCCAGGCCGTCCTCCAGCTCCTTCACGGAGCTCGCGTGGATCTCCTTGAGCCGGACGCGGCTCGCCTCGTCGAGAGGTGCGGCTCGCACTTCTTCCAGCAGCTGCTTGATCATGCTGCCGATGCGCATCACCTTGGCCGGCTGTTCCACCATCTCAGTCACCGGGACCTCGCGGGAGTCCTCGTCTCCGGTGCCGCCGAGAGCCATTCCGTCCTGGCCTACGACCAGAATCTGAGGGTTCTCCGGCGACCTTTCGTTCCTCGGCATCTCCATGCCGCCATTCTCTCGCACCCGCACACCGCATCTTGGGGGTGCCCCCAGTGCGGGGTGATCCACCATGTATGTCCCTCTCTGGGTGCCCGCCGGGATGCCGGGTCAAAAGGAGCGTGTGAGGCTTGTCCCGTTGATCTCGGGACTCCTCACCAGGAGGGGGTCACCGGCGTGACTCCATGGCTTCGCACGTTGCGCGTGACGGGACTGCTGCTCGTCCTCATGACGGGCGCCGTACCGCTGTCGTACGCCGCCGAGCCCGCACCCTCCGCCGACGCCTCCCGCGCGGGGAGCGTCGCAGGTGAGGGGCGCGCCCGGCCCGGGCGCGCGGAGCCCACGGCGCCGGGCGACCTTGGCGACCCCGACACCGGGGACGCGGAGCCGACGGACGCCGGCCGCGATCCCGCCGTCCCGGACCGCCCGGAGGCGAGCGCCGCCACCGAGCCGTCCCGGAACGCGGTGATCCCCGTCCAGCAGAACGTGGTCGGCCGGGCGCCCACCCCCGAACCGGTCCTCCAGATCCTGCCCCTCGGAAGCGGACTGATCCTGATCGGACTGGGCCTGGGGCTGGCCTTCGTCGCCCTGCGCGTACGGCGCGGCTGAAGGCCTACAGCACTGCGCGGGCAGCGCGCCCTCGACAGGAGGGCGCTCGCCAGGAGCGCGCTCGCTAGGGAGCGACGAGCAGCACCTTGCCGATGTGGCCGCTCTCCTCCAGGACCCGGTGCGCCGCCGCCGCGTCGCTCATCGGCAGCTCGCGGTCGATGATCGGGCGTACGTGGCCGGAGTCGATCAGCGGCCACACGTGCTCGCGTACGGCCGCCACGATCGCCGCCTTCTCGCCGAGCGGGCGGGCGCGCAGCGAGGTCGCACTGATGGCGGCACGCTTGTTGAGGAGGGTGGCGATGTTCAGGTCGGCCTTGATTCCGCCCTGCATGCCGATGATCGCGAGCCGTCCGTTGACGGCGAGGGTGCGCACATTCGGGTCCAGGTACTTGGCGCCCATGTTGTCGAGGATGACGTCGGCGCCGGCGCCGTCCGTGGCCTGCTTGATCTCCTCGACGAAGTCCTGCTCACGGTAGTTGATCAGGATGTCCGCCCCCAGCCCGGCGCAGAAGTCGAGCTTCTCCTTGCTGCCCGCCGTGACCGCGACTTTCGCGCCGACGGCCTTCGCCAGCTGGATCGCCATGGTGCCGATACCGCTGGAGCCGCCGTGCACGAGCAAGGTCTCGCCCGGGCGCAGGTGGGACACCATGAAGACGTTGGACCAGACGGTGCAGGTCACCTCGGGCAGCGCGGCCGCCCGCTTGACGTCGAGGCCCGCCGGTACGGGCAGCAACTGCCCGGCAGGAACGGCGACCTTCTCGGCATATCCACCGCCCGCGAGCAGCGCGCACACCTCGTCACCGACCGCCCACCCCGACACCCCGGGACCGATCTCGACAATGCGTCCCGAACATTCGAGACCGGGGTACGGGGACGCGCCGGGCGGCGGGTTGTAGAGGCCCTGCCGCTGCAGCAGGTCGGCGCGGTTGACGGCGCTGGCCACCACCTCGACCAGCACTTCGCCATCGGCGGGCACCGGATCCGGGACCTCGTCCCACACCAGCGCCTCGGGCCCACCAGGTTCTGGAATCGTGATCGCGTACATGAGGGGGACGCTACTCCTCGGCCCCGGCCGGGTTGTCGGGAGACTCCTCGCGCGGTTGGTGCCCTAGGACCTGTCCTAATCCTGAGGAAGCGGTCGCATGTGGGGCGCCACCTGTGTGCCCGGTGTCGCCCGCACGATCGTGATGAGGCGGTCCGTCAACTGGAGTGTCCCGACGGCCGGATCGTCGTAGCCGAGGACCCGATGTCCTCGTACGACACTGACCACCAGGTCGTCCGTCTCGCGTACGCCCTTGCCGACCTCGGACTTTATGACCGGCCGTTCGACGATGTCGAGCCCGGTGCCCTGCTGGATGAGGTCCTCCATGACCATGCCCGCGGCGGGGCTGAGCACGGAGAGTCCGAGCAGTCGGCCGGCGGCGCTGGCGCTGGTGATGACGGCGTCGGCACCGGACTGCTTGAGCAGCGGCGCGTTCTCCTCCTCCCGTACGGCGGCGACGATCTTCGCCGCACGGTTGAGCTGGCGGGCGGTCAGTGTGACCAGCACGGCGGTGTCGTCCCGCTGCGTGGCGATGATGATCTGCCGGGCCTTGCGGACCTCCGCCCGAATCAGCACATCGCTGCGCGTCGCGTCCCCGACGACCCCCGCATATCCGTCGGCCGTTGCCGCGTCGACCACTTTGGAGCTGGGGTCGACGACCACGACCTGCTCCCTCTTCAGCCCGGTCGCGCAGACGGTCGCGATGGCCGACCGGCCCTTGGTCCCGAAGCCGACAACGACGGTGTGATCCCTCAAGGCCGCCCTCCAGCGGTTCTGCCGCCACTCCTCCCGGGTGCGTTCCGTGAGGACCTCGAGCGTGGTGCCGACCAGGATGATCAGAAACAGCACACGCAGCGGCGTGATGACGAAGATGTTGGTGAGCCGGGCGGCGTCGCTGACTGGGGTGATGTCGCCGTATCCGGTGGTGGAGAGGGTGACGGTCGCGTAGTAGAAGGAGTCGAGCATGCCGACCGCGCCGTCCGAGTTGTCGTTGTAGCCATCGCTGTCGGCCCAGACGATGAGCGCGGTGGCAAGAAGCACCAGCAACGCCATCGCCAGCCGCTTGAGGACCTGGCGAATCGGGCGTTCCACGACCCTCCTCGGGAGTTTCACCCGATGGGTCACGAGATGTTCGTCCGCTTGGCGGGCGATCGCGTCATGGCCCGGAAGTTTCACGTGAAACACACCCCGTCCGGATTCATGTGAAACGCAACCCCGATTGGATTCATGTGAACCGCACCCCCGTTTGCATTCATGTCAATCGCGGCCTGCCCGCGCTCATGTGAAGCAGGCGTCGATCCCGGTGGTGGCCCAGGGCAGGTCGAGAAGTTCCAGCTCCTGACCGGCCCGTGCGCCGCCCGGCGGTACGACCACGAGGGCGTCGGACGCCGCGATGCCTCGCAGCATCGCCGGACCGTTGTAGTGCAACGGCATGGCCCGCTCGGCGCGCAGCGCAACAGGAACGAGTCGGGTGTCGTGCGGGTGCCCGTGCACGCCGTCCTGGAGGGGCAGCGTGTACGGCTCCGGGGCCGTGCGTCCGGCGAGGGTGCGCAGCAGGGGCTCGGCGAGCGTGAGCAGGCCGGAAACGGCGGCCAGCGGGTTGCCGGGCAGACCGACGAGGTGCTGGTTCTCCTTCGTGCGGGCCAGGAGCATCGGGTGCCCGGGGCGCACCTTGACGCCGTCCACGAGGAATTCGGCGCCGATGCGGCGCAAAGTGGGGTGGACATGGTCGACGGGACCCGCGGCGGTACCGCCGGTGGTGACGATCAGGTCGGCGTCCGACCCGGTGATGGCCTTGTGCAGCGCCTTGGCGTCGTCGCCGAGCCTGCGCACCGCGACGACCTCGGCGCCGAGCGCGCGCAGCCACGGCGGCAGCATCGGGCCGAGCGCGTCCCGGATGAGCCCCTCCTGGGGCAGGCCCTCGGTGAGCAACTCGTCGCCGAGCACGAGGACTTCGACGCGCGGACGGGGGACGGCGGTGAGCGTGTCGTACCCGGCGGCAGCGGCGAGGCCCAGCACGGCGGGCGTGACCAGCACGCCGACCGGCAACAGCTGATCGCCGCTGCGGCACTCCTGGCCGCGCGGGCGGATGTCCTGCCCATGCACGACATCCCGGGTCGCGTGCAGCCGCCCCTTGTCGTCGATCCGTCCGTGCTCACTGCGCAGTACGGCGGTGACGTCCGTCGGGATTCTCGCCCCGGTGGCGATGCGCACGGCCTCGCCGTCGGTGAGCGCCTCCGGCTCCGCGTGCCCGGCGAGCACGCCGTTCTCCCGTACCTCCCAGGGCCCGGGTCCCGCGACCGCCCAGCCGTCCATCGCGGAGGTGTCGAAGGAAGGGAGGTCCGTGAGCGCGGTGAGGGGGGCGGCGAGGACGAGGCCGAGGGAGGCGTCGAGGGGTACGGAGACGGGGGCCCGACGGGGCACGGACCGGGCGGCTCGCTCGGCGACGACGCGGGCCTCGGGCCAGGGGGTGGCCTTGTGATGGGCGTGCGCGGACCGTCGTCCGGACTGCTCGGCTCCGGGGGCGGGCGAGGGCACCGAACGGCCCTGAGGGGCGGGCGCGCCGTCTTCCTTGACCAGGGCGAGTGCCTCCTCGACGTCGAGGTCGTCGGCGTCCTGGCTGTCCGGGGTCGAGCGAGCGGGCGTCATCCTGCGTCCGGCTTGGCCTGGCGGGTGCTCCCGGTGTCCGGCTCGGCGACGGAGGCGTCTCCGGGGTCCGGCTTGGCGGCGGAGGCGTCCTCGTCGGCCCAGCGGAGCGCCAGCGCCGCGGCCTTGCGGGCGGCCTCGGCCACGGCTTCCGGGCCTCCGCCGGCCCGCGCGGCCGCGTACCCCACGAGGAACGTGGTCAGCGGCGCGGCAGGCCGGGCCACCCCGTGTGCGGCGTCGCGCGCCAGGTCGAGCAGGACGCCGGTGTCGACGTCCAGGTCGAGGCCCAGCTCGCCCTTGACTGCGGAAATCCATTCATCCAACACGTGCCCATGCTCCCTGATACGTGCCCGGGCGGCTGCGATGTCGTCCCAGGTGTCGCAGTCGAAGGACGCGACGGGGTCGGAGATGCGGGTGAGGTCGAGCGCGGCGGTGAGCCGCCGCAGCGGCAGCCCGGTGAGTTCGCCGTGGGTGGCGGCGAGCACGGCCAGCTCGCGGCGCAGTGCCTCCGCGCGGTACGCGGCCACGAGGGGCTGATCCCGGCCGTCGGGGTCGGTGAGCAGCACGCCGTCCGGCTTCGCCGGCTCCTGCGGGGGACGGCGCTCGAGAAGGGGGGTCAGCAGGCGCCGTACCGTCCCCTCGTCCAGGAACGGAAGATCGGCCGAGAGCACGACGACGTACTCCGCGCCGGTGTGCCGCAGCCCGGCGCCGAGCGCGGCCAGCGGTCCTCCGCCGGGCGGGTCCTCGCGGGCCCACTCCACAGGGCGTGCGGTCGCCCTGGGCTCGGCCACGACCACTGTGGTGACGGCATCGGCGCAGGCGGCCAGCACCCGGTCGAGCAGCGCCCGGCCGCCCACGCGCACGCCGGGCTTGTCCGCGCCGCCCAGCCGCCGCGCGGCGCCGCCCGCGAGCACGACGGCGTCGTACGGGACATCGGCGCCGGGGGTGCCCGGTGGCACGGGGCTGCCCGGTGGCACGGGCGTACCCGGTGGCACGGGCGTACCTCGTGGCTCGGGCGTACCCAGTGGCTCGTACGCGGTCATCCCCCGAGTATGGGCGTCCGAAGGATCATTGCCACCCCCGTGCACAGCATGTGGACGGGGATGGCCGCGGCGGGCTACAGCGTCCGCAGGAGCACCGCCGGATGTTCCACACAGTCCGCCACATACCGCAGGAAGCCGCCCGCCGTGCCGCCGTCGCACACCCGGTGGTCGAAGGTGAGCGAGAGCTGGACGACCTGCCGCACTGCCAGCTCGCCCTCGTGCACCCAGGGCTTGGGGACGATGCGGCCAACGCCGAGCATGGCCGCCTCGGGGTGGTTGATGATCGGCGTGGAGCCGTCGACGCCGAACACCCCGTAGTTGTTCAAGGTGAAGGTGCCGCCCGTGAGTTCCGCGGGCGTCAGCGTCCCGGTCCGCGCCGCCTCGGTCAGCCGGGCGAACTCCGCGCTCAGCCCCTCCGCGTCGCGCGCGTGCGCGTCCCGTACGACGGGTACGACGAGCCCTCGCTCGGTCTGCGCCGCGAAGCCGAGGTGCACCTGGTCGAGCTGGACGACCTCACGGGCCTCCATGTCGACGGTCGAGTTGAGCTCGGGGAAGCGCGCCAGCGCGGCGGTGCAGATCCGGGCGAGCAGCGCCAGCAGGGAGATCTTCGGGCCGCCCGCGGAATTCATCGCCACGCGCGCGTGCATGAGCTCCGTCGCGTCCGCGTCCACCCAGCAGGTCGCGTCGGGTATCTCGCGACGGCTGCGGGAGAGCTTGTCGGCGACGGCGCCGCGGACGCCCCGGAGGGGGACGCGGATGCCGTGCGCGGGAGACGGCGCCCCGGTGCGCCCGGGCGAGGCGGGCGCTCCCATGCCGCGGACGGCGGCCGGGGTCTGCAAGAACTCCCCGGAAGCAGAGGCCGGCGCCGACACGGTGGCAGGCGCGGGCGTCCGCGCCTGACCGGCCGCACGCAACGCGTACTCCACGTCCGCCCGCAGGATCAGACCGTCGGGCCCGGAGCCCTCCAACTCCCGCAGATCCACTCCGTTCTCCCGGGCGAGCCGGCGCACGAGCGGCGAGATGACGGGGACAGGACCGTCGGCATGCAACCGCGCGGAGCTGTTGTGACCGCCGCCGCGCGCGTCGGTGCGCTGCCCTGTCTGCCCCGGCTCGCGCCCCGCGGGAGCGGTGGCCGTGCGGCGCTCCTCGCCCGCGGGCGGACCCGCCGGCGGCCGTACCGGAACCGCCCCGGCGGACGGCCGCACCCTCCTGCGCCGTGCCGGAGGCGCCCCCGTGCCGTACCCCACCAGCACATTGCCGGATCCCTCGTCGCCCGTGTCACCGTCGACGGAGGATGCCGGAGCGCCCACGGCGACGGTCAACAGCGGCGCCCCCACGGGCAGTTCCGTGCCCTCCTCGCCGAAGCGGGCGGTGACCACACCGCCGTAGGGGCAGGGGACCTCGACCATCGCCTTGGCGGTCTCGACCTCGACGACGGGCTGGTCGACGGCGACGACGTCACCGACCTCCACCAGCCAGCGGACGATCTCCGCCTCGGTGAGCCCCTCCCCGAGGTCGGGGAGCTTGAACTCCAACACCTGCGCCATCAGCTGTCCGCCTCCCACTGCAGACGCCCCACGGCGTCCAGGATCCGGTCGACGCCGGGCAGATGGTGCCGCTCCAGCATCGGCGGCGGATACGGGATGTCGAATCCGGCCACGCGCAGCACCGGCGCCTCCAGGTGATGGAAGCAGCGCTCGGTCACGCGGGCCGCGATCTCCCCGCCCGGGCCGCCGAACCCGCCCGACTCGTGCACGACGACCGCGCGCCCGGTCCGCCGCACCGAGGCCGACACCGTCTCGTCGTCGAACGGCACCAGCGAGCGCAGATCGACGACTTCGAGGTCCCAGCCCTCGGCCCGCGCCGCCTCGGCGGCTTCGAGGCAGACGGGCACGGACGGCCCGTACGTGATGAGCGTGGCGCTCCGGCCCGAGCGCCGCACCACCGCGCGGCCTATCGGTTCAACGGCCGGCGGCTCGTCCGGGTTCCAGGAATCCTTCGACCAGTACAGCCGCTTGGGCTCCAGGAAGACGACCGGGTCGTCGGACGCGATGGCGGCGCGCAGCAGCCCGTAGGCGTCGGCGACCGTCGCGGGCGTGACGACATGGAGCCCCGGAGTCGCCATGTAGTACGCCTCGGAGGAGTCGCTGTGGTGCTCGACGCCGCCGATACCGCCGCCGTACGGAACGCGGATCGTGATGGGGAGCGGCATGGCGCCCCGCGTGCGGTTGCGCATCCGCGCGACATGGCTGATCAGCTGCTCGAACGCGGGGTAGGCGAACGCGTCGAACTGCATCTCCACGACCGGCCTCAGGCCGTACATGGCCATGCCGACGGCCGTCCCGAGGATGCCCGCCTCGGCCAGCGGGGTGTCCGTACAGCGGTCCTCGCCGAACTCCTTGGCGAGCCCGTCGGTGACTCGGAAGACACCGCCGAGGGGGCCGACGTCCTCGCCCATGACGTGGACCGTCGGGTCGGCGGCCATGGAGTCGCGCAGGGCCCGCCCGAGGGCCTGCGCCATGGTCGCCGGTTTGAGGGCAACGGTGGTCATCGCCCGGCTCCTTCCGGCCCGTGGTGATGCGGACCGTCCGCCACGGCGTCGAGCTCGGCCCTCAACTGGGTCTCTTGCTCCAGCAGTTGAGTAGTGGGCTGGGCATACACATGGGCGAACAGATCCATGGGGTCGAGCACCGGGTCCTGGTTCATGCGCTCGCGCAGATCCGCGGCCATCGTCTCGGCGTCCTCGCGCGCGGCCCGGATGCCTTCGTCGTCGAGCAGGCCGCGCTCGGTCAACTCGTGCTCCAGGAGCGCGATCGGGTCGTGCGCGCGCCAGGTCTCCACCTCGGCGTCGCCGCGGTAGCGGGTCGCGTCGTCTGCGTTGGTGTGGGCGTCGATGCGGTAGGTGACGGCCTCGACGAGCGTCGGACCGCCTCCCGCGCGCGCGTGGGCCATGGCCTCGCCGAGCACCTGGTGCACCGCCGCCGCGTCGTTGCCGTCCACCAGCCGGCCCGGCATCCCGTAGCCGACGGCCTTGTGGGCCAGCGACGGGGCGGCGGTCTGCTTGGCGAGCGGGACGGAGATGGCGAAGCCGTTGTTCTGGACGAGGAAGACGACCGGGGCCTGCCAGACGGCGGCGAAGTTCAGTGCCTCGTGGAAGTCGCCCTCGCTGGTGCCGCCGTCGCCGACCAGGGCGAGCGCGACCACGTCGTCGCCCTTGAGGCGGGCGGCGTGCGCGAGGCCCACGGCGTGCGGGAGCTGGGTCGCGAGGGGGGTGCACAAGGGCGCGATGCGGTGCTCGCGGGGGTCGTACCCGGTGTGCCAGTCGCCGCGCAGGAGGGTGAGCGCCTGGACGGGGTCGAGGCCGCGGGCGACAGCCGCGAGGGTGTCGCGGTAGCTGGGGAAGAGCCAGTCACGTTCTTCCAGGACCAGCGCGGCGGCGACCTCGCAGGCCTCCTGGCCGGTGCTGGAGGGATAGACGGCGAGGCGGCCCTGCTTGGTGAGGGCCGTGGCCTGGGTGTTGTAACGGCGGCCACGCACCAGTTCCGCGTACAGCCGGCGCAGCAGCCCCGGGTCGACCTGCGCGGCGGCCTCGGTGCCGAGGACGCGGTACGGCAGCGCGTCGGGCAGCAGCGGCGCGGGGTCCGTGCGGGGCTGCCAGGCGGGCGGCGGCGTGGGCCGGTAAGCGCCTCGCTGCTCCATGACCGTCATGACGGCACCTCCTCGTGGGAGCGGCTTCAGGCGCACCACGGGTGTGAGGCGCCTCACCTACCGATTGTTCGGTCGTCGGCACATTTTGGCTACAGGCACCGCCAGGCTGTGGACAAACGGTTCTGCACAGCCTGAGATGGACGCAGTACGTCCATGGTAGGGAGGCGGGGGGACATGGCACCTGAACAAATGGCCGAGCCACCGGAGGCCGGCCCCGCCGTTCCGCCCGCCCGTCCGCTCGACGCCATTGATCAAGACATCCTGCAAATGCTCCAGGCGGACGGCCGCGCCTCGATACGCTCCGTGGCCGAACGTGTCCATGTGTCGCGGGCCAACGCCTACGCGCGGATCAACCGTCTCATCGAAAACGGCGTGATCCGCGGCTTCGGGGCCCGCGTCAACCACGAGCGCGCCGGGCAGGGCACCTCGGCGTACATCACCCTCAAGATCGTGCAGAACTCCTGGCGCACGGTGCGCGAGCAGCTGAGGGCGCTCCCGGGGGCCTCCCACATCGCCCTGGTGGGCGGCGACTTCGACGTACTGCTCCTGGTGCACACGCCGGACAACAAGGCGCTGCGCGAACTGGTGCTCACGCGTCTGCAGGCCATCCCGGAGGTGCTCAGTACGCGCACACTGCTGGTCTTCGAGGAGGAGGACCTGGAACCGGAGGGCTGAGTCTCAGCGCTCGCTGCGCAGTCCCGCGAAGACCAACTGCACCACCGCGTCGGCCACTTCCTGCTCGCCCATGCCCCGCCCGTCCGGCCGGTACCACTCCACGATCGAGTTGATCATCCCGAACACCAGCCGGGTCGCGAGCCGGACCTCCACGTCGCCACGAACGTCCCCGTCGGCGGCCGCGGCCTTCAGGAGCTCGGCCACCTGGTGGTCGAACTCGCGGCGCCGCTCCAGGGCCCAGCGCTCGGTGTCCGTGTTGCCGCGCACGCGCAGCAGCAGCGTCACATACGGAAGTTCGGAGGTGAGCACCTCGACCATGCGCCGTACGACGTACTCCAGGCGCTCCACCGCACGCCCCACGCGCGCGTGCTCCTCGCCGAGGATTCCGAAGAGGCCGTCGAGGGCCCGGCTGACGGCCCGGCGCAGCAGCTCCTCCTTGCCCGCGACGTGGTGGTATATCGACGACTTGGAGATGCCGGCCGCCTTGGAGAGATGCTCCATGGAGGTGCCGTCGTAGCCGCGCTCGTTGAAGACCTGGACGGCGACGGAGAGCAGGGTCTCCGGGGTGTACGTGTCGCGCTTGGCGGTGGTCATGAGGTGCCCTCCCGCTTCTCGGATGCGTACGCGTGGCGGTAGAGCGCGAGGGACGGCGCGTAGCGCCCGGAGGGGTCTCGCTGGTGCAGATCGTCCAGGACGGAGCACGCCCAGCTCCTGCCGAGCCTGCGACTCCATTCGAAGGGCCCCAGGGGGTAGTTGACGCCGAGCCGCATCGCGGTGTCGATGTCCTCCTCGGTGGCCACCCCCTTGGCGACGGCGTCGTGCGCCAGGTCGACGATCCGGGCCACGGTCCGGGCGACGATCATGCCGGGGACGTCCCCGATGACGCTGACGTCCTTGCCGAGCGACTGGAAGAGTCCGACGGCCTCGGAAAGCGTCTGGGGAGCGGTGTCCTGGGAGGCTGAAAGGGCGATCCGGGTCGCCTTGCGGTAGTCGAGCGCCAGGTCGAAGTAGACGACGTCACGGAACTCCACCGAGGTCTGACCGTCGGCGAGGACCAGCTGGCCCCCGCTGGGCAGCACCAGGCGGGTTCCGTGGTCCTCCTCGTCCTCGCGAACCTGGATGCCCGCCTCGCGGATCAGGGCGAGCAGTTCGGAGGCCGGGCCCAGATCGCCCTCGGCGACGACATACGCGGGCGCCTGCGCCTTCTCCGCGGTGTGCGGTTCGGAGCGCTCGGCGTCGTCCGCGTAGTCGTACCAGCCGTGTCCCGTCTTGCGGCCGAGCCGGCCGGACTCGACGAGCCGCCGCTGGGCGAGCGAGGGCGTGAAGCGCACGTCCTGGAAGAAGGACTGCCACACGGAGTGCGTGACGGACTCGTTGACGTCCTGGCCTATCAGGTCGGTCAGCTCGAAGGCGCCCATCCTGAAGCCGCCGGATTCACGCAGGATCGCGTCGATGGTGGCCGGGTCGGCGGCCTGGGCCTCGTACACCGCGAAGGCCTCGGCGTAGAAGGGCCGCGCGATGCGGTTGACGATGAAGCCGGGGGTGTCGGCGCAGGCGACCGGGGTCTTCCCCCAGGCGCGGGCCGTCTCGTACGCGCGCGTGGCCGACGAGAAGTCGCTCGCATACCCGGAGACGACCTCCACGAGGGGCAGCAGGGGCGCGGGGTTGAAGAAGTGCAGTCCGACCAGACGGCCGGGGTTGCGCAGGGCGCCACCGATGGCCGTGACGGACAGGGAGGAGGTGTTGGTGGCGAGCAGACAGTCGTCCTCGACGATGTCCTCGAGATCGCGGAACAGTTGCTGCTTCACGTCGAGTTGTTCGAGCACCGCCTCGACGACGAGCAGGCAGTCCGCGAGGTCGGTTAGGCTCCCGGCCGGCTGGAGCCTGGCGCGGGCTGAGTCCCGGTCGGCGCCGGTGAGCCGGTCCTTCTCGACGAGCCGGTCGAGGCGGGCGCCGATCGCTTCGGCCGCCGCGTCGGCCCGCCCGGGAACGGCGTCGTAGAGCCGCACGGGATGGCCTGCTACCAGCGCGACCTGGGCGATGCCCTGGCCCATGGTGCCGGTGCCGACGACGGCCACGGGGCTGCTGAGGTCGATTGCTGTCATGTGCGCGATCCTCCCGCACGGGGTTTTCCACAGATGCGGCGGACCCCCTTGTCCCGACCGATCGTTCGGTTACTCTAACTCTGTCCGGCTGTTTCTGCCCAGGTCATGAGTTCAGCGAAGAGCTCTTGAGACGAGGAGATGGTCCCGCATGGCCGCCGAACTGTCCGCGCACCAGCTGATCGCCCAGCACCGGCCCACTCTCGACCAGGCGCTGGAATCGATCCGCACACGCGCGTACTGGTCCCCGCACCCCGAGCACCCCAAGGCGTACGGCGAGAACGGCAGCCTGGGCATGGCGGAAGGCAAGGCCGCCTTCGACGCCCTCCTGGGCACCCGCCTCGACCTCGGCCAGCCCGGCACGGACGACTGGGTGGGCGGCGAGAAGTCGCCGTACGGAATCGATCTGGACGTCACGTACCCGCACGCGGACCTCGACGTGCTGCTGCCCGCCATGCGCGCGGGCCGGCGCGCGTGGCGCGACGCCGGCGCGGAGATCCGCGCCGTGGTCTGTCTGGAGATCCTCAAGCGCATCAGCGACCGCACGCACGAGTTCGCGCACGCGGTCATGCACACCAGCGGCCAGGCCTTCATGATGGCGTTCCAGGCGGGCGGCCCGCACGCGCAGGACCGCGGCCTGGAGGCGGTGGCGTACGCGTACGTGGAGCAGGTCCGCACCCCGGACAACGCCGAGTGGACCAAGCCCCAGGGCAAGCGCGACCCGCTCGCGCTGACCAAGCAGTTCACGCCCGTCCCGCGCGGCATCGCGCTGGTGATCGGCTGCAACACCTTCCCGACGTGGAACGGCTACCCGGGCCTGTTCGCCTCCCTCGCCACCGGCAACGCGGTGCTGGTGAAGCCCCACCCGCGCGCGGTGCTCCCGCTCGCGCTCACCGTCCAGGTCGCGCGCGAAGTGCTCGCCGAAGCGGGCTTCGACCCGAACCTGGTGGCGCTGGCCGCCGAGGGCCCCGGAGAGGGCATCGCCAAGACCCTGGCGGTGCGGCCCGAGATCCGGATCATCGACTACACGGGCTCGACGGCGTTCGGCGACTGGCTGGAGACCAACGCCCGCCAGGCGCAGGTCTACACGGAGAAGGCCGGCGTCAACACGGTGATCGTGGAGTCGACCAGCGACTACAAGGGGATGCTGTCCAACCTGGCCTTCTCCCTGTCCCTGTACAGCGGCCAGATGTGCACGACCCCGCAGAACCTGCTGATCCCCCGCGACGGCATCCGCACGGAGGAGGGCCCCAAGTCGTACGACGAGGTGGTGGCCGACCTCGCGAAGTCGGTCGGCGGCCTCCTCGGCGACGACGCCCGGGCCAACGCGCTGCTCGGCGCCATCGTGAACCCGGACGTGAAGGCCCGTCTGGAGGCCGCCACCGGTCTCGGCGAAGTCGCCCTCCCCTCACGGGAGATCAGCAACCCGGAATTCCCGCACGCGGTCGTCCGTACGCCGCTGATCGTGAAGCTCGACGGCGCCAAGCCGGACGACGAATCGGCCTACATGAGCGAGTGCTTCGGGCCCGTCTCCTTCGCCGTCGCGGTCGACTCGGCCGCGGACGCCGTGGAGCTGCTGCGCCGCACCATCAGGGACAAGGGCGCGATGACGGTCGGGGCGTACACCACCGACGAGGAGGTCGAGCAGGCCGTGCAGGAGGCCTGCCTGGAGGAGTGCGCCCAGCTCTCCCTGAACCTCACGGGCGGGGTGTACGTCAACCAGACGGCGGCCTTCTCGGACTTCCACGGCTCGGGCGGCAACCCGGCCGCCAACGCCGCGCTGTGCGACGGAGCGTTCGTCGCCAACCGCTTCCGGGTGGTCGAAGTACGCCGGGAGGCATAGGCGTTACGCCGATGCGCCCCCGGTCGCGCTCCAGTGGAACAGCGTCATGGCCACACTGGTCGCGAGGTTGTAGCTGGAGACCTGGGGGCGCATCGGCAGCGACACCAAGTGATCGGCGCGGGCCCGGAGTTCGGGGGACAGACCGCTGCGCTCGGAGCCGAAGGCGAGCACGGCGTCGTCGGGAAGCTTCAGCCCTCGGATGTCCTCACCCTCCGGATCGAGGGCGAACACCGGGCCCGGCGGCAGCTCGTCCACCGACAGCCGCTCCACGGCGGTCGCGAAGTGCAGGCCGGCCCCACCGCGCACGACCGTGGGGTGCCAGGGGTCGAGCGTGCCCGTGGTGACCACACCGGTCGCGCCGAAGCCGGCCGCGAGCCGGATCACGGCGCCGGCGTTGCCCAGGTTGCGGGGGTTGTCGAGGACGACGACGGGCGTGGTGCGCGGCGTGCGGGCCAGCGTTTCCAGATTGGCCGCCCTGGACGGGCGTACGGCGAGAGCCGCCATGGCGGTGGGGTGCGGGCGTGCCACGAGAGACGCGAACGTCGCCTCCGGGACCTCCACCAGCAGCGCGTCGACGGCCTCGCGTACGTCGGGGGCCAGCTCGTCGGCCAGCGCCAGCGCCGCCCGCCGGTCGGTCGTGACGGCCACCGGGATACGCGCCTGGAAGCGCACCGCGTGCTTGAGCGCGTGGAAGCCGTCGAGCAGGACGGCGCCGTCGGCGAGGCGTCGCCAGGCGCGTCCGGCATGCGCGCCGTCCGAGACGTCCGGAGTACCGGCAGCGCGCTCGTCGTCCGGGGCAGGGGCGTCGCTCTTGTCGTCCGGCGCACCGGCGCCGATGCCCTCGTCCGGCGTACGGGCGTCCGTCTCGTTCATGCCGTGAAGCCTACGTGGGTGTCCTCGGACTGCTGCGGGATGCGATCCCGCTGCTCGCGCGGCCGCGGCACCGTGCGGCCGCGGACCGCGAACAGCCCTCCACGCGCGCGTGCCGCCCGTCGGCCGAGGCCACGCAGGAAGGACGTCGGCAGGAACACCGCGTCGGCGGCGATCATCGCGAGCGAGAAGAAGGGCAGTCCGAGGACCACGGCGATCACGGCGTGCTCGGTCATCATGGCCGCCAGCAGGACGTTCTTGACCCGCCGGTTGAACAGGGTGAAGGGGAAGGCGACCTGCGCGGCGACCGTCCCGTACGTCACCATCATCACGATCGTGCCGTGCGCGGACATCAGGTCGGACAGCGCGGGCCAGGGCGAGAAGTAGTCCAGGTGGAGGGGGTAGTAGACGGCGGTGCCGTCCTGCCAGCGCGAGCCCTGGATCTTGTACCAGCCGGCGGTCGCGTAGATCAGACACGCCTCGGCCATGATCACGAGCAGCGCCCCGTTGTGCACGAGGTTGGCGAAGACGTCCAACAGGACCCGTGGCTCCGCGGTGCGGGCGCGGCGGCCTACGACCCACCACAGGGCCTGCACCGCCCACAGTCCCCAGAAGAACACCAGCCAGCCGGGGCCGGCCCGCCCGGTAAACGTCACCCCGGCCAGCGCCAGACCGAGCACACCCCACAGGGCCGGCCCGACACGGTCGGGCCCCGTCCGCTCGCCACGCGCGCGTGCCTCCCGCGCGAGCCGTGCCCGCCGTGCGTCCAGCGACCACACCTGGCCGCAGCGCGTGAACACGAGGTAGATCGCCATCAGGTGGATGACGTTGTCGCCGCCGTCCCCCATGAAGATGCTGCGGTTCTGCAGGGAGAGCACGCCCACCATGAAGAGCACGGACATCGTGCGGGTCCGCCAACCCACGAGCAGCAGGACGCTGGAGAGGACAGCGAGGGCGTAGACGATCTCGAACCACACCTGGCTGTCCGACCACATCAGGGCCGTGAACGAGTGATTGGCCGCGATGAGCTGCTGGGCGAGGTCCCAGCTCCACGGTCCGTCGGGCCCGTACATCTCCTGGCGGTGCGGGTACTCGCGCAGCAGGAACAGCAGCCAGGTGGCGGCGAAGCCGATGCGGATCACGGCGCTCTGGTACGGGCCGAGGGCGCTCTCGGTGACTCGGGTGATGCCGCGCGAGACCGACAGGGCGAATCGGCTCATCGGGCGCTCGCCTCCGTCAGCCCGTCCTTGCGGTCGCTGTCGGGCACGGACCACCAGGGCAGCTCGCGGACGATGGGCTTGTCGGACACCTTCTCCTCGCTCCACTTGGGGGGCGGAACATTGGTGGTGCGGGAGCGGACCTGGACGCGTTCGACGACGGCGCCCGCGCCGCCCGCGTGCTCTCGGTCGAGGCGCAGTACGGCGATCCGGCGCAGATAGCGTTCGGAGAGGTCGCCGCGCAGGCCCGCGGGGCGGTTCTGGCCGTCGTGCGTACTGGCGTAAAAATCCCAGGCGCGGCGGAGTTCGTTCTGCTGGGTGTGGCTCGGCAGCAGATTGCCGTCTATGGCCTGGCCGTCGAGCGCGGACAGGTCGTACCAGCCGGTCTCGCGGCTGGTGCCGTCCGAGGTGCGGACCAGGGCGCGGACCTGGATCGCGATGTCCTGCTGCAGCGGGTTGGGGGCGAAGAGTTTCCAGTTCTGCTCGAACTCGGGATAGATCCATTCGTCGATCGCCCGGCCGTGCTGCTTGGTGACCGTGTTCGAGGGCGCGACGTGCAGGAACACCATGCCGAGGTGCACACAGGCGACGACCGCGACGACCGCCAGGGCGAGGGCGGCGGCGACCTGGGAGCGAAGGGGGAGGGCGGCTATGCCGGTGGGGGCGGGGGGTTCGACGACGGGCTCCGTCTGTTGGCTGGAGGGTGCCTGGGACGCGGGGGGCTCGGACGCGGCGGCCCCCGACGTGGCGGCCCTGGATGTAGGGAGCTCGGTCACCGAACTGTCAGGCACCGAACTGTCACGCACGGCCCCGTCACGCGCAGACCCATCACGCTCAGACGCTTCAGGCACAGGCCCGTCAGGCATGGAAGCGTCCGGCGTGGCACCGTCCGTCCCAGGCCCGGTCCTCGCGCTCTCGTCGTACGCGTCCATTCCGCCCCGATTCACGATCCCGAATGCGCTGCCGGCCGCCGGGCCGCGGGCACCGTACCGTCACGCCGCACCGCACCGCGACGTTCGCACGGGCACCGTACTCAGACCGTGCCACCCGGCACAGCCCCATGGGACACAGTGGCCACACCGGTGCCCATGAGGTTATCCACAGCGGTTGACACCTTACGGCGCTCGACCGACCATGGACTCGAGCGGACCGAACGATCGGTCGGTCGGGAGTGAGAGGTCGAGGGGGACCGCATGGCGACAGCAGCAGCGCACCACACGGCCCGCGTACAAGCGGACGGACCTGCGGACGAAGCGGCGCGCACCGCGGCGTACGAGGCCGTCTTCGATGCTGCGGTGGCGGCCGACGAGCGCATCGAGCCCCGGGACTGGATGCCCGACGCCTACCGCTCCACCCTGGTCCGGCAGATCGCGCAGCACGCCCACTCCGAGATCATCGGCATGCAGCCCGAGGCCAACTGGATCACGCGCGCGCCCTCCCTGCGCCGCAAGGCGATCCTGATGGCGAAGGTCCAGGACGAGGCCGGGCACGGGCTGTATCTGTACAGCGCGGCCGAGACCCTCGGCACCGGCCGCGACGAGCTCCTCGACAAGCTGCACACCGGCCGCCAGAAGTACTCGTCGATCTTCAACTACCCGACGCTGACCTGGGCGGACGTCGGCGCCATCGGCTGGCTGGTGGACGGCGCCGCGATCACCAACCAGGTCCCCCTGTGCCGCTGCTCGTACGGGCCGTACGCGCGCGCGATGGTCCGCGTCTGCAAGGAGGAGTCCTTCCACCAGCGCCAGGGGTACGAGCTGCTGCTGGCCCTCAGCCGCGGCACCCCCGAGCAGCACGAGATGGCGCAGGACGCGGTGAACCGCTGGTGGTGGCCCTCCCTGATGATGTTCGGCCCGCCCGACGACGAGTCCTCGCATTCGGCGCAGTCGATGGCGTGGAAGATCAAGCGCCATTCGAACGACGAGCTGCGCCAGCGCTTCGTGGACATCTGCGTTCCCCAGGCCGAATCACTGGACCTGACCCTTCCAGACCCGGACCTGGTGTGGAACGAGGAGCGGGGGCAGCACGACTTCGGCGCGATCGACTGGACGGAGTTCTGGGAGGTCCTCAAGGGGAACGGCCCCTGCAACGAACAGCGCATCACGCAGCGCAAGCGCGCACACGACGAGGGCGCGTGGGTCCGGGAGGCGGCCGCGGCGTACGCGGACAAGCAGGCCGACCGGGCGGAGCCCGCCTCCGGGCATGCGGACGAACACAGCGGCGGCACGGCCGGCGAGAACGGGAAGGCGCGAGCATGACGACCAACGACTGGCCCCTGTGGGAGGTGTTCGTGCGCTCGCGCCGCGGCCTCTCGCACACCCACGCCGGCAGCCTGCACGCGCCGGACGCCGAGCTGGCCCTGCGCAACGCACGCGATCTGTACACCCGCCGCGGCGAGGGCGTCTCGATCTGGGTCATCCCCTCCGCCGCCATCACGGCTTCCTCGCCCGACGAGAAGGACCCGTTCTTCGAACCGGCCGCGGACAAGCCCTACCGGCACCCGACGTTCTACGAGATCCCGGAAGGGGTGAAGCACCTGTGACGACCACCGTGAACACCGCGGCCGCCCTGGCCCTCGGCGACGACGCCCTGGTGCTCTCGCACCGGCTGGGGGAGTGGGCGGGCCACGCGCCCGTCCTCGAAGAGGAAGTCGCCCTGGCCAACATTGCCCTGGACCTGCTGGGCCAGGCCCGCGTGCTGCTGTCCATGGCCGGTGACGAGGACGAGCTGGCCTATCTGCGCGAGGAGCGCGCCTTCCGCAACCTCCAGCTCGTCGAGCAGCCGAACGGCGACTTCGCCCACACGATCGCCCGCCAGCTGTACTTCTCCACCTACCAGCGGCTCCTGTACGCACAACTGGCCTCCGGAGAGGGCGACTTCGCGCCGCTCGCCGCGAAGGCCGTCAAGGAAGTCGCCTACCACCAGGACCACGCCGAGCAGTGGACACTGCGGCTCGGCGACGGCACCGACGTCAGCCATGAGCGGATGCGACGGGCGTGCGAGGCGCTGTGGCGGTTCACGGGCGAGATGTTCCAGCCGATCGAGGGCGTGGACATCGACTGGGACGGCATGCGGGCCGCCTGGCTGGACTCCGTGGGGAGTGTGCTGCGCCGTGCCACCCTGCCCCTCCCCGAGGGACCGCAGTCCGGGGCGTGGACGGCCGGCGCTGGTCGCCAGGGTCTGCACACCGAACCCTTCGGGCGGATGCTCGCCGAGATGCAGCATCTGCACCGCAGTCATCCGGGGGCGTCATGGTGACGACCACCGCTCTCGAGGAGGAGCTGCGCAGGCTGGCCGGGTCGGTTCCGGACCCCGAGCTGCCCGTGCTCACCCTGGAGGAGCTCGGCGTACTGCGCGCCGTACATGTCCTGGGCGCGGACTCGGTCGAGGTAGAGCTGACCCCGACGTACACCGGCTGCCCGGCCATCGAGGCCATGTCGGTGGACATCGAGCGGGTGCTGCACAAGCACGGTGTACGGGAGGTCTCGGTCCGTACGGTGCTCAGCCCGGCCTGGTCGACGGACGACATCTCGGACGAAGGCCGCCGCAAGCTGCGGGAGTTCGGGATAGCACCGCCGCGCGGCGGGCGCTCGACGGGGCCGGTGACCGTCGCGCTGGGACCCACTCGGACGGTGACCGCCGAGCCGGAGCTGGAGCCGGTGCGCTGTCCGCTCTGCGGATCCGCCGATACCGAGCTGCTCAGCCGCTTCTCGTCCACCGCGTGCAAGGCACTGCGCCGCTGCGTGTCCTGCCGCGAACCGTTCGACCACTTCAAGGAGTTGTGATGGCCCGGTTCCACCCGCTCCCGGTGGTCGCGGTCGACCGGCTCACCGACGACTCGGCGTCCCTGACCTTCGCGGTGCCGCCCGCCCTGCGCGAGGACTACCGGCACGCGCCCGGCCAGCACCTCGCGCTGCGCCGCACGGTCGACGGCACGGAGATCCGCCGTACGTACTCGATCTGCTCACCGGCGCCCGCCCCCGCCGACGAGGGTCCGCGAACGCTGCAGGTCGGGGTTCGTCTGGTCGACGGCGGCGCGTTCTCGACGTACGCGCTCAAGGAGATCGCCGTCGGCGACGAGGTGGAGGTGATGACGCCGGCGGGACGCTTCACGCTCGAACCCGCGGCCGGGCTGTACGCCGCCGTGGTGGGCGGCAGCGGGATCACCCCGGTGCTGTCGATCGTCTCGACACTGCTGGCGCGCGAGCCCGAGGCGAGGTTCTGCCTCATACGCAGCGACCGGACCTCGGCCTCGACGATGTTCCTGGAGGAGGTCGCCGACCTCAAGGACCGTTTTCCCGAGCGGTTCCAGCTGGTGACGGTGCTCTCCCGGGAGGAGCAGCAGGCGGGGCTGCCGTCCGGGCGGCTCAACCAGGAGCGGCTCACCGAGCTGCTTCCGGCGCTGCTGCCCGTGGACCGGGTGGCGGGGTGGTTCCTGTGCGGGCCGTTCGGTCTGGTGCAGGGGGCGGAGCGTGCGCTGCGCGGACTCGGCGTGGCGCGGGCGCGTGTCCACGAGGAGATATTCCATGTGGACGAGGGGGCCGCGACGGCTCCCCGTGTGTCGTCCCCCGCGCACAGCACGGTGACCGCCCGGCTCGACGGCCGCGGCGGGACGTGGCCCGTCCACGACGGCGAGTCGCTCCTGGAGGCGGTCCTGCGCAACCGGCCGGACGCGCCCTACGCCTGCAAGGGAGGGGTATGCGGGACCTGCCGCGCCTTCCTGGTCTCGGGCGAGGTGCGGATGGACCGCAACTTCGCGCTGGAGCCTGAAGAGACGGAGGCGGGGTACGTACTGGCCTGTCAGTCGCATCCGGCCACGGAGACAGTGGAGTTGGACTTCGACCGGTAGGGCGTGACCGGCCGGCTCGCTCTGGCCGACGGCACGCTTCGCCCGGCGGCACGCTCTGCCCGACGGCACGCTCTGGCCGGCAGCTCGGTCTGGCCGCCGGTAGGTCGAGGCCGACCGTTCCCTTCTCGTAGAACCTGTTCTATCTTGACGGTCCGTCAGATCAGGAGTCCGGCGATCCGGAACTCCGGTCGGTTGGCCGGCGCGTGGGAGGACAGGACCGTGGACTTCACCTTCACCGAGGAGCAGCAGGCGGCGGTCGAGGCGGCGAAGGCGGTGTTCGGCGGGGTCGCGCCGGACGGGGTGCCCAGCCCCGCTCTCACCGCGGGCGCCGTCGCCGAGGACTTCGACCGGGCGCTGTGGGCGAAGCTCGCCGACGCGGACCTGCTGAGCCTGCTGCTCGACGCGGAGTACGGCGGGGCGGGCCTTGACGCGGTCGCCCTGTGCCTGGTGCTGCGCGAGTCGGCGAAGGTGCTGGCGCGGGTGCCGCTGCTGGAGAACAGTGCGGCGGCGGTGGCCGTGCAGACATACGGCGGTGCGGAGTTGAAGGCGGAGCTGCTGGCCCGGGCGGGCCGGGGCGAGCTCGTGCTGACCGTCGCCGCCAACGGCCGCACCGGCCACGACCCGGCCGAGCTCGCCGTGACCGCACGGCAGGACGGCCGGGACGGTGACGTGTGGGTGCTGGACGGAGTGCAGACGGCGGTTGCCTGGGCGCACAACGCCGACTACATCGTCGTACCCGCGCACACGGACACCGACCGGGCGGTCCTCGCCCTCGTCCGCCGCGTCCACGAAGGGGTGGTACTCGCCGAGCAGATCTCCACCACCGGTGAGCGGCTTGGCGAAGTGCGTCTAGAGTCCGCGCGGATCTCCGCCCGGGACGTCATCGACGCGGAGGGGGCGTGGGAGTGGCTGCGCGAGCTGCTGGCCACCGGGACGTGTGCACTGGCGCTCGGGCTCGGGGAGGGCGTCCTCGGAATGACCAGTGAGTACACCAGCAAGCGCGAGCAGTTCGGGTTCCCGGTCGCCACGTTCCAGGCGGTCGCCGTGCAGGCCGCCGACCGCTATATCGACCTGCGTGCCATGGAGGCGACGCTGTGGCAGGCCGCGTGGCGAATCAGTACGGGGGCCGGGGGTGCGCTGCCGGCCTCCGGGGACGTGGCCGTCGCCAAGATCTGGGCCTCGGAAGGGGTACGGCGAGTCGTGCAGACCGCGCAGCACCTGCACGGGGGGTTCGGCGCCGACACCGACTATCCGCTGCACCGGTACCACGCCTGGGCCAAGCAGCTGGAGCTCTCGCTCGGACCGGCGGCGGCGCACGAGGAGACGCTGGGCGATCTGCTGGCGGCGCATCCGCTGGGGTGAAGGCCGGAGCGACGGTGCATCCGCCGGGCAAGGCACCGCGCGTCAGCGCACCCGCCGCACACCGCACCCGCCGGCCTGAGCACCACACCACAGCGCCCCAGCCGCACACCGCACCCGCCAGGCCGAGCACCACACCACAGCGCCCCAGCCGCACACCGCACCCGCCGGCCTGAGCACCGCGCCACAGCACCCCAGCCGCACGCCGCACCCGCCGGGCTGAGCACCACACCACGGCACCCCACCCGGGCGCCACACTGTCTGAGCAGATCGCCGGCTAGCGGCGCCGAGCCCGCGCCACCGCGCGGGCTCACGATTCACCGCCGCCGCTGGCCGGCACCCCCGGTCACCAGGGACTACAGCACGAAGCCCGGCTGACCCTTGTCGTCCACGACCGGGCGGCCGACGGCTGCCCAGACCTGCATGCCGCCGTCGACATTCACGGCGTCGATGCCCTGCTGAACCAGGTACTGCGTGACCTGGGCCGAACGGCCACCGGAGCGGCAGATCACATGGACCCGACCGTCCTGCGGGGCCGCCTCGGTCAGCTCGCCGTATCGGGCGACGAACTCACTGATGGGGATGTGCAGCGCCCCCTCGGCATGACCTGCCTCCCACTCGTCGTCCTCCCGGACGTCCAGCAGGAAGTCGCTGTCCGCGAGACTCCCGACCTCGACCGTGGGCACACCAGTTCCGAAACTCATGTCTCCGACGCTACCTGACCACGCCGACAGCCAGTTCCCCTGTCGACCGTCCGCTGCCCTTCAGGAGCTCGGAGACCTCAGGGAGCCTGCGCCTTCAGCTGAGCCAGCTCCGCCTCGCGCTCGTCGACCTGGGCCAGCAGCTGTTCCGCGATCTCCTCCAGGAGGCGGTCCGGGTCGTCCGGGGCCAGCTTCAGCATGGCGCCGATGGCGCTCTCCTCCAGTTCGTGGGCGACGAACGTGAGCATTTCCTTGCGCTGGGCGAGCCATTCGAGGCGGGCGTAGAGCTCCTCGCTGCGGCTCGGCTTCCACTCCTCGGGCGCGGGACCCGCGGCCCACTCCTCGGAGAGCTCCCGCAGCAGCGCCTCGTCGCCCCTGCCGTACGCCGCGTTCACCCGGGCGATGAACTCGTCGCGCCGCTTGCGCTCGTCCTCGTCCTGCGCCAGGTCGGGGTGGGCTTTACGGACCAGCTCGCGGAAGAGCTTGCGGGCCTCCTCGCTGGGGCGCACCCGCTGCGGGGGCCGTACGGGCTGGTCGGTGAGCATCGCCACGGCCTCCGGGAACAGGCCTTCCGAGTCCATCCAGCCGTTGAACAGCTCCTCGACGCCGGGCATGGGCATGACCCGGGCCCGCGCCTCGTGCGCCTTGCGTACGTCCTCCGGGTCGCCGGTACGTGCGGCCCGCGCCTCGGCGATCTGGGCGTCCAGCTCGTCGAGCCGGGAGTACATCGGTCCGAGCTTCTGGTGGTGCAGCCGCGAGAAGTTCTCGACCTCGACCCGGAAGGTCTCCACGGCGATCTCGAACTCGATCAACGCCTGCTCGGCCGCCCGCACGGCCCGCTCCAAGCGCTCCTCGGGCCGCGCAGCACCCTCGGTGTCCGCGGGCTGGGGCGTCTCCGCCTCGGGCGCCGCCTCCGGGAACGTCTCGCCGTCGGGAGCCTCCCGCGACGACCCCGCCAGGTCGGATCGGGCGGACTCGTCCGCACCGCCCTCCACGGCACCGGACTGCTCCCGCACCCCGTCATCGGTGGGCTCGGACTGGCTCTGCTCGGCTTCCGGCGTCGTCACCCGACCAGCGTAGGCCACGGGCAGGCGGCGGTAGCCGCGGAGTCCTTCGCCAAAGCCGTGGCCCGCCGACGCCAAACCCCGCACCCCACCGACGCCAAGCCCGCTGCCCCGCCGACACCAGGCCCCGCACCCCACCGACGCCAAGCCCGCTGCCCCGCCGACACCAGGCCCCGCACCCCACCGGCCGATCACAGCCTGCCGGACACCACTCCGCGCCATGTCCATCCCGCCCCGACAACCGCGTCCCGCAGGGGATCCTTCAGCGCCGAGCTGTCGAAACGGAACGTCTCCGTCGCCTCAAGTCCGCCCCCGGCCCCCCGCCCGACCGTCCACTGCCGGGAAACCGTCTTCACCTGCCCACGGGAGTGCTCGGCCGACAGCGCAAGCCCGGGCCTGCCCCCAACCCATGTGACCTCCCACTGCCGGTCGAGGGCACGTATCTCGTGGTCCGCCGGGACCAGACGCATCCGGACTTGAAGGACCCGGCGCACCTGGGCCCGAGCGAAGAAGTCCCGCCAGGCCGGTTCCGAGACCCGCCACTCCGCCACCAAGTCGGCACCCTCCGGGCTGCCGTTCCGGATGACATAGGGCACGTCCGGCTGGTTGAGCCCGAGCAGCACCGCCCGGACTTCCTCGGTGGAACGCGGTGCGACACCACTGCCGGGGCGCTTCGTGCCGGTCAATTTGTCGAAAAGGCCCATCGGATCAACCTACTGTCGCCGAGCCGGCGCGCTCGTCGCGATGTCCCGCGACGCCACGCTCCACTGACCTCAAACCCCCAGCTCAGCCGCGATCCGCCCGTCCCGCACCGCCGCCACCAACTCCGCATGGTCCGCCTCTGTCCGGTCCGCGTACGCCACGGCGAACGAGGCGACGGCCTCGTCGAGCTCCTCGTTCTTTCCGCAGTACCCGGCGATGAGGCGTGGGTCGGCGCTGTGGGCGTGGGCGCGGGCGAGGAGGGCGCCGGTCATGCGGGCGTAGTCGTCCACCTGGTCGGCGGCGAGGGCGGCGGGGTCGACGCTGCCCTTGCGGTTGCGGAACTGGCGTACCTGGAAGGGGCGGCCCTCGACCGTGGTCCAGCCGAGCAGGATGTCGCTGACGACCTGCATGCGCTTCTGGCCGAGGACCACACGGCGGCCCTCGTGCGACACGTCGGGTATCGGGTGCCCGGCGGTCGCCAGGTGCGGGAGCAGCGCCGAGGCACGGGCCTCCTTCACCTGGAGCACGAGCGCTTCGCCGCGGTGGTCCAGGAGCAGCACGACGTACGAGCGGGTGCCCACGCTGCCGGTACCGACGACGCGGAAGGCGACGTCGTGCACCGCGTACCGGGCGAGGAGCGGGAGACGGTCCTCCGAGAGCGTCGTCAGATAGTGCTCCAGAGACGCGGCGACCGCGGCCGCCTCCGCGTCGGGTATCCGGCGCAGCACCGGCGACGCGTCCACGAAGCGTCGGCCGCCGCCCTCCACCGGCTCCGTCGACTTGGCGGCGAACCGGCCGCTGGTGTTGGCCCGCGCCTTCTCCGAGACCCGCTCCAACGTGCCGAGCAGATCGTGGGCGTCGGTGTGCGAGACGAGCTCCTCGTCGGCGATCGCGTTCCACGCGTCCAGCACCGGCAGCTTGGCCAGCAGGCGCATGGTGCGGCGGTACGCGCCCACGGCGTCGTGCGCGGCGGCCCGGCAGGTGTCCTCGTCCGCCCCGGCCTCCCGGCCCGCGAGGACGAGCGAGGTGGCGAGCCGCTTGAGGTCCCACTCCCAGGGGCCGTGCACCGTCTCGTCGAAGTCGTTCAGGTCGATGACGAGGCCGCCGCGCGCGTCCCCGTACAGACCGAAGTTCGCCGCGTGCGCGTCACCGCATATCTGGGCACCGATGCCGGTCACGGGGGTGCGGGCGAGGTCGTACGCCATGAGGCCCGCCGAACCGCGCAGGAAGGCGAAGGGGGTGGCCGCCATCCTGCCGACCCGTATCGGCGTGAGCCCGGGAATCCGGCCGCGGTTGGACTCCTCGACCGCGGTCACGGCGTCCGGCCGGCCGGCGTCCACCGTCAGCTCGGCGTGCACGCCGCGCGGCACCTGCCCACGCAGGGCCTTCCCCTCTTCTTTCGGCGAGCCCTGCACGGGCCGTGCGGCAAATCCGCGCACCGCGAATTCCCGTACCCCGAAAGCCCTGGGCGCGTGCTGCGCCGGAACCGCTGTCCCGAGCTCGGTCATTCCGACCGCCTCCCCCGTGCACGAACATCAACTCGTGCTGACCGTACAGCCGGTAGTCGAAACGCGTCAGACCCTGTGGACAACTCCACAGCCACAGAAGTCCGGACTGCTCAGCGAGGAGACTGACCGGACTGCTCAGGCACGGAAGCACCGGGCCACTCAGCCACAGAAGCACCGGGCTACTTCCGGAGCTCCCCCGGGCACGGGGCGCTCTCCGGCAGGTACCTCTCCGCCCAGGACCCGAGCTCCTTGAGCGCGGGCTCCAGTGCCGCTCCCGCCACCGTCAACCGGTACGAGACCCGCAGCGGTGGCCCTTCGTCGACCTCACGCACGACCAGTCCGGCCGCGCCGAGTTCGGTGAGCCGGTCCGAGAGCATCCGTTCGCTGATGCCGGGGATCGACCTGCGCAACTCGGCGAAATGGACAGGACGTTGCAGCAGAACGGCCACGACCAGGCCCGTCCAGCGTTTTCCGAGCAGTTGGAAGACGCGCGTCATGCCGTCGTCGACCTGCTGACACGGCCCCACTTCGTGGCTCCCCAGTTCCGCCATGGGTTCAGAGTACTGCGTCCTCGTATGGGGATGAAAAAAAGTAAGTAGCTGTGTTATCTATAGTCGAGTACGAAACAGAAGCCCTCTTGCTTGGAGTACCCCATGGCCACCCTCCTTCACATCGACTCGTCCGTGTTCCCTGGCTCCGCCTCCGCCTCCCGCGCGGTGACGGACGCCTTCCGCAAGACCTGGGAGGAGCAGCACCCCGAGGGCACGGTGATCTACCGCGATCTCGCCGCGAACCCCGTGCCGCACATCACCGCCGACGCCCACACCGCCGGTTTCGCCGCCCCGGACACCCACACCCCCGAGCAGGCGGCTGCCTTCGCCGAGCGCGTGCGGCTCATCGAGGAGCTGGAGCGGGCGGACGCGATCCTGATCGGCGCGCCCATGTACAACTTCGCGATCCCGTCGACCCTCAAGGCGTGGCTGGACAACGTGGTCCTCATCGGCCGTACCGCCATGAACGAGGAGTCGAAGGCGAAGGGCACCCCGGTCACCGTGGTCGCCAGCCGCGGCGGCTCCTACGCGCCGGGCACCCCGCGCGAGGGCTACGAGTACGTGCAGAACTACCTGGAGGCCGTCCTGCGCGACATGCTCGCCCTGGACCTCGACTTCATCGTCCCGGAGCTCACGATGGCTCCGCACAACCCGGCGATGGCCGAGCTGGTCCCCCTCTTCGAGGCCTCCCGCGGCAAGGCCCTCGACGACGCGGCCGCCAAGGCCAAGGAGCTCGCGGAGCGCCTCGCCGCGTAATCCCTCAGGGGCCCGTCACCACCCCACCCGCGCCGTGTGATTGTCCTCACCCCGGATGATCACACGGCGCACCCGTCGGACCACGCAAAAGCCCCGCAGGTCCGAAGACCTGCGGGGCTTTCAGCTGGCTGTCGCTGTGGGGAACCGATTCCCAATCGGGCTTGTCAACCCGAAGTTCCCGTGACGTCAGGTGGTGTCTTCGACAAGTCCGAAGCCCTCCGGGAAGCCTTCCAGGAAT
>NZ_JBVHRI010000018.1:0-193012 GCF_055566975.1 Streptomyces sp. NPDC027189
GGGGGTCCGGGGGCGGCAGCCCCCAGGGACGATGGGGGTCCCCCCGCTCGAGCGAAGCCGAGAGTGGGGGAGGGCAGGGGCGGAGGGGGCGAGAAACCCTGCGCCCCTGCCGTCACCGACCGACCCCCGGACGCTTGCGGCGCCGCAGCCCCGCCCCGTACAGCAGCCGCACCACCTCGCGACTGCTGACCTGCACCGCACCCGCCCGCACGGCATCCTCGTACCGGTGCGCGGGAATGTCGTAGTGGTCCCGCTCGAACGCACGCCGCGGCGCACCCAACTCCGCGGCGAACACGTGCAGTTCGTCGTACGAGACATCGCTGATCAGGTGGGACCACATGTGGCCGTGCCCCGGCCAGGTGGGCGGATCGATATAGACGGTCACGAGGACGGGATCCCGCCCGTCGCTGAGCCGAGGGAGCCCACCGAGGCGACCTTCACGCCCACCTTGTGGCACACCCAGTGCGGGTCGGGCCCCAACTCGGGCTCGACGTCGAGGGCATGCGGGTCACCGGAGCCGCAGACGGGGCACAGCGGCCACCGGCCGTACCGCTCCAGCAACGCGTCCTGCACGTCCTGGGCGACCAGCCCGGCGACGTAGTCCGCACCCTCCGGCCACTGCTCGACCCACCAGCGGCGCTGCACCACCGACTCCTCCACCAGCGAGACGACGTCCGCCTCGGCCACCTCACCGGCGACGAGATCGGCGAGGACGAGGGCGCGAGCCGCGTGCAACGCCTGCTCCAGGGGGCTGATGGGGTCCATGCACCCATTGTGCGCACCCTTGACCGTATGCCCCAACGGAAAATATCTTTCAGATGTGACCCATGACGTGAAGGAAATTTTCGCGGGAGAGGCGCCGCCCGCCCCCGCCGCCCTCGCGGCCAAGGTGCGGACGCTCGCCCCGTCGATGACCCGCTCCATGCAGCGGGTCGCCGAGGCCGTCGCCGGCGACCCGGCCGGCTGCGCGGCCCTCACGGTCACCGGCCTCGCCGAGCTCACCGGCACCAGCGAGGCGACGGTCGTCCGTACCGCCCGTCTGCTCGGCTACCCCGGCTACCGGGATCTGCGCCTGGCGCTCGCCGGACTGGCCGCCCAGCAGCAGTCGGGGCGCGCGCCCGCCGTCACCGCCGACATCGCGGTCGACGACCCCATCGCAGACGTCGTCGCGAAACTCGCGTACGACGAGCAGCAGACCCTCGCCGACACCGCCGCCGGGCTCGACACCGTCCAGCTCGGCGCGGCGGTCGCCGCGATCGCCGCGGCCCGCCGCATCGACATCTACGGCGTCGGCGCGTCCGGCCTGGTCGCCCAGGACCTCCTCCAGAAGCTCATGCGCATCGGGCTCATAGCCCACGCGCACAGCGACCCGCACCTCGCCGTCACCAACGCGGTGCAATTGCGCGCCAAGGACGTGGCGATAGCCATCACCCACTCCGGTTCGACCGGCGACGTCATCGAACCGCTCCGGGTCGCCTTCGAGCACGGGGCGACGACGGTGGCGATCACCGGCCGCCCCGGCGGTCCCGTCACGCAGTACGCGGACCACATCCTCACCACGTCGACGGCCCGCGAGAGCGAGCTGCGCCCGGCGGCGATGTCGTCGCGCACGAGCCAGCTGCTGGTGGTGGACTGTCTGTTCGTGGGGGTGGCCCAGCGGACGTACGAGACGGCGGCGCCGGCGCTGTCCGCCTCGTACGAGGCCCTGGCGCACCGCCACACGCCGCGCGGCGGGGGACACCGCTAGCCCGCCGAGCACCCACCGGACCATCTCTTCCCTTCCGCTTCCCCTCTGTTTCTCTTCTCCAACGGGGCCCTGCTTCTCGCAGCACAGGAAAGTCGTCGTACCGCACGGAAAAGAGCCGTCCTCCATGACCTCAACCGCCGACGCCTCCTCCAACTACCGTGGCCTGAGGGCCGAGTTGGAGTCGCTGACCACCGAGGCGTTCCGCCCCGAACTCGCCGAGATCGACCAGCTGGCCACCCTGGAGATCGCGAAGATCATGAACGGCGAGGACGCGACCGTGCCGACGGCCGTCGCGGCGCAGCTCCCGCTCGTCGCCGCCGCCATCGACGACATCGCGGACCGCATGTCCCGCGGCGGCCGCCTCATCTACGCGGGCGCGGGCACCGCGGGCCGCCTCGGCGTCCTGGACGCCTCCGAGTGCCCGCCCACCTTCAACACCGACCCGTCCGAGGTCGTGGGCCTGATCGCGGGCGGCCCGACCGCCATGATCACCTCGATCGAGGGTGCCGAGGACTCCAAGGAGCTGGCCGCGCAGGACCTCTCCGGACTGGGGCTGACCCCCGACGACACGGTCGTCGGCGTCTCCGCCTCCGGCCGCACCCCGTACGCCGTCGGCGCCGTCGAACACGCCCGCGCGCGAGGCGCGTTGACGATCGGTCTGTCCTGCAACGCGGACAGCGCGCTCGCCGCTGCCGCGGACCACGGCATCGAGGTCGTGGTGGGCCCCGAGCTCCTGACCGGCTCCACACGCCTGAAGGCGGGCACGGCCCAGAAACTCGTCCTCAACATGCTCTCGACGATCACCATGATCCGCCTCGGCAAGACGTACGGGAACCTGATGGTCGACGTCCGCGCCTCGAACGAGAAGCTGCGGGCCCGCTCCCGCCGCATCGTCGCCCTCGCCACCGGCGCCTCGGACGAGGAAATCGAACGGGCCCTGGCCGCCACGGACGGCGAGGTGAAGAACGCGATCCTGACCATCCTGGGCGGCGTGGACGGCCCCACGGCGGCCCACCTCCTGGACGAGAGCAAGGGCCACCTGCGAGCGGCACTGGCGGCAGCACGCTGAGGCGCACATGGCTGTAGGCAACGTCCCAGCTGTGGGCAGTCGTTCCGCTGGGGCGGAACGGGTGGGCACAGCGACACCCTGCAAGCGCCGGCAAGCGCACCCAACCCCCGAGCAACCAGGACCAACGCACAGTGAACCCCTCCCCCCACACCACCGCCGCCGCGATCCTCCCCCTGGTCGGCGGCCCCGCGAACGTCACCTCCGTGGCCCACTGCATGACCCGCCTACGCCTGGGCCTCCGGGACCGGACCGAGGTCCAGGAGGACGCCCTCAGAGCACTCCCCGCCGTACTCGGCATTGTCGCCGACGACGACACGTTCCAGATCGTCCTGGGCCCGGGCACGGTCGCCCGAGTGACCCCGGAGTTCGAGGCGTTGCTGGCGACCACCGCCGACCAACTGGCGGCCAAGGGCGCCGAACTGAAGGCAACCCAGCGACAACGCAACACCACCCCCCTCAAACTCCTCCTCCGCCGTATCGCGAACATCTTCGTCCCGCTGATCCCCGCCCTGATCGGCTGCGGCGTCATCGCGGGCCTGAACGGGCTGCTGATCAACCTGGGTTGGCTGGCGACCATCACCCCGGCCCTCGCCGCCATCGCCTCCGGCTTCATGGCCCTGATCGCCGTCTTCGTCGGCTACAACACGGCGAAGGAGTTCGGCGGCACCCCGATCCTGGGCGGCGCGGTGGCGGCGGTGATCGTGTACGCGGGCGTCGCCAAGGTGACGGCGTTCGGCATGACGCTCGCTCCCGGCCAGGGCGGCGTCCTGGGCGCACTGGCGGCCGCGCTCCTGGGGACGTACGTCGAGAAGTGGTGCCGCAGCTGGGTCCCGGAGACGCTGGACGTCCTGGTCACCCCCACCCTCACCGTGCTCCTCACCGGCCTGGTGACGCTCTACGCCCTGATGTACACGGCGGGCGAGCTCTCCACGGGCATCGGCACAGCGGCGAACTGGCTCCTGGAGAACACCGGCGCCTTCGCGGGCCTGATCCTGGGCGGCCTGTTCCTCCCCCTCGTCATGCTCGGCCTGCACCAGGCCCTGATCCCCATCCACACCACCCTCATCGAGCAGCAGGGCTACACCGTCCTCCTCCCCGTCCTGGCGATGGCGGGCGCGGGCCAGGTCGGCGCGGCCGCCGCGGTGTATGTCCGCCTCCGCCACGACCACTCCATCCGTACGACGATCAGGTCGGCACTCCCCGCGGGCCTCCTCGGTGTCGGCGAACCCCTGATCTACGGCGTCTCGCTCCCCCTTGGCCGCCCCTTCATCACGGCGTGCGCGGGAGGAGCGGCGGGCGGCGCCTTCGTGGGCCTCTTCTCGATGCTCGGCGACAAGGTCGGCTCGACAGCCATCGGCCCGTCGGGCTGGGCCCTGTTCCCCCTGCTCTCCGGCAACCGGGGCCTGGCCCTGACGGCCGCGATCTACGCGGGCGGACTGCTCACGGGATACGTGGTCGGCTTCGCGGCGACGTACTTCTTCGGTCTCACCGGCCTCACCGACCGCTCCGGCCCTACCGGCCCTGCCGGGTTGTCAGTGGCGCGTGCAAAGGTGGAGCCATGAACCACGCACAGCTGACCGCCCTGGGGCGAGCCCTGCGTCTGCTCGGTGAGCACGGTGACGCGCTGACCGCCGACACCCCCGACGCAAAGCTGCACGAGGTCAAGGCGGACCTGAAGCGGGCGCTGGACCTGCTCGACGAGACGGTGACGACGGCGGCGCCCACGACCCGCTGCGCCGAGCACCCGAACGGGCCGGTCGACGAGGGCGCCGCCGACCTCTGCCTGCTCTGCGAGACCCGCCGCCGCGCCGCCCGCCGCTCCGAGGTCAACGACGCCTACTCGCACGGCGGCCGCGCCACCGGCCCGGACGAGACCCCCGAGCGCACCATGTCCCGTTACGGCGTCCGCGGCGACCGTCCCCAGCCCCAGCAGCGCTGGCTCCCGGAAGTCTGGAACGGCCAGGCGTGGCAGCTCTGCGGCACCCCCCGCCGCGACCGCCACGAGGCCGAGCGTTACCTCGCCGCCGAGCGCCGCACCCCCCGCCCCGGCATGGCCTACCGCTTGGTCCACGAGTTCACCGACTACGAGGTCCTGCGCATCTGGGGCACCCCGGTGAGGATCGACATCGAACCGATGGGCAATCTGTAGCCGAAGCCCCCAGGTGGGCGGGAAGGATGGATTGGCGGATGTGGGCCACGCTCACGCGCCGAATCCCAGCCTCCGCCGCTCGGGTTGGCCCGCATCCGCCAGTCCGTCCCTCCCCCACCGACCTCACGGGAGCCGGCCCTCCCGGTTGAGGCGCCGCACCCGCCCGCGTAGCACCTCCGCCGGTGGCGCCTCGCCCACCGCCTCCGGTGGACAGTCCCACGCAACGCCCGCCGCCACGGGCCGCAGCTGTACGTAGCCGCCCTCGCGCCCCATGACCTGGCCGACCCGCCCGTCCCGTACGTCGACCACGTACTCCCCGGTCATGACTCGCCGCCGCCCAGCCTTCGCAGCACGGCGGTCAGCTTCTGCGCCGTGCCCACGTTGCAGCGGCCCAGCGCGACCAGGGCGGACATAGCCAGGTACGGACTCGGCAAGGAACGGCCGGGCGGTCGCCGTCGCACCCACGCGCGACGGCGACCGCCCTGAGTCCATCGAGGGTTTACGCCTTCGCCCCGGAGACCTCAGCGGCATCCTCGGTCTGCTCGTCGCCCGGCCCCGCGGGCGCCGCGTCCGCCCCGGCCGCACGCCGGCCCGGCAGGAAGGACGCGAGGACGAAGGCGAGGATCGCCGCACCGGCACCGATGGCCATGACCACCTTGAAGCCGTTCTCGGAGGGCAGGGCGGTGCTGCCGAACGTGGTGGTCATCTGGGCGAGGATGACGCCGGCGAGGGCGCTGGCGAAAGACGTGCCGATGGACCGCATCAGGGTGTTGAGGCTGTTGGCGGCGCCCGTCTCGGAGGCGGGCACCGCACCCATGATCAGGGCGGGCATCGCACCGTAGGCGAAACCGACACCGGCGCCGATGACGCAGGAGACCAGGACGAGGTGCCAGACCTCGGACATCAGCAGGATGTTGAGGCCGTAGCCGGCGGCGACGATGACGGCGCCCAACATGAGGGTGATCTTGGGCCCCTTGGTCTTGGTGATGGCGGCGGAGAGGGGCGCCATGGCCATCATGACCAGACCCTGCGGGGCCATGACCAGACCGACGGTCATCATCGACTTGCCCAGGCCGTACCCGGTGGCCTCGGGCAGCTGGAGCAGCTGCGGCAGAACCAGGGACATGGCGAACATCGAGAAGCCGAAGGCGATCGAGGCGAGGTTGGTGAACAGCACCTGGCGGCGAGCGGTGGTGCGCAGGTCGACCAGCGGCTGGCTGGTGCGCAGCTCGTAGACGCCCCAGGCCAGCAGGACGACGACGGCCACCGCGAACAGGCCGAGGGTGGTGCCGCTGGTCCAGCCCCAGTCGCTGCCCTTGGAGACGGCCAGCAGCAGGGAGACCAGGCCGACCGCCATACCGGCGGAGCCGATCAGGTCGAAGCGGCCGCCGGTGCGCACCGTGGACTCGGGCACGATCGTCAGGACGAGCGCGACCGCGACGACGCCGAGGGCGGCCGAGGTCCAGAACAGGATGTGCCAGTCGAAGTTGTCGGCGATGAAGGCGGCGGCGGGCAGGCCGAGCGCGCCGCCGACACCGAGGGAGGCGCTCATCAGGGCGGTGGACCCTGCGAGGCGTTCGGCGGGCAGGACGTCCCGCATGATGCTGATGCCGAGCGGGACGACGGCGGCGGCCAGGCCCTGGAGGGTGCGGCCGATGATCATCGGGACGAGGGAGTCGCTGAGCGCGCAGACAACCGAGCCGGACACCAGCAGCACGAGGCTGACCAGCAGCAGGCGGCGCTTGCCGAACATGTCGCCGAGGCGCCCGGCGACCGGGGTGGCCACGGCGGCGGCGAGCAGCGTGGCGGTGACCGCCCAGGCGGTGTTCGACGCCGAGGCGTCGAGGTACTTCGGCAGCTCCGGGACGATCGGGATCACCAGGGTCTGCATCAGCGAGACGACGATTCCGGCGAGGGCCAGGACCGCGACCACGGCGTTCGACCTCGGCGGAGCGGAGCTCCCCGCCTCGGGGGATCGGGCGAGTGCGTCGGACATGGCGGGGCCTCCGGGCGACGGCAAGATTGCTTGACTTACTCAAACTTAATCACGATTGATTGACTTAAGCAAGAGAAGTGTTCGAAGCGGGGGGCGCGCCGTGTGTTTTCTCGCCCCCGCCGCCCCTGCCCGTCCCGTACCTGGGAGCTGCGCCCCCAGACCCCCTAAAAGATTGCGCAGTTCCCCGCGCCCCTGACGGGCCGCGGGGAACTGCGCTGCAACCGCCCGCCGGGTAGGGGCGGCGGGGGCTGAGAACTCTTCCAGCTCAGCTGAGGGTCTTCAGAGCCGCCGCGTCGTATGCCGCCAGGTCCGCGAATCGTCCGTCGAGGACCTTCGCCGCCCACTCCGGGTCCTGAAGCAGCGCGCGGCCCACGGCGACGAGGTCGAACTCGTCGCGCTCCAGGCGGTCCAGCAGGTCGTCGATGCCCCTGACCGAGGAGCCCTCTCCCTGGAAGGCCTTGAGGAACTCACCGTCCAGGCCGACCGAGCCGACGGTGATGGCGGGCTTGCCGGTGATCTTCTTCGTCCAGCCGGCCAGGTTCAGGTCGGAGTCGTCGAACTCCGGGAGCCAGTAGCGGCGGGTGGAGGCGTGGAAGGCGTCCACTCCGGCGGCGGCGAGCGGCGTCAGGATCGCCTCCAGCTCCTCCGGGGTCTCGGCGAGCCGGGCGTCGTACGCCTGCTGCTTCCACTGCGAGTAACGGAAGAGGACGGGGAAGTCCGGCGAGACCGCCGCGCGCACTGCGGCCACGATCTCCGCCGCGAACTTCGTACGGGCCACCGAGTCGCCGCCGTACGCGTCCGTGCGGCGGTTGGTGCCCTCCCACAGGAACTGGTCGATGAGGTAGCCGTGGGCGCCGTGCAGCTCTACGCCGTCGAAGCCGATGCGCTCGGCGTCGGCCGCGGCCGACGCGAAGGCGCCGACCACGTCGTCCAGGTCGGTCTGCGTCATGGCCTTGCCGGTGACGTCGGCACCCTCGGAGCCGATGCCGGAGGGGCCGACCGCCGGGGCGTCCGCGAACGGCGGCTCACCCTGATTGCGCACCATGCCGATGTGCCACAGCTGCGGCACGATCGTGCCACCCGCCGCGTGCACGGCGTCGGCGACCTTCGTCCAGCCCGCCAGCTGCTCCTCACCGTGGAAACGCGGGACGCGGTCGCTCTGCCCGGCCGAATCGTGGCCCACGTACGTGCCCTCGGTGACGATGAGACCCACGCCCGCGGCGGCACGGCGGGCGTAGTACCCGACGACGTCCTCCCCCGGTACGCCGCCCGGCGAGAACTGCCGGGTCATCGGGGCCATCACGATGCGGTTCGGGACGGTCAGGCCGTTCAGGGAGACGGGGCGGGACAGGATCTCGGCTGCGCGCGAGGCGGCGGTGGCAGTCACGAAGGGGGCTCCTCGGAGAGGTCGATCAGTGTCGAGCAGTTAAGGGATTCCGGGCGGTATGTGCACATGCATCGACCGCCCGTGAACGACAACTGCCCCACCCGCCACGACATTCCGCCGCCCCACGGCCCATTCCTGTGATCCCGCACACGCGCGACTGGAGCACCCCGGATCCACCCGACGGCAGCACCCCGGAATCGCCTGATGGCAGCACCCCGAAAACGCCCGAGGGCGGCACCCCCTGGGAGTGGGGGTACCGCCCTCGGAACGTAAGGACAGTGATCAACCAGAGGTCGATCAGAAGTCCATGTCACCGCCCGGCATGCCGCCCGGAGCGGCCGCGCCGGCCTTCTCGGGCTTGTCGGCGATGACGGCCTCGGTGGTGAGGAACAGCGCGGCGATGGAGGCGGCGTTCTGCAGGGCAGAGCGCGTGACCTTCGCCGGGTCGATGATGCCCTCGGCGATCATGTCGACGTACTCGCCGGTCGCGGCGTTCAGACCGTGACCGATGGGAAGGTTGCGCACCTTCTCGACGACGACACCACCCTCGAGACCACCGTTGACGGCGATCTGCTTGAGCGGGGCCTCCAGGGCGAGCTTCACGGCGTTGGCGCCGGTCGCCTCGTCACCCTCGAGCTCCAGCTTCTCGAAGACCGCGGAGGCCTGGATGAGGGCCACGCCACCACCGGCGACGATGCCCTCCTCGACGGCCGCCTTCGCGTTGCGAACGGCGTCCTCGATGCGGTGCTTGCGCTCCTTGAGCTCGACCTCGGTGGCGGCACCGGCCTTGATGACGGCCACGCCGCCGGCCAGCTTCGCCAGGCGCTCCTGGAGCTTCTCGCGGTCGTAGTCCGAGTCCGAGTTCTCGATCTCGGCACGGATCTGGTTGACCCGGCCGGCGACCTGGTCGGCGGAGCCGGCGCCGTCGACGATCGTGGTCTCGTCCTTGGTGATGACGACCTTGCGGGCGCGGCCCAGCAGGTCCAGACCCGCGTTCTCCAGCTTGAGGCCGACCTCCTCGGAGATGACCTCGCCGCCCGTGAGGATGGCGATGTCGCCGAGCATGGCCTTGCGGCGGTCACCGAAGCCCGGGGCCTTGACGGCGACGGACTTGAAGGTGCCACGGATCTTGTTGACGACCAGGGTCGACAGGGCCTCGCCCTCGACGTCCTCGGCGATGATCAGCAGCGGCTTGCCGGACTGCATGACCTTCTCGAGGAGCGGCAGCAGGTCCTTGACGTTGCTGATCTTCGAGTTGGCGATCAGGATGTACGGGTCGTCGAGGACGGCCTCCATACGCTCCATGTCGGTGGCGAAGTACGCCGAGATGTAGCCCTTGTCGAAGCGCATACCCTCGGTGAGCTCCAGCTCCAGACCGAAGGTCTGGGACTCCTCGACGGTGATGACGCCTTCCTTGCCGACCTTGTCCATGGCCTCGGCGATGAGCTCGCCGATCTGGGTGTCGGCGGCGGAGATGGAGGCCGTGGAAGCGATCTGCTCCTTGGTCTCGACATCCTTGGCCTGCTCGAGCAGGGCACCGGAGACGGCCTCGACGGCCTTCTCGATACCGCGCTTGAGGGCCATCGGGTTGGCACCGGCGGCCACGTTGCGCAGGCCCTCGCGGACCAGCGCCTGGGCGAGAACGGTCGCCGTGGTCGTACCGTCACCGGCGACGTCGTCCGTCTTCTTGGCGACTTCCTTGACCAGCTCGGCGCCGATCTTCTCGTACGGGTCCTCGAGCTCGATCTCCTTGGCGATGGAAACACCATCGTTGGTGATCGTGGGGGCGCCCCACTTCTTCTCGAGGACGACGTTCCGGCCCTTGGGGCCAAGGGTGACCTTGACGGCGTCGGCGAGCTGGTTCATCCCGCGCTCGAGACCGCGCCGTGCCTCCTCGTCGAACGCGATGATCTTGGCCATGTGAAGTGGTCCTCCCGGACGGGGTGGATTGCTCCGGATCGCGCCCGCGCCCGCGACGGACGGCCTGCAAACCCTGTGGTTCCTTGCCCCACAGGCCTGCGGGCCTCGCCGGCCCGATCCAAGTTCTGTCACTCTCACTCGGAGAGTGCTAACGCCAATGATTAGCACTCGGCCCCTGCGAGTGCAAGCGCCTCTCACTAACGGGAGCGGGCCCGGCGGCGCGAACGGGGGCGGGTCCGGGAACGCACGAGGGGCCCGCGTCCCTGATGGGATGCGGGCCCCTCGGCGTGAGTGCGTCGGTGGCCGTTCGCGCCGGGATCAGACGGCGAGCTTGACCATGTCCGCCTGCGGACCCTTCTGGCCCTGCGAGATCTCGAACTCCACTCGCTGACCCTCTTCAAGGGTGCGGTAGCCGTCCATCTGAATCGCGCTGTAGTGCACGAAGACGTCCGCACCACCGTCGACCGCGATGAAGCCGTACCCCTTCTCCGCGTTGAACCACTTGACGGTGCCCTGAGCCATGCCTAACTCCCCTATTACTGGCCCTTGCACAGATCCACACTTCGCGGATCCGGGTCAGACCTCACCCCCCAACGGTTGGGGGTGTGCGCCGGAACGCGTCGACCGCGGCTGAATGTATCTGTCCAACTGCCGTCTGCAACAGGTCAATCGGACGAGAATTCTGGGCACGGCCGATCGGTAATATGCGGAGAATTCGAGAAGATTCAGGGCAAGTCGGGCCCCGTAAATGCCATAAACGGCTCAAAAAGGCGGGGCACTTTGGCTACTTCTTGTCGGGTCTCGCGCAGATACTCATATGCGTCCGGCATGAAAGGCGAAGCAGGTTCCCCAACTCTACCGCGCTCAACCATGCAGAATTGCCCCCTCCGTTTCTCTCACGGAGGGGGCAATTCGATGAACTCTTAGTGATGAGCGTTACCTACGGTAACAATCTCACCCTGGGTGACGGTTCAGCCGCCCGCGACGGCCGGGATGATCGACACGCCCGCACCGTCCGGCGTCGCCGTCTCCAGACCCTGCTCGAACCGCACGTCGTCGTCGTTGACGTAGACGTTGACGAAGCGGCGCAGCTTGCCCTGGTCGTCCAGAACGCGCGCGGCGATACCCGTGTGGTTCTTCTCCAGGTCGGCGATGACCTCGGCGAGGGTCCCACCCTCGGCCGTCACCTCGGCCTGGCCGCCGGTGTAGGTGCGCAGGATGGTGGGGATGCGGACGTTGACGCTCATGATGCGAGGCCAGCCTCTCGGAAGGAGTCCAGGTTCGGGCGGATGGTCGCGGTCAGGCCTGTGCCGGCCACCGCGTCCAGGGTCTTGAGGCCGTCGCCGGTGTTGAGGACGACCGTGGTCAGGGTCGGGTCGAGGAGGCCGTTCTCGATCAGCTTCTTCGTGACGCCGAGGGTCACACCGCCCGCCGTCTCGGCGAAGATGCCCTCGGTCCGCGCAAGGAGCTTGATCGCATCGACGACCTGCTCGTCGTTGACATCCTCCACCGCACCGCCCGTGCGGCGCGCGATGTCGAGGACGTACGGACCGTCGGCCGGGTTGCCGATGGCGAGCGACTTGGCGATGGTGTTCGGCTTCTGCGGCCGTACGACGTCGTGCCCGGCCTTGTAGGCGACGGACACCGGCGAGCAGCCCTCGGCCTGGGCGCCGAAGATCTTGTACGGCTTGTCCTCGACGAGGCCGAGCTTGATCAGCTCCTGCAGCCCCTTGTCGATCTTCGTGAGCTGGGAGCCGGAGGCGATCGGGACGACCAGCTGGTCGGGCAGTCGCCAGCCGAGCTGCTCACAGATCTCGTACGCCAGGGTCTTGGAGCCCTCCGCGTAGTACGGCCGCAGGTTGACGTTGACGAAGCCCCAGCCCTCGCCGGCCGGGTCGCCGATCAGCTCGGAGCAGAAGCGGTTCACGTCGTCGTAGTTGCCCTCGATGCCGACGAGCTCGCCGCCGTAGATCGCGGCCATCACGACCTTGCCCTGCTCCAGGTCGTGCGGGATGAACACGCAGGAGCGGAAGCCGGCACGGGCGGCGGCGGCGCCGACCGCGCCGGCGAGGTTGCCGGTGGAGGAGCAGGAGAGGGTGGTGAAGTTGAAGGCGCGCGCGGCCTCGATGGCCTGGGCTACGACGCGGTCCTTGAAGGAGTGCGTCGGGTTGCCGGAGTCGTCCTTGACGAAGAGCTTGCCGGCGTCGACACCGAGCTCGCGCGCCAGGTTGTCGGCCTTGACGAGCTTGGTCCAGCCGGGGTTGATGTTCGGCTTCTCGGCGACGTCCGCGGGGACGGGCAGGAGGGGCGCGTAGCGCCAGATGTTCGCGGGGCCCGCTTCGATACGCTTGCGGAGTTCCTCGGTGTCGTAGGCCGAGAAGTCGTACGCGATCTCCAGCGGGCCGAAACACTCCTCGCAGGCGAAGACCGGGCCGAGCGGGACGCGGTGCCCGCACTCGCGGCAGGAAAGCGCGGCGGCGGGGCCGAGATCAACGGCGTCTACGGTGTTGGTGGTGCTTGCAACAGTCTGCGCAGCCATGGAGGCGAGGCCCTTTCTCCTCATCTTCCTCACGACGCACTTCGCCGTGAGACGGATTTGGCACCTTCCCTAGCCGGGAGCCTCGCCACGTCAACGTGACAAGACCGGCTGGAGGGTTGCCGGGGCTTCAACGGGCCGTATCCCTCTGCCCCTCTGGATGAGCGGTATTCGGTTGTTGAACTATTGATCACCATGCGCGCCGACGATCTACGCAATGCGATGGTCATCCGCGTTGTTCAAGACTGTAACCGAAGGCCAGGACAGTTGAGATAGTCGTCCGAACCGCGAGATGGATCACACCGTGAGACAACGGGTGATCAGACAGTGAGGAGCCGCAGACTGTGCTGAAGGAAGTCGAGCGCTGGCTGAGCACACGCTCCTGGTCCGTGACCGATCGCCCGCTCCACCAGCTCATGGCCGCCAAACGCACCACAGGGTCGACGGTCAGTGTCGTGCTGCCCGCGCTCAACGAGGAGGAGACCGTCGGCGAGATCGTCGCGGTCATCCGCCACGATCTGATGGAGCAGGTGCCTCTCGTCGACGAGATCGTCGTCGTCGACTCGGGCTCGACGGACCGCACCTCCGAGGTCGCCGCCGCCGCGGGCGCGCGAGTCGTGCACCGGGACGAGATCCTGCCGCGCATCCCGGCCGTGCCCGGCAAGGGCGAGGTCCTGTGGCGGTCGCTCCTCGTGACGGGCGGGGACATCGTCTGCTTCATCGACGCGGACCTCAAGGAGTTCTCGTCCGACTTCGTCTCCGGGATCGTGGGCCCACTGCTCACCGAACCGGGCGTGGACCTGGTCAAGGCGATGTACGACCGTCCCCTGGGTCAGGCCGCGGGCCAGGGCGGCCGCGTCACCGAGCTGATGGCCCGCCCCCTGCTGAACATGCACTGGCCGCAGCTCGCGGGCTTCGTCCAGCCGCTCGGCGGCGAGTACGCGGCCCGCCGTTCCCTGCTCGAACAGCTGCCGTTCCCCGTCGGATACGGCGTCGAGCTGGGCATGCTCGTCGACGCCCTGCACCTGGTGGGCCTGGACGCCCTCGCCCAGGTCGACGTGGGCGTCCGCAAGCACCGTCACCAGGACGGACAGGCGCTGGGCCGCATGGCCGCGGCGATCTACCGCACGGCCCAGCTGCGCCTGGCCCGCGGCCACATGATCCGCCCGTCGCTCACGCAGTTCGAGCGGGGGGAGGACGGTTTCGAGCCGCGCACCCACTCCGTTGACACGGAGGAACGCCCTCCTATGGTGGAAATCTCCGAGTACCAGAAACGGAAGGCCGCGTAGAGCGCGCCCCCAAGGGGCGCGGGGAACTGCGCGACCAGCCCCCACCGGCCTGCGGATGACGAACGGCACCGCATTGCATACAGCCGAGGGGAACGTTTGAGCGTTTCGGTGCCGGGCTAGGTTTCGAGGCATGGCTTCAACGCGTGGCATGGCTTCAACGCACGGTGCCCACCGGATCCTGGTCGCCTCCAACCGCGGCCCGGTCACCTACGAAGTGCGCGAGGACGGTTCGCTGCACGCCAAGCGCGGTGGCGGCGGGCTGGTCTCGGGCCTGTCCGCGATCGGGCCGGACGCGGGCGCCCTGTGGGTGTGCTCGGCGCTCGGCGACGGGGACCGCGAGGCGGTGCGGCGCGGGGTCGGCGAGGACGGCGTACGCATGCTGGACATCGACGCCGAGGTGCACGCCGCCGCGTACAACGGCATCGCGAACTCCGTGTTGTGGTTCGTCCACCACATGCTGTACCAGACGCCGCTGGAGCCGGTCTTCGACGCGGAGTTCCGGCGCCAGTGGGCGTCGTACGAGGCGTACAACCGCGCGTTCGCCGAGGCGCTGGCCGACGAGGCGGCCCGGGGTGCCGTGGTGGTCGTACAGGACTACCACCTGACCCTCGTGCCCGGGATGCTGCGTGAGCTGCGCCCCGACCTGCGGATCGGGCACTTCTCGCACACACCGTGGGCGCCGGTGGACTACTTCCGGATGCTGCCGGACGACATCGCCGAGCAGGTGCTGCGCGGGATGCTGGGCGCGGACCGGCTCGGCTTCCTCACCAGGCGCTGGGCGGACGCGTTCACCGCGTGCGCCGCCGACCTCGTCGGCGGGCTCGGTGACACCCGGGTCGGTGTGCACGGGCTCGGCGCGGACGCGGACTTCCTGCGGCGACGCTCGCACGAGGCGGACGTCGAGGAGCGGATGGCCACCCTGCGGGAGCAGATCGGCGACGGCCGCAAAACAATCGTGCGGGTCGACCGGACCGAGCTGTCGAAGAACATCGTGCGCGGACTGCTGGCGTACCGCCGGCTCCTCGACGACCACCCGGCGTGGCACGAACGCGTCGTGCACGTCGCCTTCGCGTACCCGTCCCGGCAGGACCTCGCCGTGTACCGCGACTACACGGCGGAGGTGCAGCGTCTCGCCGAGGAGATCAACTCGCAGTACGGGACGGCCGGTTGGACTCCGGTCCTGCTGCACGTCAAGGACGACTTCGCCCGCTCCCTGGCCGCGTACCGGCTCGCCGACGTGGCCCTCGTCAACCCCATCCGGGACGGCATGAACCTCGTCGCCAAGGAGGTGCCGGTCGTCTCCGACGAGGGGTGCGTGCTGGTGCTGTCGCGGGAGGCGGGGGCGTACGAGGAGCTGGGCGAGGATGCGATTTCTGTGAATCCGTACGACGTGATCGGTACCGCCCGCGCGTTGCACGAGGCGTTGTCCATGTCCCTCGGCGAGCGGGCCGAGCGTACGAAGCGGTTGGCTGCCGCGGCCACGGCTTTGCCGCCGGCCCAGTGGTTCCTTGAGCAGTTGCACGAGCTGGACGCCTGATTGCAAGGCTCCCGGCGTTGGTGGCTGTGCCCACCCGCTCCGGCCCCGCGGAACGACTGCCCACAGTGACAACGGCTGCGGCGGTCGCGGAGTCCAACAGTGGGCTCCGTTTGTCCGTGGGCCCCCTATGCGTCCCCTGGCTACCTTCCGCGCATGGCTCTCTGGCGTACGCGCATACTCACGGTGATCGCGGTGGCGGCTCCGCTGCCCACTGGCGTGGCCCTCGCGAAGACCTCTCCGGGCCGACGTACTACCTGGACTGCGGGCGGGGTGACGACGACGGGTCCAAGACCTCGGTGGGCGGGGCCTGGCCATCGCTCGCCAGGGCGAGTGCCCATGTCCCCGTCTCGGACACGGTCAGCACCTACTCCGACAACCTCTGCTGGCACACCTCGCAGGACCGGGACACCGCGGCGGTGCACGCCGATCCGCTGTTCGTGTCCGCGGACCCGGCCGGCCCCTACGGCGTACGGCTGCGGCCCGGTTCGCCGGCGCGCGGTACGGCGTCGGTGACCGGGGGCGGACCGGACTACTTCGGGAACCCGCTCTCCGTCCCCTCCAACATCGGTGCCGATCAGTCCAGTTGAGCCGCGAGCGCGGACAGCAGTCGTACGACGCCGGGCGGGCCGTCCACCACCAGGTCGGCCCGGTCGGCGAGTTCGGCGACCTCGGAGCTGCCACTGCAGACGAGGAGCCCGGGGATGCCGTCGGAGCGGAGCTTGTCGACGGCGGCGAAGGCGGGCAGGTCGCCCAGGTCGTCACCGGCGTACAGCACGGCTTCGGCACCGATCTCGCGGACGTACTCCAGTAGGGCGACGCCCTTGTCCGTGCCCGGCGGGCGCAGCTCCAGGACCATGCGGCCCGGCTCGACGATCAGGCCGTGCCGGGTGGCCAGGTCGGTGAGGGGCTCGCACAGGGCTTCGAAGGCGGCCTGCGGGTCGCTGGCGCGGCGGGTGTGGACGGCGACGGCGCGGCCCTTCTCCTCGATCCACGTGCCCTGCCAGGCCCCGATCCCGTCGAGGACCCCGGGCAGCTCGGCGCGGACGGCGGCGACGCCGGGGTGCGGGGCGGGGGCGTTGACCGTGCCGCTCACGGCGTCCCAGCGTTCCGCGCCGTAGTGGCCGAGGACGACCAGGTGCTCCAGGCCCGGTACGCCCGCGAAGCCGCCGTGCCGGACCGCGACGCCGGCCGGGCGGCCGGTGATCACGGCTACGGAGGCGACCTTCGGGGCGAGGGCTGCGAGGGCGGGGACCGCGTCGGGGTGGGCGCGGGCCTGTTCGGGGTCGGGGACGATCGGTGCGAGGGTTCCGTCGAAGTCGAGCGCGATCACGGCCCGGGTGGGCCGGGCGAGGATGGCGTCGAGGCCGTCGCGTCCGGCGGGGGTCACTGGCGTCGGCAAGGAGTCCGTGGACTCCGGGGATTCCGGATGGCTGCCCATACGCCGACCCTATCCGCGCGGGGCCGGGCGCACCCACGGCTCATCGCGTCACGTGTAGCTGCCCACCAGGATGCGGGTGGGGCGCCCCCACGGCACCCCCGTCACCGCTCCCCCCGACGCCCCTCCCTGACCCGCCGGAGGCGGTTGACCGTGACGGGGTCGTGGGCGAGGGCGCGTGGATCGTCGAGGAGGGCGTTGAGGAGTTGGTAGTAGCGCACCGGGGGCAGGCCCAGCTGCTCCCGTATCGCCCGCTCCTTGGCCCCGGGGCCCGGAAAGCCGCGGCGCTCCATCGCGAGGATGCCCTGTTCCCGCGGCGTGAGGTCCTCCATGGACAGCACGGTATCCCCCGGCACTGACAGCGCTACGCCGCGCTGTCCTCCGTCGTCGCCGTGGTCTGGAGCTTGCTCAGGACCCCGGTCGGGCTCCCGCTCGAACTCACGGCCTGGGCGATCTGATTCTTGACGTCGGCGCTGATCCCGGCCCAGGAGGTCTTGCCGACGGGGTAGAGCACGGAGGAGGGGAGCTGGTCGAGGAACGGGCCGAGGTCCTGGTCGTTCTTGTCGGCGGCCATGGCCTCGGACGCCGACGCGGTGACCGGCAGCAGGTTGTACTCGTGGGAGAAGGCGAGCACGTTCTTGTCGTCGTAGACGAAGTTGAGGAAGTCGCCGATCTGCTTGCCGTGGCCGTTCTTCTTGAAGGCCATCATCCAGTCGGCGACACCCATCGTGGCCTTGGCCCTGCCGTCGATGCCGGGCATCGGCACCATGCCGAACTTCACGCCCTTCTTGGCGGCCATCTGCATCAGCGTGGGGTGCCCGACGAGCATCCCGACCTCGCCGCGGGTGAACGCGGAGAACGCGGCGGCGCGGTTCAGCTTCGCGGGCGCGACGGGCCCGGTGAGCCCCTTGCCGACCAGTTCGTCCTTGAGCCACGTGAACGTCTTGACGTTCTGCGGCGAGTCGATGGAGTACGTGCCGACGTCGTCGGTGTAGCCGCCGCCCCCGCTCAGCAGCCACTGCATCGTCTCGGCCTGCGCCTCCTCCGGCCCGAGCGGCAGCGCGTACGGGAACTTGACGCCCTTGGACCTGAGCGCCTTGGCGTCGGCCGCGAGCTCGCTCCAAGTCTGCGGCGGGGCGATCCCGGCCTGCGAGAACAGCGTCTTGTTGTAGAAGAGCAGCCGCGTGGAGGAGGCGAACGGCATGCCGTACTGCGTCCGGTCCATCTGCCCCGCGTCCGTGAGCTGCGGGACGAAGTTGGCCTGCACGGGTATGGAGAGCAGGTCGTCGACCTTGTAGAGCTCGCCCTTCGCGGCGTGGTCGGCGTACGCGCCGATCTGCGCCATGTCGGGGGCGTCGCCCGCCGCGACCATCTCCTTGACCTTGCGGTCGACGTCGGTCCAGGAGTAGACGCTGACCTCGACCTCGACCCCCGGGTGGTCGGCCTCGTACTCCTTGGCCAGCTTGTCCCAGTACTTCTGGGAGCTGTTGGCCTTGGAGTCGCCGTAGTCGGCGGCCACCAGCTTGAGGGTCACCTCCGAGGAACCGCCCGAACTGCCGCAGCCCGCGAGGGTCGCCGTCATGCCCAAGGCCGAGGCCACCGCGATCAGTCCTGTCCTACGCCGCTGCACTGCGTCTTTCTCCCAACCCCTGGCAAGTCTCCGGCCGGCCTCCGGCCGGGCCCTGGCCCTCTTTGCTTCTGCGTCCGTTGCATCTGTCTCGGAATGCGGATACAAGGTCTACACCACGTGAGTGGACTAGACCTCTCCTGGGGTAAGGGGCGACACTGTCCCACGTGAGACATGTCATCGCCCTCGATGTGGGCGGCACCGGGATGAAAGCCGCCCTCGTGGGGGCAGACGGCGAGCTGCTCCATCAGGCCCGCCGGGCGACCGGCCGGGAACGCGGTCCGGACGCCGTCGTCGAGACGATCCTCGGCTTCGCCGCCGAGCTGCGCGGATACGGCGAGCAGCGCTTCGGCGAGCCCGCGTCCGCCGCCGGAGTCGCCGTCCCCGGCATCGTCGACGCCGCGCAGGGCATCGCCGTGTACTCGGCCAACCTCGGCTGGCGGGACGTCCCGCTGCGCCGGCTGCTCGGCGACCGGCTGGGCGGCGTCCCCGTCGCACTCGGCCACGACGTCCGCACGGGCGGGCTCGCCGAGGGCCGCATCGGCGCGGGGCACGGCGCGGACCGTTTCCTGTTCGTCCCGCTCGGTACCGGTATCGCGGGCGCCATCGGTATCGACGGCGGCGTCGAGGAGGGCGCGCACGGCTTCGCGGGCGAGATCGGCCACATCGTCGTACGCCCCGGAGGGACCCCGTGTCCGTGCGGGCAGCGCGGCTGTCTGGAGCGGTTCGCCTCCGCGGCGGCGGTCAGCCAGGCCTGGGCCGAGGCGTCCGGCGATCCGGAGGCGGACGCGGCGGACTGCGCCAAGGCCGTGGAGTCCGGGGATCCGCGAGCGGCAGCCGTCTGGCAGGAGGCCGTCGACGCGCTCGCCGACGGGCTCGTCACCGCGCTCACCCTGCTGGACCCGCGCACCCTGATCATCGGTGGCGGTCTGGCCGAGGCGGGAGAAACCTTGTTCACACCGCTGCGGGCCGCCGTCGAGCGGCGCGTCACCTTCCAGAAGCTGCCGTCCATCGTCCCGGCGGCCCTCGGAGACACGGCCGGCTGCCTGGGCGCGGGCCTGCTGGCCTGGGATCTACTCGAAACCGACATCACCGACCGCTCGGAGGTAACCACCTGATGGCCCCTAGCAAGGTTCTCGCCGGCGCCCGGGTGGTCCTGCCCACCGGGATCGTGGACGGCGGCCGCGTGATCGTCGACGGCGCGCGGATCGCTGGAAGCGCCCCCATGGAGACGGAGACGGTCGATCTGTCGGGCCACTGGCTGGTGCCCGGCTTCGTCGACATGCACAACCACGGCGGCGGAGGCGCGTCCTTCACCTCCGGGACCGTCGAGGAGGTCCTCCAGGGCGTCCACACGCACCGGCTGCACGGCACCACGACGGTCGTCGCCTCGACCGTCACCGGCGACATGCACGGTCTGGCCGAGCGTGCCGGACTGCTGTCCGAGCTGGCCGAGCAGGGCGACATCGCGGGCATCCACTTCGAGGGCCCGTTCATCTCGCCGTGCCGCAAGGGCGCGCACTCCGAGGAACTGCTGCGCGACCCGGACCCGGCGGAGGTCCGCAAGCTGATCGACGCGGGGCGCGGCCGGGCCAAGATGGTCACCCTCGCCACCGAACTGCCGGGCGGCATCGACTCCGTACGCCTGCTGGCCGAGCACGGGGTGATCGCGGCGATCGGGCACACCGACGCGACGTACGAGCAGACGCAGGAGGCCATCGACGCGGGCGCGACCGTGGCGACGCACCTGTTCAACGCGATGCCCGCGCTCGGCCATCGCACCCCCGGCCCCATCGCCGCCCTCCTGGAGGACGAACGGATCACGGTCGAGCTGATCAACGACGGGACGCATCTGCACCCGGCCTCCCTGAAGCTGGCGTTCCATCACGCGGGCGCGGACCGGGTCGCGTTCATCACGGACGCGATGGACGCGGCGGGCTTCGGTGACGGCCGCTACATGCTCGGCCCGCTGGAGGTCGAGGTCGCGGACGGCGTCGCCCGCCTGGTGGAGGGCGGTTCGATCGCGGGCTCGACGCTCACGCTCGACCGTGCCTTCCAGCGCGCGGTGACGATCGACCGGCTGCCGGTCGAGGGCGTCGTGGCGGCCCTGTCCGCCAACCCCGCGCGGCTGCTCGGCGTGTACGACAAGGTGGGCTCGCTGGAGCCGGGCAAGGACGCCGACCTGGTGGTCCTCGACGCCGGCTTCGGGCTCAAGGGCGTGATGCGCAAGGGCGAATGGGTGGTCGATCCCCAACTGGGGTGATTGGTCCCTCGGCAGCGCACGGCGAATGGCTACCGGCGTACAACAATTGACTGTTCAAGCACGGCGGTTGGTCCGCGGGACTGGGCCGACCGCCGTTGTCTTTGGCATGATCGAGCCTCCGGAACAACCGGTAAGCGCATACGCGGCGTCTACTTCATGATTCTCTTCGGGGGAGGTCGGCCCAGGTGATCCTCACGGTCACGCTGAACACCGCTCTCGACATCACCTACCGCATACGGTCCCTGCGGCCGCACACCTCGCACCGGGTGACCGAGGTGACCGAACGGCCGGGCGGCAAGGGCCTGAACGTGGCCCGGGTGCTCGCCGCCCTCGGCCACGAGGTGACGGTCACGGGCTTCACGGGCGGGGCCACCGGCCGCGCGGTGCAGGAGCAACTCACGTGCGCACCGGGCGTGGTGGACGCGCTGGTCCCGGTGACGGGCTCGACGCGCCGCACGATAGCGGTGGTCGACACCACGACGGGTGACACGACTCAACTCAACGAACCCGGCCCGGAGATCACTCCGGCCGAGTGGGCGGCCTTCCAGGAGGCCTACGAGGTGCTACTGCGCTCCGCCTCGGCCGTGGCCCTGTGCGGCAGCCTGCCGCCGGGGGTGCCGGTGGGCGCGTACGCGGGGCTCGTCCGCACGGCCCGCGCGGCGGCCGTCCCTGTCCTCCTGGACACCAGCGGCGAACCGCTGCGCCGTGGGGTCGCGGCCCGCCCCGACATCGTCAAGCCGAACGCCGACGAGCTCGCCGAACTCACCGGATCCCACGACCCGTTGCAGGCCACCCGGGACGCCCGCAGGCGCGGCGCCCACACCGTCGTGGCCTCCCTGGGCCCCGAGGGCCTCCTCGCCGCCAACGCGGACGGCCGCTGGCGTGCCACCCCGCCACGCCGTGTGCACGGCAACCCGACGGGTGCGGGCGACTCGGCGGTCGCGGGCCTGCTGTCGGGCCTGGTCGAGCACCTGCCGTGGCCGGACCGCCTCGCCAGGGCCGTCGCCCTGTCCACGGCGACCGTACTGACCCCCACAGCAGGCGAGTTCGACCGCTCGGCGTACGAGACCCTGCTGGACCAGATAGCGGTGACGGGGGACGCTACGGCGGCGTGAGAAGAGAAAAGGCCGCGGCGAATCGCACCGTCAGCCCTTCTGGAGCCACACCTGGTCGAGGAAGGCGTTGCACTGGTTTCCCTGGCCGCAGGAGATCTCCAGAACATTGGTGCCCTTGGTCAACGTCACAGGGGCCCAAGTGGACTGCCAGCCCTTCTCCCAGTCGCCCTCAGGCGAGCCGATGAAGTTCTTCATCCCCAGAGGCTGCGTGTTGGCCTTGCCGTTGACCGTCAGCGTCGCGTTGGCATCCACACCGGGGATGTCGTAACGCACGTACAGCCGGTAGGAACCGGCCTTCTCGATGCCATTGACGGTCCACGTGACCTTGGCGCCGACCTGGTTGAGGCCCGTCACATAGATTCCACCGTCGGCCTTCGCGCCCTTGACGTCGGATGCCGTCGTAACGCCGGTGCCCAGGTTCAGCGCCTTCGCGTCGATCTTCGGCAACTCCACGGCGGCACCGGCGCTCTGGGACGCCGACCGGCTCGGCTCCGCGCTCTGCGAGGTGGACGGGGTCGAGCCCGCCTCGTTGCCCGACTTGTTGTCGTCCGAGTCGCCGCCGAGCATCGCCACGCCGATGCCGATCACGACCGCCGCGACCACGGCGATCGCGCCGATGAGGAGGCCCTTGGTGTTGGGGCCGCGGCCGCGCCCGCCGCCGTCGCCGGGCAGCGGCTGTCGGGTGGTGGGTGCGCCGCCCATCGTCTCGGGGGCGGCGTAGTGCGCGTTCGGCTGGCCGTAGCCGGGCTGCTGGCCGTACGCCTGCTGCTGCGGGACCTGGCCGTACTGCGCGGTCGGGGCCTGCTGACCGTACTGCGCGGTCGGGGCCTGCTGGCCGCCGTACTGACGCTCACCGACCGCCCGCACCCGGTTGACCGAGCCGGGGTAGCCGTAGCCGCCGCCTCCACTGGGCGGGGTGGCTCCGTTGGCCTGACCATCGGCGTAGAGATAGCCGAACGGGTCCTCGTCCTCGGGCGTGCTCGCGCCGTTGTTGCCGGGCGTCATCCCTTGGTCTCCTCAACAGGTGCGGTTCAAGTGCGGTACACGGATGAAAGGCGAGCCTACCCGCTCCAGCGGGACCAAACGGGTGGCCTTCACCTCATCAACCCACTGACCTGCTCTTTATCCCGCACGCCTGTGCGCTTTGGGACGAGACCGTTTCTCGACGTACATCCGTTCGTCAGCGGATTTCAACACCTCGTCCGCCGTCATGCCGCAGTGTGCCCATCCGATGCCGAAGCTGGCGCCCACGCGGACCGCCCGTCCGTCGACCCGGATGGGCGGAATGATCGCGTTCCGCAGCCGTACGGCGAGGTCCTGGGCGTCCGCGCGGCCGAGCCCGTCGGCGAGCACCACGAACTCGTCACCGCCGAGCCTGGCCACCGTGTCGCCGTCCCGGACGCCGCTGGTGAGCCGCCTGGCCACCTCGATGAGGACCGCGTCACCCGCGTTGTGCCCGAACCGGTCGTTGATCGACTTGAAGCCGTCGAGGTCGCAGAAGAGCACCGCGAGCCCCTTGGTGCCGTCGTCCGTCTCACCCTCGGGCGCGACCGTGTGCACATGGTGGTCGAAGGCGTCGTACGCCTCGGAGTCGGACCGGAAGTCGAAACCGTGGCCGTTGCCGTCGTACGCGGGATGCGCGTTCCCCTCGTACGCCGCGCCCGGCAGCTCCGCGTACTGCCCGTGCCCGTACGCCGCGTCCAGCGAGGCGACCGCGCCGGGCGGCAGGGACTGCGGGCGCTGACAGAGGCGGGCGCTGAGCCGGGAGCGCAGCTCGGCCGAGTTCGGCAGGCCGGTGAGCGCGTCGTGCGAAGCGCGGTGGGCGAGCTGCAGCTCGCGGCGCTTGCGCTCCTCGATGTCCTCGACGTGGGTGAGCAGGAAGCGGGGGCCGTCGGCGGCGTCCGCGACGACGGAGTTGCGCAGGTGGACCCAGACGTACGTGCCGTCGCGGCGGCCCAGCCGCAGCTCGGCCCGCCCGCCCTCGGCGGACGTTCTCAGCAGGGTGCCGATGTCCTCGGGGTGCACGAGGTCGGAGAAGGAGTAACGGCGCATCGCGGAGGCGGGGCGGCCCAGCAGACGGCACAGGGCGTCGTTCGTCCGCAGGATCCGGCCGTGCTGGTCGCCGCCCATCTCGGCGATCGCCATGCCGGACGGGGCGTACTCGAAGGCCTGGCGGAAGCTCTCCTCGCTGGCGCGAAGGGCCTGCTGCTCGCGCTCCAGGCGGACCAGGGCGCGCTGCATGTTCGCGCGTAGACGCGCGTTGCTGATCGCGATGGCGGCCTGGAAGGCGTACATCTGGAGCGCCTCGCGGCCCCACGCGCCCGGCCGCCGGCCGTTGCGCGGCCGGTCCACGGACAGGACGCCGATCAGCTCACCGCAGGCGGCGCCGGAGACACCCGGGGTGTACATGGGAGCGAAGAGACGGTCGGAGGGGTGCCACTCGTCCTCGAAGCGGGGCGCGGGGCCGTCGGTGTACCACTGCGGAACGTCGTCCTCGTCGAGGACCCAGCCCTCGGTGTGCGGTATGAACCTGAGGTCGCCCCAGGCCTCGCCCATGTTCAGCCGGCGGTCCCAGGAGGTGCGGGAGCCGACGCGGCCGGTGATCAGGGCCTCGGCGGCGGAGTTGCCGGCGAACGCGGCGACCACGAGGTCGCCGTCCGGGCGTACGAGGTTGACACACGCCAGCTCGTAGCCGAGGCCGGTGACCACGCCGTCGGCGACGGTCTGCAGCGTGTCGGCCAGGCTGCGGGCGGTGTTCATGTCCGCCATCACCTGATGCAGCTGCCGCAGGGTCGCAAGACGGACGTAGGGCTCCGACTCGGTCTCCATTCGCCCTCCCCTCGAGACCTCGCAGCAACTCCAGGGTTCTCTCGGCGTACTAGGTGCTCTTCGGTGGGTGCTCTTCGATGCTCTTCCGCGTACTGCTTGGTAGCTTCGTGCTTGGCGCCTCCGCCACTGAATCACAGCGCGCTGCCCACTCGGTACACAGGGTCAACAATTTATGGCCCCTGTGACTCAAGTCACAGATGAACGTGAACAATTGAGTGGGGTTTCTGCATTTTCCTCAGGCGTTAACTGAACGCATAGCGGGGACCTGTGCAGGGGCTGTGACTGATTGTGTCCGTCGTTGGTCCTAGGACCAGGTTCGGGCCGAGGTCCGATGTGACGGCCCGAGGGCGGAGACTAGCGTCTTGGCGTGCTGAAGACTCCCCCTGCCGCTCCGCCCTCCCCATCCGTGCATGCTGAGGGGGTGAGCAACGACGAGTTCCGCGACGCCATGTCCCGGCTGGCCGCGGGTGTGGTCCTGGTGACCGCGCGCGAGGACGCGCTGGACCTGGACGGCCCCGACGGCGAGGACGTCGGCATGACCGCGACGGCGTTCATGTCCGTCTCCCTGGACCCGCCCCTCGTCCTGGTCAGCCTGCGCGAGGGCTCCCGCATGGACGACCTGCTCGCCGAACAGCCCCTGTGGGCCGTCTCCGTGCTCTCCGAGAGCCAGCGCCACATCGCCGGCCGCTTCGCCATGAAGGGCCGCATCAGCGACCGGCTGCTCTTCGAGGACATCCCGTACGTCCGCGGCGAGATCGCCGGGGCGCCTCTGGTGGGCGGCGCCCTGGCGACCCTGGAGTGCCGCACGGAGCAGCGGGTGGCCGCCGGCGACCACACGCTCGTCATCGGCCGCGTGCTGACCGCTCGGGTGCCGAGCGCGGACGGCGGACCGCTGACCTACTTCAAGGGCCGGTACCGGCAGTTGGGATAGCGGCTCCTAACCCTCCAGGAGCGTCAGGTCCAGCCCGGCCAGCCGCTCCGGGTCGTTGAGGATGTCGATCACGGCGATCCTGCCGTGTACGACCGTGAATGCGAGGACGCCTACCGGGCGTCCCTCGGCGACCACCACGACACCCGCGGCGCCGTTGACGAGGGCGGGCCGCGCGACACGCGCGAGGTGGGCGAAGCTGCTCGCCCCCGAGGCCACGGCGATCGCCCCGGCCGTCACGCCGCCCTCAGAGCGCGCCACCACATCCGGATCGAGCACCGCCACGAGCGCGTCGAAGTCGCCCTCGCGGGCCGCCGCCAGGAACGCGTCGACGACCTCCCGCTGCTGGGCGAGGTCGGGATCCGGCGCGGGCGCCCCGCCCTGGACCCGGCGCCGGGCCCGGCTGGCGAGCTGACGGGACGCCGCCGGCGTACGGCCCACGATGGGCGCGATCTCCTCGAACGGCACGGCGAACAGGTCGTGCAGCACGAAGGCGAGCCGCTCGGCGGGCGTCAGCGTCTCCAGTACGACGAGCAGCGCGAGGCCCACCGAGTCGGCGAGCAGCGCCTCCTGCTCCGGGTCGATGCCGTCGGCGGGACTGATGACGGGATCCGGCATCCGGGCGACGACATCACCGGGCTCCGCCACGGGCTCCTCGCCGCGCGTCCTGCGCGAGCGCAGCATGTCCAGGCAGACCCGCCCCACGACGGTCGTCAGCCAGCCGCCGAGGTTGTCGACCCGGCTCGCATCGGTCCGGCTGAGCTTGAGCCAGGCCTCCTGCACGGCATCATCGGCCTCGGTGAGCGATCCGAGCATGCGATAGGCGACGGCGCGCAGATGACTCCGGTGCGACTCGAACCGCTCGGCGAGGAATTCGGCCTCACTCCTGCCGGGCGCACCCGGCATATCCGGCGCGCCCGGGAATTCGCTGTCGCTCATGTCGGTCACATCTCCTCGTCACGATCCGTCCCGTCAGTTCTTTGACGGATCGCGTGGAAGGGATGTGACAGACCCTAGCCCCAGTCGCGCCCGGAGCGGCCGCGCTTGGTGTCGGAGCGCTGCTTCTTCTCGCGCAGTCGGCGTTCGTTGATCCCGCGCGGGATGCGGGTGGGCCGGCGGGGCTTGGGCGGCGGGGCGGTGGCCTCGGCGAGCAGGGAGGCGAGCCGTACGGCCGCGGTCTCCCGGTTGCGCCACTGGGAGCGGTGCTCGGAGGCCTTGACGCTGATGACGCCGTCGACGAGGCGCCCCGCGAGCTTGGCGAGGGCGCGCTCCTTCCAGACGGGCGGCAGCGCCTCGGTCTTCGCGAGGTCGAACCGCAGCTCGACCTGCGAGTCGCTGGTGTTGACGTGCTGTCCGCCGGGCCCGCTGGACCGCGAGAAACGCCACATGAGCTCGGCCTCGGGAAGGGAGACGGAGCCGCGGATGACGTAAGGACCGGACATGGGTCCATGGTCGCGTGCGTGACGGGCCCACGTCACCTCGTTTTCAAGGCCGTACGGGAGTCTCGTCCTTGGTTCCGGCCTCGGACTCGCTGGTTCCGGTCTCGGACTCGCTGGTTCCGGCCTCGGACTCGCTCCCGCTCTCGGTGAAGAAAGTCCGTCGGTAAAGAAAGTAAAGACACCTGGAACCTCGGCACCCCTCTCGGCGTTCATAGGGGTACCGGTAGCTTCGTCCCCAGTACGAAGCCCGTACGCAACGAGGGAAGGACTCCCAATGGCTGTAAGCCTGTCCAAGGGTGGCAACGTCTCGCTCACCAAGGAGGCTCCGGGCCTGACCGCCGTCACCGTGGGCCTCGGCTGGGACGTCCGCTCCACCACGGGCACCGACTTCGACCTCGACGCCTCGGCCATCGCGGTCAACCAGCAGGGCAAGGTCTACTCGGACGCCCACTTCGTCTTCTTCAACAACAAGCAGACCCCGGACCAGACCATCGTCCACACCGGCGACAACCGCACGGGCGAGGGCGCGGGCGACGACGAGGCGATCAACGTCAACCTGGCGGGCCTCCCCGCCGACGTCGACAAGATCGTCTTCCCGGTCTCCATCTACGACGCCGAGACCCGCTCGCAGAACTTCGGCCAGGTCCGCAACGCCTACATCCGCATCGTCAACCAGGCCGGCGGCGCCGAGATCGCCCGCTACGACCTCTCCGAGGACGCGGCGACCGAGACGGCCATGGTCTTCGGCGAGCTCTACCGCAACGGCGCGGAGTGGAAGTTCCGCGCGGTCGGCCAGGGCTACGCCTCGGGCCTGGTCGGCATCGCCCAGGACTTCGGCGTGAGCGTCTGACGTTCACCCGCGGCACGCCGCACACACGACGTCCGCCTGTCCGGGGAAGGTCTCCCGGCCAGGCGGACGTGGCGTTTACGCACTTGGCACTACGGCCGCGGCGCACGTGGCAGCACCGCCGCATCAGGTCCGGCCTGCCTGCCGATCCGGTTCGGGCTCCTGAGCGGGCGAGCGGCGGCTAGCCTGCCCGGCGTGATCCTCGAAGCCCTCACCGCCGACCACGACATCCCGGCACCCCTCCTCGCCGAACTCACCGCGCTCTACGCCTCCCACCGCGACTTCCACGCCCTGAGCGGGGACTTCCCGGACCCCGACGACATCCGTCCGGAGCAGGTCGCGGCCGCACTCGCCGAGGAGTTGGCGAACCCGGACGTGGAAGTGCTGCTCGCACGCAGCGAGGGGCGGCTCGTCGGGACCGTGATCACCCTCGCGCGGCATCCCGACCCTGATGATCCCGACCCGTGGATCGGGTTGCTCCTGGTGGACGCGGGCGAACAACGCAAGGGGTACGGCCGGGAGTTGGTGGCGAGCGTCGAGAGGCGGTTCCGCGGCGCGGGGCGGGACGCCGTCCGGCTCGCCGTACTCGACAACAATCCCCAGGCCCTCGCCTTCTGGACGACCCTCGGATACGAGGCCGTCGACCACCGCAAGGACCGCCGACTCGGCCGACCCTGCGCGGTGTTGCGCAAGGCGCTGCGTACTCCGCGGCGGGCCGCGCGCATCGCCGTGCTCGACCCCGACGGTGCGGTCTTCCTGTTCCGGTACGACAACGAAGAGGTCGGCGCCCACTGGGCCATGCCCGGCGGCGGGCTCGAAGAGGGGGAGAGTCCGCGGGAGGGCGCCCTGCGGGAGCTGCGCGAGGAGACCGGGTGGGACGACCTGGAACCGGGCCCTCTGCTGTGCACCTGGGAGCACGACTTCACGCGGGCCGGAGTTCCCGTGCGCCAGCACGAGCACATCTACGTGGCGTGCGGACCCCGTCGTGAGCCGGCCGGCGACCATCTCGCCGCGGCGCACGCCGAGGACGAGATTCTGAACTGGCGCTGGTGGACCCGGCAGGAGCTGGCCGACACTACGGACGCTCTCTGGCCGCCCAGGCTTCCCCAATTGCTGGCCGGGATGGAGGGTGAGCCGTTGCGTGGATGACCTTGGCGGGCGCCCGGACTCGGGGCGCCCGTCGGGGTCGGTTCGACGGTCGTCGCCGACCGGACGCGACGCGTTCCCCCATATGCGCGGCCATGCCCATGCGCCCGCATACCGAATACTCCACTCCATCTTCCGGACACGAATACGTAAAGGGTTGACTGCCCTCTGTCAAAGAAGGCCTCACAGGTGCCACTCTCTCCCCCGTGCCACCCCCCTCACGGCACGTGACGGTCCGTCACACCCCGACGGGCGTCACACCTCCCCAAGGAGACCGAGTGAGACACCAATCCCGCGCCTCCCGCAAGACCGCCCTCCGCGCCGCCGCCCTCGCCGCGTCGGCCGCGATGGTCGTGCTCGCCGTGCAGAACGGATCCGCCACCGCGGCCGGGAAGCAGGCCACGCAGGGTGCGGCACCCGTCGCCCTCAGCACATCCGCCCGCGCCGAAGCCCTCAAGTCGGCCCAGGCGGACGCCGGTTCGACCGCCGAGAAGCTCGGCCTCGGCGCGAAGGAGCAGCTCGTCGTCCGGGACGTGGTGAAGGACGCGAACGGGACCGTCCACACCCGTTACGAACGGACGTACGCCGGACTTCCCGTCCTGGGCGGCGACCTCGTCACGCACACCACGGAGAGCGGAACGCTCAAGAGCGTCAGCAAGGCCACCAAGGCCCGTATATCCGTGGCGTCCACCGACGCCAAGATATCCGCGGCCACCGCGAAGAAGTCCGCCCTGAGCGCCGCCGCTTCGGAGAAGAGCACCTCCGCTACCACGCGCAAGGTCGTCTGGGCCGTGAGCAGCACGCCGGTCCTCGCGTACGAGTCCGTCGTCAAGGGTCTGCAGCACGACGGCACGCCCAGCGAGCTGCACGTCATCACCGACGCCGCCACCGGCAAGAAGGTGTACGGCTACGAGGCCATCGACACCGGCACGGGCACCAGCGAGTACAGCGGCACCGTCGCCCTCGGCACCACCGCCTCCTCCTCCGGCGGCTACGACCTGATCGACGGCGGCCGCGGCGGCCACAAGACGTACGACCTCAACGGCGGTACGTCCGGCACCGGCACCCTCTTCCACGACGCGGACGACAGCTGGGGCGACGGCACGCCGGCCAACCGCCAGACCGCGGCCGTCGACGCCGCCTACGGTGCCGCCGTGACCTGGGACTTCTACAAGTCCGCGTTCAACCGCAACGGCATCGCCGGTGACGGCAAGGCCGCCTACTCCCGCGTCCACTACGGCAACGCCTACGTCAACGCCTTCTGGTCCGACAGCTGCTTCTGCATGACGTACGGCGATGGGTCCGGCAACACCCACCCGCTCACCTCGCTCGACGTGGCCGGGCACGAGATGAGCCACGGTCTGACCGCTGCCACCGCCGGGCTGAAGTACTCGCGCGAGTCCGGCGGCCTCAACGAGGCGACCTCCGACATCTTCGGCACCTCGGTCGAGTTCTTCGCGGCGAACACCTCCGATGTCGGCGACTACCTCATCGGCGAGAAGATCGACATCAACGGCGACGGCACCCCGCTGCGCTACATGGACAAGCCCAGCAAGGACGGTGGCTCCGCCGACTACTGGTCCCGCACGGTCGGCCGCCTCGACGTGCACTACTCCTCGGGCGTCGCCAACCACTTCTTCTACCTGCTCAGCGAGGGCAGCGGAGCGAAGACCATCAACGGGGTCAGCTACAACTCCCCGACCTACAACGGCTCCACGGTCACCGGCATCGGCCGCACCAAGGCGTACCAGATCTGGTACAAGGCCCTGACCACGTACTTCACGTCCTCGACGGACTACGCCGCCGCACGAATCGGCACCCTCAAGGCGGCCGGCGACCTGTACGGCGCGAGCAGCGCGGAGTACGCGGCGGTGGCCTCGGCCTGGACCGCGGTCAACGTGAACTAGCTGCCGAAGACGACCAGTCGGGCCACCCCGTCCTCCTCAGGGGTGGTCCGGCTTCCCCTCCCCGTACAGCCAGTCCTTCCAGATCTCGCTGAAATCCTTGTCCGGCGCCATCTTCTCGACGTACGCGGTGAAGTCGTCGGTGTCCGCGTTGCCGTGGCGGTGGCCGGCTGCCCAGCCCTGGATGATGTCGTAGAACGTGTCGTCGCCGACGGTCTGGCGGATCTTGTGGAGGACCATCGCGCCGCGGTCGTAGACGGGGTTGTCCAAGACGCTCGCGGGGCCGGAGGGCTTGGCGGGCGGGAAGGCCCAGACGGACTCGCTTTCCTCCGCGTCCTCGTAGTAGTCGCCCTTGTAGAGGGAGTGGAAGATCTCGTCGGCCGTGTCGCCGCCGTGGTCCTCCTGCCACAGCCACGCCGCGTAGGTGGCGAAGCCCTCGTTGAGCCACAAGTCCCGTGTGGTCTTGGGGCTGACGGAATCGCCGTACCACTGGTGGGCCAGTTCGTGGACGAGGAGCTCGGTCCCGGGGGCGCCCGGGAAGACGGGGCGGGTCTGGGTCTCCAGGGCGTAGTCCGCGTCTTCCGGGCGGTCGACGATGGCGCCCGTCGAGGAGAAGGGATACGGACCGAAGTTGTACTCCGCCCACTCCATGATGTCGGGGATGCGCGCGAGCACCTTCTTGCTCGCCTCGACCTGTGTCGGATCGACGGCGACGTACACGGGCAGGCCGTTCTTCGTCGTCGAGCGCGTGATCCTGAACGTGCCGATCGCGACCGTGGCGAGATAGCTCGCCATCGGCTCGGCGGCGTGCCAGGCGAAGGTCGTACGGCCGTTCTTGGTCGTTTTGCTCTTCAACTCACCATTGGAGACGGCCTGCAGGACCTCCGGGACCGTGATCTTGATGTCGTACGACGCCTTGTCGGAGGGATGGTGGTTGCCGGGGAACCACGCCATCGAGCCGGCGGGCTCCCCGAGGGCGAGGGAGCCCTCGGCCGTGTGCAGCCAGCCCTCCCGCGAGCCGTCCGCGTCGGTGATCGTCTCGGGGTCGCCCGAGTAGCGGACCGTCGCACGGAACGTCTCCCCCTTGTCGAGGTCGTCGTGCGGGCGCACGGTCAGCTCCTGTCCGGCGCGATTCCAGCGGGCGACCTTGCCCTCGACGGTGACGCCGTCGACGTCCAGCCCCTTGAGGTCGAGGTTGAACGCGCTGAGGTTCTGGGTGGCCCTGGCCGTGATCTCCGCCGTGCCGACGAGATGCCGCGCCTTGGGGTCGTAGGAGAGCGTCAGTCCGTAGTGGCTGACGTCATAGCCACCGTTGCCCATCTTCGGGAAGTACGGGTCGCGGACACCGGACGCGCCGGGCTTCCCGTGCACTCCGCCTCCACTGCACCCGGTCAGGGCGACGACGAGCGCCAGGGCAAAGGGGGCGGCGACGGGAGATCGGGGCACACTTGTCATCCTATGAGGGACGCCGCCCTCCGGCGCCCTGGCACCGTCGCTCCGTGGCCGGCGGAGCCGCCCAGTCGGCCGTGACACCATCACTTACGTGCTCGACATCGGCTACGCCCTCTCCAACCGCTTCCCCGACCCCCCGCAGACCGACTACCGCCGCGCGGACGTCCACGCACTGCGGCACGACCTGTTCTGCGGAGACGTCTACCTCGCCGACACCAAGGCGGACCGGGAGCTGTCCACAGCCTGGGGATGGGTGCCGGTGCTCGACTTCGCGTGGGCGCTGTGCGACATCGTGGAGCAGCTCGACCAGGACCCGCGCGGCAGCCGGGCCTCCCGGCCGCAGCACGCGGAGCTGGACTTCACCGAGTCGACCGACCGCATGCTCTTCGAGCGCCGCTTCGGATGGGTGGACATCGAGGCCGACTGGATGCCGGGCGACGAGGAACCGCTGACCTTCTCCCACTCCGAACTCCGCCGCGAGGCCCGCGACTTCCTGCACGACCTGATCGCCGACCTCACCGACCTGCACGACGACCTCGCCGAGAACCCGGCGATCTGGACCCTCCAGGCCCGCTTCCCGCGGGTTGGCTGACCCCACCCCGCACGCCGACGCGTCGTCTCGGTCCGGTCCGGTCCGGCCCGCAAGAAAACACCCGGGCTACAGGAAGTTGGCCGCGACCTCCGCGAAGACCCGTCGGCCGGCCGCCGGAAATCGGCCTCGCTGACTCCCCTACGGGGCACGGCCGCCGCACGGACCGCACACCACGAGGAACACGCTACGACCAGCACACCGACCCCGGCTTCTTCAATCCGGACCGATCCATCCGCGAGCTGCTGCCGCGCCGATCGCCCCGGACCGACCAGCGCGGTCGATCACCCCTGACGATCAGCGCGGTCGATCACCCTGGCCGGTCAGTCCTGGTCGACCCCCACCACCCGCACCCCCATCTCCGCCGCCAGCACCGGCGCCAGATCCATCAGCTGGACCGGACTGATCACCGCCCCCGCCAGCCGGCCCACCCCCCGCGCGATGTCCAGCACCGCCGCCGCGCGCAGGTCCACGTCCGTGAGGGTCGCCGAGGTGAGGTCCGCGCCCTTGAGGACGCAGTCCACGAACTCGACGCGCTCCAGCCGGGCGCCCCCGAAGTCCGGCTCGACCAGGACGCATCCCTCGAAGACGACGTCCTTGAGGTGGGCCTTGCGCAGGTTCAGGTAGTCGATCTTGCCGCCGCGGATCAGGACGCGCTCGAGCACGGATCCGTGCAGTTGCACTCCGCCGAGGCGGGCGTCGATCAGTTCCACGTCGCGCAGGGTCGACTCGGCGAGATCGGTGCCCACGCCCCGTATCCCCGTCAGCACCGAGTCCAGCACGCGCGCGTGATGCAGCGACGTCTCGTCCAGCGCGCAGTCCGTCAGCGCGCAGTCCATGAAGCGGGCGCCCCAGCCGTCCTGCCCGACGAAGTCCAGCTCCCGGAACTCCAGCCCGTCGTAGTCCCCGTCCGGCTCCAACTCCCCGCCGCCGTACGGCTCCAGCGCCGGCAGCCGCACCTCAGGCCGCCGTGCCGCCTTCACCCCGGTCCCGGACGCCTTCGCTCCCGAACCGCCGCTCCCACCCGCCGCTCTCCTCGCCATGCCCCCATACTGCACGCCGCCACTGACAATCCCCCCGACCTGCGAAGACGCCGCCCATGTCACATTCCGGGGCCCTCGACCAGTCGTATTCAGCAAGACGCCCGCACAGCAGGGAGAGGCCCACCATGCAGCACATCACCGTCATCGGCGGCGGCTTCGCCGGACTCACCGCAGCCATCACCGCCGCCGAGGCCGGTGCCGAGGTCACCGTGTACGAGGCGCACCACACGCTCGGTGGCCGGGCCCGCACCGCCGAGGGCCCGTACCGGACGAACGAAGGCCCCCACGCCCTCTACCGCGGCGGCCCGCACTGGACCTGGCTCAAGCAGCGGGACCTGATCGGGCCGCTCGCCCCGATCCCGCCCTTGGAAGCCGCCCGGCTGCGGCTGCACCACAAGGGCGCCCTGCGCCGCACCCCGCCCTTCGCGATGCTCAAGCTGCTGCGCCGCTCCTCCCAACAGGCGCCGGTGGACGTCGACTTCATGACGTGGGCGACCAAACAGGCCGGGGAGGAAGGCGCTCGGGCCGCCGCGCACTACTCCGCCGTCGCCCTCTTCCACCACGACCCCGGTGCGCTCTCCGCCGCATTCGTCCAGGAACGGCTGCGCCGGGCCACCAAGCTGCCCCCGGAGGCGCACTACCCGAGGGGCGGCTGGGCGAGCGTCATCGACCGGATGGCCGCCCGGGCATGGAATCTCGGCGTGCGCATGGAGACCCTGGCCCGTGTGGACACCGTGCCCGTGGATCAGGGGCCCGTCATCATCGCCACCTCCCTCGCCTCCGCCCGCCGCCTCCTCAAGGACGACTCGCTGACCTGGACCAGCGGGCGGACCGCCCTCGTCGATCTGGCCGTACGCACCCGCCGCGGTGACGCGTTCGCCGTCTCCGACCTGGACTCGCCCGGCTGGATCGAACGGTTCACGGCCCAGGACCGCACGCTCGCCCCGGCCGGGGAGCAGCTCATCCAGGGCCAGATACCGATCGCCCCGCACGAGTCCGGGAGGGACGGCATCGCCCGTGCCGAGCACCTGCTCGACCTCGCCTTCGCGGGCTGGCGCGAGCGCGTCATCTGGCGGCGGGAGGCCGTCGCCAACGGCCGTACCGGCGCGGTCGACCTGCCCGGCACAAGCTGGCGGGACCGGCCGTCCATCGACCGGGGCGACGGCGTCTACCTGGCGGGAGACCAGGTCGCCGCCCCCGGGGTCCTCTCGGAGGTCTCCTTCAACAGCGCCCTCGAAGCCGTCGCGCTGGCCTTCAGGATCCGGGAACGCCTTGACCTCAAGCATGCTTGAGGTTGAACGCTGGGTTTCTCAGAACGATTGGGGAACCCACCATGCACGCCATCCGCCTGCACGCCTTCGGCCCGGCCGAGAACCTCACCCACGAGAAGGCCGAGGACCCCGAGCCGGGCCCCGGCCAGGTCCGTATCGCCGTGGCCGCGGCGGGCGTCCACCTCCTGGACGCGGCCCTGCGCGAGGGCATGCGGGGCCCGGCCCCCGAGCCCACGCCACTGCCGACGATCCCCGGCCGCGAGGTCGCGGGAACCGTCGAGTCCCTCGGGGAGGGCGTCGCCGGTCTCTGGCTCGGCAAGCGCGTCGTCGCCCACCTCGGCTTCGCACCCGGGGGCTACGCCGAGCTGGCCGTGACCGACGTCGACCGCCTCCACGAGATCCCCGCGAACCTGGACTTCGCCCAGGCCGTCGCCATGATCGGAACAGGTCGTACGGCCATGGGGATCCTGCAGTTCGCCGAGCTCGGCCCCGATTCGGTGGCCGTCGTCCCCGCCGCCGCGGGCGGCATCGGCACCCTCCTCGTGCAGTACGCGAAGCACGCGGGCGCCACCGTGATCGGCCTGGCGGGCGGCCCGGAGAAGGTGGCCCGGGTGCGCGAGAACGGCGCCGACCTTGCCGTCGACTACAAGGACCCCACCTGGCCGGAGCAGGTCCGCGCCCGGCTGGACCCGCGCACGGCGACGGTCGTCTTCGACGGCGTCGGCGGCGAGGTCGCCCGCGCCGCCGTCGGCCTCCTCGGGCCCGGCGGCAAGCACATCGTCTTCGGCTGGTCCGGCGAGGGCATCCAGGGCGGGGAGCCGCTGGTCGTCGAGGGCGTGACGGAACAGGTGCTCGGCCCGGTGATGCTGCGGAAGGCGGGCGGCCCCAACCCCGTACGAACCCTGGAACTGCGCGCCCTCGCCGAGGCGGCCGCCGGTCGCCTCAGCCCCGCCGTGACGCGCTTCCCGCTCGCCGAGGCGGCCGCCGCCCACCGGGCGCTGGAAACCCGGGGCACGATCGGAAAGGTGGTGCTGGAGCCGTGAGCGACGGCCATACGACAAGAGATGCGATACATCCCGTTTCATGGTCTTCTGGCCGAGTGAGCGTCACCCGAACAGGTGAATCCAAGGCTCCCGCAGGCGCCGATCCCCACCGCTGGTGGGGCCTGGTGATCATCGCACTCGCCCAGCTGATGGTCGTCCTGGACGCGACGATCGTGAACATCGCGCTCCCCTCCGCCCAGCATGACCTGGGCATCTCCGACGGCAACCGGCAGTGGGTCATCACGGCGTACACGCTGGCCTTCGGTGGTCTTCTACTGCTCGGCGGGCGGATCGCCGACCTCGTCGGCCGCAAGCGCACCTTCGTCTTCGGGCTCATCGGGTTCGCCGTCGCCTCCGCGATCGGCGGGGCGGCCACCAGCCCCGGCATGCTCTTCGGCGCCCGCGCGCTGCAGGGCGCCTTCGCCGCCGTACTGGCCCCCTCCGCGCTGTCGCTGCTGACCACCACCTTCACCGACCCGAAGGAGCGCGGGAAGGCCTTCGGCGTCTACGGCGCCCTCGCGGGCAGCGGTTCCGCGATCGGCCTCATCGCGGGCGGGCTGCTGACGGAGTACCTGAACTGGCGCTGGTGTCTGTACGTCAACATCCCCATCGCGATCATCGCGGTCTTCGGCGCGTTCGCGCTGCTGCGCGACCGCCCGGGCAACAAGGGCGCCCGGCTCGACATACCCGGTGTGGTGCTGGGCTGCGGCGGCCTGGTCGCGCTCGTCTACGGCTTCAGCGAGGCGGAGCCGCGCGGCTGGACGGACCCGCTGGTGCTGCTCCTGTTCGCGGTCGGCGCCGTCCTGCTGACCGCCTTCGTCCTCTGGCAGAGGAAGGCCCCGAGCCCGCTGCTCCCCCTGCACATCGTCAAGGACCGCAACCGCGCCGGCTGCTTCCTGACGATGGCCCTCGCCGTCATCGGTCTGTTCGGCATGTTCCTGTTCCTGACCTACTACCTGCAGGTCGTCCTCGGCTACTCGCCGGTGAAGACCGGTTTGGCCTTCCTGCCGCTGACGGCCGCGATCATCGTCGGTTCCACGCAGATCTCGGCCCGGCTGCTGCAGCACGTGGCGCCGCGCATGCTGATGGTCCCCGGCATGATCCTCGCGGCCGGCAGCATGCTGATCTTCACCCAGCTGAGGGTCGACTCCGACTACACGGGTCGGCTGCTGCCCGGACTGATCCTGATGGGCCTCGGCATGGGCCTGACATTCATGCCGGTCTTCGCCACCGCGACCGCCGGGGTCGCCCCGCAGGACTCGGGCGTGACCTCGGCGACGGTCAACACCTCCCAGCAGGTGGGCGGTTCGATCGGTACGGCTCTGCTGAACACCATCGCCACCACCAGCGGCGCGGCGTACATCGCCGCCCACCTCCACGACCCCGCCCAGCAGGCCCTGGTCACCAAGGAGGGCATCGTGCACGGCTACACCGTCGCCATCTGGTGGGCCGTCGGCATCATGCTCCTGGCCGCCCTGGTCGCGGGCCTGATGGTCACGGCGAAGCCCCCGAAGCGCGCGCCCGCGGGCGCGCCCGTGCCCGAGTCGGTGGCCTGAACCGGGCTCGCGTACGGCAGCGGGGCGAGGCCCGGTCCGGCCCCGCCCCGCTGTCCTACGCGTCAGGGGATCAGCGCAGTCGCCGTACGTCGATCGCCCAGATACCGCGCCCGTGCGTGGCCGCGTACAGCCGCCCGTCGGGTCCGGTCCGCAGCTGGAGCACGGCCGTCGTGGGCAGGTTGTCCCCGGCGACCTTCCAGCCGGAGGAGCGGGAGGTCCGCACCAGCACGCCGAGGTCCGTACCGACCGCGACGACGCCGCCCTTCAGCAGGGCCACCGAGTTGGCGGGCACGTCGGGCAGGTTCCCGGAGACGTCCTTCCAGGTCACCCCGCCGTCCCTTGTCTCGAACAGATGCCCGACGCCTGCGCCCGGACCCTCGGTCCACTTGCGCGAGAAGCCGTTGACGGCGAGCAGCACGTGGCCGGAGTCGGCCGGATCGATGGCGAGGCCGGAAAGGTAGCGGTTGGGGACCGTGCCGTCGACCGGGAGGGTCAGCTGGTGCCAGCCCGTGCCGTCGGCGTTGCCCACCGCGATGCCCCGGGTGAAGCCCGCGTTGTTGCAGGGGCCGCACCAGGCGGCGTACACCTTGCCCCCGGAGGAGGCGACGGCGGTGGCCGTGTGGCCCTCACCGAGGTCGTACGCGCCGAACCACTCTCCGCCGCTGCGGATCGCGTACCCGTGGGTATTGATCCAGACGTGGCGACCACCCGCGACCCAGGTGTTCTTGTCCTTGATGTCCGCGTTCAGCGGGGCGATGAAGCGGGCCTCACCGGTGGCGTTGTCGGGCGGGGCCACGGAGTACGAGGTCGCCTTCGACGGGTCGGCGACCCAGCTCCCGTCGTTCACCGCGCAGTTGTTGGTGACCGAGACCGCCAGGTAGACGTACTCCGCGGCGATGTTGCACCCGTTGTCCGGGTCGGCGATCGTGTCGCCGCCGTCACCGCCGAAGTTGGAGCCCATCACACGGTCGCCGGGCCGCAGGATCGACTGCCCGTTGTCCTGCAGGCCGCCGGTGACGGCGAGGCCGCGGGAGTCGGTCCCCACGCCCACCGAGTAGTACTGCAGCGTGTCCATCGTGCCGTCGTTCAGGGACTTCCAGTCGGTGGCGTGGCCCGAGGCGTCGGCGCTTCCCTTGACGGGTCGCTTGTAGACACCACCGTCGTCGCCCACGACCACGTAGGGTGCACCCCCATCGCTGCCGATCGCGACCGAGTGCTGGTCGGGATGGGTGGTCGCCGGGCAGTCACCGCTCTGTTTCGCCGGGTCGATGGACCAGCAGGCGAAGCCGAAGTTCCAGTACGGCCCGGGCACGCTCCAGCTCGCCCCGCCGTCCTTGGTCTCGAAGACCTCCTCCAGGCCCGCGTACACATGGTCGGGGTCCTTGGGGTCGACCTGGAGGAACTGGTCGTACCAGGCCTGGATCCCGGGCTGGTATCCGTCACCGGTGAGCGCGGAGCCCGAGTCCCGCAGCTGCTCGTATCCGGCGATCCTCGTCCAGGGCCCGGTCGGTGAACCGGACTTGGAGACGAAGACGCCCTCCAGTCCGCTGTCCGGGTTCTCGGCGGTCATCTCGGGCGACTGGTCGATGGCGTAGTACCGCGACCCGTCCGCGCTGCGCGCGAAGGTCACATTGCCGACGTCCTCGCTGTTGGTCGGCAGATCCCCCAGGCCGGTCAGCCGCTCCCAGCCCCGGCTCCCCTTCGCGTAGAAGCCGTTGTACGTGTCGCCGCCGCGCCAGCCGACGGCCAGCACGACCTTGCTCGGATTCTTCGGGTCGATGGCGATGTCGCTGGTGATGTTCTTGTACGCGGCCGACGGGTCGGACGCCTTCGTGCCACCCGGCAGATAGTCCGGGTTGGGCGCGAACTCCAGCTTCCAGGCGCCCTTCAGGGACTTGGTGGAGTGGCTCCACACCCCGCGCGTGGTGGCGGCCCACACCTTGTCGCCGCCGAACCGCAGCGCGTTGATGGACGTGGACTCCAGTTCGTCCCCGCCGACCCGGTCACGCGGGCCGAAGCTGCCCTTGCGCGGATCGTCGAGGACGTAGACGCCGGTCCCGAGGAAGGAGGTCGCGCTGGTGTTGGCCTCGCCGGTCGCGTACCAGAGACGGCCGCGCGGATCGAGCTGCAGATCGCCGGTGGACAGGGCGGGCAGCCGGTCGGAGATGTTCTTCCAGTGGCCGCCCCCACGGCTCGACCGGAAGACACCGCCGTTGGCGGCACCCGCGTACACATACCCGTGGCTGTCGGCCGCGAGCCCGGTCACCCGTCCGGTGACCTTGCCCGCGCCGCCACTGGAGTTGGAGTTGATGTCGCGGTAGCGCGAGTCGTCGGCGTCGTACGGCAGCCGGGTCACATCGCTCCAACTGCCGCCCGTGTGCGGCAGATCGGAGAGCTCGTCGAACGCCGCTCCGTATGCGCCCGGCGCCACGATCCCCGGCGAGGTCCGCGCCTCCGCGTACTGGTCGGCCTGCTCGGCGATGTTGCCCGACTCGTCCTCGTCCTCGTCCCCCGGGTCCTCCGCGAACGCCGACAGGCCCTTCTGCTGGTTCAGAAGGGCCTGTCGCTGTAGCGCTCGCACACCGAAGGGGTCGGTATCACCGCCCGACGCCGCCTGGGCCTGCGTAACCGTCAGACCCAGAGCGGCGGTCGCGGCGAAGACCGCCCACACCCGTCTCCTTCTTCGGAAGCCGTTGGCTGCCATGAAAGTGCCCTCCCCTGAGGAAGCCGTGGCGTACATGACACAAGCTGCCAAACAGCTTTAGGGGGAAGGGAGTTATGAGAGAGCTGTGGGACGGCAATCAGAGAGCAAAGTTTCCTCAGTGCCGCCCGGCCACCCGGTCCGCCACTTGAGCCAGGCGCGACGACTGGGCGCTGTGCGTGGTCAGTTCGCGGCGGTCGGCCGTGCGGTAGGTGGCGTACATGCCGTGGACGCCGATCCAGCGGAAGGGCTCCGGCTCCCACTTGCGGACCTTGTGGTTGACCCACGGAAGCCCGGTCAGGTCGGTCGCGCCCGCCTGCCCGGAGTCCTGCTGGACGAGGTCCCGCAGCGTGCGCGCGGCGAGGTTGGTGGTGGCGACGCCCGAGCCGACGTAACCGCCCGCCCAGCCGAGGCCCGTCGCGCGGTCCAGGGTCACCGTGGCGCACCAGTCGCGCGGGACGCCGAGGACGCCCGACCAGGCGTGCGCCACCCGTACGCCCGCCAGGGACGGGAAGAAGCGGACGAGAATCTCGTGCAGCGCCTCGATGGTCGCCTGCTGCGTACGGCCGTCGTTGTCGGTGCGCGAACCGAAGCGGTACGGGACGCCGCGGCCGCCGAGCGCGATCCGGTCGTCGGCGGTGCGCTGTGCGTACATGTACGCGTGCGCCATGTCGCCGAGCGTTTCACGGCCCTCCCAGCCGATCGACTCCCACTGCTCCGCCGACAGGGGCTCCGTCGCGATCATCGACGAGTTCATGGGCAGCCAGGTGCGCTTCTGGCCCTTCAGGGAGGCCGTGAAACCTTCCGTGCAGCGCAGCACGTACGGCGCGCGAACCGTGCCGTACGGCGTGACCGCGTGCTTCGGGCGGATCTCCGTGACCGGCGTCTGCTCGTGGATGGTGACGCCGAGCGCCTCGACGGCCGCCGCGAGCCCCTTGACCAGCTTCACCGGGTGCAGCCGCGCGCCGTGCGGCGTCCAGGTCGAGCCCACCGCGTCCGCGACCCGGATCCGCTCGGCGGTCTCCCGGGCGCCGTACAGCTCGCGGTCCTTCTCGCCGAACGACAGCTCGTGCGCGTGGAAGGCCTTGAGCCGGGCCAACTGGGCCGGTGTGTACGCAACTTCGAGGACACCGCCCTGATGGATGTCGGCGTCGATGCCCTCCTCGGCGGCGGCCCTGACGACCTCGTCCACCGTCTCGTTCATCGCCTGCTGAAGGCGCGCGGCCGCCTCGTGGCCGTGCAGCGTCGCGTACCGGTCGCGGCCCGCGATGCCGTTGTAGAGCCAGCCGCCGTTGCGCCCCGAGGCGCCGTAACCGCAGAACTTCTGCTCCAGGACGGTGATGCGGAGGAACGGGGCCGCCTTCTTCAGGTAGTACGCGGTCCACAGTCCCGTGTAGCCGCCGCCCACGACGACGACGTCGGCGGACGTGTCGCCGGGCAGCGGCTCCCGCGTCTCGGGGAGGCCGTCGTCCGCGTACCAGAAGGAGATGCCGCCGTTCACGACATTGCTTGCCGAGCTGCTCATGGCCGGGACGTTAACCCCTGAGAGCGGCCACTGTCTCCTTCGGATTCCGTGCTTTTCCGCGGCCCCTGACCAGCGGATAGCAGGCCAGACCGATCAGCACCGAGATGAAATGTCCGAGATCGGTGAAGGTGCGACCGGTCGCGAGCGGCACCCCGTAGACGACGAGGACGACCACCAGACAGGGATACCGCCAAGGCGAGGCGATCCGGTACGTGAGCACCGCGATCACCCCCGCCAGCGCGTAACTCACCCCGATGTCCAGCGTGTTGACCGCCGAGTGCGGCACCACCCCGTGCCGGATGGCCAGCAACAGCGCCCCCTCACTGATGAGCGAGGCCAGTACGTGCGCGGCCACGCACACCAGCAGCCAGCGCGCGGTGCCCAGCCAGCGCTCCGCCGGGGCGTGGAAGACGATGTACAGGACGGCGTACGGCACCCAGTGCCCGCCGTCGATCCACATGGCGCTGGCGATCAGCACCCGCACCGGGTTGTTCCACAGTCCGTGGATGTTGGTCGAGCGCTGCCGCAGGAACTGCTCCTCGAACTCCGGCGACATCTGGTGCACGGCCACCGTGGTGACGAAGAGGATCGCCAGCCAGACGTAGGTACCGGGGGCGCTGCACACGTACCTCCACACCCTGTGGAGGCCCCCGTCAATTCGCATGAGCCGATTCACCCACGCCGCTAGGGTCCCATATGTGATCGACATTCCGGATGAGTTGGCCGCCTCTCAGCTCACATTCAACGGAGAGGCCGGTCGCGCGTTCATCACCGCGCTCCCGCAGCGGGCAGCGGACTTCCTCGACCGCTGGGAGCTGCGCCCCGACGGCCCCTCCATGCACGGTGTGACGGCCCTGGTCCTTCCCGTGCGCCGCCCCGACGGCACTCCGGCCGTCCTCAAGCTCCAGCTCCTCGACGAGGAGAGCGAGGGCGAGCCGGTCGCCCTGCGCGTCTGGGACGGCGACGGAGCGGTACGGCTCCTCGAACACGACGCGGCCACCGGCACCATGCTCCTGGAACGCCTCGACCCGGCCCGCATGCTGTCGCACGAGCCCGACACGCGCGAGGCCGTCCTGGTCATCGCCCGTCTGCTGGCCCACCTCACCTCCGTACCGGCACCGGCGGGCATGCGGCGGCTCGGCGACATCGCGCGGGCGATGCTGGAGCAGCTGCCGTGGGCGCTGGAGCGGGTTCCGGACCCGGTCGCGCGCCGCCTCCTCACCGACTGCGCGGCCGCCGTACGCGAGGTCGTCGCCGAATCCGGCGACCGGCTGCTGCACTGGGACCTCCACTACGAGAACGTCCTCGCCTCCGACCGCGCCCCGTGGCTCGCCATCGACCCGAAGCCACTGGCCGGCGACCCCGGCTTCGACCTGTGCCCCGCCCTCGACAACCGCTTCGACGCGGACGAGATCCGCTGGCGCTTCGACGCGATGACGGACGTGATGGGACTGGACCGGCAACGGGCCCGGGCCTGGACTCTCGCCCGCGTCCTGCAGAACTCCCTCTGGGAGATCGAGGACGGCCGCCCCCTGGGGGCGCAGCAGCTGGAGATCGCCCGCCGACTCCGCGACGACCGCGGCCGGACACGGAATTCGCCCTGAAGCTAGCCTCGCCCCATGATTCGCACCGCGACCCCCGCCGACATCCCCGTCATCCACGCCCTGGTCCGTGAACTGGCCGAGTACGAGAAGGTCCTGGAGGAGGCGAGGGCGACACCGGAGCAGCTGCGCGAGGCGCTCTTCGGCGAGCGCCCGGCGGCGTACGCGCACATAGCGGTGGACGACACGACGGGCGAGCCGGTCGGCTTCGCCCTGTGGTTCCTGAACTTCTCGACATGGCGCGGTGTCCACGGCATCTACCTGGAAGACCTGTACGTACGCCCCGGGGCCCGCGGAGCCGGCCACGGCAAGGCGCTGCTGACGGAGCTGGCGCGGATCTGCGTGGAGCACGGATACCAGCGCCTGGAGTGGTCCGTCCTGAACTGGAACCGCCCGTCGATCGACTTCTACGAGTCGCTGGGCGCCCGTCCGCAGGACGAGTGGACGGTGTACCGGCTGACGGACGGGGCGCTGCGGGCGCTGGGCGATGACGGGCGCCGTCCGGGTTCGTGAGCAGCTGGAGCCCCGCGCGCTTTCGAGCTGCTGGAGCCCCGGTCCTCTTGAGCTGTTGGAGCCCCCTGTCGGATTCGAACCGACGACCTTCGCTTTACAAGTTCGACCAACTGATCGGCCTGCCTGGGTGCCAAGCCCATGGCATGGCCCGGTGCGTGCCCGGGGAGCCGCTGACGACCGCTCCAATCTGCTGACGTTGCCGTCAGAGTCTGCCGTCAGGACCTCTTCGTCCCGAATTCTCGGCTGGGTGGTCATTGAGGACTGATGGGCTAGTCAGCCGCCATCGACGGCTTTTGAGGGTCGGCTGCGGTTGCGGTGTTCTTGAAGCAGGTCATCCCGGCGATGGAGACGCGTCCGGAGCCCCGGCCTCGTACCCGGACCACTGGCGTCTGGCCGACCCGGCCCCAGGCTTTTGCCCGTGGCGGCCTCAGCGACCGACTGGCCTCGTCCTCGCAGACGATCCAGGCCCCGCGGACCGCCGCGGTGCTTTTACCCGCGGCCGCACCTCCTTCTTCCACAACTCGACCGCCTCATCGTCCCGCTCGATCGCCCTACGGGCCGGCTGCTGCCACGACCAGCCATGACGCTTCAGCAGCCGGGGACCATCGCGGAGGCGAAATCCCCCGTCCCATACATGGAGATCTGGGCCGACCGCAACCATCGGAGGCCGATGCCTGCCTGGACACGCTTGCTTGGCAGCCCCGGGTCTCGGCACCGGGCTGTCCCCGGCTGGGTTGACGACCGGCGACGACCCGAGCCGTGACGACCCGCGCCAGCCGACGTGCACGGCGCCCTCACGGCCACGTTCCGGCGGCGTCGGGGTGCTCGCCTGCGCGGGTCAGAGGGCGTGGAGGGAGGGTTCGGGTGGGCCGGAGAGGCGGTGGAGGCGGGCGTAGGCGGGGCTGCGGGCGAGGAGCTCGTCGTGGGTGCCGGTGTCGGTGACCCGGCCGTCCTCCAGGAGGACGATGCGGGTGGCGCTGCGGACGGTGAGCAGGTTGTGGGAGATGAGGATCGTCGTCCGGCCGGCCATCAGTTGGTGCAGCGGCCCCAGCACCCGGTGGCCGGACTCGGCGTCCAGGCCGGTGGTGGGTTCGTCCAGGATGAGGACGGGCGCGTCCCGGACCATCGCGCGGGCGATCGCCAGTCGCTGCCGCTGCCCGCCGGAGAGCAGTTGCCCGCGTTGGCCGACCACCGTGTCGTAGCCGTTCGGAAGGCCCGTAATGAACTCGTGGGCGTTGGCGGCCCGGGCCGCCGCGACGATCTCCGCCTCGCTGGCCCCCTGCCGGCCGTAGGCGATGTTCTCCCGGACGGTGCCGTGGATGACCAGGGTGTCCTGGAGGAGGACCGCGATGTTCTCGCGCAGCTCGCGCAGCGCCAGGCCCCCCAGGTCGTGCCCGTCCAGGCGGACGGTCCCGTACTCGGGGTCGTAGAAGCGCAGCAGTAGCTTGATGATGGTGGACTTGCCGGCGCCGCTCGCACCGACTAGGGCCACCGTCTCGCCCGGTCCGGCGCGGAAGGTGACACCGGAGAGTGCCCGCCCGGGCGCCCCCGGGTAGCGGAACCACACCTCGTTGAACTCGACGGCGCCACGGGCGTGGGCCAGCCGCCGCGGTGCGGGCGGGTCGGTCACCTGAGGCTGCTGGTCGAATAGTTCGATGATCCGCTCGGCGGCGGCCGAGGCCGAGAAGAAGGCGTTGCTGAGCCCGGACGCGCCGCGGATCGGGCTGTACAGCTGGCCGAGCAGGGTGAGGAAGACCATCAGCCCGCCCAGGGTGAGCCGGCCCTGGGACAGCTCCCAGATGCCCATGCCCAGGACGATCAGTCCGCCGAGCAGTTCCAGCAGGTCGACGATCGGCTCGAACAGCCCGCGGATCCGGGTCGAGGCCAGGACCGCCCGGAACCGTCCCAGGTTCTCCCGGCGGAAGCGCTCCTGTTCCCACTCCTGCCGGTTGTACGCCTGGACCAGCATCACGTTGCCCAGGGTCTCCTCGCTGAGAGCGCTGATCGAGCCGCTGAGCCGCCGCCGCTCCCGCGAGGCCGCCTTGATCGGCCGGGAGAACCGCCGGGCGGTGAACCAGAACAGCGGTGTCACCACCAGGGCGACCAGGGTGAGGTCCCAGCGCAGATAGAACAGGAGGGCGAGGAAGATCGCGAGTCGGGCTAGCTGCGAGACCGCGGTGACGATGCCGGAGAGCAGGAAGGTCTCGACCGCCTCCACGTCACCGGTGAGCCGCGAGAGCACGTCGCCCAGCCGTCTCCGTTCGAAGAAGCCGTGGGACAGGCCCTGGAGATGTCGGAACAGATCGGAGCGCAGATTCAGCAGGAACTGTTCACTGACCCAGGTCGAGGCGTAGTCGTCGGCGAACCCGAGCAGGCCGCTGAAGAGGGTCAGGCCGATATAGGCCAGCGCGATCGGGAAGAACGGCTGGAGTCTGTGCGGGAGCAGCACGTCGTCGATGACGATCTTGAAGAGCCAGACCTCCGCGGCGGAGACCGCCGGGGCGATCACGACGAAGAACAGCAGCAGGATCAGCCAGCGGCGTCGGCCTCGGGTGTAGGGCCAGAACCGCCGGAAGATCTGCCGTAGTGGGACGGGCGGGGCGGCGGCGACCAGCGCCGCGTCCCCGTCGGGGTTCTCATCGACAGTCAGTAGTCGCCGGAGTGCGGACGACACGGTGTGGGCCCTGCCTCATTGTGATGGCCGGGCGATTCGGCCCGGCCCTCAAAGAGTGATGAAGGCAGTCAGCGGCCTTCACGGCCGTAGCCTTCACGGCCTTCACGGCCGTAGTCGTTGCCGTAGCCTTCACGGCCTTCACGGCCGTAGTCGTTGCCGTGGCCTTCACGGCCTTCACGGCCGTTGTCGTTATGGCCGCCGTGGTCGTCCCTACGACGGTTGTGTCCGAACGCGCCTTCCAGGCGCCTGAAGATGTTCATGATTTGACCCTTCTCGTTCCCCTCGTCCCATCCTCCCACCGTTCGTGTATCCCATCTACGTTGTACGGAGTGGAATAGAAGGATTTCTTATCTAATTCCGATATAAAACAAGTACAGAAATGACAAAATACTATTAAAATGTGCCACGCTGCACTCCGAGGCCAGCCACCCATCAGCCGTGTAAACAACCCTGCGGGTCATTACACCTAGCGCGCCGCCGGGCCGGGCCGCCGCTGGCGAAGACAGGGCGGCGACCCCGCCGACAAGCCGGCCCGCGCCCGCCGTGCGCGGGCCTTGATGAGGCGGAGAAAGTTCAGACGGTGCTGAGAGCGACGGCTTTCAAGAGCGTCGTCATATCCGTGTCCCCACCCCATGTGACCTGCTTAAACGCCGTCCTGGTCGTTCTCGGCCGACTTGCTGGCCCACACATGGCCCATGAGGTCGGCCCAACGGGCATGACAGCAGTCACCCGGAGGACATGGACCATGCGTCGGGAGATTTACAGCGGGCTGGCTACACGCCCCCTGCCCAGCCAATCCGCGCGCCGCAGTTCCCTCTGCGGGGAGTACCCGTTTCTCAATGTCCGTCTCATGACCGGTTATTGGGCGGCTCATGGAGCCGGTGCGGGTTCGGAGACGGAGCGAGTGCAGGCGGAGTTGGCCGATGGAGGAGACGCGCCCGAAGGTCGGCTCGGGTGGCTGACGGCGCGTGGACACCAACGGCCACATACTGCCCACGTTTAGCGGGTGTTTACAGGATATCCGTACCTTTCCCGCACGGTGCATGACCACACCGAAAGGGGAAACATGAAGGTAAAGAAGCTGTCTGCAGCCCTCTTGGCCGCAGCTGCGCTGGCCTCCACGACAGCAGCTGCTCCAAGCAACGCGTCAACCCCCGTGGAAACGGAAGAGCAATTTCCGGTTCCCACCGCCGTCGAAGAGTCGGTCGGCAATCTCTCGGAGGGAACCTTGATTCACTGGACGGAGGGCTACGCAAGCGCTCCGTTGGACGCCTCTGTGCCGGAGAACTGGGACCGCGCCCGGTTCATCAACAAGTCCGCAGACGCGTCTGCGGCCGCTGCCGCGGCGGGTTTCTCCTGCACACTCTGGGTGGGAGACACACTCCTGTACGGAGTAAGGGGAAGACTGCAAGCCGGCACCGAGCAGACCTGCGAGGGCGCCTTTGCCAGACAGTGGACCAAGGGGAAATTCCAACGCAGCAGTTGGTCGGGCTGGAGAGACAGATCGGACGAAGCAACCTCGCAGAAGACGGCCAGACCGACACAGGACATCACCTGGACCATCCCCTGTGACGGCAGAGGCACCTACGACTACAGGCTCACCGCCGTGCCCTATGCCACCTCGTCCGAGGACGGGCGCACGGTAAGCGGGCCTCGGCTCTATGGTCACAAGGGGCGGTACGACTGCGGTACATGACGTGCCGTCCGCTTCCCTTGATGGAGCCGAGGAGCGATCGATGCGCATACGCGGTTGGAATGATCTCAGTAACGCCCAAGGCGGCTTCACCTACCGGCCTGAACTCTATCCATGGTGGCTGCGCCTTTGGCTGTGCGTTCCACTCCTCGACCGTTTCGGATTCCCTCTCGTAGTGCGCCTGCACGAGCGCGCGGCAGAGAAGCCCCGAGCGGGTGGCGGAGTCAGCGGTAGCTTCTCCTACCGGCCTGACGAACGAAAAGGCACGTTGGACTGACCGTGCAGGCCCTGCTCACCCGGAGATCGCAAACCCTCAGGGTTGAGCAGGGCTGGCACCACGAAGGCATGTCGAGTGAAGCGGGGTGTGCGTACATCGTGCTCATCCCGGCTGATGAGTGGTACAAGCCGGAGGTCAGGGACGCACTGATACGGGTTTCGCCTCGTCAGCCGCCTGGTCATGAGAGTGATCGCGGCCCAGGTGATCAAGCACTCGGAGTGCTGGACGAGCCGTTCGTAGTCCCGGGCCTTTTAGACGATGTCCTACGTGGTGAGGCGGATGAAGCGCTTGTAGCAGCAGATGGCGGCGGCGAGTCCGAGGAAAGCCAGGTAGTTGCGGGGATGGCGCTCATATCGAGGACTGAGTCGGCGGTAGCCGGACAGCCAGGACATGGTCCGCTCGATCACCCACCTTCGACGCCCTAATCGTTGGCTGGACTCGATGCCTTTGCGGGCGATGCGGACCCCGATGCGCTTGCCACGTAACCATCTGCGCAGGTCGGGCCTGTCGTAGGCCTTATCCGCGTGCAGGCGCTGCGGCTTGAAGTAGCGGCCGTTGTGGGGGTCGTGTCTCGTTTGGTGACCCTCGATCACGGGCTTCAGGCCTTCGCTGTCGTGGACGTTGGCAGCGGAGACGCCGACGAGTAGGGGCAGTCCGTTCGCGTCCGACAGGACGTGCATCTTGGAACCCGGCTTGCCCCGGTCCACGGGGCTCGGACCTGTGTGTTCGCCCCCTTTTTAGCGCGCACATGCGCGGAGTCGAGGACGACGCGGGAGACGTCGATCAGGCCGGCGTCGTCCAACTGGTGCAGGACCGCCTCGTGCAGACGGCCCCACACGCCGGCTCTCGACCAGATCATGAACCGACGGTGCGCGGTGGACTTCGATATCCCGAAGCACGGAGGCAGGGCCCGCCAGGCGCAGCCGCTGACTAGCACGTAGATGATCGCTGCGAACAGCGTCTCGTCAGGCGTATTCGCAGTTCCGCCACCCTGTGGCCGTACCCGGTCCTCCGGAATCAACGGCCGAGCGATCTCCCACAAGCCGTCCGGAACAATCCAACTCCACGTACCCCGCCCCATACACAGCCCAACGAGCGATCACCACGTAGGACATCGTCTTAGACGTCGTTTCTTTTGGTGTGATCGCTCGTTGAGCAGTGCATGACGGACCTGGTTGAGCGGTTGGTGCCGGATGAGTTGTGGGTGCTGTTCCGGAGGGTGGTCCCGCCGACGGAGGTGAAGCGCCCCCAGGGCGGAGGCCGGCGGCGGGCAGGTGACCGCGAGACGCTGGCGGCGATCATCTTCGTGGCCACCTCGGGCTGCACCTGGCGGCAGCTGCCGCCGGTGTTCGGGCCAGCCTGGCCCACGGTCTACCGGCGCTTCGCCCGGTGGAGCCGGGCCAGGGTCTGGGCCCGCCTCCACCGGGTCATCCTCGACGAACTCGGCGCCCGAGGACAGCTGGACTGGTCGCGGTGCGCGATCGACTCCGTCAGTGTCCGGGCGACAAAAGGGGGCCCCTGACCGGACCGAATCCGACCGACCGCGGCAAGAGCGGATCGAAAATCCACCTGATCACGGACCGGAACGGGCTGCCCCTGTCACTGGGCATCTCCGGCGCCAACATGCACGACAGTCTTGGCCTGGAACCGCTCGTACGCGGCATCCCGCCCATCCGCTCCCGACGCGGCCCGCGCCGCCGGCGTCCGGCCAAGCTCCACGCTGACAAGGGATACGACTACGACCACCTGCGCCGATGGCTACGCAAGCGCGGAATCCGCCTGGCGGATCGGATCGCGGTGATCGGCGGCGTGGACACCCACACCGACGTCCACCAGGCCGCAGTGATCGACTGCACGGGCCGGCACCTGGCCACCGCGTCGTTCCCCACGACGCCGGACGGCTACCGCCTGCTGCTGGCGTGGCTGCGTGCGCATGGCGAGCTGCAAGCGGTCGGGGTCGAGGGCACGGGAGCCTTCGGGGCTTCGCTGGCCCGGTTCCTGCGAGACAGCCGCGTCAGCGTGGTCGACGTGGACAGGCCTGACCGCTGCGCCCGCCGAGCCGGAGGCGGACACACGCGTGCGCGGGTCACTCCAGATATCCGAGCTCGTTGTCGGGTCGGCAGTGCGGGCAAGCATCCACGCCCTCGACGAGCGCCCGCACTGCCTGGTCCCGCTTCACTCCCTTGCTGCGTTTGCCTGCCATGTGGCAGCCGCCAACATGCACGTAGACGGCAGCTCGCCCCGTGAGCCCCTGCTCGATGAGCCAGTCCGGCTCGGGTGGGCGTGCATCGATGCCGCGCCGCCGTTCCTGCTCGCGGCGTTCCTCGTCTGCGATCCACCGCCGTGTGCGTTCGAGGTCGCCGTGCTGGACGCGTTCGAGAAAGCGCAGCAGACGAGGCGGGCCGGCAGATCGTCGTTCACGTGTTCGATTCTACGTTGGCAGGCTGGAGCACACCGAGTTTCCTCAGGCCCGCTCCGCCTCTTCCGGCACAAGTCGGCTTGTGAAGCCCGCGTCACGCAACCGCTCGAAGGCCGCCGCTACGTCGTGGGGGATCTGTTGCTCGATCATGAATCCCTGCCGGGGGTATACCAGGAGCCGCTGTTGGGCTCCAACCAGCATGTCAATGACGAGATTGGCGTCCTGGATCGAGTCGACGTAATCCGAAAGCGTCATCGGCGTGGACGCGCTCACCCACTCCACCTCAGGCCAGAGTTTCCGCGCTGTCGCGTAGGCCCGCCGTTCCTCGTACGGCTTGCTGACCAGTAGGACCGACGAGATGGGAACGTGCCGCTCTTCGAGCAAGGCGCGAGAGAAGCGGATGTTCTCGCCCGTATTCCGGGCCTTCGGCTCAACGAGGATGGCGTCCGCGGGGACCCCCAGCTCCACCGCGCGATCCCGATAGTGCTCGGCCTCGCCACGGGGCATCCGCTCACGCGTCGTTCGGCTGGTGGCCCCCGTGAAGACGATGAGTGGCGCCATGCCACGGTGGTACAGGTCTGCGGTGGTGTCAGCCACCCCCAGGTCGTGACTGCCGAGGCCAATCGCCACGGAGCATGGGCGCGGCTCGTGCCCCATCTGCTGGAAGTCCCAGAGCCGCTGAGCGTCGGCCCATGCCTGCGTCGAGATCACTTGCTCTCGCCCTCCGTGTTCGCCGAGTCGGGCACCTTGAAGTCGTAGGCCCACGCGAAGCGCGTAGCCGCATGGACCCCGATGGCGAACTCCACCACAGTGCCGTCCGCCGTATACGTGGTGCGGTGCAGCTCCACTACCCATTCACCTGGTGAGAGCTGGAGGAGCTGAGTCTCTTCCGTGGTGGGAACGCGTGCGAAGAGCTCTTCCTTCATGTGGTCGATTTCGTATCCGGCGTCGTACAGGACACGGAAGCCGCCACCGCGTCCAGCAGGCCCCGGAGTCGGATCGACGATGCGCGTGCCTTCGACGTGCTCGGGCCGGTAGTAGCTGGTCAGCGTATGGGTTGGCTGCGAGCCTTCCTTGACCAGGCGGGCACGTGCGTACACCTCTGCGCCGGCGGGAAGTCCGTGAGCTTCGGCCACGAGTGCCGACGCTTTCACGCGACTGACACTCTGGGTCTGCTCGTTCCTGCGGTACGCGCGACCCGACGCCACGCGGTCCGCGATGAACGCGACTTCGTCACCGTCGCGCCACTTGGCCTTGTCGTACCGCGCGATACCCAGCCGCTTCAGCGGAGCCTGCTGCCGTACGGCGGTGCCGTGGCCACGGGATGAGACCACTAGCCCCTCAGCTTCCAGCGCCTTGTAGGCCGCATGGACCGTGGACTTCGAGCCTTCACCCGCGTCCACCAGGTCCCGAATGTGCGGAAGCTGCTGGCCTGGGACGTACTCGCCGTTCCTGATCCGCTCCGCAAGGCGGTCCGCCAGTTCCCGCCACTTGGGTGCCACGGAGAACTCCTCTCGACGCGTCCCAGTGAAGCACAGTCCCAGGACTGTTGACAGTCCTAGGACTGCGGGTGCATTGTCTTCTCAGGCCGCTCGCAGTCCTAGGACAGCGAGCCGGAAGGGCCTTCTTTGGGCTGCTTCAAGCCGTGCATCACCAGGAGCCCCGCGATGGACGGGGGGAGGGCACCGGACAGTCGTCTGCCTCACGGCAGGCGATCCCTTGGCAGTCCGGATGGCAGACCGAAAGGTCAGGTCTCTGCCTGCAACGGGGCCCTAGCGGGCTGTTCCTTGATCCGGCAGTCGCGTCCCCGAAAGAGACCGCACATCCACCGCAGCTCGCTGCGGCCGGTTGCCTCCCTCGCCCGTCCAGCCCTCGCGGCTGTACGGGCGGGGCTGAGGGGAGCCGGGGCCGGCGCGTCCGGCCAGGCCCGCAACCTACGACGTCAGGGAGTCCGCATGTTCGGCAAGCAGTCGCAGCAGTCGCCCGACTTGACCTCACCCGAAGCCGTCCAGCGCGGCCAGGAGATCTACGACCGCATGGTGGCCGGCGAATGCGCCGACGTGGTGGCGGAGTTGGACGCCGCCTACGGCACCACCAACGAGAGCAACAACTGACTCACACCCACACCAACGGCGCGCCCCCGGAGCGGCTACTCCGGGGGCGCTGTCGGGCCGTCCCAGTTGAAGGAGAAAACGACCCATGAAGTGCATCGTTGCTGGTCATGTGGCTGTTACGCCGACTGAGTTCGCGGAGTTGGCCTTCGGTATCGATCTGGAGTTGTTCACCGGCCCGGGCCGGGAGTCGGACCTTGAGCGGGCGGCGCGGCTGGATGTGGCGCGGGAAGTGCTCGCGGAGCTCCGCGAGAGCGACCCGGAGGCCGCCGCCTACGCCGAGTCTCTACTGCGTTCGAGCCCGCTGAGGCAGCAGCCGGCCGCACGGCGCTCGCGCCGCGCGGCGAAGCGGCAGGGAATGCGCTGCACGGCCCGGACGGCGGTGGCTGCATGAGCGAGGCCCTGGCGTTCGATGAACTGGCGGTGCCGTTGCGGGCGTTGCGCTTGCTGGCCATGGACTTCGGGCATCTGGTGGCGCCGAACGTGCAGGTGTCCACGGTCTACCCGAACCAGCTGGAGCTTTCGTTCCACAACGGCCTGGCCGACTTCGAGGCGTGGCGAGAAGCGCTCGGGGCCAGCCCGGACAACGTGGTCTATCGCGAGCAGAACGGCGGACGCACGGGCGTGCTGAAGACGTCGTCCAACTACGCGGGCGCCGTGCTGAAACTGACCGGCTACGGCGACCTCGGCACTCCTGCTCCCTCGGGGGGTGCGGGATGAGACGCCGGGAGTCACGGCCGGCCGCGCAGATTGCTGCGCTGCAGGCGCTTCAGTCGGGCCTGACCAGGGTTCTGGTCACGGTCGCAGTGGTAGCGCTGGCGTTCACCGCAACGAACGTGACCCTGTTCGCCATCGATCACCACATCTCACCGTGGATCGCATGGCTACTGGACCCCATGGTGGCAGTCGCGTTGGGTGCGGTGCTGATCGTGGACGGGCGGCTGTCCGAGCACGGCGTCCACCCCTCGGGGTGGGCGAGCGCCCTGCGCTGGTTCGCCGGTCTGGGTACCTGGCTGATGAACTGCTGGGCCTCCCTGTGGCCGGACGGAGCCGCGTTCGGCATGCCGCGGCAGGTAGATCCGGCCGGGCTTGTCCTGCACTCGATTCCGCCTGTCCTGCTGATCGTCCTCGCCGAGGCGATCACCCACTACCGGCGCGCGATCCTCGAACGGATCGCCGTTCTACGCGACCAGGTGGACACCCCCCGAACCGAGGTGAACACCCCCGCACCCACCCCCGCGTCCACACCGTCCACCGCGCCGACCACGCCCGTCGTGGAGCGTGCGGTTCCGGCTCGGTCGTCGCTGGTCATCTGTGGTGCACAGCAGGTGTTCACCCTGGCTGTCCCGGCCCGTCCGGTCTCGGCTGGCGAGGGGGAGCGCGTGGCGGAGCGGCTGTCCACTGATCAGGCTCTGAACGTCATCCGCACGTGCTGGGTGATGGGCGAGTCCATCCGGACGGCCGCCCGGAAGTCCACCCGTTCACCCTCCTACGTCCAGACCGTCTATGCCCGGCTCACCGCGAGCGCTCAGGAGCCCGACCGGCTGGCGCTGACTAGCGGGGGCGAGCACTGATGCCGCACTCCTACGGCGCGTGCTTCGACCCGACCGGCGCCCGCTACGGAATCCCTACCTTCCCCTGGCGCTACGCCCCGGACGGCTACGCCACCCGCCGCCAACTCCGCGCCCGCGGCTTACGTCCTGGAGGTCAGCCGGTCGCGGCGCAGATGCTGCTCCCGCGCTACCGGCGCGGCCCGCTGGTCGCCTACCTCTACCTGATCGACCTGGCCAAGCCCGTTAGGCCGATGACGTCCCGCAGGTGCGGAGCGCTCGCGTTGGCGATGCTCGCTCGCCGCACCTGCCCGAAGTGCCGCGTGATCTACAGCTACTGCCTGCCGACCTCGCTCGGCATGTGCGTGCTGTGCGCGCACCCCGACGAACAGCGCGCCGCTTAACCCCTGTTGGCAGGCCCAGCCGGCAACTTCCTACGGCCCCGGCCGGGCCCTACTCCACTGAAGGAGTGCTCACAGCATGACCGAACTCAGCACCGAACCGGTAGCCGCAGAGGCTGCCCCCACCGCACCACCGCCCCCGACGACCGCGCCGCAGACCAGCAAGGCGCAGGACGTGAAGGAGGTCGACCACACGCCCGGTGGCTGGCCGGTCGTGCCGCTCGCCCTGTCCGGTGCGAACGGCACCGTGGGCGCTGTCGCCGCCGCATCCCTGGCGGGCGGACCGATCGCCGCCATGGTGGCCGCGACCGGCGCCGTTGTCCTCGGAACCGTCGCCGCCACCCGCTCCCGCACCCCCAACAAGCGTCGCGACACCCGACGCGCTGCCGCCCGCAGCGCCGGACGTGCCGCAGCCCGCAGCGCGGGGCTGCACCGCGGCGGCGCGAGCAGGACCGGGTCCGGGGGCCGCGGACACGGCTCCCGTTCCAGCCGCGCAAGTGGCACCGGGTCCGGCCGGGTGCCGGGCCAGCACCGCCGTGGCGCCGGCACTGCCGCACGTCACGGCAGCACCGCGAGCGGGACGCTAAACAAGCCCGGCCACGGGGCGCACAAGAGCAACGCGGGGAAGGCTGCGGGCCGCGTCGGGCAGGTCCGAGCGCTGCGCGGTGCCCAGCAGGCCGCGGCCGGCTCCCGGGCCGGGCAGCGGGCGCAGACCACCGCGGCCCGCCGCGCCGTCGCTGACGCTCGCCGCAACGCCAAGTACGCCGGTAGCGGTGCGGGCTTGACCAGCCGTGCCGGGCGTAAGGGCGGTGTGGCGGGGCGGATGCTCGGGGGTGCCGCTCGCAAGGCCCGTGCGGCACGGGATGCAGCGATCGCCAAGAACCGTGCACGTCGCGACCGCAAGGCCAGCGCCACGGTCGACGCCAAGCGCGGCGCCGTCCGTAAGGCACCCGCCCGAAAGGCTGCCCGGCAGGCGTTGCGCAGGTCCGCGGCCCGCTTCCAGGGCCGGCGTCTACTCGCCGCGCTGCTCGCCCTCCCGGTAGGGCTGCTTGGCTTCCTGACCAGCCCGATCGGCCGGAAGTTCAACCTGCCGTGGCTGATCCATCCCGGGCGGCGCCTGTACCGGCGCATCGTCGGGGCCGCCCGCGAGCAGCGCAACCTCCGCGATGACGCGATCCGCGAGGACCTCAGCGAACGGGAGGCCGCCGCGGACGCGGAAGCCGCCACGGACGGCAGCGACGGCATCGCCGACGACGTGCAGCGGCCCCCGCATCAGGTTCCGACCAGCACGAACGTCCCTGTCAGTGAAGGAGAGAACGTGTCCGGCTTCCGGTTCGAAGAGGCCGCTTCCGAGATGGAGCAGGCCGCCAACTCCTACGACCCCGAGAACGCCATGGAGATCCTCGCCATGGTCGAAGGCCTTCCGGCCGCGCTGACCAGCGTGGCGAACGTGATGAAGATCCTCGCCGAGCGCTCCGACTCCGAGTTCCCGCTGGAGAAGGAGGTCGCGGACGGCTTCAACGACATCTTCGGCGCCCTGATGAGCGCCGTCGCGGTCGCCGAGGACATGGGCCCGCTGTTTAGGCAGGTCCACGCGCAGGACATCGCCCGGCACGAGGACCCCCGCAACGGCCCGCAGGCTGAGAAGGGTTGGAACGTCTGAGATGAGCAGCACCGCCACCGCCAAACAGCAGAGCAGTGGCCCGGTGCTGGACTGGAGCGCCGGTCACGGACCCGTGACCGGCGCCCTGTCCGCCACCACCGGAGCCTTCGCCCTCGCCACCACCGGCGCCGCCACCGCCATGCCCCCCGGCTGGGCCCTGGCCGTCGGCGCCGCGGGCGCCCTCGGTCACACCATCGCCGGCATCCGCGTCCGCAACGCCGGCCGCACCCTCGCCACCCGCGCCGCGTCCTGGCTCGTCGGCGCCGGATGGACCACCTGGGCCATGACCCACGGCCCGCTCACCTGGGCCGCCCTCGGCTCGCTCGCCACCATCGGCGTCGGCATCGGCGCCGCCGCCCGCTCCGCCGCCCTCTACGAAGAGGCCTGCGAGGAAGAGGCAATCGCCGCGGAGCAGCGGGAGATTGCCCGGGAGCTCTCCGCGGAGCGGCGGGCGATCGCCGCGGAGTGGATCGAGCGGATCCAACGGATCTGCCACATCACCGTGCGCGTGCTTGGGGTCGAGAAGTGGGAGACCGGCGCCGGCTACTCCCTGGATCTCGAACCCGAGGGCGGGATCACGTACGACCGGATCGCTCAATACTCCGTGGCGCTGTCCGCGGATGCCAAGCTGCCACATGGCTGCACCGCCACCGCGGGCCCTGGCATTCATCAGGGCCGGACGATCCTGGACGTGACCACGGTCAACGTCCTCCAGGACGAGTGCCCCTACCCGAACGACTACGGGCCGCTCTCCGTCCTTACCGGGATTCCGTGGGGGGTGCGGACGAATGGCGAAGTGGTCTCCGCTTACCTGCGCGAGCAGTGCGCGCTGGTCGTCGGGCCGACGGGTTCGGGCAAGACGAACATGCTGCACGACATCCTCGCCGGATTCGCCCGAGCCGAGGACCTCCTCACGTGGGTGATCGACCTCAACGCCGGATCGGCCGGACTCCCTTGGGCGCTGCCCGCGCTGAACGGGGAGCTGGAGCGGGAGGACGGCAAGCCTGTTCGGCCCGGTATCGACTGGCTCGCCGGCACGCATGAGGAAGCCCTCACGATGCTCGACACCGCGCTCGCCGTCGGCCTGCACCGCAAGAAGGCCTACCAGGACGTCCTGGCAAAGGCGAACACGGACCTGCTCCCGGTCAGCGCGAAGATCCCGCAGATCATGCTGGTCATCGATGAGGGTGCGGAGATCCTGGTCAGCACAGACCGGCAGATGAAGGAGCTCGCAAAGAAGATCCTGGAAGTCATCCGCATGCTGCGCGCCATGGGCATCCGCACCGTGCTGACCGCCCTCGGAGCGACCGGCAGCGTGCTCGGCAACCTGATGATCCGCCGCGAGGGAAAGGTGCGCGTCGCCCTCACGGGTGGCGAGACGGAGGGCATGGACCTGGGGAAGATGTTCCCCGGCCGCCGCGGGCTCCGCGTGGACCAAGCCCCGTACCAGGGCGCGGGGTTCATGGGCACCCCAGAGTCGCCGGCCGCGCTGTTCAAGGCGTGGCGCATTCTCCCGAACCAGATCCGGGAGATCACCGCCGCGACCTCCGAGCGGCACCCGCGGCTGGACGACGTGTCCGCCAAGGCTGCCGGACCCGCGTACGCGCGGCGTTGGGACGCCGAGCGCACCGCGTGGATGCGTGACCTCACCCCCGACGCCGGCGCGGGCATCGAGTCGTCCGCAGCAGCCGGGGCGGGGCTGAACCTGTCCGCGCTGCGCAGCGAGACACCCGAGCCGTCATCACACGAGGACGAGATGCTGCGGCGCTTCCGGGCAGAGATTGACGCACAGTTCGGCACCGCACCCGAGCCGGCCGCGACGGATGCGGAGGCCTCGGCGCCGGGCGGGTTGAACCTGTCCGCCCTCAACCGCGAGCAGGAGCAGGACAGCCCGGCGCAGCGGGCCGCGCTCGCCCTGCTCCTCGCTTCCGGGACGGAGGGAACTGGAGCGTCCGCGATCGCCCGAGCGCTCACCGACGAGTACGGCACCACCCGTCAGACGGTCGTTCGGTGGCTTCAGGAATGGTCGAAGGACGGCACCGCGGTCCGCGTCGGGGAGGGCACCAAAGCCCGCTACGTCCACCGCGACAACGCCCCCGGAACTTCCTCCGAGGGCTGACCTTGTCGCTTGTCGCCCCCACTCAAAGAGAGGCCGTGCGCCGGGTCCGTGGGGCCCGGAAACGGCTTGTGACCTGGGAGGCGACAAGCGACAAGACAAGCGACAAGACAAGACAAGCGACAAGCCCCACGACAAGAGAGACGACAAGCAACGCGACAAGCAAACCCACCCACCGCACGGGCCCGCGCCACCTTCGGCGCGGGCCCGCGGCACACCCAAAGGGAGCCCCGCCATGGGCCACAACGACCCGCCCGGAATCATCGCCCCGCACATACCCGCAGACGCCTGGAACCGCGCGCAGGCGACCGGTCAGCCCGTCGTCATCGTCGCCGCGGCGACGAACGAGAACGCCATCACGCTGCGCCGGATCGTCGTCCCGTTCGCGATCGCCGGGGCCGCCGTGCTCGGCGGCTGGGGACTGGTCGCCGCGCTGTGCTTCCTCCTCGACTTCGCCGCGCACACCGCAACCGTCATCGCCGGCGCCGCAGGCCCCATCGGGGTCGGTGGCGTCACCCTCAAGCTCGCCCGCAACAAGGGCGCCTAGCTACGCCAAGGGCGGCCCCCTCGTCTCGCCAAAGTCGCGGGGCCGCCCTTGTCCACCCGATCCCTACAGACCTGTGGAGGTCTTCCAGCATGACCCATCCCACCGACAGCAGGCGAGACTTACTCGCCACTGCCCTGTCGGCCGCTGAGCGCGGCTGGCACGTCTTCCCCCTCCGCCCCGGCACGAAGCGGCCCGCGCTGCACGGAGAAGCCGCCTGCACCCGGGCCAGGGCGTGCGTGGACGGACACCGCAAGTGGGAGCAGCGCGCCACCACCGACCCGGACCGCATCCGCGGCACGTGGGAGCGGGCGCCGTTCAACGTCGGTATCGCCACCGGCCCCTCCGGGCTCCTGGTGGTGGATCTCGACCTGCCGAAGGACAACAGCAATGGGGACGCGCCTAGCGGCACGGCGACCTTTGAAGCGCTCTGCGAGCGCACCGGGCAGCCCGTCCCTACCACCCACCGCGTGCGGACCGCGAGCGGCGGAGGGCACCTGTACTTCGCCGCCCCGGCCGGCATCCGGCTGACCAACACCGCGGGCAGTCTCGCCCCGCTGGTCGACACCCGCGGCTGGGGCGGATACGTCGTCGGCACCGGCAGCACCACACCGGCCGGCCCGTACACCCTCACGGACGACACGGCCCCTGCTGAGCTGCCCGCATGGCTTGTGCGCCTGCTGGAGGAGCCCGCGCCCCGGCCGGTCACACCGTTCGCCTGGCCGACGCTCAGCGGCAGCCGCGCGGCCACCGCCGCTCTGGAGCGGGAATGCCAGGTGGTGGTGGCGGCGCCGGAAGGGGCGGGCAACATCACGCTCAACCGGTGCGCCTTCAAGGTGGGGCGCTTCGTCGCGTGGGGCGACATCGCCCGGCACGTAGTGGAAGAAGCCTTCCAAGGGGCCGGAGAGGCTCGGAGACTCACCGCTGCCGAGTGCCGCGCCACGATCCGCAGCGCCCTGGACAGCTCCATCCGCAAAGCCCGGCCCCGGGATGCGGCATGAGCACCCCACCCCATCCCCCCTTGGAAGGCCAACCGGCAGCCACGACCGACCCGCAGGACGCCGAACAGAGCACGCCTGATCCGGCCGTGGGCGAGCCGAAGGGCGTCGCCGAAGGCGTCCCCACTGCTGTTCGCCCCGACCCGCCAAGCCGCGACGGACGGTATCCGATCGCGTGGTTGCAGATCTGCGCTCCGCGCGGCGCCGTCCCCACCGCCACGTCGAAGTGCCTGTGCGGGCGGGATCGCAGCGCCGTGGGCCGCTCCCGGGTGCTGGCCCTGATCAGCGACCACGAAACCCACCGCGGCACCTGCCCGCTCCGCACTCCCCAGGAAGGGAGGACCGCCGCATGACCAGCAACCAGGTTCCCGGCCCGTCCATCGACGGAGCCGCGGTGCTCAACGAGGTGGAAGCCTTCCACCGCCGCTTCAACGTCTTCCCCCGCGAAGCCGCCTACGTCGCCGTGACCTTGTGGGACGCGCACGCGCACCTGATCGAGTGCTTCGAGACCACGCCGCGGATCGCGTTCCTGTCCCCGGAGCCCGGATCGGGCAAGTCGCGGGCGCTGGAGATTGTGGAACTCCTGACCCCCCGCCCGATGACGACGGTGTCCGCTTCCGCGAATGCCCTGTATCGGCTGGTCGACTCGTCAGCCGGCTTGCCCACGGTTCTGTTCGATGAGGTGGACACCATCTTCGGCCCCAAAGCGGGAGCCGATGAGGCACTGCGCGGCTTCCTGAACGCCGGCTACCGGCGCAGCGGGGGCGCCCTGCGGTGCGTTGGGGACGGCTCGAACCAGAACGCGCAGATCTTCGGTTCCTACTGCGCGGTCGCCATGGCCGGGCTCGGCTCCCTGCCCGACACCGTTCTCACGCGCTCGGTCATCGTCCGCATGCGCAAGCGCGCCCCGAACGAGAAGGTGGAGCCCTACCGGCAGCGCACCCACGAGAAGCAAGGCCACACCCTGCGGGATCGGCTCGCCAAGTGGGCCGACACCGTGCGCGAGCGGGTGGCGAACGCGTGGCCCGAGATGCCCGAGGGCGTCACCGACCGGCCCGCGGACGTGTGGGAGCCCCTGCTCGCCGTCGCGGACGCGGCCGGGGGCGACTGGCCGGCACGGGCCCGGGCCGCCTGTGTGGAACTGATCAGCGCAGCCCACGACAACGACGAATCCTCGATCGGCATCAGGCTGTTGACCGATCTCCGCGACAAGGTGTTCTGCGGCGCGGACCGCATGCCCACCGCCGCGATCATCGAATGCCTGCTCCGCATGGACGACGGACCGTGGGGCGATTTGGACGACAAGCCGATCAACTCCCGTACGTTGGGACGGCTGTTGGGGCAGTACGTCACCCACGCCAACAAGCCCATCAAGTCGCGCGGCATTCGCACCCCCTCCGGGTTCCCCAAGGGCTACTACTCGGAGGACCTCGCGGACGCGTGGGTGCGCTACTGCCCTCCGCCCCCTGGAGAATCCGCCACGTCCGCCACGTCCGCCACACCGCAGGTCAGCGGGGGTGAATCCATGGCGGATAGCGCCACAGCCATCCGCCACACGTCCGCGGAAACCGCCACACAGCCCGTCTTCGCCGGCTGACCAAACCGGCTCTTCCGGTGCCGCCACACCTGCCGGGTGTGGCGGCACCTATCCGCCACAAAACCGCTATCCGCCACATGATCAAGGCTCTGACCTGCGATGTGGCGGCGTGGCGGACGTGGCGGATTACCCAGAAGGAAGCCAACAGCCCCGTTTGGGAGGCCGCAGTGAGTTCCGCCCTGCCCACCACTCACCAAGCGCTCACGGTTCCCGAGGTGATGGAGGCACTGAGTCTCAGTCGCTTCAAGGTCTATGACCTCATCCGCTCTCGCCAGCTCAAGAGCATCAAGATCGGCCGTTGCCGCCGCGTGCCGGCCGACGCACTCCGCGCCTTTATCGATGACCAGTTGGAGGAAGCTGCCTGATGGCACGCAAGAGGAATCCGAACGGCGCCGGCAGCATCTGGCAGCGCAAGGATGGCCGGTACGAAGCCCGTGTGTACGTCCCGCAACCGGACGGCACCCGCAAGCGCAAAACCGTGTATGGCGCCACCTGGGAGGAGTGCGACGAGAAGCGCCAAGAACTGGTCCGACGCGACCGCCAGGGAATCCCCACGCCCTCCAGGTCCGCGAAGCTCTCCGAGTGGCTGCCGTACTGGCTGGAGGAGCACATCAAGCCCCACCGGAAGCGCACCACTTACGTGAAGTACGAGATGCACGTGCGGCTCTACCTCGTGCCCCTACTGGGCAGTCGCCGGCTGGAGTCGCTGACGACCGCGAACGTGCGACAGATGATCTCAAAGGTCACCGCGCAGGCGTCGACAGCAACCGCGAAGGAAGCGCACCGCGTGCTGCGCACGGCTCTCGCGGCCGCCTGTCGTGAGGAGCTCATCAGCCGCAACGTCGTGCAGTTGGTCCCCGCCCCCCGAGTCGAGTCGCGCGAGCTTCAACCCTGGTCGCTGGACGAGACCCTGACGTTCCTGGAAGCCGCGCGGACCGACCCGCTCTATGTGGCGTTCGTCCTGGCGGTCGCACTCGGGTTGCGGCGCGGGGAGATCCTCGGGTTGCAATGGAAGGACGTGGACCTTGACCGGCGCGTCCTCACGGTGCGCACCACACTGAACCGCGGCGGCAAGGAGCTGTACCTCGACACGACGAAGAACCGGCGAGCACGGGTGATCCCGATTCCTCTGATGTGCGTCGCGCCGCTCCGGTGGCAGCGTCTTAGGAAAACGGACCGGCGAGCGGCTGCCGGCGTGGATTGGCACGACAGTGATCACGTGTTCACCACTCGCAGTGGTCGGCCGATCGAGCCGCGGAACCTGTACCGGTCGTTCCTCCGCATCTCGTCGTCCGCGGGGCTGCCTCGGGTCCGCCTGCACGACACCCGCCACGGCTGCGCGTCGCTGCTGTTCGCGGCCGGCGTCGCGCCCCGCACCGTGATGGAGATCCTGGGGCACTCGCAGATCTCGGTGACGATGAACGTCTACACCCACGTGAGCGACAGCGACCGGCGGGAGGCCATGGGCCACATGGATCGTCTGCTCAAACGGCGCCGTTAGGCGGGACTGCCGTCAAGAACTACCGTCAACGCCCCCGTGATCCATGATCGCGGGGGCGTTGTCCCTGGTAGGGATTGAGCCCCCTGTCGGATTCGAACCGACGACCTTCGCTTTACAAGAGCGGCGCTCTGACCAGCTGAGCTAAGGAGGCGTGCACGCGTGCGTGCCTGGCGTGCACGCATGCACGCCCGTGCAGTGTACCCAGGTCCCAGCCGTGTCCTGTCGAAAATTTCCGCGAAGTTCACAGGGCCACAGGTACTGACAGACCGAGTGAACGCCAGGTACCGTCCTGACCCAGTTCACCCTTGTGGACTACACCACCACCTTTACAACGGATCGTCCGGCACGTTCCTGCCGGTGAAGGGGGCCCATCACCATGGCCACTGTCTCGTTCAACAAGGCGACCCGCATCTACCCGGGTGGCGACAAGCCCGCCGTCGATCAGCTCGAGCTCGACGTCGCGGACGGCGAGTTCCTCGTCCTCGTCGGTCCCTCCGGCTGCGGAAAGTCCACCTCCCTGCGCATGCTCGCGGGTCTCGAGGACGTCAACGCCGGCTCGATCCACATCGGTGACCGCGACGTCACGCACCTGCCGCCCAAGGACCGGGACATCGCCATGGTGTTCCAGAACTACGCGCTCTACCCGCACATGACGGTCGCCGACAACATGGGCTTCGCGCTCAAGATCGCCGGTGTCCCGAAGGCCGAGATCCGCCAGAAGGTCGAGGACGCGGCGAAGATCCTCGACCTCACCGAGTACCTCGGCCGCAAGCCGAAGGCCCTCTCCGGCGGTCAGCGCCAGCGTGTCGCCATGGGCCGCGCCATCGTGCGTGAGCCCCAGGTCTTCCTCATGGACGAGCCGCTGTCGAACCTCGACGCCAAGCTCCGCGTCTCGACCCGTACGCAGATCGCCTCGCTGCAGCGCCGCCTCGGCATCACCACCGTGTACGTCACCCACGACCAGGTCGAGGCCATGACCATGGGCGACCGTGTGGCCGTACTCAAGGACGGTCTGCTCCAGCAGGTCGACTCGCCGCGCAACATGTACGACCGCCCGGCGAACCTGTTCGTGGCCGGCTTCATCGGCTCCCCCGCGATGAACCTCGTCGAGGTCCCGATCACCGACGGCGGCGTGAAGTTCGGCAACAGCGTCGTCCCGGTCAACCGTGAGGCACTCAAGGCCGCCGCCGACAAGGGCGACCGCACGGTCACCGTCGGCGTCCGCCCCGAGCACTTCGACATCGTCGAGCACAACGGCGAGGCGGCCAAGTCGCTGTCGAAGGACACCGAGGACGCTCCGGCCGGCCTCGCCGTCTCGGTGAACGTCGTCGAGGAGCTCGGCGCCGACGGCTACGTCTACGGCAGCGCCAAGGTCGGCGACGACCTCAAGGACCTCGTCGTCCGCGTCAGCGGCCGCGCGGTGCCGGAGAAGGGCGCCACGCTGCACGTCGTGCCGCGTCCGGGCGAGACCCACGTGTTCTCGACCTCGACGGGCGAGCGCCTCTCCGACTGACGCGCCTGATACCCCCGCCGCGCCTGACGCGCCTGATCCGACCAAGGCGGCATCAACACCCCGAGGTCGCTCCAACGCCCCGTAGGGGTGGAATTCACCCAAGTTGATGAAGAGGGCCCCGCAGCCAGCTGCAGGGCCCTCTTCGTTGTCGACAAATACCCCGGCAGACCGGTCATTTCGATACGTGTGCGTCAACGCACTACCCAAAAAACGCCGCTTCCTTATCCCCCGAACCGGTGACTAAATGTCGCCAAATCATCACCCCGCGCTACCCTCACTCGCGTGAAGCACTCCACCACTAACCAACGGACCCGGCGTGGCCGTGGCCCCGCCCGCCGGATCGGCCGCACCCTCGCCCTCGTTCTGCCTGTCGTCCTGGTGCTCTCCGGGACCCTCGCGGTCACCCGAGTCAACTGGTCGGGGAATCCCTCGAACTCGGTGCTCACCGCGTCCGAAGCCATGTCGTCAGACGTCTCCACGCGAGCCGTCACCCGCGCCCCGCAGGACGTCCTGCGCGACAAGCTTCTGCTGGAGCTCCAGGAGAAGAACCCGGGCGTCGCGCTCACCCACCTCCAGGAGGCGGTGAACGAGCGCCCGTCGCTCGCGAAGCACTGCATCGCCATCGCCCGCGCCCTGGGCCGCGCCGCGGTCCGCGCGTACGGCCCGACGCGCGCCCAGTCCTTCGCCCGCCCCGTCTGCGACACGTCCTTCGCCTCGGGGGTCGCGGCCACACACTTCTGACCCACGCACTTCCGGGCCGCTTGCCTCCGACCGCCATGAAGCGGCCGATTCGGGACCGCCAGGTAACGGCTGATCAAGGAACGGTTGTCGCCAGAAGCCGCGAGCGGGGCGCCACGTACAGTTCGGTCATGACCGATCCGAACGCCGCGTCGCGCCCCGTTCAAGCCGTTGTCCTGGCCGGCGGCCAGGGCTCCCGGCTGCGCCCCTACACCGACGACCGGCCCAAGCCGATGGTCGAGATCCCCGGCACCGGCACCCCGATCATCGGCCACCAGCTGACCTGGCTCGCCGAAGAGGGCGTGACCGATGTCGTCGTGTCCTGCGGCCACCTCGCCGAGGTCCTCCAGAAGTGGCTGGAGTCGGCCGACCTGCCCGTCAACGTCACGACGGTCGTCGAGTCGGAGCCCCTCGGCCGCGGCGGCGGCCTCAAGTACGCCGCCGCGCACCTCCCCCACCCCGACCAGCCGTGGTACGCGACGAACGGCGACATCTGGACCCGTTTCTCGCTGCGCGACATGGCGGACTTCCACACCGAGCGCGACGCGGCCGCGACCCTCGCCCTCGCCCGCCCCCGCATCCCGTGGGGCGCCGTCAAGACGGACGGCTTCGGCCGCGTGACGGACTTCATCGAGTCCCCGCCCACCACGTACGAGATCAACGCGGGCGTCTACGTCTTCTCGGCCGAGTTCGCGGACATGCTCCCCGAGCGCGGCGACCACGAGCGCACCACGTTCCCCCGGCTGGCCCGCGAACGCCGCCTGGCCGGCTTCCCGATCCCCCAGGGCGCGTACTGGCGCGCCATCGACACGGCCAAGGACCTGCGGGAAGCGGCGAAGGAGCTCGCGGCGCTGAGGCGTTAGACACCCTTCCGGTACGTCGAAAGACACCGTTCCGGTATGTCGAAAGACATCGTTCCGGTACGTCGAAGGGGTCCCGCACGTCGGCCGTGCGGGACCCCTTCGTCGTCTTCGTCGTCGTATCAGCCGGTGGGCTGCTTCAGGATGCCGCCCACCGGCCCGCCTACCCCAACAGGCCACCCACCAGCCCCGGCTGCCCGGAGGAGCCGCCGCTGCCGGAGCCGCCCCCCGTCGAGCCGCCCGTGGAGCCACCGCTCGACGTGCCGCCGCTGGACGTCGGGCCCGCGCTGGTGCTCGGGGCCTGGTTCACCGGTGCGGACTGCTGGGGCGGGGCCTGGCCGCTGCCCGCAGTCTGGCTGGGCCCGCTGCTGACCGAGCCGGTCTCGTGGACCGCGCCCGGCGTGGTGGCCGCGCCCGACGGGGACGAGGAGCTGCCCTGGGTGGGCGCCTCGGAGGCCGACGGGGTGACCTTGTGGTGGCGCTTGCCGGGCGTCTCGGGGAGCGGGGAGCCGGGCAGTTCGTTGCGCGGGGCCTCGCCGGGGCCCGGTACGACGACCCGGTCGGCGTCGCGGACGGCGCCGCCGAGGAGCGAGCCGATGAGCAGCGTGAGGCCCACGACGACGGCCGAGACGAGCGCGCCGCGGCGCAGCACCCGCTGCCGCAGCTCCCAGATGTCGGCACGCGGCCCGAGCCTGCGCCACGCCTCGCCGGCCAGTCGTCCGTCCACGGAGTACACGGGGGCGCCCGCGATGATCAGCGGGGACCAGGCGGCGAGGTAGATGATGTCCGGCGCGTCGTAGGCGGGCACCGTCTTCCAGCTGACGGTGACGATGAGCGCCGCCGACAGCATCGCGCCCACGACGGCGGCGACCCGCTGCCACAGACCGAGCACCGTGAGGACGCCCACGATGACCTGGAAGAAGGCGATGACGAGCCCGGCGCCGACGGGGTGCTGGAGCGCGAACTGCCGCAGCGGCTCGGCGACTTCCCAGGGGTGCAGCGTGTTGAGCCACTTCACCATGGAGCCGCGCTTGCCGCCGTCGAAGTAGACGGGGTCGCAGAGCTTGCCCATGCCGGCGTAGATGGAGATGAACCCGAGGAAGACGCGCAGCGGGAGGAGCACGACCCCGAGGTTCATGCGACGGCCGGGGTAATAGGCATGCCGGACGGGATCCGCGCCGTGGCGCCTGCCGCGCGCCTCGCCGTCCTCGTCCTCGCCCTCCTCGAAGGCCTCCTCCCCGAACGCCTCCTCCTCGAAGGCCTCCTCCCCGAACGCCTCCTCCTCGAACTCCCCTCCCATATAGGTCGGTTCGTCGTAGGCGCTGCCCACCGTGCGCATACGCGGCAGCAGTCGGGGCTCGCCGGTTTCGGGGGAGTGGGTGCGCTGGCTGCCGACGAGGGGCGTCTCGACCGTGTCGACGGTCAGGTCCGCGTCGTAGCCATAGTGCTCGTCGATGCGCGGAATGACCTGGGTCGCGCCGGCGTCGCCCGCCGGGTCGACCGCGCCGTGGCGCAGGCTTGTACTCCGTACGGCCTGCAGCAGCCGGTGGGCGCCCGTGTCGTCCGGCGCGGACTTCCCACTCCAGACGACGGGCGCGCGGCGGCGGGCCCCGGTGGCCGAACCGGCCGCGCCCGCTCTGCCCGCCGTACCGACGGCGGCGATCCGCGCGGTGTCGTCGGTGGAGCTCAAGTGCCGTGCGTGACGCGAGGATTGGTTCCGCGGGGCGGCGCCTAGCTGCACGCGGAAGCTCGCATGATTGACGATGACCTGCGCCGGATCGCTCGGCACCTTCACCATGCTCAGCGCGGGAGCGTCGTCGAATCCCGACGAGCGGTCCCCCGTGGGTGTGCGGGGTGTTCTGGTGTCCACACTCATCTAACCGAGTGACGTGTGTTTAGGACACTGCTTTGACCGCGCCGATCTGTCCGGACCGCGTCAAGGTCATCACGGTCGTCCGGATTGCCCCACGCGGGCGACTTCGCGCACATCCGTTCAGCCGCGCCGAGCCCACCCGGCACGGCTGCTCAGACGCCTCAGGCGCGGCGGCGCGATGCCTCGTACAGCACAACTCCCGCCGCCACACCGGCGTTCAGCGACTCCGCGCCACCCGGCATCGGAATCCGCACGCGGAAGTCACAGGTCTCACCGACGAGCCGCGACAGGCCCTTGCCCTCGCTGCCGACGACGATGACGACGGGGCCACCCAGGGCCTCCAGCTCGCCGAGCTCGACCTCACCGTCCGCGGCGAGGCCGACCACCATGAGGCCCGCCTTCTTGTACGCCTCGAGGGCCCGCGTCAGGTTGGCGGCCCGGGCGACGGGCGTACGGGCCGCGGTGCCGGCGGACGTCTTCCAGGCGCCGGCGGTCATGCCGGCCGCGCGCCGCTCGGGCACGACGACACCGTGCCCGCCGAAGGCGGAGACGGACCGGACCACGGCACCGAGGTTGCGCGGGTCGGTCACACCGTCGAGGGCGACGATCAGCGGGTCCTTGCCCTCGTCGTACGCGGCGGCGGCGAGGTCCTCCGGGTGCGCGTACTCGTACGGCGGGACCTGGAGGACGAGGCCCTGGTGGTTGAGGCCGTTGGTCATACGGTCGAGCTCGGGGCGCGGCGCCTCCATGAGGTGGATGCCACCACGCTCACCGGCGAGCTGAAGGGCTTCCCGTACCCGCTCGTCGTTGTCGATGAACTGCTGGACGTAGAGCGTGACGGCGGGCACGCCCTCGCGCAGCGCCTCGACGACGGGGTTGCGCCCGACGACCATCTCGGACGTGCCCTTGCCACCGCGGCCGCGCGGCGCGGGACGGCGCGCGGTCTGCTTGGCCTTGGCGGTGGCGATGCGGTTCTTCTTGTGCCCCTTGCGCATCTCGGCGGGCGGGGTCGGGCCCTTGCCTTCCAGGCCCCGGCGTCGCTGGCCGCCACTGCCGACCTGCGCGCCCTTCTTGCCGGACATGCGGCGGTTGTTAGCGGCCATGACCTACCTGTCTGTGTGAAGCGTGCGTACGTACGTATTTCGAGTGTCGTATATGAGTGTGCCGCCCGGAGAGCCGGGCGGCACAATCGATCAAGAAACGCTCAGCGCGGCCCGAGCGTCCAGCGCGGCCCCTGCGGGCCGTCCTCGATCACCAGACCGGACTGGTTGAGCTGGTCCCGGATGGCGTCGGCGGTCGCCCAGTCCTTACGGCTGCGCGCCGCCTCACGCTGCTGGAGCACAAGACGTACGAGGGTGTCGACGACGCCGTGCAGATCCTCGCCCCGGTCGCCCTCACCGGCCCAGTGCGGGTCGAGCGGGTCGAGCCCGAGGACGCCGAGCATGGCCCGTACCTCGGCGAGGCGGGCGACGGCGGCTTCCTTGTCGTCGGCGGCGAGGGCGGAGTTCCCCTGCCGCACGGTCGTGTGCACGATGGCGAGCGCCTGCGGCACGCCCAGGTCGTCGTCCATCGCCTCGGCGAAGGCGGGCGGCACCTCGGCGGCGGGCTCGACGGCTCCCCCGGCCTTCTCCACCACCCGCTGCACGAAGCCCTCGATCCGCGCGAACGCCGACTCGGCCTCGCGCAGCGCCTCTTCGCTGTACTCGATCATCGAGCGGTAGTGCGGGGTGCCGAGGTAGTAACGCAGCACGATCGGCCGCCACGTCTTGACCATCTCGCTCACGAGCACGGAGTTGCCCAGGGACTTGGACATCTTCTCGCCGCTCATGGTGACCCAGGCGTTGTGCACCCAGTACTTGGCGAACTCGTCGCCGAAGGCCTTGGCCTGCGCGATCTCGTTCTCGTGGTGCGGGAAGATCAGATCGATTCCGCCGCCGTGGATGTCGAAGGCGGAGCCCAGGTACTTGTGCGCCATGGCGGAGCACTCCAGGTGCCAGCCGGGGCGCCCGCGTCCCCACGGCGTCTCCCAGCTCGGCTCCCCCGGCTTGGCGGCCTTCCACATCGCGAAGTCGCGCGAGTCCCGCTTGCCGGTCTCGCCCTCGCCGGACGGCTGGAGCAGGTTGTCCAGCTCCTGGTTGGACAGCCGGAGGTACTCGGGGAAGGACCGCACGTCGAAGTAGACGTTCCCGTCGGCCTCGTACGCGTGACCGCGCTCGATGAGGCCGCGCATCATCTCGATCATCTCGGTGATGTGCCCGGTGGCGCGCGGCTCGTAGGTCGGCGGGAGGCACCCGAGCGCGTCGTAACCGTCGTTGAACGCCCGCTCGTTCTCGTACCCGATCGCCCACCAAGGGCGGCGCTGGTCGGCCGACTTGGTGATGATCTTGTCGTCGATGTCCGTGACGTTCCTGATGAACGTCACGTCATAGCCGCGGTACTCGAACCAGCGGCGCATGATGTCGAAGTTGAGGCCCGAGCGGATGTGCCCGATGTGCGGTGCGGCCTGCACGGTGGCGCCACACAGGTAGATCGAGACACAACCCGGCACGAGCGGGGTGAAGTCACGGATCTGCCGGGCGCTGGTGTCGTACAGGCGAATAGTCACCACTCCAGGGTAGTGGCCCCTGGGCAGTGCCCTGCGACCCTCCGCCCCAAGGGGCACGTATTCGTGACATACGGGGGCCACGGCTGACGTCGGACGCGTGTTGGGCGGCTGGTGGGGGGCTGCCGCCGCCCGAACCCGCGCTCAGCTCGCCCGTACCACCAGCGCCGTAGCCACCGCCATCAGTCCCTCGTCCCGCCCGGGGAAACCAAGACCGTCCGTCGTGGCGCCGGAGACCGACACCGGCGCCCCCACCGCGTCCGACAGAATCTTCTGCGCCTCGTCCCGCCGCTTCCCGATCTTCGGACGCGGCCCGACGACCTGCACGGCGACATTGCCGATGACGAACCCCGCCGCCCGCACGATCCGCGCGGCCTCCGTCAGCAGCGTGACGCCCGAGGCACCGGACCACTCGGGCCGCCCGGTCCCGAAGTGGGCGCCGAGGTCACCGAGCCCGGCAGCGGAGAACAGCGCGTTGCACGCGGCATGCGCGACGACATCCGCGTCGGAGTGCCCCGCGAGCCCGGGCCCCTCCCCCTCCCACAGCAACCCGGCGCACCACAGCTCCCGCCCGTCCTCGAAGGCGTGAATGTCGGTACCGATGCCGACCTGCGGCAGCGCAGGCGCATCGGGGCGCTCAGAACCCATCGTTCAGCCTCCGCCGCGCCAGAACCGCCTCCGCGAGTACGAGATCAAGCGGCCGCGTCACCTTGAACGCCTCCTCGTGCCCGGGCACCACGACCACCGGCAGCCCCAGCTGCTCGACCATGCTCGCGTCGTCGGTCACGTTGTCGGTGACGGTCTCGTGGGCGCGTACGAGCGTCTCGCGGTCGAACCCCTGCGGCGTCTGCACGGCGCGCAGCCGCGACCGCTCGGGCGTGGCCACGACGCGCTCCGGCGCACCGGCGACGGCCGAGGGCTCGACCTCCTTGACGGTGTCGGCGAGGGGCAGCGCCGGTACGACGGCGGGAGCCCCCTCCCGTACGGCCTCGATGACGGCGTCCACGGTGTCGACGGGCACGAGCGGCCGGGCCGCGTCGTGCACGAGAACGATGTCGATGCCGGGCGGCAGCGCGTCGAGTCCGTACTTCACGGACTCCTGGCGGCTGTCTCCGCCGGGGACGACCAGGAAGTCGGTGCGCTCGGGCAGCGCGTGCGCGTCGAGCAGCGTCTTCACCTCGGCCGCGCCGTCGGGCGGGGCCGCGACGACGACCAGCGAGACCGCGCGGGACGCGGCCATCGCGCGGACCGCGTGAATGAGCATCGGGGTGCCGTTCAGCGAGCGGAGCGCCTTGGGGGCGCCGGGGCCGAGGCGCACGCCCCGGCCGGCGGCCGGAATCACGGCCGCCGTACGCGATCCCGAAAGCGAAGGGCGCGAATCGTCAGACATCGGTTCCTGTCAGGTTTGTGTGCTCGGCCGGGGTGGGTATGGCCTGGGGGTACCCCCTGCTCGGAGAGCTGGGGGAGTGCCGGGCGCGACGCCTTGACCGGGGACCCTTCCGTGACATCCGGTCGAGCCGGCTGCCCGGGCCCGGTACGCCAGGTATCGGATACACCGGTATACGTATACCGAGTGAACATCCGGTATTCCGAGTGGGCGCGAGTACGAAGTGGATACGAACATGCCGCAGCGCCCGGCGACAGCAATTGCGTCATCGGGCACCGCGGCATTTCACTGCGCAGCTGCGCGGGCTTGTGCGTGCGTCAAGACGACTGCCGTCTCGGCGACTGTGTACGCCGGGACGACGACCGCCTCGGCGACTGCCTGCGTCAGGACGCGAGAACCTCGTCGAGCAGGGCCTCGGCCTTGTCCTCGTTCGTGTTCTCCGCGAGGGCGAGCTCGCTCACCAGGATCTGGCGAGCCTTGGCGAGCATGCGCTTCTCACCGGCGGAGAGTCCACGCTCACGCTCACGACGCCACAGGTCACGCACGACTTCCGCGACCTTGATGACATCGCCGGAGGCGAGCTTCTCCAGATTTGCCTTGTAACGACGCGACCAGTTTGTGGGCTCCTCGGCGTACGGCGCGCGCAGCACCTCGAAGACCCGGTCCAGCCCGTCCTGACCGACCACATCACGCACGCCGACGAACTCCGCATTGTCCGCTGGCACACGCACCGTCAGGTCGCCCTGGGCGACCTTCAGCACCAAGTAGGTCTTGTCCACGCCTTTGATCTGGCGAGTTTCGATGGCCTCGATCAGCGCGGCCCCGTGATGGGGATAGACCACGGTGTCGCCAACCTTGAACGTCATGTGACAGGTACCCCTTCCGTGGCTATCCAGGGTAACACGGATACGGCGTCTTCTGAATGGCGTTTTCGCAGGTCAGGGCATATCTCGGGGCTTGACAACCGCAACAGGAACGTGCTGCGAGGGGCGAGCGGAAGAGGGTATTCGCAGGTCGGAGCGGCTGTCCAAGCGAAGTGAAACGCGCACGTTACACACAACGGAAGCCGCCGACCAGGGTCCGAATGTACCGGTTTGTCCGGCTCCAAGAGCGCGACTTCCGCTACTCCGTTCGGTGACCGGAGTCGAGTACGAGACGAATCCGGAATTGATCACGGTCGCCGTTCTCGGACCGAAGATCAATTTTCTGGACCGCCACGCATTCCATACGTGAAATCCGCAAGCGGATGCCGGGGGTACTTATGTGAATGGCGGACCAGTACGTCGCCAAAGTAGTTCATGGGGTGGCGGCGAAGTGCGCGCAGGGTGGGGCGCACACACGGCGCAACGATGCCCGTCGGCGCTTAGGTGGGGGTACCCCCTGGTCGAGCGAAGTCGAGACCTTGGGGGAGGGTCGGGTGCGGTGGCGTGGGAACGGCTCGGTAACCTAAGGCCGCTGACAGACCCTTAGGGCGGCTTTACAACGAAGTCGCCCTGCTTCGCCCACGTTCAAGGAGTTGCCGCCGCCGTGAGCAGCAGCCTTCGACGCGGCACTCTCGCCGCCGCCGCCATCGCGTTCTCGATCGCCTCGCTCGCCGCGTGCAGCGCCGGCAACAACGCACAGACGCTGGAGGTCAAGCCGGACAACGCGGCCACCACCGTCGGCGACATCAAGATCCAGAACGCCGTGGTCATCACCCAGCCCGACCTGCAGTCGACCGGCCCGGCCGTGGTCTCGGCGACCCTCTTCAACAACGGGTCCGCCGACCAGACCGTGGACTCGATCACCCTCACGGACACCAACACGGCCGCCCAGGTCAAGCCGGCCAAGGGAACCGGCAAGCTCGTCGTCCCGGCCGGCGGCTCCGTGGTGATCGGCGGCAAGGGCAACGCCTCCGCCGTGCTGCCCAACGGTCGCGAGGCCGTCCAGGACGGCAGCGTGCGCCAGATCGCCTTCACGTTCAGCAAGACCGGCGACGTGAAGCTGGGCGCCTTCGTGGTCCCGGCCGAGAGCTACTTCTCCAAGTGGGGCCCGAGCAACATCCCGGCGGTGCCGGGGGCCTCCGTGTCGGCGAGCACCAAGCCGTCCGAGTCGGTCTCGGGCTCCCCGTCCGAGTCGACGTCGGGCACGCCCACGGACGCGGCGTCGGCGAGCGCGACGGCCACGGCGACCGCCTCGGAGTCGGCTTCCGGCCACTGAGCGGCATACACCGAGATCATCTTCGTACCACGCACGAAGGGCGGGACCCCTCCAGGGGGTACCGCCCTTCGTCGTGCTTCGGCAGTCGTCCCGCGGTTTACGGCTCGAACTTGTAGCCGAGGCCTCGCACCGTCACCAGGTACCGCGGCGCGCCCGGGTCCGGCTCGATCTTGGCGCGCAGGCGCTTGACGTGGACGTCGAGGGTCTTGGTGTCGCCGACGTAGTCGGCGCCCCAGACCCGGTCGATGAGCTGCATGCGGGTCAGCACACGGCCCGCGTTGCGCAGCAGCATCTCCAGGAGGTCGAACTCCTTCAGGGGGAGGTCGACCTTGGAGCCGGAGACGGTGACCACGTGGCGGTCGACGTCCATGCGGACGGGCCCGGCCTCCAGAGCGGCCGGAGTGACCTCCTCCGGCTCCCCGCGGCGGCGCAGGACGGCCCGGATACGGGCGACCAGCTCGCGGGAGGAGAAAGGCTTGGTGACGTAGTCGTCGGCTCCTATTTCCAGCCCGACGACCTTGTCGATCTCGCTGTCCTTGGCGGTGACCATGATCACCGGGACGTTGGAGCGGCCGCGCAGCTGGCGGCAGACCTCCGTGCCGGGCAGCCCCGGCAGCATCAGGTCGAGGAGGACGAGGTCGGCGCCGTTGCGCTCGAACTCGTCGAGTCCGTCGGGCCCGGTGGTCGCGATGGCGACCTCGAAGCCCTCTTTGCGGAGCATGTACGACAGGGCGTCGGAGAAGGACTCCTCGTCCTCGACGACGAGCACACGGGTCACGGAAGGACCTCCGGGGCAGGGAGCGGTTCGTACGGGGATGAGACGGTGGTCGTCCCGTCGGGCTGCTCGGTCTCGTCCTCTTCGTCGAGGCCGGGCATGTGGTGGTCGGTCACGCGGTCGCGGGCCGCACCCGCCTCCGGCAGCCGCAGGGTGAAGGTGGAGCCCTGACCCTCGGAGCTCCACACCGTGACCTCCCCGCCGTGCGAGGCGGCCACGTGCTTGACGATCGCGAGACCGAGACCCGTACCGCCAGTCTGGCGGGAGCGGGCCGGGTCGACGCGGTAGAAGCGCTCGAAGATGCGCTCCTTGTCCTTGTCCGAGATGCCGATGCCCTGGTCGGTCACGGCGATCTCGACGAGGTCTCCGCCGGGCGCGGTCACCCGGCGCGCGGCTATGCCCACGCGGGTGCGGGCCGGCGAGTAGTTGACGGCGTTCTCGACCAGGTTTCCGAGGGCGGCGGCCAGCTGGCCCCTGTTCCCCCAGATACTCAGGTCGGCGGTGCCGCCCGCTGCCATGGTGATCTGCTTGGTGCCGGCCTGGTGGCGGCAGCGGTCGATCGCCTCGGCGACGAGTTCGTCGACCCGTACGGGCTCGGCGTCCTCAAGGGGGTCGTCGTTCTGGACCCGGGAGAGGTCGATGAGCTCCTGTACGAGGTTGGTGAGGCGGGTGGCCTCTATCTGCATACGTCCGGCGAAGCGCTCGACGGCCTCCGGGTCGTCCGAGGCGTCCATGACGGCCTCGGAGAGCAGGGAGAGCGCGCCGACGGGCGTCTTGAGCTCATGGCTGACGTTCGCGACGAAGTCGCGTCGTACGGCCTCGATGCGCCGGGCTTCCGTCAGGTCCTCCACCAGGAGCAGCACGAGCCGGGAGCCGAGCGGCGCCACGCGCGCGGAGACGGCGAGGGCTTCTCCCCTCCCCGTCCCCCTCCTCGGCAGATCCAGCTCCACCTGACGTATCTCCCCGTCTCTACGGGTGTCACGCGCCATCTGGAGCATCGGCTCGACGGCCAGCTTGCCGCCGCGCACCAGCCCGAGGGCGTACGCGGCCGAGCTGGCCTTGACCACGGCGTCCGCCTCGTCGAGTACGACGGCCGAGGACCGGAGCACGGACAGCACGGTGTCGACTCCGGGCGGAAGCACCGGGTCCGTATGCAGCGAAGTGCGGGTCGGGCGTTTCTGGTCGCGCTCGCTCCAGCGGAACGCCAGCATGGCGATGACACCGGTGAGCACTCCGGCGATCGCTGCCGCTGCGGCGACCGCCGCGTTCACGTCCATGCATCCAGGTTAGGCATGTCGTCACTGCTGGCCACAGCCATCCGGGTGCGACCTCGAACACTCGTCGCCCAGAGTTCACCTAGGAGCTAGGGATGGTTCATTTGGGGTGACGGAAACGGACGCGTACGGGCCGGAACGTGGGAGCGTGGGGTTCACGGGCCTGTCCGGAGCTCATGTCTGGTGGCCATGTCCAATGGGCCATGTCCAATGGTCATGGCGGGACCCGGCCCCCGGAACCCCCGAAGCTGACGTAAGAGAGGGACAACCTGATGCGGGACGCGTACCACGAGGAACTGGACTCGATCGGCGAGAGCCTGGTCGAGATGGCCCGGCTTGTCGGGTCGGCGATCGGACGCGCCACGACGGCCATCCTCGACGGCGACCTGAAGCTGGCCGAGAGCGTCATCGCGGGCGACCAGAAGGTCGATGATCTTCAGCACGAACTCGAGGCCCGGGCGATAGCCCTGCTGGCTCGTCAGCAGCCGGTGGCGACGGACCTCCGTATCGTCGTCACCTCGCTCCGTATGTCCGCCGACCTGGAGCGCTCCGGCGACCTGGCTCAGCACGTCGCGAAGCTGGCCCGGCTGCGCTTCCCCGAGCGCGCGGTCCCGCACGACCTGCACGCCACGATCCTGGAGATGGGCCAGCTCGCCCAGCGCCTGATGGCCAAGGCGGCCGAGGTCGTCATCACCAAGGACGTCGACCTCGCCCTCCAGCTGGAGCAGGACGACGACGAGATGGACCTGCTGCACCGCACGCTCTTCCAGCACCTGCTGGACGACCGCTGGCAGCACGGCATCGAGACGGCCGTCGACGTCACCCTGCTCGGCCGCTACTACGAGCGCTTCGCCGACCACGCGGTGGCCGTCGCCAAGCGTGTCGTGTTCCTGGTGACGGGCGAGCACGCGGACGAGCTGCAGCCGGACATCCAGCCGGTGACGGGGGTGGAGGGGGCCTGACTCCCGCTCCGGGGGCGCGCGGAAGCCTCAGTGCGCCGAGTGTGCGCCGTTGATGCGTCTGCCTCAGTGGGCATCAAATGGGCGACAGGAGCTGTGCGACGCAGTGTGCCTCGCACACCTTCGTGCCTGAAGGAGGGACCCATGGCCGAATCCCCCAGCACGCCCGACCCGACGCAGGACCGCGACACAGAGCAGCCCGCCGACATCAAAAGCCTCCCCTTGTTCGGCGCCTGCGGCTGCGGCTCCGGCTGCGGGTGCGGCTGCCAGTCCGGCAATCCTTGCCAGTGCGGCTGATCGCACAGCGCATGCAGAAGGGCCCCGCCGTGATCACGGCGGGGCCCTTCTGTACCGGCGCGGTGTAAGGGGTGCCCTGGCGATCGGTGTGAGTCAGGGGCGGAGGTGCTTGAGGGTGAACTCGGGCAAGGCGTAGGGGCCGGCCTGGGGTGCGGCGGGGTCGGCCGGGAGGTCTGCTCCGGGGATGTCTCCGGCGTGGAGTTCGGCGTCGTCGACGGGGGCGTAGTCGAGCACGGCCGGTTCGGGGAGCGCCCAGAAGCGGCGGGTGTTGGCGGAGACGGCGTATGCCGTGGCGAAGCGGGTGGACCGCGGAGCGGTCAGCGCGGCGCGGATATGGCCGACGGCGTCGCGCGGGCTCAACCAGGTCGCCAGGTGCCGTGGTTCGGTGGGCGCGTGCTCGAAGCTGCCGATACGCAGGCAGATCACGGACAGCCCGAACTTGTCGGAGTACAGCCGCCCGAGGGCCTCGACGGCCACCTTGCTCACCCCGTAGAGACCGTCGGGTCGTGCCGGCTCCTGCGGACCGGTGAGGTGCGCGGCCGGGTAGAAGCCGGTCACGCGGTTGCTGCTGGCCAGCACCACTCGCTCGATTCCTGTGCGCCGCGCCGCCTCCAGGACGTGGTGGGTGCCGAGCACGTTGGCTTCGAGCAGGTCCGGAAGAGGTGCCTCGTCCGGCACACCGCCCAAATGCAGCACGCTGTCAGCGCCCGCGAGCGCCGCCTCCACGGCGGCCGCGTCCCGCAGGTCCACGGTGTGCACGTCCTCGTTCCCGGCCTCCGGCCGAAGCGGCACACGGTCGAGCAGGATCAACCGCGCCGCCTCGCCCCGCAGCGCCTCCCTCACCACGCCACCGATGTTCCCCGCCGCGCCTGTTATCGCCACCGTCCCCAAACTCAACGCGCCCCCAGATCTTTGACAACCCGTGCATCATCGCTGCCGGTGCTCAACTCATCAAAGGGTTTGGAACTGGGGTGCGGCGCGCGGCCCCGCAGCTCCCCGTGAACACGGGAGCGGTCGCGACCGTCCTCGTCGGCGGAGCCGAGTCCCGTGAGAACGGCGTGGGTCGTTGTGGGCCGCCGCCGGGCGGCCTCGGACGGCCCAGGGACGGCGCCCAGGACAGCGTGTGAATGGGACGCCGGTGACCTGCCGCTCAGGCGTTCGCAAGACACGACGATGGCGCTCTGTCCCTCATGCAGGGAACGGACGGTGTCAGCTCTGCTCCACTCGGGGTTATCGTGCCGCCGTGCCCCACTCAGTGGACCGCCCCATCCTCTTCCTCGACGTCGACGGACCCCTCATCCCGTTTGGGCCGTCGTCCGGTCGGCTTCAGACCCCTGTCTCCGACGCCGACATGTTCCCTGATCAGGGGAACCCACTGCTTGGGCGGCTCGACCACACCGTGGGGCGGCGTCTGCTGGCGCTGGGGTGCGACCTGGTGTGGGCCTCGACATGGATGGATGAGGCCAACGAGTCCGTCGCCCCACGGATCGGGCTGCCCAGGCTGCCCGTAGTGGAGTGGCCCGAAGCCTCCACCAACGACGGCCCGCGCGGACTGCACTGGAAGACCCTCCCCCTCGTCGAGTGGGCCGGCCACCGCCCGTTCATCTGGGTCGACGACGAGATCAGCGCCATGGATCGCCTCTGGGTCGCTGCGCAACACCAAGGACCATCGCTGCTTCACCGTGTCGACCCGACCGAGGGCCTCACCGAGGGCGACTTCTCCGTGCTCGCTGGTTGGCTCCGCACTGCCGTGCCAAGCCTCGCCCCGGAAACAGGCGACTACAGGATGAGGACAGGGCCTGGCGGTTCGACCTGACGGGTTCGAAGCGCGCCGTGGTCGGCTACCCGTGGTCGACTGCCAACGCGGCCGTCGTCCGTCCTGGCTGCCGTCGCCACCGGCGGATCATCGGGCTATTGACTCCTGTGCGGACGATCACGTTGTTCCCTGGGCTGACGGCCACGAAATTCCCCAGGCTGCCTACGGCTTCGACGTCCGCGGCGAGGACGTGGCCCGCTGCGCCTCAGGCTTCGGGGATGTCCCTGCCGTATGTTCCCAGGGTGATGATGTTCCCAGGGTGATGCTGTCCGGTTCGGGGCCGCAGCGTACGCCGGTTTCGAGCGCGTCGATCGCGGCGGGCTGCTCGGTGGTTGAAGTACGCGGCGGCCGTGTCGACGTGGCGGTAGCCGAGGCGGACGGCCTCCTCGACCGCGGCGGTGGTGACGTCGGGCGGGGTCTGGAAGACGCCGAGCCCGATGGCCGGCATCGCCACACCGTTGTTGAGGGTGATCGTGTCGGCTTTACGGTGCCGCGACATGGCCATCAGCCCTCCGGCCGCAGGACCCGGGCCCGGAGTGGGCCCAGTCCGTGAAAACGCCCCCGATCGGCGCCGTAGGCGCAGGTCGGGGGCGTGATCGCAGTTCCTACTTCTTCTTGCCCTGGTTCTTGACCGCCTCGATGGCCGCCGCCGCGGCCTCCGGGTCGAGGTAGGTGCCGCCCGGGTTGAGGGGCTTGAAGTCGGCGTCCAGTTCGTAGGAGAGGGGGATGCCGGTGGGGATGTTCAGGCCCGCGATGTCGGCGTCGGAGATGCCGTCGAGGTGCTTAACCAGGGCGCGCAGCGAGTTGCCGTGGGCCGCGACCAGGACCGTGCGGCCGGCGAGGAGGTCGGGGACGATGCCGTCGTACCAGTACGGGAGCATGCGGACGACGACGTCCTTCAGGCACTCCGTGCGGGGGCGCAGCTCCGGCGGGATGGAGGCGTAGCGCGGGTCGTCCGACTGGGAGAACTCGGAACCGTCCTCGATCGGAGGCGGCGGGGTGTCGTAGGAGCGGCGCCACAGCATGAACTGCTCCTCGCCGAACTCGGCGAGCGTCTGCGCCTTGTCCTTGCCCTGCAGGGCACCGTAGTGCCGCTCGTTCAGGCGCCAGGAGCGGTGGACCGGGATCCAGTGGCGGTCGGCGGCCTCGAGGCCGAGCTGCGCGGTGCGGATCGCGCGCTTCTGGAGCGAGGTGTGGACCACGTCGGGCAGCAGGCCGGCGTCCTTGAGCAGCTCACCGCCGCGGACTGCCTCCTTCTCGCCCTTCTCGTTGAGATTGACGTCCACCCAACCGGTGAACAGGTTCTTCGCGTTCCATTCGCTCTCGCCGTGGCGGAGGAGGATCAGCTTGTACGGTGCGTCGGCCATACGTCCGAGCGTAATGGAAGCCTTCGACCCCCCGCTCGCCTGCCCGCAAGCCGGACACTCGCCCCCCTGGAAGCCCGTCGGTTAACGGCTTCTGTTAATTGAGTGGCTCCCTGACCTTTCCGGCTCGTAAGTTGTGCTCACCGCCTGAGCCGCTTACACCCGTAACGCCCGCAAAACACCCGTGGGGGACCAGCCATGCCACTCGCCGTCATGAGACGCGCCGCCCGAGAGACCGTCTCGGGGCTCCCCCGCGAGTTCTGGTGGCTGTGGACCAGCACCCTGGTCAACCGACTTGGGGCGTTTGTCGCCACTTTCATGGCTTTGTACCTCACGCTCGACCGCGGGTACTCCGCCTCGTACGCAGGCCTGGTGGCGTCCTTGCACGGCCTCGGCGGTGTGGTCTCCTCGCTCGGCGCCGGTGTGATGACCGACCGGCTCGGGCGGCGGCCCACCCTGCTCATCGCGCAGTTGTCGACGGCCGCCTCGGTCGCGCTGCTCGGCTTCATGCACCACCCGGTGGCGATCGCCGCGGTCGCCTTCCTGGTCGGTATGGCTTCGAACGCCTCGCGGCCCGCCGTGCAGGCGATGATGGCCGACATCGTCCGGCCCGAGGACCGTGTCCGCGCCTTCTCCCTCAACTACTGGGCCATCAACCTCGGCTTCGCCGTCTCCTCCATGGCGGCCGGTTTCATCGCCGAGTTCAGCTATCTCGCCGGGTTCCTCATCGAGGCCGGCATGACCCTCGTGTGCGCGCTCGTCGTCTTCGCGAAGCTGCCCGAGTCCAGGCCGTCCCTCACGGCCAAGGCCGCCTCCGAACCCGCCGTCGGCCTCGGCACCGTCCTGCGCGACGGCCGCTTCATGAGCGTCGTCGGGCTGTCCTTCCTCGTCGCTCTCGTCTTCCAGCAAGGCGCGGTCGGACTCCCGGTCGCGATGGGCGAGGCGGGCTTCACCCCGGCCGACTACGGCATGGCGATCGCCGTCAATGGCGTCCTCATCGTCGCGCTCCAGATCCCGGTCACCCGTTTCATCGAGCACCGGGACGAGAGACGCCTGCTGGTCATCTCGTCGCTGCTCGCCGGATACGGCTTCGGGCTCACCGCCTTCGCCGGTTCGGTCGGCGTCTTCGCCCTCACCGTCTGCGTGTGGACCCTGGCCGAGATCGTCAACGCGCCGACCCAGACGGGCCTGGTGGTCCGCCTCTCCCCCGTGCACGGCCGCGGCCGCTACCAGGGCATGTACACCCTGTCCTGGTCACTCGCCGCACTCATCGCGCCTCTGATGTCCGGCCTGGTCATCGACCGGTTCGGCGCGGAGTGGCTGTGGGGGCTGTGCGCGGTGGTCGGTACGGCGGCGGGGCTCGGCTACGGGATGCTGATGCGCCGGCTTCCGGCGGAGGAGCCGACGCCTCCCGCCGCGCCGGCCGCCGCCCCCGTCTCCGCCACCACCTCCGCCTCCGCGCAGACCGAGGTCGGCACCGCCACCCCCTAGGGATGCATCCGCGCCCCCTTCAGCACCTTGTCCACCGCGTTCCGCGGCCCGTACACCGCGAGCCCGACCAGATCCAGCTCACCCGTCGGCACGGCCCGTACGGCCGCCCGGTTGTCACGGTCGTTGCCCGTGGCGAACAGATCGGACGTGAAGACCGCGCGCGGCAGCGCCCGGGACAGCGCCCGGCCGTGCGCGGCGGTCAAGGTCTCCTTCGAGCCCTCGAAGATCAGCACGGGCTGGCGGAACATCGGCAGGTACGGGGTGCCGTCGGCGTCATCGTACGGCTCGCCGATCACCTCCGGGAGGACCGTCCCGAGCCCGCTGACCATAAAAGCGGTCACATTGAGTCGCTGCCAGGGCTCCAGGTCGTCCCGCAGCAGGACGGCGATCTTGGTGTCGAAGCGAATGGGTTCAGGGGTCGAGGTGCTCATGCGTCGAGACTCTCGAACGCCGCAGGACGTCGTCTTGTACGTTCTTTGCATGGCCCCTCAGGCCCCTCAGCGGGAGATCACCGCGTGGCGCCCGCGCGTTCCCGGTGTCGTGGAGGTCTTCCACGCCCACTACACCGAGTACGCGTACCCCATGCACGTACACCAGGCGTGGACGCTGCTGATCGTCGACGACGGCGCCGTGCGGTACGACCTCGACCGGCATGAGCACGGCACTCCGCATGACACGGTGTCGCTGCTGCCGCCCTACGTCCCGCACAACGGTTCGCCGGTCACCGAGCACGGCTTTCGCAAGCGGGTCCTGTATCTCGACCTGAGCCGGCTCGACGAGAGCCTCATCGGGCCCGCGGTGGACGGTCCCGACCTGGTGGATCCCGTACTGCGGCGCCGCGTCGGGCAGTTGCACACGGCGCTCGCGCACCCCGGGGACGAGCTGGAGGCCGAGAGCAGGCTGACGCTGATCGCCGAACGGCTGCGGGGGCGCCTGCGGCCGCGGCTCGTAGAGGAACCGCGGCCCGACCGACCGCTCGCCCACCGCCTGCGCGAACTCCTCGACGAGCGCCTCGTCCAGGGCATCGCCCTCGACGAGGCGGCCGCGCTCGTGCACGCCCATCCCGCCCACCTGGTACGGGCATTCAGCGGCGCGTACGGCATCGCGCCGCACCAGTACCTGATGTCCCGCCGCGTCGACCGCGCCCGCCGGCTCCTCCTGGAGGGCGGAAAACCGGCCGAGGTGGCCACGGCGACAGGCTTCTACGACCAGTCCCATCTGACGCGCCACTTCAGGCGGTTGGTGGGGGTCTCCCCCGGTCGCTACCGCTCCAGCTCGCGCTGAGCGTCGTACAGGTTGCGCGGGCGTACGACGTCCGCGGTCCCGTACAGCTCCAGGCGGGAGTGCAGGTCTCCGGTGAAGTCGGGTACGTCGATCTGGTCGAACTCCGTCACCTCGTTGATGCCGACGGTGGCGGAGTGGGGCGCGAGTCCGTCGATCTTCATCAGGCCCGCGCGGCCGTTGGTCACCCGGATGTTCCAGTGCGTGAAGCGGGCGCCGAAGAGGGGGCCCGCACTGGCGTCTCCGCCGTGACGGCCGTTGTTGTCGACGGTGATGTCCGTGCGGACGTTGGCGAAGGGCATGCCGCGGTGGGAGTCGAACGTGCCCATCCGCATGTCGCCGCGCGACCAGACGTTGTAGGAGGACAGGCCCTCGACGTTGATGCCGTGGAGTTGCGTTCCGGCGGGGGCCGGCACCGTGCGCTGCTCGATCGTGAAGTCCTCGATGAGGTTGTCGTGCGAGCCCTCGCGGCAGAAGTACGGGTGGTGCGAGCCGCGGCCCGCGACCTTCGTACGGCGCAGGGTGCAGGCGGAGGCCGCGACGAGACCGAATCCGTTGTCCACATGGCGTACGACGATGTCGTCGGCCCAGCAGTCGTACGCGCACTGGAACACGACCCCGTTGTAGCCCTTGTCCAGGAGGTGCGGGGACTGGGGCGTCTCGACCGCTTCCAGGGTGAGGCCTTCGACGCCCGAGCCCGTCAACTCCCGTACGTGGGTGGTCAGGCGCGGGTCCCATTCGGGGCGTACGTCGAGCGGGAGAGGGCGTTCGAGGGTGACCTTGCGGCCGTGGACGTGCGCGATGCGGACGGGCCACTCGTAGGGGACGTACGACGTCAGCTTCGTCTTGTCGTCCCAGTAGTACGCCTCGGGGCCCGGACCGCCGCCCGCCATGTGCTCCAGGAGCGTGTGGTCGGTGTCGTCGGCGAGGCGCAGGAGGACGAGCGCGCCGGGCCGCAGCCTCTCGGCGTCCGCGACCGTCACCGTCCAGGAGCCCTGACGCGCGGGCGCGACCGTCGTCAGCGTCTGCCACTCGTCGCGCTTGTTGCCGGTCCAGCCCTCGAAGGGCCACGCCTTGGCCTTGATGGCGGTCGTCAGCGTGGCGAAACGGTCCGCCGGGCAGAGCCAGACGAGCCCGCCCGCCCAGGACCAGGACGACTTGTCGCCGCCGTAACGGGATCCGTAGACGCCGATCAGCTCGGTGAGGTTCTTGGTCGCGTACAGCTTCGTACGGTCGCTGCCGGCGCCGCGCAGGACGACGTTCGAATGCCCGATGCGGATCAGGTCGTCGATGCGGAAGGTGCCGGGCGGGATGAGAACCGTGCCACCGCCGGCCCTCCCGGCAGCGGCGATGGCACGGTTGATCGCGGGGGCGCAGTCCGTCGTGCCGTCGTCGGCCACGGCTCCGTAGTCGCGTACGTCGGCCACGACGGGGCGGCGGGGGAAGCGCGCCGCCCCGCCACCGCGGCCGGACCTGCCGATGTACGGGATCTGCGGATGGGTGAAGGGGGTGCGGGTGAACTCGTGCCAGAGGGCCGGGACCTGCCCCTGTGGTGCGGCTTGTGCGGGTGATGCGGCGGCCGTCGCCGTTCCGCCGGTCACGGCGACGGCCACCACGGCTGTGGCGCTGCCGAGCAGGCGCCGTCTGGTGATGCCCGTATGCCCGTTGCCCATCCCCGTACCCCTGCCCGTGCTCATACCCGTCCGCCTTCCATCGCTCTCCATGGATGTGAACGACGTTCAGATCTGCGTCGGCGGTGAGCATGCCACGGGGGCCGCAGGCAGGGAAGGGGTCGCGCAGCGGCTAATTAGTAGCTGAGGGAGGTCAGTTGGCGGGACGCTGAGTCAGGTGAGTGAACGCGTCCAGATTGCGGGTCGACTCGCCGCGGGACACCCGCCAGGCGTACTCCTTGCGGATCGCGGAGGCGAAGCCGAGCTCGAGGAGGGTGTTGAAAGAGCCGTCGGCGGCTTCGAGGACCGAGCCGAGGAGGCGGTCGATCTCGTCCGGCGCGACGGCGGCCAGCGGCAGCTTGCCGACCAGATACACGTCCCCGAGGGAGTCGACCGCGTAACTGACCCCGTAGAGCTTGAGGTTGCGCTCCAGGAGCCAGCGGTGGACCGCTTCCTGGTTCTCGTCCGGGTGCCGGATCACGAACGCGTTCAGCGACAGCGAGTGCCTGCCGACGATCAACGAGACGGTGGTCGACAGTTTCCGGGTGCCGGGAAGCTTCACCACGTAGTTGCCGGGCTCAGGGCTTTCCCATTCGAGTTCGGCGTCCTTGAGGACCCCCTCGATGACCTGTGCCGCCTGCTGTACGTCAGCCATGGTGGGAGCGTACGCGACGCCGGTGGGCCTGCATCGCCGCCGTGTACACGTCCGCCGTCACCGCGGCCGCGGTGTCCCACCCGAAGTGCTCCGCATGGCACGCCGCGGCGGCGCCCATCCGGGCGGACAGCCGCGCGTCGTCCGCGAAATCACGCAGCACGCGCGCGTAGTCGACGGGATTGTGCCCGGGGACGAGGAAGCCGGTCTCCTGGTGGCGCACCGCCACCGGCAGCCCGCCCACCTCGGCCGCGAGCACCGGCGTACCGGCCGCCTGCGCCTCGATGGCGACCAGCCCGAAGGACTCGCTGTACGAGGGCATGACCAGCACCGATGCCGCCCGGAACCAGTCCGCGAGCTGCTCCTGCCCGACGGGCGGCCGGAAGCACACGACGTCGGCGATGCCGAGCCGCGCGGCGAGCTTCTGCAGCCCCTCGGGCTTGGCGAGACCGCTGCCGCTGGGACCGCCCACTACGGGGACGACGATGTTGCCGCGCAGCTCGGGACGCTCGTCGAGCAGGACGGCGACGGCGCGCAGCAGCACGTCGGGGGCCTTCAGGGGCTGTATGCGGCCCGCGAAGAGGGGGATCAGAGCGTCCTGCGGGAGCCCGAGGCGGGCCCGGGCGGCGGCGCGGCCGTCGGCCGGGCAGAAGCGGTCCAGGTTCACGCCCGGGTGGACGACGGCGACCTTGCCGGGATCGGCCTCGTAGTGGCGTACCAGTTCGTCGGCCTCCTCCGCGGTGTTCGCGATGAGGCGGTCGGCGGCGCGCACGATCTGGGTCTCGCCGATGACGCGGGCGGCGGGCTCGGGGGTGTCGCCCTCGGCGAGCGCGGCGTTCTTGACCTTGGCCATGGTGTGCATCGCGTGCACCAGGGGCGCGCCCCAGCGCTCGGCGGCGAGCCAGCCGACGTGGCCGGAGAGCCAGTAGTGCGAGTGCACGAGGTCGTAGTAGCCGGGGCGGTGGCCGGCCCAGGCCTGCATGACGCCGTGCGTGAAGGCGCACAGCTGGGCGGGCAGGTCTTCCTTGGCGAGGCCCTCGTAGGGGCCCGCGTCGACGTGCCGGACGAGGACACCGGGGGCGAGTTCGACCGTCGGCGGGAGGGCGGCCGTGGTGGCCCGGGTGAAGATCTCGACCTCGATGTTGATCGCGGCGAGGCGCTGGGCGAGTTCCACGATGTAGACGTTCATCCCGCCCGCGTCGCCCGTGCCGGGCTGGTGCAGCGGTGAGGTGTGCACGGAGAGCATCGCCACGCGACGGGGCCTGCGGTGCAGCCTGAGCCGTGCGGACGCTGTCGGGGAGCGTCGCCCGAGCCTGCTGACGTACTGGCTCACGTGGCGTTCCTCCTTGCTGCGGTCATGCCGGTCGGAGGACGCGCTGCGCCCTCCGAGAGGGGGAACGCCGGATGCCGCTGCTCCATTTCCTCTTTGCCGAATCATTGCCGGGGGTCGCTCAACCGTTCGAGGGCGGAGGGCGTGGGGGCTGCGCGGGGCCGAGGTGGGGTTTGCTTCGCCCCCTCCGCCCCCTGCCCGTCCCGACCGGCCTTTCGGCTGCGGGTGCGTGGGGGTTGTTCGCAGCGGGGGTCTCGGGGCGGCAGCCCCCAGCGACGGGCACGGCGGAGGGGGCGAAAACCCTCGGCCTCGGCACCCTCGGCCTGGACGCCGGCGCAGGACTCCCCCAAACGGGCGCATACTCTCGTACGTATGACAGCCCGCGCAGCTTCCCGCCCCGTGGGAACCGTGACACGCGGGACCACCAACCCCAACCGCCTCCGCCGCATGGACCGCTGGATCGCAGCGACGCACGGCGCCGAACTACGCCGCGCCCGCACCCCCGTGGCCGTCGACCTCGGCTACGGCGCGGCCCCCTGGACGGCGGTGGAGCTGCTGACACGGCTGCGCACAGCCGCCCCCCGCACCCACGTGATGGGCGTCGAGATCGACCCGGCCAGGGTCGCCGCCGCCCGCCCGTACGAGCGCGAGGGTCTCGTCTTCCGGCACGGCGGCTTCGAGGTGCCGGTGCAGGGCAGCCCCGCCCTCATCCGCGCGGCCAACGTGCTGCGCCAGTACGACGAGGACCAGGTCGCCGCGGTCTGGCAGCGCCTGTGCGCACGCCTCGCACCGGCGGGCCGGGGCTCCCGGGGCGGCCTGCTCGTCGAGGGCACCTGCGACGAGATCGGCCGCCGGCACGTATGGGTCGCCCTCGGCCCGGAGGGCCCCCGCACGGTCACCTTCGCCACCCGCCTCGGCTCCCTGGACCGCCCGTCCGACCTCGCCGAACGCCTGCCGAAGGCCCTCATCCACCGCAACGTCCCGGGTGAGCCGGTGCACGCCTTCCTGCGCGACTTCGACCGCGCCTGGGCGGCCGCCGCGCCCTACGCCTCGTACAGCGCCCGGCAGCGCTGGATCCGGGCGGTCCGCGACCTGACCGCCGACTGGCCGGTCACGGACGGCGTAACGCGCTGGCGGCAGGGCGAAGTCACGGTGCGCTGGGAGGCGTTGGCGCCGCGCGCGTGATCGCGGATCTGCGAGCACGATCGGCCGAGGTGGCCTGACCTGCGGGGAACGATCTCCGTGACTGGTTCGTCACACAGGCGGGAGATCGTCTTGTGGAATCCGCGCAGCGGGAGGGGAGAGGGCGGGGAGTTGGGCCGAGAGAGGGGAGTTCTTGCCCATCTCTGTCGCATTGCGCGTCGACATGGCACGATCCCCCAGGCGTCCGTAAGTTACTGACGGTAAATCAGTTTGGGGGCTGAGTAATGGGATCCGGCAAGCGGAGCCTGACCACGGCGGCCATGGCCCTGGCCTGCGCATGTGTCTGCACGGTGCTCGCGACACCCACAGTGGCGTACGCGAGCCCGACACCGACACCGACCCGGACCCCCACCACGACACCAACGCCCGCGAGCAGCAAGGACCTTGAAGCGGTCCGCAAGAAGCTGGACAAGCTCTATCACGAGGCGTCGGTGGCCACGGACGCGTACAACGCCGCCGAGGAGAAGGCCCAGGAGCAGTCCGCCGAGATCGTCGATCTGGCCCGCGAGATCGTCAAGGGCCAGGCGAAGCTGGACAACTTGAAGGACCGCGCGGGCGCCGCGGCCCGAGCGCAGTACCGGGGTGGCGGGTTGCCGCCCGAGGCGCAGTTGTGGCTGAGCGACGACCCGCAGGAGTTCCTGGACGGCGCGGGGCGCGTGCGACAGGGCGAGCACGCGACCAAGGGCCTGCTCGCCGAGATGACGCGCACCCAGCAGGACTTGCGGCAGTACGCGAAGGACGCCTCCGCCCAGTGGAAGAAGCTGGAGGCCAACCGCAAGACCAAGGCCCAGGCCAAGAAGAAGATCAAGGGACGGATCGCCGCCGCCGAAAAGCTGGAGTCCCAGCTCGAGAAGGAAGAGAAGGAGCGGCTGGCGAAGCTGGAGGAGGAGGCCGCCTACCAGGCGCAGACGACCTGGCTGAGCTCCGGCATACTCGCGGAGATCAACGGCAAGGCGTCCAAGCAGGGCAAGAAGGCCGTGAAGTACGCGACCGACCAGATCGGCAAGCCCTACGAGTGGGGAGCGGAGGGCCCGCGGTCGTACGACTGCTCGGGGCTGACCTCACAGGCCTGGGCGTCCGCCGGACACGGCATTCCCCGCACCTCGCAGGAGCAGTGGAAGCAGCTCCCCCACGTCGACATCAGGGACATGCGCCCCGGCGACCTGATCATCTACTTCGACGACGCCAGCCATGTCGGGATGTACATGGGCGATGGCGCGATCGTGCACGCGCCCCGGCCCGGGCGCACGGTGACGATCACGGGTGCGGGTTCGATGCCGATTCTGGGGGTCGTACGGCCGGACGCGTGACGCCTCACGTGCGGTCGGCGGCGCACCCCGCGTGACCTGCCCCACGTGACCTATCGCACGGTTGCCCTCCCCGCGCAACCTCAGGGACGTGACCTTCGTCATCCCGGAGGGGACCGCATCCTGTCCAAGTGCGGTACGGGATGCGGCATATGACGGTGGCCGTTTGCCGGACGCCGTGCCGCACACCATTCCGTTGCGGCACCCGCTGGCGCTATGGTCCCCGTCGGTGGGTCGAGGACCTTCGACCCGCCACGCCCTCGGGGGGAGGGAAGGAACCCAGACGATGCCCGTACCCGTACCGCGGCAGAGAGCGATCCCGGCCGTGGAGAGTGGTCCGGCTCAAGCCGCGTTCTCACCCGGCGGCCCATCCGGACACTCGGCCGGCGGCCCCGCCGGGGCAGTACCGGCGCCCCGCGCCACGGCCCCAGTCGACAGCACCACCAACCTGACCCTGCTGGTCATCGAGGACGACCCGGCGGGTTCGCTCAGCGTGCCCGAAATGCTCGACGCCGCCGGCAAGCCGATCCGTATCCGTACCGCCCGCAACCTCACCGAGGCCGAGCGGCTGCTGACCGACGACGTGCACTGCATCCTGCTCGACCTGGCGCTGCCCGCGCCCGGCCGGGCCACGGGCAGCGAGGACGAGCTGGCCACCCTCAAGCACGTGCTGCGGCTCGCGCCCCGGCACGCCGTCCTCGCGCTCACCGCGTCCGGGGACGCCGAGCGCGGCGCGGAGGCGGTGCGCGTCGGCGCCCAGGACTACCTGTTCCGCGACGAGCTGGACGGGCGGCTGCTGAGCCGTGCGATCCGGTACGCGGTGGAGAGGAAACGTTCCGACAAGGCCGAGCGACGGCTCACCGAGTCGAAGCTGCGCGCCCAGGAGAACGCGCGCCTGGAGCGCGGCCTGCTGCCGACCCCGCTCCTGGAGGGCTCCCCGCTGCGCTTCGCCGCGCGCTACCGCCCGGGCCGCTCCCGGGCGCTGCTCGGCGGCGACTTCTACGACACCGTCCGTACCCCGGACGGCACCGTGCACGCGATGATCGGCGACGTCTGCGGGCACGGGCCCGACGAGGCGGCGCTCGGCGTGGAACTGCGCATCGCCTGGCGGGCGCTGACGCTCGCGGGCCTGTGCGGCGACGAACTGCTCTCGACGCTTCAGCAGGTCCTGGAGCACGAGCGCGAGAACGACGAGATCTTCGCGACGGTCTGCACCGTGGACATAGCACCCGACGGCCGCCGCGCCGGGCTCTGCCTGGCCGGCCACCCGTCCCCGCTGATCGCCCGACCGGGCCGGCCCGCGGAACTGCTGCCGTACGACAACAACGGCCCCGCACTCGGCCTGCTGCCGCACGCCCGCTGGCCGCGTATGCAGGTGGAACTGGGCGCCGCCTGGAGCCTGATGCTCTACACCGACGGTCTGATCGAGGGCCACATCGGCGAGGGCAAGGAGCGGCTCGGCCAGGACGGCATGGTGGACATGGTCCGCCGCCAGCTCGCCCAGGGGCTGGAGGGCGAGGAACTGCTGCGCGCGGCGGTGAGCGAGGTGCGCGAGCTCAACGGCGGAGAGCTGGCGGACGACGTGGCGGTGCTGTTGCTGGACAGGACGCCGTAAGCGCCGTACGCGTCAGGGCTTGTTGTCCGCATTGCCCTTATTGACCTTGCTGTCCCTATTGGCCTTGTTGGTCTTACCGTCCGCCGTTGTAGGGACCGTACGGGCCGTCGCTGCTGCTTCCGCCGCGGCGGCCGCGACCGCCGCCGGATACCTGGCGCAGGGCGGGGCGGACGTCGACGAAGAAGACGATCGTGGCGATCAGACCCGCGATCTGCAGGAAGAGCATCGGCACCAGGAGGTTCACCGCCACCGTGATGCCGAGGATGATCAGCCAGAACATCTTGTTCTGCTTGTCGGCCGCGCGGTAGGCGTCCTCGCGGGCCACCGCGGCCATCACCAGTGCCACCACCGCGAGCACCAGCATGGCTGTGAAGATCAGCCACATGAGGCCGCCGAATGCCGTCATCAGCACAATGCACACCGCCCGAGTCGAATCGTCGCTACGGCCACCGTACCCGGAGAACGGGCCGGGAACTCTGAGAGTGCCCGGCCCGTCTCTGTGAGGCGATGTGGTCTTGCCACTTCTTCCCGCTGACGACTTACTTCGCGGGCGGAGTCGTCTTCTTGGCGGTGGTCTTGCGGGCCGGGGCCTTCTTGGCGACGGGCTTCTTCGCCGAGGCGGGCTCGGCGGCGGCCGCGGCCGGCTTCCCCTCGTCCTTGACCTCGACCGGCTCGGCCTTCGGCTCGACGGCCGCGGCCAGCTCCTCGATCTCGTCGGCGGCCTCGCCGCGCCAGGTCTTCACGGTCTGCTCGCCGTGCTCGGCGACCTTCTCGTACGTCTCCCGGGCCTTGACGGCGTACTCGGCCGCGACGCCGACACCGCGCAGGGCGAAGTCCTGAGCGGACTCACCGAGCTTCTTCAGGTCGGTGTCGAGGTTGCTGCCGAGCTTCTTGAGGTCCGCGTCGAGAGTGCTGATGAACTCCGTCACCTTGGCCTGGATGGTCTCCTGCGCCTCCTTGGCGCGGGCGGTGGCCTTCTCCTGGACGGCGTTCGGGTCGATCTTCTTGACGGTCTCGATGCGCGCGGGGGCCTCGGCGCGGATCTGCTCCACGATGCCGGGGACCTTCTTGGCCTGCTGGACGGCCAGGTCGGCGGTGCCGGCGAGGAAGTAGAGCGGGGTCGGGTCCGTGGCGGCCTTGCGGATGTCGTCGGTGATGGCCATGGCGATGGTCCTCCCGTATCGCTTTCAGCTGAGGGTTTTGGTGATCCGCGGTGTGACCGGCCGGTCTGCGGAGGTTCTGGCGGTGCTCGTGTCGTTCTTCAACTGGCGCTCTGCCGCGGATCGGCATCGCTGCCGTCGGCCGTGCGGGGGCCGCGGACGGCGGTGTCCTTCGGGTGCTCGGCATCCGGTATGTCCCGAGCCGTGCGTACGTCGGTGCCGTGCACCTCGGTGTCGTGAACGTCCTCGCTCGCCTGGGTGATCTCGAACCCGTTCTCCTTGCGGAAGGACTCGTAGATCTGGAGCAGCACCTGCTTCTGCCGCTCGTTCAGCGTGGGATCGGCGAGGATGACGGCGCGCGTCTCCACCTCGTCCCGGTCCCGCTCGGCGTCGAGGATGCCGGCCCGCACGTACAGCGTCTCGGCGGAGATCCGCAGCGCCTTGGCGACCTGCTGCAACACCTCCGCGCTCGGCTTGCGCAGCCCGCGCTCGATCTGGCTCAGATACGGATTGGACACCCCGGCGGCGTCGGCGAGCTGCCGCAGTGACAGCTGCGCGTTGCGCCGCTGTTCCCGCAGATACTCACCAAGATTGCCGACGTTGAGCGATGCCATGCCCCTACCTTGCCGCATCCCCGCTAACAATTGCAAGCACCCGCTTGCAAAAGTGCGCCACGCCACGCGGCAGGCGCTGTGAGCCTGAGCACGATAGGTGTCGTATTTGCAGGACAACTGTCGTCGCCCTGACTCCAGCATGTCGCTAGGACCTGTCCGGCGGATCGGATACTGCCGGACAGGCCCCGGGCCGGAAGGACTCAGCGCTTGAGCATGAAGGTGAAGTCGCCCGAGAGCTTGCCGCTCAGGTGGACTGTCGACACGAGGTTCCCCTCGGCGAGCAGTCTCTCGACCTAGGCTCGCGAAGAGCCGAAACCTTCGGCGCTCAGACGCACCGGTCGCACAGGTATCCCCGCCGCAAAGCGGACCGAGACCAGGCCAACCCCGGCACAGGCGCCCACCGGCCGCGGTGCGCCCGGTGCGGCGGCGGACCGTACGGCGACTGCCAGGCCGGCCGCTCGGTTCGACCCGAGCCGCCCACGTCGCGGCGCCGTACGACCGGGTCCTGGAGCAGCTCGGCTGCCAGGCCGGGGTCGTTGTCGTGCAGCAGGTTCAGGAGCTCCGGCCGTACGGAACGCACGTTCATCCGCTCCAGGCCAGTGACCTTGGTGGTGTCCCCGCACCCGGTGCAGAGCGCGAGGAGCCAGGCGTCGAGGAGCTTGTGGTTCGCGTTGACGCGGAATTTGCCGTTCGCCCGGAAGCGCCCGGAGGCGCACGTGTGGCAACGGCGGAGAACTATCGGCAGGCAGGTGGGCACGACCACCCAGTTCTTGGACACAGAAATACACCGGTTCCAGTGAGAAGACCGCAGCGAAAAGGAGCGCGGCGCACATGTGCGCCGCGCGACGGATCAGCGCTCGGGGGGTCTCACTTGGTGTACAACGGCACGTCCTTGACAGGGCGACTGCGGGCGGGAGAACGGTAACGGCACACGAGGGTGCGGTTCCACGGATTTTCGGGCGGGTGGCGATACCTCGTGGTGGGCGCCCGCACCACCCTCGACCCACCGGACATGCCCTAGTAGCGCCCGCCCGCAGCACAACCACGAAGGTCGCCTCGCCCTCCAGGCCGCGAAGAACTGCGGCAGCGCCGACCAGGTCTCCCAGCGGATCAACCTCGATGCCGTCCGCCAGGCCCGCCTGGGGGCCGAAGCAGCCGTCGACCGCGGCCTTCACTTCGTCGCCCCTGAGCCCGAGCACGGTAGTTGTCGTGTTTGCAGGACAGCTGTCGTGCGGGCTCTGATCTGCGCAAACGAGCTGTTCCTGGCGGTGCACGCCAACGCCTGGGGGGTGACGACAAGTACGGTGCGAATCTCCCGACAGATGTCGTGCAACGCCGGAGGGAACTCGCAGGCCCGGAGCCGTGGGGCACGACAAGTAACGTGCTCCGGCACACGCTGCTGTGACTCGTGCCGCGTCGTCCTCGGGCTGCTTCAGGACCGATGAGTGCCGTCCGCCCCGCTCCCGCGCTCAGCGTCGTCGCGACACCGAGCATCGGCTGACCCACGACATCGATGGCTGGGCGGCCGGAGCCTCGGCGGACGGTCGGGCTGCCCGACCGCGAGCTGATGCGCGATGGCCGCTGGTTGGTCCGACGCCTCGGCCGGGCGTCGCGCCATCCCGGCCGGCACCGCCGATCAGGTGGGAAGCGGAGCGTTGCCGCGACCGCGCCCGACGAAGTAGAACCGGACGTACTGTTCGAAGCTGATCGGATCGAGCCAGGCGACGCCGACGGAGAGCGCGAAGGCGACCCCGCCCAACAGATGGAGACACGATGAGCATGGCCACGAGGACGGACACCCAGTCGCCTGCGCTGCACGTTGCCGACAGCCACGACCTGATCCGCGTGCACGGCGCGCGCGAGAACAACCTCAAGGACGTCAGCATCGAGATCCCGAAGCGCCGGCTGACGGTGTTCACCGGCGTCTCCGGCTCGGGCAAGAGCTCGCTGGTGTTCGACACGATCGCCGCGGAGTCGCAGCGGCTGATCAACGAGACCTACAGCGCCTTCGTGCAGGGCTTCATGCCGACGCTGGCGCGGCCCGAGGTCGACGTCCTCGACGGGCTGACCACCGTGATCAGCGTCGACCAGCAGCGGCTGGGCGCCGACCCCCGCTCCACGGTCGGCACCGCCACCGACGCCAACGCGATGCTGCGCATCCTCTTCAGCCGGCTCGGGCAGCCCCACATCGGCTCACCCAAGGCGTTCTCCTTCAACGTCGCCTCGATCAGCGGCGCGGGTGCGGTCACGATGGAGCGCGGCGGGCAGACCGTGAAGGAGCGTCGCAGCTTCAGCATCACCGGCGGCATGTGTCCGCGCTGCGAAGGCCGGGGCGCGGTCTCCGACGTCGACCTCACCCAGCTCTACGACGACTCCAAGTCGCTCGCCGAGGGCGCGATGACCATCCCCGGCTACAAGGCGGGCGGCTGGAACTACCGGCTCTACAGCGAGTCGGGCTTCTTCGACCCGGAGAAGCCGATCCGCAAGTTCACCAAGAAGGAACTGCACGACTTCCTCCACCGCGAGCCGACCAGGATGAAGATCGCGGGCATCAACATGACCTACGAGGGGCTGATCCCGCGGATCCAGAAGTCGATGCTCGCCAAGGACCGGGAGGGCATGCAGCCGCACATCCGGGAGTTCGTGGACCGGGCGGTCACCTTCACCACCTGCCCCGAGTGCGACGGCACGCGGCTCAACGAGGGGGCCCGGTCGTCGAAGATCAAGGGGATCAGCATCGCCGACGCCTGTGCGATGCAGATCAGCGACCTGGCCGAGTGGGTCCGCGGTCTCGACGAGCCGTCGGTGGCGCCGCTGCTCACCGCGCTGCAGCAGACCCTCGACTCGTTCGTGGAGATCGGCCTCGGCTACCTCTCGCTCGACCGGCCGGCGGGCACGCTGTCGGGCGGCGAGGCGCAGCGCGTCAAGATGATCCGCCACCTCGGCTCCTCGCTCACCGACGTCACCTACGTCTTCGACGAGCCCACCATCGGCCTGCACCCGCATGACATCCAGCGGATGAACGATCTGCTGCTGCGGCTGCGGGACAAGGGCAACACGGTGCTCGTCGTGGAGCACAAGCCGGAGGTGATCGCGATCGCCGACCACGTCGTCGACCTCGGCCCCGGCGCCGGTACGGCGGGCGGCACCGTCTGCTTCGAGGGCACCGTCGAGGGGCTGCGGGTCGGCGGCACCATCACCGGCCGCCATTTCGACGACAGGGCGTCCCTCAAGGAGACGGTGCGGAAGTCCACCGGCACGCTGGAAATCCGCGGCGCGACGACGCACAACCTCCAGGGCGTCGACGTCGACATCCCGCTCGGCGTGCTGGCCGTCGTCACCGGCGTCGCCGGCTCCGGCAAGAGCTCGCTCGTGCACGGCTCGATCCCGGCCGGCGAGGGTGTGGTGTCGGTCGACCAGGGCGCCATCCGCGGCTCGCGCCGGAGCAACCCGGCGACGTACACCGGACTGCTCGACCCGATCCGCAAGGCGTTCGCCAAGGCCAACGGCGTGAAGCCGGCCCTGTTCAGCGCCAACTCCGAGGGCGCCTGCCCCACCTGCAACGGCGCCGGCGTCGTCTACACCGACCTGGCGATGATGGCCGGCGTCGCCACCACCTGCGAGGAGTGCGAGGGGAAGCGCTTCCAGGCGTCGGTGCTCGAGTACCACCTCGGCGGCCGCGACATCAGCGAGGTGCTCGCGATGTCGGTGACCGACGCCGAGGAGTTCTTCGGCGCCGGCGAGGCGCGCACACCGGCCGCGCACGCCATCCTCGGCCGGCTCGCCGACGTCGGGCTCGGCTACCTGAGCCTCGGCCAGCCGCTCACCACACTGTCCGGCGGCGAGCGGCAGCGGCTCAAGCTGGCCACCCACATGGGCGAGAAGGGCGGCGTCTACGTCCTCGACGAGCCGACCGCCGGTCTCCACCTCGCCGACGTCGAACACCTGCTCGGCCTGCTCGACCAGCTCGTCGACTCCGGCAAGTCGGTCATCGTCGTCGAGCACCACCAGGCGGTCATGGCGCACGCCGACTGGATCGTCGACCTCGGCCCCGGCGCCGGCCACGACGGTGGCCGGGTCGTCTTCGAGGGCACCCCCGCCGACCTCGTCGCCGCCCGCTCCACCGTCACCGGCGAACACCTCGCGGCCTACGTCGGCACCTGACCGAGGCCCTCGCGGACCCCGCGAGACGAGTGCTCTCATCCGTCACTGTGTGGCCGGCCAATCGGCGCTGATCCGGCCGGCCACCGAGAAATCCGTCGGGCAGTCGGGGCAGGTCGCGTCGCCGAACACGCAGGTGAGGGCGTTGGCCACCTTGTGCCCGCGGGTCGTCGCGCAGCCGGGCCTCGTAGAAGTGGGCCACCGCCTCGCGGGTGACCGGGCCGAAGAGCGGGTCACCGCCGGTCGCCCAGTGCACCACTTCCGGGTCGTTGCGCCAGCGCACATGGGCGTCCAGGTCGTCGGCGCGCAGCGCCCGAAGCCGTACCAACTCGCCTTCGATCATGGGGTGATCACATGAACCCCCGGACGCACCCCGTTGAGTCGCGGCGCTAGCCCACCCGCTCCGCCAGGAAGTCCTCCCACGTCCGCTTGCCGATCTCCGCACCGTCGAGCGTCAGGTTGCCGCCCGCGCGGTAGGCGCGCCCCGCCTTGCCTGGGATGCGGACCGGCATCATCGCGCGGCGCTTGCCGCGGGCCTTGAGGTAGCCGCGGGCCAGGTCGCCGAGGCCGTAGACCTTGGGGCCCGCGAGGTCGGGCACCAGGCCGGCCGGGCTGCCGAGGGTGAGTTCCGCGATGCGGGCCGCGACGTCGCGCGCGTCGACCGGCTGGAGGCGCAGGCCGCCCGGGACCGGGAAGACCGGCATCTTCGCCGTCGTCCGCACCATCTTCAACGTCAGTTCGTGGAATTGGGCGGCCCGCAACGTCGTCCACGGCACCCCCGATTCGGCGATGGCCCGCTCGGCGTCCAGCTTGGACCTGAGCCAGGCCAGCGGGACCCGGTCCGCCCCGATGACCGAGATGTACACGAGGTGCCGTACGCCGGCGGACTTGGCCGCCCGCACCAGGTTCCGCGTCGCAATGTCGTCGCCCTTGGGGCCGCCCGCGAGGTGCAGGACGGTGTCGACCCCGGCCAACGCGGCCTCGAGACCTTCGCCCTTGAGCAGGTCGACCGCTACGTACTCAACGCCGTCGGCGGCCTCGCGGGCGTGCCGGCTCAGCACCCGTACGTCGCGGCCGGCCTCCCGCACCAGCGGGACGACGAGGCTCCCGAGTGTGCCGGTGCCGCCGGTGACCAGGATGGTTGACGGGGTGGACGTCATGACTACTCCCATGGTGGCGGGGACCGGACCTGTGAAATCCCTGTCCCCTCAGCGGGTGCTCGGTGTTCTACTTCTCTGACACCCCGCGAGGAAGGAATGTGACACGGTGGGCGAGAGCGCATGGCCGGCGGAGGGTTTCGAGGAGCACCGGACGCATCTGCGGGCGGTGGCCTACCGGATGCTCGGCTCGGTGAGCGAGGCCGATGACGCGCTCCAGGAAGCCTGGCTGCGGGCCTGCCGAGCCGACACCGACGACGTCGAGAACATCGCCGGGTGGCTGACCACGATCGTGGCGCGGGTGTGCCTGAACATGCTGCGCACCCGCGAGCGGCAGCGCGAGGAACCCCTCGACGTACGCGTCACCGACGCGGCCGTGAGCCCGGAGGACGGCGGCGACCTCGAAGAGGAAGCGGTCCTCGCCGACTCGGTCGGTGTCGCGCTGCTGGTGGTACTGGACACGCTCTCCCCGGCCGAGCGGCTCGCCTTCGTCCTGCACGACATGTTCACCGTGCCCTTCGACGAGATCGGACCGATGCTCGACCGCTCCCCGGCCGCGGTACGTCAGCTCGCGAGCCGCGCCCGGCGCCGCGTCAAGGGCGCCTCCCCCCTGCCCGAGGCCGATCTCACCCGCCGGCGCCGGGTCGTCGAAGCCTTCCTGGCCGCCACCCGGGGCGGAAACTTCGACGCGCTGGTCACCCTCCTCCACCCGGACGTCGTCCTGCACGCCGACAAGTCCGTCATCCCCACCCCCGAACCGGTCGTCGTCAGCGGCGCGATCACCGTCGCCAAGAGCGCGATGGCCGCCACCGGCCGCGCCCGCTTCACCGGCCTCGCCCTCCTCGACGGAACGGTCGGCCTGGTCATGGCCCCGCTCGGCCACCTCCGCGTGGTCCTCACCTTCACCATCGCGGACGACGGCCACATCACCGGGATCGACGTCATCGCCGACCCGGACCGCCTCGGCGAACTGGAAGTCGCCGCCCTCGATTCCTGAAAACATGCCCGAAATTACTCGGGCAAGGATTACCGCATTGCGTTGAAGCCGTACCTGGCATTAGCGTTGCGCCCATGACTGCCGGGTCGGCCTTGTGCCGTGAGCGAGTTGGTTGCCCGGCCTCCGAGTGAGGCCGGGGCGGGGTAGAGACCCGCCTGCACTTTCTTCGTACGACGCCTTCGTACCCCTACTTCGTACGACGCCTTCGTACCCCTACTTCGTAGGACGCCTTCGTACGGCCTCCGTGTACGCCTCCTGCGTACGGCGTCCTCGTACGGCTTCCCTGTGCGCACCCTCTGTTCGGGATACCGCGCGCCCTCACGCACGCACACATTCAGCACCGCGGTGCGCCCTTCGCACCCCATTCGCCCCGCGGTAATTCCCCCTGCCCAAAAACACAAGAAAGCAGCGAATGCCCAACCCTTTCAATCAGCAGGTCATCGAAGAATTCCGTGCCAACAACGGACGCGTCGGCGGTTATTTCGAGGGAGCGCGACTGCTCCTGCTGACGACCACCGGGGCGCGCACAGGGACCCCGCACACGACCCCCGTCGGCTTCTACCCCGACGGGGGCGAGCGGGTGCTCGTCATCGCGTCGGCCGGTGGCGCGCCCCAGCACCCCGACTGGTTCCACAATCTCCTCGCGAACCCCCGGTTGACCGTCGAGGACGGAGTCTTCACCTACCAGGCGGAGGCCGTCGTCCTGGAACGCGCCGAACGCGACGCCGTGTTCGCCCGCGCCGTGGAGGCCGACCCGGGCTGGGCGGAGTACCAGGCGAAGACGGATCGCGTGATCCCGGTCGTCGCCCTCCACCCGATCCCGCAGGACGGCCCGCCGAACATCAACGCCGGCTCCATGGCCGAGGCGCTGAAGGTCATCCACGACGCGTTCCGGCGTGAACTCACCCTGATCCGGCAGGAGTTCACGGTCACCGGCGCCACCGGTACCACCGGCGCCTCCCTCGGCGCCCAGCTCCGCGTCAACTGCCTCACCCTCTGCCAGGGCCTCCACAACCACCACACCGGCGAGGAACTCGGCATCTTCCCGCTCCTCGCCGACCGCCATCCCGCACTCGCCCCGGCCCTGGACCGACTGCGCCAGGAGCACGAGCGGATCGCCGAGCTTCTCGACGAGCTGCGCCGCGTCGTCGCCCAGGATCCGTGGGACACCGACCCCAGCCGCGTACTCTCCCAGGTGGAACGCCTCACCACCGAGCTCGAAGCCCATCTGACCTACGAGGAAGAACGGTTGATCCCCCTCCTGACACCCCAGGGGGCCTCCCCGGGAGCGTCGCGGTGATCGCTCTCGTCACCGGCGCCAACCGCGGCATCGGCCGCGAGGTCGCCCGGCAGCTGGCCGCCGCCGGCCACACCGTGCTCGTGACCGCCCGGTCCGCCGAGGCCGCCGAGGAGACGGCGCGAGATGTCGGCCCGAACGCACGCCCCCTCCGTCTGGACGTCACCTCCGAGGCCGACATCACCACGGCCGCCCGGGACATCGACGCCCTGGACGTCCTGATCAACAACGCGGCGATCACGTACGACACCTGGCAACGCGCGACCACCGCCGACCTGGACGTCGTACGCGAGGCGGCCGAGACCAATCTGTACGGTCCCTGGCGGCTGACCCAGGCGCTGCTCCCCCTGCTGCGCGCGAGCGCGCACCCGCGTGTCGTGAACGTCTCCAGCGAGGCCGCGTCCCTGGCGAGCATGGGCGGCGGCACCCCTGCCTACTCCGTGACAAAGGCCGGTCTCAACGCGCTCACCCGCATGCTCGCCGCCGAGCTGCGCGCCGACGGGGTCCTCGTGAACGCCGTCTGCCCGGGCTGGGTCGCCACCGACATGGGCGGACCCGGCGGCCGCCCGGTCGAGGAGGGTGCCGCGAGCGTCGTGTGGGCGGCCACCCTCCCCGACGACGGTCCCACCGGCGGTTTCTTCCGCGACGGCGCGCCCATCCCCTGGTGACTCACCAAGGGAGAGGGCGCGCGTGCACCACGTCCAGCCGCGACACCGCCCGCGTCAGCACCACGTACAGCCGGTGCAGCCCCCGCGCCTCCGCCTCCGCGACGGCGGCCGGTTCGACGGCGACGACATGGTCGTACTCGAGCCCCTTGGCGAGCCCCGCGGGCACCACCGCGACGCGCGCACCCAGCTCGTCGGGGCCCGCCGGCGCGATTCCCGCGGCGCCGAGCGCCTCCCGCACCCGTACGACATCCGCGTCGGCGGTGATCACCCCGACGGAGCCCTCGTGGGTGAGCGCGCCGCGCACGGCGTCGACGGTCGCGGACAGCACGTCGGACGTCGGCCGGATGCTCACCTCGCCGTCCCCGCGCAGAGATTGAGCGGGCGGCACCGCCACGTCCAGTCGTCCCAGCAGCCGGTTGGCGAGCTCGACGACGACGCCCGGCACCCGGAAACCGGTCGTCAGCGGTACCACCGCGGCGTCCGGTTTCCCCAGGTGCCCGAGCAGCTCGCCCCACTCCCGCGCGGCCCACGGAGTCGTGCCCTGCGCGAGATCGCCGAGCACCGTCAGCGACCCGAACGACGCCCGCCGCGCGATCGCCCGGCACTCCATCGGCGACAGATCCTGCGCCTCGTCGATGACCAAGTGGCCGTATCCCTCAGGGTGTTCGATGAGCCCGGCGACCTCGTCGAGGAGGACGAGATCGGCGGCCGACCACCGCGCCGACTTCCACGACCGCGGCGGCTTGGCCCACAGGATCGCCTTCTGCTCGTCCGCGTCCAGGAGCCCTTCGGCCGCCGTCGCCAGCACATCGGCGTCGGTGAGGAGTTGAGCGACGAGCTCCTCCGGACGCACCCGGGGCCACACCGCGTCGACGTACGCGCCGACCGGCCGGGCCCGGTAGATCTTCTGCACCCAGGCGTTCGTACACGGCCCGGCGCGCCGTTCGGCCTGCTCCTGCATATGGCGCACGACCCGCGTCCGCACGCGCTCGCGCCCGACGGCGTACGGGGGCCTCTCGGCCCGTACGCCGTCCACGATGCGGCGGAGTCCGGCGACCGGCACGCGCCAGCGGTACGAGCCGTCCGGTACGACGAGGGAGTCGGCGGGGCTGCCGATGTTCCCGTACAGAGCCCGGTGCAACACCTCCGCCATACGGGCGTCGTGCTTGACGACGGCGGCGCGCTCGTCGTCCTCCCCCGTCACCGGGTGCCGGGCGATCTCGTCCCCGACGGTCGACTGCCGCACGCCCGTCTCGCCCAGCGCGGGCAGGACCTCCGAGATGTACGAGAGGAATGTGCGGTTGGGGCCGAGGATCAGCAGACCGCCGCGCCGGATGCGCTGCGGGTGCGTGTAGAGGAGGTACGCGGCCCGGTGCAGGCCGACGGCCGTCTTGCCGGTGCCGGGGGCGCCCTGCACACAGACCGAGGCCGCGAGATCACCTCGTACGAGCTCGTCCTGTTCCGGCTGGATGGTGGCGGCGATGTCGCGCATGGGGCCGACGCGGGGACGCTCGATCTCGCTCGTGAGGATGCGACTGTCCGACTCGTGACCTGTGCCGATGTACTCGTCCTCCAGGCCCGTGAGGTCGGTCGAGTCGCCGTGGCTGCCGGGCGCCCAGCCGAAGCGGCGGCGGACGGCGACGCCCTGCGGGTCGCGGGCGCTCGCCTGGTAGAAGGCGCGCGAGACAGGGGCGCGCCAGTCGACGACCAGGGGTGGGGCGGAGGGATGTTCGGTGATCCGCAGCCGCCCGATGTGATAGCTCTGCCCGGCATGACCGCCGGCCGCCCCGGCATCCCGTCCGAATTCCAACTTGCCGAAGAACAACGGGCCTTGGGGCAGCTCACGCAGCTCCTTCGCCTGACTGCGCAGCCGGTATCCGAGCACTTCGGCGTCGGCACCGGAGGCGGAGACGTCTTCGCCGGTGACGACCTGCTCCTCGGCACCGTCGACCATGGCGGCGAGGGCGGCGCGGCAGGTGTCGTGGAAGGTGCGTTCGCGGGTGAGGGAGCGATTGAGGGCAGGGTCGGGTGACGTCATGCCATCAAGGGTAACGGAATAACGTGACCGAGTTACATTTTTAACTCGGTCATGAACAGTGGAGGTACGCGGACCTCGGAAGACGCGTTTACGCGAACCGCGGAAAGCCCCTCTTCGCGTACTGCGGAAGGCCCGTCTACGCGAACCGCGGAAGGCCCGCCCCCAACCGCGCGAACGCCTCCTCGGCCGCGGCGACGGCGTCGGGCCGTACCTGCTCGATCCCTTCTCCCTCCGCGATCCGCCGCCAGTTCTCCAGCGCGAGGACGCGCTGCACGGCGACGATCTGTCCGGCGGCGAGCCGGGCGCCGAGGTCGCCGCCGAGCGCCTCGGCGAGGGCGGCCTCGGACCGCTCCAGATACGCGTACGCGCGGGCCACCAGCGAGGGCGTCCCGTAGAGCAGCCGATGGAAGGCGAGGACCTGCGGGTTGTCGTTGAGCCCGGTGATGGGATCGCACCGCTCCAGCCCGTCGAGGAAGTGCCGTCGCAGCGCCTCCACCGGGGAGGGGCCCCGCACGGCCACGCGCGCGGCTTCGTCCTCATGGTCGGCGAACCGGTACAGGACCAGGTCCTCCTTGGCCGGGAAGTACCGGAAGAGAGTCGGCTTGGAGATCTCGGCGGCGGCGGCGACCTCGGCGACGGACACGGCGTCGAACCCCTTCTCCAGGAAGAGCCCGATCGCGATGTCGGAGACGGCCTGGTACATCCGCTGCTTCTTGCGCTCGCGCAGTCCGATCTCGTCCATGGGGGCGAGCCTACGCACCCCTCCCGGCGATCCTTGACCTCAACCGGGCTTGAGGTCGAAGACTGCGAGCAGTACCCGATGAGGCAACCCGATATTTCGATTTCTCGACATCCCAGGCTCAGGAGTGAGCGATGCGAGCAGTGCACGTGAAGGCGTTCGGCGACCCCGAGGTTCTCGTCCCGATGGAGGTGGCGGACCCGGTCCCGGCGCCCGGCGAGGTCGTGATCGACGTGGCCTACGCGGACACGATCTTCGTGGAGACCCAGGTGAGGGCGGGTTGGGGCCGCGACTTCTTCCCGGTGACACCTCCATACGTCCCCGGCGGCGGCGTATCAGGGGTGGTCGGCGCCGTCGGCCCGGACGTACCCGCCGAGTGGCTGGGCCGCCGGGTCGTCTCCTTTGTGACGGGCAGCTACGCGGAGCGAGCCGTCGCGCCGGCCTCGGCCCTGACGCCCGTACCGGACTCCCTGGACCTCCTCCAGGCCGCGGCCCTGGTCCACGACGGCGTCACCGCCTCCGGGCTGCTCGAACTGACCGACATCCGCCCCACCGACCGCGTCCTCGTCCTCGGCGCCTCCGGAGGCATGGGCACGCTGCTCATCCAGCTGGCCCACGCGCGCGGGGCGCGGGTGGTCGCAGTGGCCCGGGGCGAGGCGAAACTCGCCCTGGTACGGGAGTTGGGCGCGGACGCGGCGATCGACGCCACGGACGCCGACTGGCCGCGGGCCGCCCGCCACGCGCTGGGCGGCTCCGCCGAAGCCGCAGACGTCGTCCTGGACGGCGTGGGCGGCGAACTCGGCGCCACCGCCTTCGCGCTGACGGCCGACGGCGGCCGCTTCTCGGCCCACGGGGCACCGTCGGGCGGCTTCTCCCCCATCGACCCGGACGACGCCGCCCGCAGGGGCATCAAGCTCTTCGGCATCGGGGACGTCCAGTTCAGCCCCGCCGACCTGCGCCGCTACACCTCCGACGCGCTCGCGGAGGCCGCGGCGGGTCGCCTCCGTCCGGTGATCGGCGAGGTGTTTCCGCTGGAGCAGGCGGGGGATGCCCATGCGGCTATTGAGGGGCGGGGGCTGGGGGGGAAGGTGGTGCTGAAGGCATGAGGAGGCGACAGGACTGCAGCCTCGGTCAGATCTCCGGCCCTCGCCGCCAGCCCGGCGGCGGCGACAGGGTCCACAGGTCATCGAAATGCTTGTGCCATGTGGCGACGATGGCCTTGGCGTCGTCACCGTCTCCACGGGACCAGACGCTGAGGTCGGTGCGGTGGCCCTTGGGGTCGTAGAACTCGGGGCCCGCACTGCGCAGCATGGTGCGGGCCGCCACGTTGTAGAGACCGTGCAGCACCTGTTCCCGGTTGAAGATGCAGATCTTGTCCCTCGGTATGCCGGGGTAGACGCGGTACTCGCATTCCGCGCTCACTCGCCCCAAGGCGTTGAGGCGGTCCTCGATCCCCGACAGCGTCTCGTCGTACTCCTGGCACTTCAGTTCCAGGCGTCTACGGAAGTCGGCGTCGTCCACCGGCTTGTCATCCGGACCCACGCGTGACGGAACGGTCATGGGCTGCCCGAAGTCCGGGATGAGCACTCTGACAGAAACGTTTCTGGTCGGCCCGGGATCCTCGAGGAGCTTCTCAAGTCGGTGAAAGAGCTCGTTGCAGAGCGTCTCCCCGGTATAGCCGAGAAAGCGGATCTCCACCTCCCGGGCTCGGAACGCCTCCTTCACGAAGCTGCCCAGCTCCCGGGACTCGACCTGGAAACGTGGCGGCGGCCGAAGCGTCATGGCCAGGTCCTTCACCGAGTCGTACAGCACGTAGCCCACCAGGCTGAGAAGGGCGCCGCCGAGGAAGGCCTTGTCCTGCAAGGCATCTCCCAAGGGCTTCACGAACTGGGCGGTCAGCCCGATGACGAAGATCGCCAGTAGCAGGATCCGCGTGAACAACGGCTCGTAACGCTCCAGGAACCGCTTCAGGTGCCCGCCCACACCACCGTCCGCGGCCCTGCCCCCTCCACCGGACATCGCCGGGCCTCCCCCCATACCGAAGGGTCCAGCGGCACTTCAGACGTCCGCGGAGCCCCCTGCTGTCCGTTGGTCTCCATCGTCCCGGTGCCTCAGCGCACGGGCAAGATGGGCGTTTGCCGGAACCTTCCCCTTTTGGGCCGTCCCAATGCGGCCGAGGCCGCAGCAAGGGTCATCACGTAACTGGTCGGCCCCAGGCAGACGTTGAGGACCTCAGGTATTCCTGTGGCGCAAGCGATGTGGTGGGCAGGCCGGACCAGGTGCGCATGGCCACTACGCTCCGGAGGCATCTCGTGGCGGCTCCAAGGTGGCGCACACCCTAGCCCCCCTACGCCACCGGCAGATCGTGTGCGGCATTCCAGAAGGTGTCGAAGAGTTCGCGGCGCCGGTTGATGATCTCGCGGGCGCGCTCGCTGTCGTCCCTGCTCCAGCGCGTCAGGAGCGAGTCGTATCCCTGGGGGTCGAGGAGCCGGGCGTTCGTCTCGATTCCTTCCCCGGCCGCGTCCGGCGGGCGGTACTGGTCGCGACGGAGCTCGATCTTGTCGTATATCCCCTCGAAGGCCTGGTCGTCGTTGATGAGATAGAGCTTGAGTGAGGGCGACATGTGCATCACGCGGAAACTCACGGTCAGTTTCCCCTGGTCCTTGTCCCGCATCCTGATGATCACCGACTTCAGCAGGGCTTGGTACCCCACGATCTGCCGCACCAGATCGTGACGGAAATCGGGAGCGTCCCCGACCTTGCCGTCCGCTCCCAGCAACCCGGGGACCTCTATCTCCTTGGTGAAGTCCGGAACCAGAACACGTATGTGCACGGCCCGACGGGGGTCGGGCGGAAGCCGCTCCAGAATGCGCTTCAAGGGCGTGGCGAAGGTCTCTCCCGTGAAGCCCAGCGCCGCGAGGTGGACCTCTCCGCCGGCCTGCAGGGCTTCCTTGAACTCGGCTTCCAGATCGGCCGGCGTGACCATCACGCCCGACTGGGGGCGGAGCATCGAATTCAGGCGCTGGACGGTTTCGTGCAGGCTCTCCGTGTGCTCCCGCTGCGCCTGATGTGCCCCGTTCAGCCGCTGCACCTCGGCGTACAGCACGTAGCCCACGAGGCTGAGCAGCGCCCCGCCCAGGTAGGCCTTTCCTTCGAGTGCGTCGCCCACCGGTTTCACGAACTGCGCGATCAGCCCGATGAGAAAGATGACCAGGAGCAGGACCTTGGTCACCACGCTCTCCGCGCGCGCCCATCCCGCGGCCACTCTGCTACTCAGCGACGACCTTGCTTCGGACACCAAATCCCCCTGTTGGCACCTCAGTTGAACCAAGCCTGTTCATGGTGCCTGCCGCAGGGGTCGTCAGGAAAGGGACAACGGAATCATGGCCGACAACAACACAAGCCGGGAGACGACGACTTGGGCGCCGGCGTCCCAGAGCGGGCCGGCTTCCGTCGCATCGCGGGCATAGCCCACAAAGGCCACCTTGGCCTCGCGTGCCGCGTCCAGATCCGTGGGCATGTCCCCGATCATCAGGGCGTCGTACGCCTCGGCCTCCAGGCCCTGGAGCGCTCGGTGCAGAGAGTCGGGGTCGGGTTTCAGCCGTCTCGGATCATCGGTACGTCCGTGGATGTGGCCCGCGAAGCACTCGTGAAGGTTCACCCTCCGCAGGTACGTGGCCACGGCTTCGGGCGAGTTGTTCGTGGCCACCGCGACGCGCACCCCGGCGTCCACCAGCCGGCGGACCAGCAGATCCGCACCGGGTGTGGGCGGCGCGATCGCCGCCGCGGCGGCCTCGCCCTCCGCGAGCCGGTCCTCCAGCTCCGCGACCAGGTCGCTGCGGGGGTGGGCTCGGTCCGCAGCCCGCAGCACCACGTGTGGATCGATGGACTCGCAGACCTCCGGCGTGAGCAACTCTCCGGCGCCGCGCAATGCGACGACACCGCGCAGCTCCTCGGCCAGGGGTGCGGATGACTCGTCCGGGAAGAGTCGGCAGAGCGGGCCGTCGAAGTCGAAGAGCACGCAACGGCCGCTCGTCACGAACTTCGCGACCTCCCGCATGCCGCGGAGATCGTTCAGCCTCCTGCGCCCGACCTGATGTCCCTGATCGGCCTGACCGTGCTCTTGAGGGCGCCCGACCCGATCGTCCTGACCGGCCCGAGTACGCCCGACCTCGTCGTCTCGCGTCACAGCATCCCGTCGTTCCGTCGTACCGTCATTCCGCCGTCATCAGCCGGGCGTCCCGTCGAGCGACCGGCGACGTTTTCCTCGTGCCATCCGCGCAGCGCCTTCACCGTGCGCTCCAGATCCGGCACGTCGATGAGCTGCAGCGGCTCCCGTGCCAGTCCTATCGCCACGCAGATCCTGCGACCCGCCGCCCTGAAGTCCAGTTCGTCCGGCTCTTCCGGGAGACCGAGTGCCGCGCGCATGACGTCCGGAAACACGGACTGCGCGTATTCGAAGGCCACGTACACCGGCAGATCGTCGTCGAGACCGGCCGTCAGCTCGTCATGTCCGGCACGCCGCATGGCCTCGGCCCACAACGCCGTCATACGGTCCCTGTCCTGCTTCCCGTACCCCATGCGCACCATGTGCGTCGCGAGTTCGTGCAGGGGGTCACCGTATATCGCCAACTCCCAGTCGATGACGGCGAGTCGACGGTTGCGCCGTACGACGTTGGCCCGGTGGACATCGGTGTGGAGGAGTCTGAACGGGCGCGAGGTGAGCCCGGTGTGGTTCCGCTTGAAGGTCGCCATCGCGTCCTCGGGAATCAGGATGTCGTCGAAGAGGGCGCCGAAGGTGTCCCGGTTGGCCCGGTGCACCCGCCGCTCCGTGAAATCGACGAGCCAGTGCAGGAATCCTTGGCTGTCGCCGTCGTCCGGCCAGTCGGCGGGGCGGGGCGGCAGTTCGGCGACGGGGATCCGCGCGATCCTGACGAAGAAGTCCGCGAACGCGCGCATCAGGTCGTCGTTCACGTCGGCGTCGTGAATCTCTTCGCTGAGCGCCCGGCCCCTTCGGTAGGCGTGCAGGGAGTGGTCTCCGAAGTCGGCGAGGCAGCGCGGTACTTCATGCAGATGGCGGTTGACGACCCGCAGCACCTCCGCTTCGCTGGGCCAGATGCGCGGCACCACCTCCACCGTGTCCAGCGGGATCCGCAGTTTCGCCCGGGCGAAGGGCACGGTGCCGAGCAGGAGGGCGAGTCCGATGTCGAGCGGCAGGATGTAGTTGATGTTGTGGTGGCCCCTGAGCACCTCACCGTTTCCGCGCAGTCTTCTGGACTCCGCGAGCCGGTGAACGAGCGCCTGATGCGCTCTGCGTGGCAGAGGGGACGGCATGGTCGCAGAATCTAGCGCCTCGTACCGCGAGCACCAGGCACCGGGTCGGACACTGTCAACTCCGCCGCCACGGTTGCCCGCTGTTGGCCGCATCCTGTTCCCGCACGTCCGCGTGGCGGCGCATCCCCTGAACGGCTCATGGTCCCCACTCCTGCACGGCGCTGACGACACGGCCCATTCGGAGCCGTGGGCACGCGGGTTTGCTCCCGTCTCTAGACCGTCAGGTAGTCGGGTTCCAAGGCCTCCCACAACGCGTCGAACCAGCTCTGTGTGTCGTCGACGAACTGCTTGTCCCGGGCGCCGTACTCCTTGTTGAAGGAGAAGAGCGTGGAGCGCGTGCCCGACGCGTCCCGCAGCATCATCCGCTCCCCGTCGACCTCCTCCTCCCGCTTCCCGATCGTGTAGTGCGCGAAGAGGACTTCGGTCTTGTTGAGCAGATACACCTTGCTGTAAGGGGTGTTGTCCACCACGCGGAAGCCGGCGGTGACGGGGATCTCGTACCGGCGCCTGAGACGCCGGAAGTGCTGGCTGAGCACATTGATCTGGAACTCGTGCTGTGTCATGGAGCGGCCGCGCACGGCCGCGTCGACCTCCTCGTCGTGCCCCCAGCCGGCGGCCGGCGCGGGGTAGAGCAGTCGGTGCTCCCTGCTCGGCAGCACGATGCGGGCCGTCACCGACTCGGGGTGCACGCGGCCCTCTTCGATCAGCCGCATGGGGGCGTCCATCGACAGCATCAGCGTCTCCGCGGTGAGACAGACCGCGTCCAGCCGCACATGCGGCACCGCGAACGCGGCCTCCAGGTGCGGTGCCAGGCCGACGAGGGTGGGCTGGGGTTCCGTCTCGACGGCGACCGGCGGTTTGGCCACGGTGGGGGGCCTGCCCTTGGTGACGTTGCTGAGCAGACCTTCCGTACGGAGGCTGGTCAGGGCCTGGCGTACGGCGCCCCGTTCCACCCCGAACTCCTTCGCCAGCGCGGCCTGGGTCGGCAGCTTGGTGCCCGGTTTCAGCTCGCCGCCCTGTATGCGCCTGCGCAGGGTGTCGGCGATCTCCTGGGGCGAGTGCCTTCTGCTGCCGTTCACCGCAACGTTCTCCTGGGTCTCAACCTCGAGCCAACTCAGGACAACTCTAAGTTGGTTGGCAACCAACTCACCCTTGCGTTGCACAACCTCTATGCGCCGGCAGGTTCCATACGGAGTCGAACCAGGACCGCATGCCGCTCACTCACTCACCCCTGGGAGCGCAGCAGATCCAGCACCGTGTTCAGGGACGACACCGTGTGCGTGGCCCCGGAGTTCCGAAGGTCCCGCTCCTTGCGCTCGTTACGCGCGTAGCCCAAGAAGGGCACGCCGGCCGCCTCGGCCGCGCCGAAGTCGGAGGGTGCGTCGCCGATCATCAGTGCCTCGGACGGCGCGGCGCCCATCGCGTTCAGTGCCCGAACCAGGCAATACGGGTTCGGCTTCATGAGGGCCAGGTTCTGGGTGCGGCCGTAGACGTGCGGCGCGAAACACTCCGTGAGCCCACGGCTCTCCAGATACTGGGCCGCCACCAACGGGGAGTTGTTGGTGGTGATGGCCAGTCGGGAACCCACCGCCGCCCACGTCCTGATCAGGGGATCCGCGTAAGGGGTGGGATACGCCGTCGCTGCGGCCTTGAGCTCCAGCAGGGTGAGACGCTCTTCCAGCTCCATCACCAGGTCGATGTCGGGATGTCTGCGATTGACCGCCTGCACGACGACGTGCGGGTCCGGATGCACCCGCTCCTCCTGCGTCAGCAGCTCGCGCAGCCCCAGGTCCTTGAGCCACTGCACCAGCTCGCCGGCCACCCGCTTCGCCGGGAGCCCCGCGAACAGCCGGCAGATCGGCCCGTCGAAGTCGAAGAGCACGAACCGCGCGCTCTTGATCAATTCATAGAGGGATTCAGTCTCTTTCGCCACCGGATCAGTCTGCGTCGCCGTTTCTGAAGTCACTAGGAGAGTGTCAGGTCCGTGGTGATGGTTTCCCAGAGGGCGTTGAACCACTTCTGTGATTCCTCCACGAAGGCGGCGTCCCGTTGGCTGACTCGCTTCTCGAAGGAGAAGAGGAGCGAGGTCAAGCCGAGAGTGTCGTACATCTCCAGGACTTCGCTGCTCACCTCCTCCTCCCGCTTGGTGATCACGTAGTAGGCGATGAGGGCCTCCGACTCGTTGAGCAGGTACAGCTTCACCGGCGGGGTGAACGGCAGGGCGCGGAAGGTCACGTGGACGTCGATACCGTGCGAGGAGCGCAGGGAGTGGAGGTTGTGGCGCAGGACGTGGCCCTGGGCGTTTCGCTGGTCCAGCCAGCGCTTGTGGACGGGGTCATCCGCGCCGCGCGCCTCGACCGGGACCGGGAACGCGAGGTTGATGTCTCGGGATGGCAGCAGGATCCGTACCTCGATCGACTCAGGACGGATCCTGCCCTCATGGATCAGGCGCACCGGTTCACCGAGAGCCAGCATCAGGGTCTCCGCGGTCAGGCACGCAGCGTCGACGCGGACGTGCGTTGCCGCGAATGCATCAGCGAGGCGCGGCGCCAGTCCCACCATCGTCGGCTGGGGCGCATCGTGCGTCGGCGTCGGCTCCGCGATCCGCGGTGGGCTGCCCTTGCTGACGTTGCCGAGGAGGCCGTCCTCCTGGAGAGCGCGCAGGGCTTGCCGGACGGTGCCGCGCTCGACGCCGAATTCTTCCGCCAACTCGGCCTGGGTGGGCAGGCGGTCCCCTGCCTTCAGGTCTCCGCTGCGGATCCGGTCCCGCAGGACGTCGGCGATCTCCTGGGGCGAGAGCCTTCTGTTGCCGTTCACTGCGACGTTCTCCTGGGTCACGACCAAACGCTACAACTCTGCTCCATCTAGCGTGAGTTGTTTGGAAGTTGTTTATGACATAGGACCAAGTGGGGACAACATAACTAGAGTTGGTCACCAACTTGGCCAAGATGGCGGAAGTTTTGCCTCCCCCTCGCCCATCCGTGGCACGTATTACCCCGAGCAGGTCACAGAAGAAGCAGGAAGAAGCAGGAGCCACCATGCCCGCCATCGCCCTCCTGTCCGCCGTCTTCGTCGTCGGCTTCGAGCAGCTCGTCCAATGGCAGTACGGTCCGATGGGCATCGTCGGACTGCTGCTGCTCAGCATCGGGATCAAGGCGAAGAGTCCTACGTGCAGCTCCATCGGGGCGGTCGTGCTCGCCCTGATGGTCGCCGAACCCGCCATGTGACCTGCGAAAACTCCCGACCGGGAACCTCTGGAGCCGTCAGCTCGTGAGCAGCAGCTCCGAGCTGATGGTCTCCCACAGCGCCTTGAACCACAGGTGGGACTGTTCCACGAACGTGGTGTCCCGCAGTCCGGCGCCCTGAGTGAAGGGGAAGAGCATGGACTGCGTGCCCTGGACGTCGTACAGCTCCAGGTGCACATCGTCGATCTCCTCCTCGCGCTTGGTCAGGGTGTAATACGCGAAGAGGGCCTCAGTGCCGTTGAGGAGATACAGCTTCACGGGCGGGGTGAAGGGCAGCGCCCGGAAGGTAACCTTCACATCGATGCCGTGTGTGAGCCTCAGGGCGAGCAGATTGTGGCGCAGTACCTGGCCCTGCGCATTGCGGTTGGCCAGCCAGTTGCGCTGCAGCCGGCCGTCGGCCGACGCGTCCACCGGGGCCGGAAAGGCAAGGTCGATGTCGCCGCTGGGGAGCAGCACGCGGACGTCCACCCTGGCCGGTTTTATTCGCCCGGCGTGTATCTGACGGAGCGCCTCGCCCATGGCGAGAGTGAGCGAGACCGACGTCAGACACAGCGCGTCGATCTCCACGTGAGGGGCCGCGAAGGCCGCGGATATACGCGCGCCGAGTGCCGCCGTGGTGGGCTGCGGCGCTGCTTCGGGCCCGGTCAGGGCTCCTCCGTGGTGTTCAGCGACGGTCGCCGGACTCCCCTTGGACACGTTGACGAGCAAGCGCTCCGACTGCAGGATGCGCAGCGCCTGTCGTACGACCCCTCGCTCCACGCCGAACTCATCGGCCAGTTTGGCCTGTGTGGGCATGCGTTGTCCCGGTCGAAGCACACCGGACCTGATCCGGGCACGCAGCTCGTCGGCCAGCTCGCGGTGCGTCTGCGGCCGTGGCGAACTCTCCCGCCCGTTGACAACGGCGTGTTCCGGGTCCACGACCAAACACTACAACTTCCCGCCATCTTTGGGCAGTTACCTGGTAGGTGGTTATGAGTCGACCCAACGCGGAGATAAGTACCGGTGAGTTGGTCACCAACTTGCACAACATGGTCAAGCTTCCCGAGGGTTGGCCGCCAGAGTCGCACCTGTCAGCCAGGTGGACGAGGTGGACGGTCCTCAGCGGGGTCCGCCTCCCCGTCCCGAAGGAGGGACCGTCATGCCGCTCATCGCCCTCGCCGTCGCCGCCCTCGCCATCGGATTCGAACAGCTCATCCAGTGGCGGTACGGGCCGATGGGCATCATCGCGTTCGTCGCGCTGTCCATCGGCCTCAAGGCCAAGAACTCCGTGATCAGCGGCATCGGAGCGGTGATCCTCGTGATGCTGCTCGCCCAGTCCGGCTGACCGGGCGCCACGTCCGGCAGTCCGGCTGACCGGGCTCCCTTCCGGAGGGGAGCCGGGAGCTCGGTCAGTCCGCACCACCGCACAGCACAGCCGCAACTGAATGCACAGCCACAACTGAATGCGCAGCCACAACTGAATGCGCAGCCACAACTGAATCGCTACGGATAACGGACCAGGAGTCACCACCCGCACGGAAGGAGTACCTCTCAGCCGCCATCAGAAGATGTCCGGGCACCACGGTCGCCTGGACGTGCGGAGCGGGGCGTCGGCCACGAAGGCGGCGCCCGCTCGTTCTTCCCGCACCCGGCCCAGCGCGGCAAGCCGCACCACCGACTCGTCGCCCAGCCACAGCGTCGCCACATCGCCCACGTCCAGGGTGAGTTCGGCGGATCGGGTGGTCAGGGCACAGGACGAACCGTCCGGTCCGGCCTCCAGCAGGTAGCGCCCGGCGGACAGCCCGTCCCGGTCGGTGACCTCCAGCACCAGGGTCCCGGACCCCGCGTAGGTACGCGCCTCCAGGGCCCGTACGACATCCAGGATCCGCACCCACAGCCAGTCCGCCTGCGTGGTGATGTGGGCGGCGCGCGGGTCCGGCAGGAAGTGCGGCAGCAGGTCGTCCGGGGCCCGCCAGCCGGTCTTGACCCTGGTGATCCAGTCGATCGAGCAGAGGTACTGCCACAGGCCGCGTTCGGCCTCCGGCGTCACCGCGATCAGCCGGTTCACCTCCGCCGTGTTCAGGGGCTGCTTGGCGTCGCCCCAGTTGTCGTCCGACTCGTACGAGACCAGGCCTCCGACCTCGCCGGCCGCCGAGCGGTACACCGCGTAGAAAGAGGGCGAAAGACCCTGCACGCCGGTCCCCACCTCCCCCACACTCAGAACGCCGCCCGGACCTCGCCCACCTCTCGGCCCCCGCCCAGCAGCGGCGACCGCCCGATCCGCGACACCACCGGCGCGTCCACGCCCAGCAGGCCCAGCCCACGCGCGAGGACAGGGCCCAGCGCCCGGCCTCCACCGTCGTCGATCTTGAAGGCGAGGGCGCGGCCGTCCGGGAGGGCGATCGCCTGGACAGCCTCCGCGCCCATCTTGGAGAGGGCGCCCGGGATCTCGCGCATGAGCCAGGTGTCGGGGCGGCGGGTGCCGGCGACGTACTCGGGGTGGGTGCGCATGGCGTCGGCGACGCGGCGTTCGGCGGAGCCGGGGGCGGCGAGGACGAAGGAGCGGAAGGCGCGGGCGAGGCCGGTGAGGGTGATGGCCATGAGGGGCGCCCCGCAGCCGTCGGTGCCGACCGCGGCGACGGGCTCCCCGGCCGCCTCCTCGACCACGGAGTGGATCAGCTGCTGGAGAGGGTGTCCGGGGTCGAGGTACGACTCCGTCGGCCAGCCCCGCAGCGCGCACACCGCGAGCATCGCCGCGTGCTTGCCGGAGCAGTTCATGGTGACCCGGTCGCGGACGGCTCCCGCGGCGAGATACGTCTCGGCCTCGGCCGGGTCCAGCGGCAGATCCGGCGGGCACTGCAACTGCCCGGCCGACAGCCCGTGCTCGTCCAGCATCTTGTGGACGAGATCGCGGTGGAAGGTCTCCCCGGAGTGGCTCGCGGCGGCGAGGGCGAGACGCTCTCCGGCCAGGTCGAGGCCCGCGCGCAGCACACCCGCCGCCTGCATGGGCTTGTTCGACGAGCGCGGGAAGACCGGCGCCGTCACCTCGCCGAGCGCCAGCTCGACCGACCCGTCCGCGGCCAGCAGCACCAGGCTGCCGCGATGGCGTCCTTCGACGAAGCCGGAACGTACGACCTCGGCGAGGACAGGCGATATGGCGGGCACGGACATCAGGGGTGGCCTTCCGGGGTGGGGGACCCACCCCGGAAGGGGCCCGGGATCGCCGGGGCCACCACGTCACATGAGCAGGTCGTCTACTTGTGCTTCGCCTTCACGGTACCTGCGGGCGATCTCGGCGCTGCAATCGTCGGCCGTGCGCTGCAGCTGCTGGCGCCGCCGGGAGACCTGCTGCTCGTACCGGACGAGCCGGCCCATCCCGGCGCCCAGCTCCTCGTCCGTACGGGCACCCAGGTCGGACAGCTCCACCTCCGCGAGCATGTTCGCGGCGAGCGCCCGGTATTCCTCGCCGTGCGGTGTGCCCACTGTCACATGGCGGGCCGACGAGCGGTGCCGGGCGGGCGCGTCCGTCAGGATCTCCGAGAGCCGTTCGACGACCGACGGCTGCCCGGGACCGACGACCGACAGCTGCCCCGATGCCGGAAACGGCGCCCGTCGCTCGCCGCGGCGTGCCAGCTCCGCCCGCAGGATGTCGATGCGCCCCTGGAGCAGCCGCCGCACATAACTGAGGTCGGCCTCGTCCCGCTGGGCGTCCCGGCGCAGCGTCCGCAGCTCGGGCAGCCGGAGCACCGCGAGGTCGTGCGGGGGCGGATCGGACGACAGCGGGCTGTCGGTGCGCTGCGCCGGCGGCCGGGCCGTCATCCCGCCCGTCCGTTCCGCCCGTGGGCTCGTACGGGTCAACGACACGGTTCCGGGCGGCTGCCCGCTACTCGGTGTGCTCATGTGCCTCTACCGTCCCCTCGACCGGCGCGGTCCACCCCACGGTTGCACCGCAACACACCGCATCGTGCCACCCCAAGTGGCCGCTATGTGACCGAGTGCCCCCGATCGGCCCCAGATGGGGGGTTAGTGACTCCCGGAAATCACGCGAAGGGCCCGCACGGCGCCCCATCGGCGTCGCACGGCATGATGGTCCGCATGCGTGCGGTGGTGCAGAGGGTGGACGGCGCGAGCGTCGTCGTGGACGGCGAGACGGTCGGCGAGATCAGCGGTGAGGGGTTGTGCGTGCTGGTCGGGGTCACGCACGACGACACCAAGGAGAAGGCGGGTCAACTCGCCCGCAAACTCTGGTCCCTTCGCATGCTCGCCGACGAGAAGTCCTGCTCCGACATCGACGCGCCGCTGCTCGTGATCAGCCAGTTCACCCTGTACGGCGACGCCCGCAAGGGGCGTCGCCCCACCTGGAACGCCGCCGCCCCGGGCGATGTGGCCGAGCCTCTCGTCGACGAGGTCGTCGCCCAACTGCGCGCGCTGGGTGCGACGGTGGCGACGGGGCGGTTCGGGGCGCAGATGCGGGTGTCCTTGACGAACGACGGGCCTTTTACGGTGCTGCTGGAGATGTGAGGCGCCCGGTGCCGGGGCTGGGGCCGCGCACGACGGCCCGCAGCCAGGGCGGCCGGCTACGGCTCGACCACGACCTCCTGTGCCGCCGCCGTCGTGTCGGCCACCAGCGCCGCGTCGACCGGCACATTGCGCTTCACCAGTGCCAGGGCGATCGGGCCCAGCTCGTGGTGGCGTACGGAGGTGGTGATGAAGCCGATCTTCCGGCCGTCGGGGCCTTCGTCCGCGAGCCGGAGTTCGGTGCCGTGCGGCGGCAGATGGACCTCGCTGCCGTCGAGGTGGAGGAAGACCAGACGGCGCGGGGGCTTGCCCAGGTTCTGGACGCGGGCGACGGTCTCCTGGCCGCGGTAGCAGCCCTTCTGGAGGTGCACCGCGCTGCCGATCCAGCCCAGCTCGTGCGGGATGGTGCGGTGATCGGTCTCGAAACCGAGGCGCGGGCGGTGGTGCTCGACACGCAGGGCCTCGTAGGCCAGAAGTCCGGCCGCGGGGCCGTTCTTCTGCGCATACGACTCCAGGTCGGTACGCGGGAGGAAGAGGTCGCGCCCGTACGGCGTCTCGCGTACGACGACGCCCTCCGGCACCTCGGCGATGGAGCCGGCCGGCAGGTACACGATCGCGAAGTCGGCCGTCCGGTCGGCGACTTCGACCCGGTAGAAGAACTTCATCGACTCCAGGTAGGCGATCAGCGCCTCCTGGGTGCCGGGTTCCGCGTGCATCCACACCGTCTCGCCGTCGTCGACGAGATACAGCGCGTGCTCGATGTGGCCGTGTGCGGAGAGGATCAGCGCCTCGGTGGCACGGCCGGCCGGGAGATCCGAGACGTGCTGGGTGAGCAGCAGGTGCAGCCAGCTGAGCCGGTCCTCACCGGTGACAGTGACGACACCGCGGTGGGAGAGGTCCACGAAGCCGGTGCCGTCGGCGAGGGCACGCTGCTCACGGAACAGATCGCCGTAGTGGGCGGCGACGGCTTCGTCCACGCCCTCGGCGGGAACGGCGCCGGGCAGGGACAGCAGGGGGCTCTTCATATCCACACAGCCTACGACCCAGTAGCTGCCGATTTTATTTCTCACGAAGCCCGGCTTCCTGGCCCGACACCACATCTCGGCCACGCAGTCGCTGCCTCCTGGCCGCGCAATCACTGCTTCTTGACCGCGCGGTCCTTACTTCTTGGCCGCGCAGTCCTTGCAGCGGCCGAAGATCGCGAAGTGCTTCATGTCCGTCTCGAAGCCGAACGTCTCACGGAGCTTCGCCGTGAACTCGGCGGCGACCGAGACATCGGCCTCGATGACGTTCGTGCAGTCGCGGCACACCAGGTGGATGTGGTGGTGCCGGTCCGCCAGGTGGTACGTCGGCGCGCCGTGCCCCAGGTGGGCGTGCGAGACCAGGCCGAGCTCCTCCAGGAGCTCCAGGGTCCGGTAGACCGTGGAAATGTTGACCCCCGACGCCGTCTTCCTCACCTCGATGAGGATGTCGTCGGGGGTCGCGTGCTCCAAGGTGTCCACGGCTTCGAGGACAAGCTGGCGCTGCGGCGTCAGCCGGTAGCCGCGCTGCCTCAGGTCGCTCTTCCAGTCGGTGCTCACCACATCTGGAAGTCTAGGACCATTCCAGGTGCTGCCGACCTGATGAACTACTCGAAGACCCGGAAGACCTGCTCGAAGACCCGGAAGACCTACTTGAAGAACGCGATGCCGTCGTCCGGCATGTCGTCGGGGAGGGCCTTGGCCCAGCGCTCGACGTCCTCCGGGGTGACGACCTTCTTCAGGTGCGCGGACATGTAGGGGCGCAGCTCGACCTCGGGGGTCTGCTTCTCGCCGACCCACATGAGGTCGCTTTTCACGTACCCGTACAGGCGCTTGCCGCCGCTGTACGGGCCCGAGGCCGCCGTGCGCGCGACCGCGTCCGTGACCAGGTCGATCTGCGGCTTCTTGTCGGCCAGCTCGCCGTACCAGATCTCGACGACACCGTCGTCACGGGTCATGACGACCTCGACCTTGCGGTTGCCGTCGACGCGCCAGAAGCCGGACTCGGTCTCCAGCGGCCTGACCTTGTTCCCGTCCGCGTCGAGCACCCAGGTGTGCGAGTGGTACTCCAGGAAGTCCCGCCCGTCGTGGGTGAAGGTGACTTCCTGCCCGAAGTTGCACTTCTCGGAGCCGGGGAAGTCGTGGACGCCCGCACCGGCCCAGTTGCCGAGCAGGAAGGCGAGGGGGACCAGGTCCTTGTGGAGGTCGGACGGGATCTCGATCATGAGCTCGGAAATTCCTTGAATGGGGGTCAGCGCTGGCCCTGGTACAGCTTCTTCACGGTCAGCCCGGCGAAGGCGAGCACGCCGACGCAGACCAGGACCAGCAGGGTTTCGAAGAAGATCTCCACGGGTGCTCCTCGGATGAGCGGGGTTTGCGGGGTACACAAGAGCCGGACCCCACTCTAGTCGGGTGGGGCCCGGCCCTCTCTTTCAGGTGCACCCTGGCGGGCTCAGCCGAGCAGCTGGCTCTGCAGGACCACCGTCTGCTGGAACGGGACCGCCTGCGCGGTGCCCTTCCGTGACTGGACGATCAGGGCGAGGGTGTCCCCCGCCGAGAGGTACGCCTCCCGGACCTGCTCGGCGCCGTACGGCTTGCTCTCCACGTACACGAAATGCGTGAGGTCCTCGGCGGCGACGCGTTCCGGGAATTTCTCGTCCCGCTCGGTCAATGGGGCGCCGCGCATCGCGTACTGCGGCGAGTCGTAGTTCGCCAGCTCGGTGGTGATCAGATCGTCCGCGACGGCCGCGGTATCGAACTGCAGCAGGTAGATCCGCGTGTGCGTACCGTCCTCGGTGGTCCAGCCGCGCGCGGCGATGTGCCGCAGACCGGAGTCAGTCAGCAGCTGCCCGACAGTCTCCCGGTCCGACTTCTCGGCGTACTCCGCCAGGAAGGTCTTGCTCGCCAGCCAGCCGTCCTCGCCGCGCAGCACCGCGTCGGCCTTCGCGCCCTTGGGGGCGGGGAGGACCAGCTTGCGCAGGTCGGCGTAGTGGGTGCCGGCCTTGTTCGACTCGGCCATCGGTCCCGGGCTGCCCGAGGGCAGCGGCGGCTTGGTGATCGTCGGGTAGTCCCAGCGCCCGTCCGACTCCGTCGCCAGGCCCGGTACGTCGGTGCGCTCCATCCGCGTGATGCCGTACGCGGCCGAGGCGCCCACCGCGCCGAAGACCACCACGGCAGCGGTCCAGCGCAGCACGGCGCGCAGGACTCGGCGGTCCTTCTTGACGCGCGGCGTCGGCTCGGCGACCAGGACGGACGGAGGCGCGTCGGGCATGGGTGGCACCGGAGGCAGCACGGCCTGCGGCTCCATCGGTGTCGTCTGCTCGGTCATACCGCCTCCCCCGGCTCGACGATGCGGTCGAGCTGCTCGCGCAGGAGCGCCGCGACCCCCTTGGTGTTCAGCGGCTTGGCCGCCTCCGCGGTGACGCTGACCAGCACGTCGCCCTCGTAGGCGGAGCAGACCATCATGTCGAGCTTCTCCTCCTTGTCCTTGGGCGGAAGGAAGCACTTGGCGTTCTTGTGGCCCTCGATCTTCGGCCCGCTGCGGAAGATCGAGAGAGCGTCGAAGAACTCGGTCTGGAACGTCGACATGTTCCGGACCGCCTTCTTGTCCTCCATCTGCATCAGCTCGATGCTCACGATGAAGGCCCTCTCGGCGTAGAGCGGGGAGTCGCTCGCGTTCGCCGTGCTCAGGTAGCTGCGCATCACCATGCCCTTGGTGTGCTGCTTGTCGATCTCCTTCTCCAGCCGCCGTCGCTGGGAGCGGGGCAGATCGCTGATCGACTCCTTGCGCAGGGCGGCGGCCTCGCCCCCGCTGAGCGCGGCGTCGGAGCCGAACTCGGCGATGTCCGGGCCCCGGCTCCAGCCGTCGGCCTCGTACGGCACGAGCATGGCGGCGAGCGCCGAGGCCGCCTTCGCCTTCTTGGCGTCCTCCTTCGCGGCCTTCGGGAACTTCCAGACGGGAGCTCCCGCGTCCCGGTCGGCGTCCTGGACGGTCACGACGGTGTAGCCGGTGCCACTGATGACGGCGACGGCCAGGAGTACGGAACCGGCGATGGCGGCGACACGGCCACGGCGGACGGGCTTCGTCGCAGCGGCCTCCGGCGCGGGCTCCGGTACGGCGGCGTTCACGGGCACCACGGGCACCACGGGCACCACGGGCTGCACGGGCGCCGCGGGCTCAACGGGCTCCGGTGTTGTCGGTTGCTCGGTGGTCACAGCCGCTCCATCTGCCGCTTGGCCAGGTCCATGATCTTCGCCTTGGGGATCGGCTTGGTGTCGTAGACCCAGATCTCCAGGGCGATGTCGCCGCGCCAGGCGTGCACCTCCGCCTCGTACTCGGGCAGATAGCCGGGCTTCGTGTCCGGCCTGGTGTGCACGTACGCCATGCCGTCGCTCGTGCCGGGGACGGGCCAGCTGCGGGTGCCGTCCTCGTCGTTCGCCCAGTAGTGGCCGTCGTCGGCCGACTCGGCGGCGGCGAGGTTCTCCTCCTGGCGGAACTGGACGAGCCGGATCTCGACGCTGTACGTGCTGCCCACGCGCCAACCGGTGGCGACCGAGCGCCGGAACTCGTCGCTCACCAGCTCGCGGAAGGCTCCGGCCGGCTTCTTGAACGACTCCGCGTAGTCGCCGATGTCCTTCCAGCCGTCGTCGCTCACCCAGTCCACCTCCTGCGCTCCCTTCGGCCGCTTGATCAGCAGCTTGCGCAGATCGCCGTCGGTCTTCACCCGGCGGTCCTGGGCGGCGGACAGCGGCTCGGGGCCCTCGCCCTTGGCCTGCGGGACCACCGGCTGGGACAGCGACGGCAGCTTGGTGGGTTCGCGGTCGGCCTGGATCAGATAGCCGCCGCAGGTACCGGCGACGAGCCCGAGCACGGCGGCCGTGGCGATCAGCAGGGTCGTACGCCCGCGTCGACGGACGCGCACTTCAGGCGCTTCCGGTGCTTCAGGTACTTCCGCTGCTTCAGGTACTTCAGTTGCTTCCGGTCCTTCGGGCACTCCGGGTACTTCCGGCACTCGAGGTACTTCAGGTTCCTCGGGTCTTTCAGGCCTTTCAGCTGCTTCGGGTGTTTCCGAGACTTCCAAGACGTCCCCCCACAGAACGTGAAGCGCGGATTCCGTATCCGCGCGCACAGGAGACCCATGGCCACCGCATGGAGTTGTACGAGAGTTCATTACGATTCGGACTACCATTCGGGCATGGCGAAGAAGCTCGTGATCAAGGTGACGGCGGGGGCCGATGCCCCGGAGCGCTGCTCACAGGCGTTCACCGTCGCGGCCGTGGCCGTGGCCAGTGGCGTCGACGTCTCCCTCTGGCTGACCGGCGAGTCCTCGTGGTTCGCGCTGCCGGGCCGCGCCGCCGAGTTCGAGCTTCCGCACGCGGCGCCGCTGCCCGACCTGATCGACTCGATCCTGGCGGCCGGGCGCATCACCCTGTGCACGCAGTGCGCGGCCCGGCGCGAGATCACGGAGAAGGACGTCCTGGAGGGCGTACGCATCGCGGGCGCGCAGGTGTTCGTGCAGGAGGCGATGGGGGACGAGACGCAGGCGCTCGTCTACTGAGCCGCCCGGCCGCTCGCCTCCTGAGTCGCCTGACGCGTGTGACGCCGCAGGCGCTTGGGATGTTTCTCATGCACGTGCACCCAGAGGCAGAACGGGTGCCCCGCCGGGTCGAGGAAGACCCGTACGTGCTCCTGGGGCTGGTACTCGGCGAGCCTGGCTCCCTCGGAGAGGGCACGCGCAGTCTCGTCGGCCAGGTTGTCGACCTCGATGTCGAGGTGCAGCATCATCCGCTGCTCGCCGGGGCCCGCGGGCCACACGGGCGGCGTGTAGAGCCGCTCGGTCTCGAAGGCGAGCGCGGTGCCGCCGTACGGCGGGCCGATGAGCACCCAGTCCCGTTCCTCCGCGCGCACCACATACCCGAGCAACCGCATGTAGAAGTCGGCCAGCGCATGCGCGTCGGGCGCGTCGAACACCACGGTGGACAATCTCGTACGCGACATATGCGCCTTTCTCCAGCCGCCCCCATGCCGTCTGCCGGCCCGCCGCCCTCTACTGCCGCCGTTTCTTGCCGTCCAGCTCGTCCCACCACTCGTCGGACTTGGGGTCACCGGACGGGTCGTCCCACCACCGGTCCTCCGGCCCGCGCCGATTGGCCACCATCGCGGCCAGCGGCGGAATCACCATGGCGACCACACACATCCCGACGGCCACGGGGATCGACCAGAGCCGCACCACTCCCCAGGCCAGGACGAAGAGCCCGATGCACGTCCCCATCATGGCGAAGTACACGTGACGCCGTCGTGCGTACATACACCCAGCGTAGGCCCGCGAAAGCCGTACGACGCAGCCCGCGAAGTCCAAAAGGGGGCACCCCCGCAGGCACACCGGGCCCCCCGCCCGACGGAGTCCGGCGGGGGGGCCCGAAGGCTGCGAAGCAGTGCGCCGCCGGCGCACGGGCGGGAAAGTGCGTCGGCACAGGCGCGGGCAAGCCGAAGGGCCGCACCCCGATCCGGTAAGCGTCCAACCCCCGGGGGTGCGGCCCTTCAGCCGTTCAGGTGACTGCCGTCAGGGACGGCGGTCCGCCTCTCAGACGGCGATCGCGACCTCGGCGAGGCCGCCCGTCTGGGCGACGACCGTGCGGTCGGCGGTGCCGCCGGGCACCAGGGCCCGCACGGTCCACGTGCCCTCGGCCGCGTAGAAGCGGAACTGTCCGGTGGCCGAGGTCGGGACCTCGGCGGTGAACTCGCCGGTCGAGTCCAGGAGGCGGACGTAACCCGTGACCGGCTCGCCGTCGCGGGTCACCTGCCCCTGGATCGTGGTCTCACCGGGCTTGATCGTCGAGGCGTCGGGGCCGCCGGCCTTCGCTCCACACATATTTCGATTCCGTCCTTCAGGCCTTGAGGGTTACTTGTTGGCGCCGAGCTCGATCGGGACGCCGACCAGGGAGCCGTACTCGGTCCAGGAGCCGTCGTAGTTCTTGACGTTCTCCACACCGAGCAGCTCGTGCAGCACGAACCAGGTGAGCGCGGAACGCTCACCGATACGGCAGTACGCGATGGTGTCCTTGGCGAGGTCGACCTGCTCCTCGGCGTAGAGCTCCTTGAGCTCGTCGTCCGACTTGAAGGTGCCGTCGTCGTTGGCGTTCTTCGACCACGGGATGTTGCGGGCGGTCGGGACGTGGCCCGGACGCTGCGACTGCTCCTGCGGCAGGTGGGCCGGGGCGAGCAGCTTGCCGCTGAACTCGTCGGGCGAACGCACGTCGACCAGGTTCTGCGAGCCGATCGCGGCGACGACGTCGTCACGGAAGGCGCGGATCGCGGTGTTCTGGGCCTTGGCCTTGTACTCGGTGGCGGCGCGGTCGGGCAGCTGCGAGCCGTCGACCAGGTCGCGGGAGTCGAGCTCCCACTTCTTGCGGCCGCCGTCGAGGAGCTTCACGTTCTCGTGGCCGTAGAGCTTGAAGTACCAGTAGGCGTACGAGGCGAACCAGTTGTTGTTGCCGCCGTAGAGGACGACGAGGGTGTCGTTGCCGATGCCCTTCGACGAGAGGAGCTTCTCGAAGCCCTCCTGGTCGATGAAGTCACGGCGGACCGGGTCCTGGAGGTCCTTGGTCCAGTCGATCCGGATGGCGTTCTTGATGTGGTTCTTCTCGTACGCGGACGTGTCCTCGTCGACCTCGACGATGGCCACGCTCGGGTCGTCCAGGTGGTCCTGGACCCAGTCGGCGTCTACCAGGACGTCGCTGCGGCTCATGCTCGTTCTCCTCCGGGGCAGTTGCGGCGGGGCGGTGCGTTAGAGAGGGGTGCGCGGTCATGCCGGAAAGGGCTGCGTGGCGCAAGGGTGGCCCGGACAAGAGAGGTCCAGGGGCCCGGCTCGCGGAAGTACGAACGCTTCCGCTCAGAAGGTGCGACAGAGCATGGCGGCGACGCGGCACAGGTCTACTGCCCGCCGCTTCGTGAGATCCGCCTGTCGCTTCATGGGTCCGATCGTAGGGACGGACAGGCAGGCATGTCACCGGTGTGTCGGATATTGAGACGCGATCGTCCGTGATGTGGGATGCGATCAGCGCCGAGGCCGTGCCCGCCCGGTTCCCTCGCCGCTTTTTCCGTCGTCACACCGACAGCGCATCTGCGGTACGGACGAGGCCGTCTCGCTCTTCGGACAACCGGCCCTGCGCGGGCCCCACCGGCCCGTGCCGAGGCCTACCCGACCAGCTTGACGTCCGAACCCTTCACCGAGATGTCGACGCCGCTCTTCGCCGCCTCGACCTTGTCGAGCTGGATGCCGCCGGGCAGTTCGTCGATCTTCTGCTGGAAGTCGGTGATCGCCCGGATCCGGCCCTCGGCGAGTTCGACGCCCAGCTTGGGCAGGGAGTCGGCATGCACCTTCACCGTGTCGCCCGAGACGCTGACGGAGCTGAGCACGGAGACCGGCTGAGGCAGCTTGTGGCCGAGGACGGTGGCCTCGACCGTGACCTTGATCTTGCCGTTGCCCCCGTCGGAGAGGCCGATCACCCGCGCGGTGACACCGGAGGCGACCTGGGTGGGCTCGGCCCTGGCGGCCTTCAGCAGCTCGTCGTACGAGATGGAGGCGGTGCCGGTGGCGCTGTTCGCGGTGGCGGAGCTGTAGTCGCCGTTGAAGACGACGCCGTGCATCTCGGCGCTGAGGTCGTCGATGCGGATCGTGGAGGCTGCGGAGCTCGTGCCGCCCGTCGAGGCCTCGTAGTTCTTGATGCCGATCTTCACGTCGTCGAGCTCGCCGCCGGCGACCTGGGTGAGGAAGGGGAATCCCTCGATGGACACGTCGGGGGTGCTGGCCAGCCCCTCGGTGTTCTTGATCCGGTCAGCCGCCTTGTCCTCCGCGAACCCGACCGCCACCCGGTCCGCGATGACGAACAGGCCGCCCAGGATGACGGCGACGATCAGGATTATTCGCAGTGCGCGCATGCTCGGTGTTTCCCCCACCTCGGCAGACCCGGTCTCAACGACCGAGTGGCCGTCGATCGCGAGCCTAACCCCGAAGGGCCCCCGTGCTGGGCGCCCTTCGGGCTGCTTGTCGATCAGCTGTGACGAACCGCGCCGCTACCCGAGCGCGCGGCCCAGCAGGTAGACCGCCGGGGCCGCGGCGGCCAGCGGAAGGGCCACGCCCGCGGTGAAGTGGACGAAACGGGAAGGGTAGTCGTAGCTCGCGACCCGGTGGCCGATCAGCGCGCAGACGCCCGCGCCGAGGCCCAGGAAGGCGCCCTGCGAGCCCAGGTCGGTCATCCCGCCGACGGCGACACCGGCGCCCGCGGCGGCCAGCAGCGCGACCACCACGGAGGCCGCCGTGGGCAGCGGCAGCGCACGGGCGAGGATCGCCACGGCGACGGCGGCCGCGCCCACCGTGACGGCGTCCGGCTCCGCCGCGAGGTGCCCGGCCGCGACGATGGCCAGCGCCGCCGAGGCGACGGTCGCCATCAGGCCGTACATCCGGGTGTCCGGGTCGGCGTGGCTGCGCAGTTGCAGGACGAGGGTGAGCAGGACCCATACGCCGAGGGTGCCGAGGATCGCGGCGGGCGCGTTCGCCCGGCCGGTCGCGAGCAGCGCCACGTCCGCGGTCACGGCGCCCAGGAACGCCAGCGCGATGCCCTGCCGTGCGGGCCACATCCCGTTCAGCCGGAACCATCCCGCCGCCGTGACGGCCTGCAGCAGCACGAGGGGTACGACGAGCGCGTACTCCCCGATCGCCGCCGCACCGGACAGCAGCAGCCCCAGCCCCGCCGTGAGCACGGCCGGCTGCATCCCGGGCTCGATGATCGGCGACCGCCCTTCGGCACGGGCACGCTGGGCGTCGGTGATGCGGGGGTTGCCGGTGATGGTCGGGGGCCCGTAGTCAGTAACGGCTTCCTGGTTCTGGCTCTGAGCCGTCGTCCCTCCCCCAGTGGCTGAGGGACCTGGGGGGACCCCCAGGCCGGACGGGTGGGCAAAGCCACCAGCGCCGGCCGCCGTGTAGGCAGAGGGATCGTACGGGGGCGTCCATTCGGGGGACGGCGCCTCCGGCGGCAGGGGCTGGGCGTAGGTGCCGTAGGCAGGCGGCTCGTTGTACCCCTGCTGAGGCAGATACGCCGTGTCCGCCGCCGACACCGGGGTCTGCGCCTGGGTCTCCCAGGTCTGGCCCTCCCACTGCTGGGTGTACTGCTGCCACTCGGGCTGCGGCTGCTGGTAAGGGTCGTACCCCTCGTAGGGGCCTTGGCCCTGGCCCTGGCCCTCGTACGGCTGGTTGCTCATCGTCTCGCTCACCCTCCTGCGAACGGCGGGAGCACCTCGACCGTGCCGCCCTCGGCCAGCCGTACCGTCTCATGCCCGCGAGTCCCCACGGGGTCACCGTCGATGAGGAACGAGCATCGCCGCAGGACGCGGACGAGTTCGCCGGGGTGTCGCTCGCGGGCCGTGTCGAGTGCCTCGGCGAGCGTGCTCGCGTCGTACGGCTCCTCGGCGACGCCTGCCGCGGCCTTGGCGGCGGCCCAGTAACGCACCGTGCCCTTTGCCATCTCGTTCCTCAATCAGCGATCTGAAAGTCTGCGGTTTCCGTGAACACCGTCAGGCTAGCCCGCGTGTGCGACCGCCCAGCCCCCGATACGGGCGAGCAGTTCGTCGTCGGCGGCGTTCTCGGCGTGGCCCATGCCCTGCTCCAGCCACAGTTCGGCGTGGCCGCCGGACGCCTCGGCCAGCATCCGCGGATGGTCGACGGGGAAGTAGCCGTCCTGGTCGCCGTGGACGATGAGGAGCGGGGCGGGCGCGATACGCGGGACGCACTCGACCGGCGACTCCGGGACCGGGTCCCACTCGCGGTGGTGGATACGGGTGCGCAGGCCGACCCGGCCCACGAACCGGCCCTCCGGGCGGGTTACCAGCCAGTGGACCCGCCGCATAGGGGCCGTGCCCCGGTAGTACCAGCGAGACGGTGCGCTCACCGAAACCACCGCGTCCGTTCGCGCCTCCGTGCGCCCCTCGTGCTCCCGGACGGGCGCCTGGCCCTCCGTCCCGTACAGCGCCGCGTGCCGCAGCACCACCGAGCCGCCCATCGAGAACCCGACGGTGGCGACCCGCGGGTGCCCCAGCTCCCGCGCCCACGCCACCGCGGCCGCCAGGTCGTGCACCTCCCGGTCGCCGACCGTCGAGCGGCCGCCGGAAGCCCCGTGACCACGGAAGGAGAAGGTGACCACCGCCGCGTTCCGCCTCAGGACACCCGCCGCGCGGCGCACGTGCGGGCGGTCCAGGTCGCCCGTGAAACCGTGCGCGACAACGATCGCGAGGTCACCAGAAGGCCGCGTTCCAGGGGCGTACGCCGCATCGATCGTCACCCCGTCGACCGTGCGCAGAAACCTCCGCAACGGGGTGTGCAGTGCTGTCTCAAGGTGTGGACTATTGGAAGATCGCGTCACATGACCTGCCGTGCCTGAGCTCATGTGGGCTATTCTGCTGGGAAGAGGACTCGGGCAGCGAAGCCCCCGGGTCCTTTTGTGCTTTCGGAAGCGTTGTATACGAAGCGGGAAACCGCAGGTGTACAGGGCCTTGAAAGCACAGCGGATCCCAGGGGCGCGGGAGCCGCACGTACAGAGCAGTGCCGCAAACGTCCTCGCAGGGACCGAGGAGGAACCAGACGTTATGGGCGAGCGAACCGTGCACGAACGTAGGACGACCCAGGCAGGTGGGGCGCGATGAGTTCTCTGCTGCTCCTGACCAATGCCCTTCAGCCGTCGACGGAGGTGCTTCCCGCTCTCGGCCTGCTCCTGCACAACGTGCGAGTGGCTCCGGCGGAAGGCCCCGCCCTGGTCGACACCCCGGGTGCCGACGTCATCCTGATCGACGGGCGCCGTGATCTCCCGCAGGTCCGCAGCCTGTGCCAGCTGCTGCGCTCCACGGGCCCCGGCTGTCCCCTCATCCTCGTCGTCACCGAGGGCGGCCTCGCGGCCGTCACCGCCGACTGGGGCATCGACGACGTACTCCTGGACACGGCCGGTCCGGCCGAGGTCGAGGCCCGCCTCCGGCTCGCCATGGGCCGCCAGCAGATCGTCAACGACGACTCCCCGATGGAGATCCGCAACGGCGATCTCTCCGTGGACGAGGCGACGTACAGCGCCAAGCTCAAGGGCCGGGTCCTCGACCTGACCTTCAAGGAGTTCGAGCTCCTCAAATACCTCGCGCAGCACCCGGGCCGCGTCTTCACCCGCGCCCAGCTGCTCCAGGAGGTCTGGGGCTACGACTACTTCGGTGGCACGCGGACGGTCGACGTCCACGTACGACGACTGCGCGCGAAGCTCGGACCGGAGCACGAGTCGCTCATCGGAACCGTACGGAACGTCGGTTATCGATTCGTTACTCCCGAGAAGGTGGACCGCGCCGCGGACGGGGCGAGGGCCAAGGCGGCCCAGCCAAAGCCGGATGATGCGGACGAGACGGCGCACCTGGACGCGGTCGACGCGGTGGAGGCCGCAGCGGAGGAGCAGGAAGCCGCCGTACGCCCTGCCCAGAGGTAGGTCCATCCGCGTAGACTCCGCGCGTGGCCAAGGTGACTAGGGATGATGTGGCGCGGCTGGCGGGTACTTCCACCGCCGTCGTCAGCTATGTCATCAACAACGGACCGAGGCCGGTTGCCCCGGCCACGCGCGAGCGCGTTCTCGCCGCGATCAAGGAGCTGGGGTACCGGCCCGACCGGGTCGCCCAGGCCATGGCGTCGCGGCGGACCGAGCTCATAGGCCTGATCATCCCGGATGCGCGCCAGCCGTTCTTCGGCGAGATGGCTCACGCGGTCGAGCAGGCCGCCGCCGAGCGCGGGAAAATGGTGCTCGTCGGCAACACCGACTACATCGCCGAGCGCGAGGTCCACTATCTGCGGGCCTTCCTCGGCATGCGGGTCTCCGGGCTGATCCTGGTCAGCCACGCGCTGAACGACCACGCGGCCGCCGAGATCGACGCCTGGGACGCACGCGTCGTGCTGCTGCACGAGCGGCCCGAGGCGATCGACGATGTCGCGGTCGTCACGGACGACCTCGGTGGCGCCCAGCTCGCCGTCCGCCACCTCCTGGAGCACGGCTACGAGTACGTCGCCTGTCTCGGCGGTACCGCGGAGACGCCCGCCGTCGGCGACCCGGTCTCCGATCACGTCGAGGGCTGGCGGCGCGCGATGCAGGAGGCCGGGATCTCCACGGAGGGGCGCCTTTTCGAGGCGCCGTACAACCGCTACGACGCGTATCAGGTCGCCCTGGGGCTGCTGGCCGGGCCGGATCGGCCGCCGGCCATTTTCTGCTCCACGGACGACCAGGCGATCGGTCTGCTGCGGGCCGCGCGCGAGCTGCGCATCGACGTGCCCGGGGAGCTGGCCGTCGCCGGCTTCGACGACGTCAAGGAAGCCGCGCTGACGGACCCGCCTTTGACAACGATTGCCTCGGACCGGTCCGCCATGGCCCGCGCCGCGGTCGACCTCGTGCTCGATGACGGGTTGCGGGTCGCCGGGTCCCGGCGGGAGCGGTTGAAGCTGTTTCCGTCCCGGTTGGTTGTGCGGCGGTCTTGCGGTTGTGAGTAGCCACGGGCCCGATGTGATTGCTCGCGCCCACGCGGCGGAGCCGCGTTTGTCACAGCCCCGCGCCCCTGAAAGGGGGCGCCCCGGCCCCACAGGATTGCGGGGCCGGGGCGTTTTGGAATGGCCTAGAACAGCAGGTTGTACTGGTTGAAGCCGGTGCCCAGGCTCTTCCGTGAGCCGAAGAGGCTGCTGGACGCCTTGTTCGTGCCCGGGTAGAGCCAGAGCGTGCCGCCGGAGTCGCGGGTGATGACGTCGGCGATGCCGTCGCCCGTCACGTCGCCGTTGGAGACGTACGAGGTGAAGTTCCAGCCCGTACGCGCCTGGATCCGTGCCGACCAGGGGGTGTGCTCCTGCTGGGTGCCCCGGTAGAGGTACAGGACGCCGGAGCTGTTGCGGACCAGCAGGTCGGCGCGGCCGTCACCGGACAGGTCGCCGTGGCCGAAGATCTTGACGTTCTTCCAGGCCCTGTCGACGACCTTGACGCGGCCGTAGAACTGGCCGTTGCCCTTGCCCGGGTAGAGGTAGACCGAACCGTCGGAGTCCACCGCGACGAGGTCGGGGCGGGCGTCACCGGTCATGTCACCGGGGATGGCGTACGACTTGTAGCCGCCCCACACCGAGCTGATCTGCATCCACTCGAACTCACCGCTGGAGTGGTTCAGGTAGCTGCGGTACAGCTTGCCGTCGCCCTTGTCGCGGACGATCAGGTCCTGGTAGAAGTCCCGGTCCAGGTCGGCCTGCAGGCCCCAGCTCATGCCCTGCCAGCCGGTGCCCTGGAAGGCGCGCTGGGCGAGCGAGGTGCCCTTGCTGTCCTGCTCGAAGAGGCCGCCGGAGGGCGTACGGGCCAGAATGTCGGCCTTGCCGTCGAAGGACAGGTCGGTGTCGTCGATGCGCGGCTGGGCCGCCCAGGTGTACGAGGACACCTTGGTGAAGACCGGGTAGGCGCCCTTGGCCGTGCAGCCCGAGACACCCCACGAAACGATGCCGACGACCTTGCCGCCGACGATCACCGGACCGCCGGAGTCACCGTTGCAGGGGCTCTTGGTGCCCTCGTCGGTGCCGGTGGCCGGGGTGCCCGCGCAGAACATCGAGCCCTCGATGAAGTCGTCCTCACCGAGGACCGTCTGCATCGCGGAGTTGCAGGTGGCGTCGGACTGCACCGGCAGGTCGACCTTGCGCAGCGTGGCCGACAGGTCGGCGCCCTCGGCACCGGAGGTCAGGCCCCAGCCGTAGACGGTGGCGGTCTTGCCCGCGGCGTACGACGCGGAGTCGCCCGCGGCCACCAGGCGCGTCCACTGCTGCTCCAGCGGGCGGTCCAGGGTGAGGACCGCGATGTCGTTCTGGATGGTCGTGGAGTTGTAGTGCGGGTGGTTCCACTGGCGCCAGACGCCCGCGACGGTGCCGTTGGTGTCGTCCAACAGGCCGGCGGTGCCGGCCACGACGGCGCCGTTCTTCACCCAGTCCAGGCCCGCGACGCAGTGGGCCGCCGTCAGGACCTTGTTCGGGGCGACGAGGGTGCCGCCGCAGAAGTAGCCCGCGCCGGTCGTGTCGTCGTAGTAGGAGAGCTGGACCATCCACGGGGCGGAGGAGATCGTCGTCTCGCTGCCGCCGATGATGAAGGGGGTCTTCTTGGGGGTCGTCTCCGGGGTCGCCTGGTCCTTGGCGGCCTCGATGACCCGGTCGCGCAGTTCCTTGTCGGACGCGGTCGGCGCGGGGTTCGCCGACTGGGCGACGCTCGCGTCGGGAAGTCCGGACGGGTCGTCCGCCGCGGCCGCGGGCTGCGCCGCGAGGGCGCCGGCGCAGGTCAGCGCCAGCGCGAGGGCGGCCGTCGGCAACGCCGTGACGGGGCGTCTCAGGCGGCCGCGCAGGGCACGTATCACTCAGGGCTCCTGGGGTGCGTGTGGTGTCGTTCCGTGTCGTAAGAGGCCCGAGAAGGGCGTACGACGCACCCGCCCGATCGACGACAGCAATCGCTTGCACACGCGTGTGCATGCTCGCCATCGTTTGCATCGATTCAGGCGTAACCGCGGAGCCCCCCTCCGGCGCGGAGATCGTAGGCCTCACGCGCCCCCGTACACACGGGCTTCACAGCAGGCAGACAAGTGTTCGCCCGCCGCGTTCCCCGCCATCACCCCACCGCAACCCTCTGTTTCCCCGGGCCCGAGCGCCTTTATATCGGGCATACGAGGTTCTGTCGGGCTTCTCAGCGGGCACTCAGGGAGCTCTCATGATCGGGGGACAAGCTGTTTTCCATGACCGAGAGCTTCCGCCGCAGCGGCGAGTACGAGCACCCCCAGCAGGGCGGCCAGTCCGGGTACGTCCAGGGCGACGGCCAGCAGCCCGCGTACCCCCAGCAGCAGCACGCCTCCTCTCCCGTGAATCCCGAGTGGCCTCCCCCTCCGGCGTACCAGCCGGTCGCGCCGGTCGCCGTCCAGCCGGGTACCACCGTGTGGCCGGGCTCCGGTCAGGGTGGCAACGGCGGCGAGGGCCATGACGGCGGTGGCCACGGGGGTTACCCCGAGCCGGACGCCGGCTCGACCGCGGTGCTCGCCGCGGCCCCAGTCCAGGGGGAGGCACCCGCCCACGCTCCCGCCAAGAAGCGCGCGAAGGGCCCGCTGGCCCTCCTCGCCGCCGTGGCGATAGTCGCCGCGGCCATCGGAGGCGGTACGGCGTACGGCATCCAGGAGCTGACCGGCAAGCACACCACGTCGAGCAGCACCAGCACGAACGTGGTGCCGGCGGCGAAGAAGGGCACCGTCGCCGGGGTCGCCCAGGCGGCCAGCCCGAGCATCGTCGAGATCAGCGCGACCTCGAACGCGGGCTCGTCCACCGGCTCGGGCGTGATCATCTCGTCGAGCGGCGAGATCATCACCAACAACCACGTCGTCTCGGGCGCCTCCGAGATCAAGGTGCAGCTGAGCAACGGCAAGTCGTACACCGCGAAGGTCGTCGGCACCGACAGCAAGAAGGACCTCGCCCTGATCAAGCTGGAGAACGCGCCCTCCGGCCTGAAGGTCGCCACGCTCGGCAACTCCGACGGCGTGCAGGTCGGCGACGACGTCGTCGCGATCGGCTCCCCCGAGGGTCTGACCGGCACCGTCACCAGTGGCATCGTCTCGGCCCTGAACCGTGACGTGACCGTCTCGACGGACGAGAGCCAGGGCCGGCAGCAACAGCAGGGCGGCGACGGCCGGTGGCCGTTCTCCTTCGGCGGCCAGCAGTTCAACGGCGACACCGGTTCGTCCACCACGACGTACAAGGCCATCCAGACCGACGCCTCGCTGAACCCGGGCAACTCCGGCGGCGCGCTGATCGACATGAACGGCAACATCATCGGCATCAACTCCGCGATGTACTCGGCCGCTTCAGACTCGTCCTCGTCCTCGTCGAGCGCCGGCAGCGTCGGCCTCGGCTTCGCCATCCCGATCAACACCGTGAAGTCCGACCTGGCCTCTCTGCGGGCCGGCGGCTCCGACAGCTGACACCTGGAGGTTCACATGATCACGCGCGTCTCCCACATCATCGCCGACAGCGACCCGGCCGGTTTCATCCTGGCCCTGGAAGTGGCACACGAACTGCACGCCCCTACGGCACGGGCGCCCGAGGTGGCGGTCCCGCAGCTGATGGGACTGCGTATGTCCGCCGAGCGCCCCCACCGCCGCAAGATCCCGCTGCGCCGGCTCACCACGCTGAGCACGCTGTCGGCCTGAGCCGGTCCATCCCCGGCCGAGCCGATCACTCTCCGGCTGAGCCTCTCCGCCCCCGCCCTCGAACGTGCGAGGCTGAAAGGCGTCAGCCCCACCGTCCCACCGCACCCGAGGAACCCCCGCCCATGAGCCCCGCCGATGGCGACCGTGAACCCCAGCGCATCCTGATCGTCGACGACGAGCCGGCCGTGCGCGAAGCACTCCAACGCAGCCTCGCCTTCGAGGGGTACGACACCGAGGTCGCGGTCGACGGCGCGGACGCGCTGGAGAAGGCCACGGCCTACCAGCCCGACCTGGTCGTCCTGGACATCCAGATGCCCCGCATGGACGGCCTGACGGCGGCCCGCCGGATGCGCGGCGCGGGCACGACCACGCCGATCCTGATGCTCACCGCCCGCGACACCGTGGGCGACCGCGTCACCGGCCTGGACGCCGGCGCCGACGACTACCTCGTCAAGCCCTTCGAACTCGACGAGCTCTTCGCCCGCGTCCGGGCCCTGCTGCGGCGCAGTTCCTACGCCGCCGCGGCGGTCGGCACGCAGGAGGACGACGCGCTCATCTTCGGCGACCTCCGCATGGACCTGGCGACCCGCGAGGTCACGCGGGCCGGACGCCCCGTGGAGCTGACCCGCACGGAATTCACCCTCCTGGAGATGTTCCTGGCCCACCCGCGCCAGGTCCTCACCCGCGAGCAGATCCTCAAGGCGGTCTGGGGCTTCGACTTCGAGCCCTCCTCCAACTCCCTCGACGTGTACGTCATGTACCTGCGCCGCAAGACCGAGGCGGGCGGCGAGCCGCGCCTCGTCCACACGGTGCGGGGCGTGGGGTACGTGCTGCGCTCGGGCGGCGCGGAGTGATCCGCAGGTTCAGGTCACTGCCGCTGCGGTCGCGACTGGCGTTGCTCGTCGCCGCGGCGGTGGCGTTCGCGGTGGCGGCCGTTTCGGTGACGTGCTGGTTCATCGTGCAGAAGAAGTTGTACGGCGAGGTCGACAACCAGTTGCAGTCACAGGCGGCCCACCCGCAGGGCGGCAAACTCCTCGACACCATCAACAATTGCGGCCAGTCGTCCGACCAGTCCGACGAATCGTCGACGGATCAGGGCGGCTTCCGTGCGGGGACCGAGTACTACCTGCAGGTCGTCAGGGCGAACGGCGAGTCCTGCGTCGCCTCGATGTCACCCGGCACGGTCGAGATCACCAGCAGTGACACCGACCTGGCCAAGCACCCGGACCACGGCTTTTTCCGCAATGGCACGGACACCGAGGGCAACCCCGTGCGGGTGCTGACGGTACCCCTGTTGATCAACGAACCCGGCGGCGGCTCCCCGACGGTGTTCCCCGATGCCGTGATCCAGTTCGCCCTTCCTCTCAAGGGCACCGACTCCACCCTCAACGACCTGGCCCTGCTCCTCCTCCTCGTCGGCGGCATCGGAGTAGTGGGCGCCGGAGCCGCGGGCCTCGCCGTGGCCCGCGCGGGCCTGCGGCCCGTGGACGAGCTCACCGAGGCCGTGGAACATGTGGCCCGCACCGAGGACCTCACCGTCCGTATCCCGGTGGAGGGCGACGACGAGATCGCACGCCTGTCCCAGTCCTTCAACTCGATGACCTCCGCGCTCGCGAACTCCCGTGACCTGCAGCAGCAGCTCATCGCCGACGCCGGTCATGAACTCCGTACGCCCCTCACCTCCCTCCGTACGAACATCGAACTCCTCAGCCGCAGCGAGGAAATGGGCCGCCCGATCCCCCCGGCCGACCGCAAGGCGCTGCTCGCCTCGGTCACCGCCCAGATGACCGAACTGGCCGCCCTGATCGGCGATCTGCAGACGCTGTCGCGGTCGGACGCGGGTCAGCCGGCGGACCGTGCCGAGGTGGTCGCGTTGCAGGACACCGTCGAGGCCGCCCTGCACCGGGCGCGGCTGCGCGGGCCGGAGCTGACGATCACGGCGGACGTGCAGCCCTGGTTCGTACGGGCGGAGCCGTCGGCCCTGGAGCGGGCGATCGTGAACATCCTGGACAACGCGGTGAAGTTCAGCCCCGAGGGCGGCACGGTCGACGTCGTGCTCAAGGACGGCGAACTCACCGTCCGCGACCGCGGCCCCGGCATCCCCAGCGAGGAACTCCCCCACGTCTTCGACCGCTTCTGGCGGTCGCCGAGCGCCCGCGCCCTGCCCGGCTCCGGCCTCGGCCTGTCCATCGTCGCGCGCACGGTGCAGCAGTCGGGCGGCGAGGTGTCCCTGACCCCCGCCGCGGGCGGCGGCACGGTGGTGACGCTCCGCCTGCCTGGCGCGCCGACCCCGCCGCCCGAGACGCCGTAGCGGACCCCTTCCCGGCCCCGGTCGGCGTCAGCCCGCCTGGGACCGTGACGGCGTCTGCTTGATGTCGTCGACCACGGCACGGTTCAGTATGGCGCTGGTGAAGGTCACCGTGCCGGGCTCGATCAGGGCGTCCGTTCCGGTGTTCTGCTTCACCTGGACCACGCGCTCGCCGAGGAAGACGTGGGTCTTCTTGTCGAAGATCCACTCCTCGCGCTCTCCGCTGGTCTCGTCAAGCCGGGCCACCGCCACCCCGTGCCGGCCCACCGCGTCCACCGCGTCCTCGACGACGACCACGCCGGGGATCTTCTCGGCCGCCTTGAACAGCGCCGAATACAGCTCCGCCGGCGGGTAGCTCTCGCCGAGCAGGTCGCCGATGGTCGTGAACGCCTCCTGGTCGGGGGAGTTCCCGTGGCCCTTGGTCTCCTTGTAGATCTTGGCCAGCAGTGCGTCGGGGTCGGTGGTCAGCTTGGCCAGATAGTCGTACGACGGACCGTTGAGGAACGCCTTCGGGGTGTTGCCCTGCTCGTCGGGGAGGCTCAGGGTCTCGCCCTCGGAACTGTCGTTGACCGCGGGATCGATCAGCCAGCCCTTGGTGCCGTCGGGGGACTTCCAGATCTGGCGGCGGTGCAGCTCGTGGCCGGCCAGGGTGGTCTTGTCGTCGACGGTCTTCAGGAAGCTGTCGGCCGTCTTGGACTCGATGTAGACGTACTGGCCGGGCTTGACCGTCGGGTGGTCCCCTTCGGCCGCCGCCAACGAGATCTGGTCGAGGAGCTGCGGCACACCCTTGGTGGTAGCGGCGCCGACCTGGGTGGTCAGGGCGGGTCCGGTGGCGACACCGCCGTCCCTGACTCCGCCACCGCCGGACATCGCGCTTCCGGCGACGACCGCCCCCGCCACGGCCACCGCCATGGCGGGCAGCACGATCGCCGCATGCGGCAGACGGAACCGCCGTGCCTTCGCGGGGGCTGCCGCCGCCGTGCGCTCTTCCTGCTGAAGTTCGTGAATCTGGGCCATCATGCGCTCCTTGTGGAACTGGTGACGGCCCGTCGGCAGGTCGCGCGTCGTCCGGTCGAAGAGCTGTGCGCCCTCTTCCCACTCGGCAGGGCTCTGCCGTGGCGTGTTCGCGTTCATCGGTTTCCTTCCTGTGCGGGCCGGATCGCGTGTGCGTGATCGCCTCTTATCTGTCGACCGGGGCGGCCGCCTTCCCGATTTCCACGAACTTTTTCGAGCGCCAACTCCCGTGGCGGGCTGGTCAGTTCGATTTCCGCGAGCGCTCGCAGCTTCTTGCGGGCACGGGAGAGCCGGGAGGCGACCGTGCCCACCGGAATCCCGAGCGCCTCCGCCGCGGCCTCGTAGTCCAGGCCCTCCCCCAGGCAGAGCGCGATGATCTCGCGCTCGGGTCTGCGCAGCGCCGCGAGCGCGGTGAGCGCTGTCGCGAGGCGCCGCCGGTCGTCGACCCGGTCGGCCACCTCGTCGGCGTGGTCGGGCACCGACAGCTCGGCCGCCGCGGCGGCACCGGCCGCCGCCCGGTACCGCCGGTTGCTCCGGTACTGGTTGCGCGCGGTGTTGGTGGCGATGCCCAGCAGCCAGGGCCGCAGCGAGCCGCCCTCGGGGTCGACCTTGTCGCGCAGCCGCCACGCCTCCATGAAGGTCGTGGCCATCACGTCCTCGGCCGTCGACCAGTCGGCGGTCAGCCGGAAGGCATGGTTGTAGACCGCGCGGGCGTAGCTGTCGTAGAGCTCCGCGAACGCGCTCGATTCCCCGGCCCGTACCCGGGTTCGCATATGAGTGCTCACCTTCATGAGCTGTCCGGCACCCCACACGGCCTTCCCGTGACCTGCGTCACACGCCGTCTCCGCCGCGTCCCCACGCCCCACGGCAACCAATCAGCCCACCCGCGGCGACTGCCCCATGACCCTCCCCTCCACAGACTGAACGGACCCCAGACGTGAGTGACATCCGCAAGGCACGCCACCGCAGACGGAAGACCGCGCTGTACGTCGGCGTCCCCCTGGCTCTGACCGCCGCCGGAGTCATGGCGTACGGCGCCGTCTTCGGCATCTTCGGCGAGGACGCGAAGCCCAAGGCGTCCGCGGCGACCGCAACCCCCGCCTGGGCCGCGGCCACGGCCGACGGCTTCGCGTCGGTCGACGCGCTGGGGCAGAACGGCACCTACGGCGGCCGGGACGGCAAGACCGTCACCGTGCGGACGCTCGCCGACCTGGAGAAGTACGCGACGGCGTCCGACCCGTACGTCATCGTCGTGGCCGCCGCCATCACCATGGATCCGGTCGGGAAAGAGATCAAGGTCGGCAGCAACAAGACGATCATCGGGTCCGGGACCGCCGGCCAGATCGTCGGCGGCGGCTTCTTCCTCGGCCAGGGCGTGCACAACGTCATCATCCGCAACCTGACGATCCGGGACGCGTACCAGGGCGTCTGGAACGACAAGGAGCACGACTACGACGGCATCCAGATGGACGGTGCCCACCACGTGGGCTCGGCCGGCTGCTCAGGTTCGAGGGCTACGAGACCGTCCTCGCCGGGGACGGCCGCGAGGCCCTCGACCTGGTGGCCGTGGCCGACGAGTGCCCGGACCTGGTGCTGATGGACGTCACCATGCCCGGGCTCGACGGGCTGGCCACCACCCGGCGGATACGGGTCTCCGGCTCCGCCGTCCCCATCCTCATGGTCACTGGCCGGGACGCCGTCGGCGACCGCATCGTCGCGCTCGACAACGGCGCCGACGACTACCTGATGAAACCGTTCGCGAGCGAGGAACTCCTCGCGCGGGTCAGGGCGCTGCTGCGCCGCAGCCCGCGGCGCAAGCCCGCGGAGCCGGGCCCGGCCCCCGATGAGCGGCTCTCCTTCGAGGACGTCGCCATGGACCCGCGCACCCGCATGGTCACCCGCGACGACCGCCCCCTCGACCTCACCAGGACCGAGTACGCCCTGCTGGAGTACCTGCTGCGGCACCCGGCCAGGGTCCTCGGCCGGGCCCAGATCCTCAAGGAGGTCTGGGGCTTCGGCTTCGAGCCGACCTCCAACACGCCGGACGTGTACGTGATGTATCTGCGCCGGAAGCTGGAGAGCCGCGGCGGACCGCGGCTCATCCACAAGTTGCGGGGCCTCGGCTACACGCTGCGGGCGAAATAGCCGGTCAGGAGTCCAGCAGGGCCCCCGGCAGGTCGAACCGCCTGGCCTTGCCCGTGGTGAGGTCCACGCGGGTCACCGTGTTCTCGGCGTAGACGAGCCAGCCCGCCCTGGTGTGGGTGAGGTCCAGGGAGCCGGTGAGGCCCTTGACGCGGGCGCGGTGCATTTCCCTGCCGGTGGTGGCGTCGATCTCCACCAGTTCGGTGTCGCCGCCCGAGGCCGCGGCGACCACGATCGACGAGTCCGTCGCCGCCACGGCGTCGGCCCGGCCGCCGTCCACCGAGACCACGGTCGCGTCGGCATCGCGCTTGAGGGCGACCTTGACGGCACCCGACTTGCCCGAGGCTCCCGAGGCCGGCGACCCGACGACGACCGGGTGTCCGGACGGGCAGGCGAGGTCCTGGACGTCCAGGGCGCTCGGGACGCGTACGGAAGTGATCCTGCCGTCGGTCAGCCGCGCGGCGGAGATCTTCGTGCCGGTGCCCGAACCACTGCCCAGGCAGACCGTGTCCGAGGCCAAGTCGGAGGCCGCGAGAGTGACCGTGCCGGGGACCTTCAGCTCACGCTTGGTGGTCCAGTCGGCCGGGTTCCGGATCAGCACACTGGAGGCGGCCGTGCCGCTCGCCGCCTTGGAGTCGGGCAGCCCCGCGACCTCGGCGACCAGCGTCTTGCCGGGCAGGATCCGGCGCAGCCGCTCGTCGCCCGTCATGCCGTCGAGGGTGTGATCCTTGCGGTCGATCTCGTAGCGCCGGTCCGGCTTGTCGCCCTTACGGGGAACCGTCAACAGCCAACGCCCGTCGGCGAGTTGGACGATGTGCGGGCTGATCGAATCGTCGTCGTCGGCCTGTTGGGGCACGACAGCCAGGCTCTCCGCCCTGGACTTGTCCGGGTTGATCCCGACCACCGTCACCAAGCCGTTGACCTTGGCGAGTGCGAAGGTCGAGGAGCCCTTCCAGTCCGTGCCCAGGTCCACCCCGCCCGGCCCGGAACAGGCCGTCGTCAGGGCGGCCGTCGTGCCGAGCGCGACCAACAGGAGGACCGCTCGCGCCGGACCGGTCAGCCGTCCGTGGCGCTCAGGTGTCGTGGGGGGGTACGGCATGGGGTGGCTCACCAGTCCTTCATCGCATCTGTGGGGGACATCCTCGCGGCCCGGCGCGCCGGGGCCAGCGAACCCATCGCCACCACCAGCACCGTCAGAGCGAGGAGCAGAAGCAGGGTGCTCGCCGACGGCAGCGGCACCCAGCCCTTGACGTACGGCGCCAGGTCCGCGCTGCCGCGCAGCAGGGCCGCGGCGGCGCCGCCGAGCAGCGCGCCGAGCACGGTGCCGATCAGCGCGGCCACGGCTCCGACCAGCGCCATCTCCGTGACGAGCATCGTCAGCACCGACCTGGTACGGAATCCCACCGCCTTGAGGATGCCGATCTCCTGCGCCCGCTGCCGCGACAGCGCGCCGGTCACGGTGACCGCGCCGACGAACGCCAGCACACCGAGCACACCGAGCAGTACCCGGCCGACCACCTTGATCATCTCCAGGACACCGGGAAGCGCGCTGAGCTGCTGCTGGAGGGTTACCGCCGGATAGCCCAGCTGCTGCACGGACTTCATCACAGCGGGCACATCCGCCGAGGTCTTCGCGACCACGGTCAGCTGGTCGTAGCCGATGGTGGAGAGGTAGCTCTTCTCCGGCTCACCGGACCGCTGCGCCGCCCACTCGACCACGGTGGAGTCGGCGGCGTACGCGGCATCCGGGTTGTCCAGCTGCCAGGTCGGGTCGTACACCCCGACAAGTCGGGCGTGGCCGCTGACTCCGGTCCCCTCGCCCTGCCGTACGAAGCGGGTGGTCTCGATCTCGATGTCCTTGCCCACCAGCTTGCTCAGGTCCACGCCCTGGGACGCGGCCGGGGCCACGATCTCGCCCGGGCGCAGCGGGAAGAGCTGCTTGCGTACGGACTTGGTGACCGGCGGGGTCAGCGCGGGCCGGTAGGTCGTGGCGTACAGCAGGACGGTGTCGCCCGCCTTGGTCAGGACCCCGAAGGAGACCTGTGCCCGGTGCTGCACCGACTCGACGTGCGGCAACTTCGCGAGCCGGGCGGCCGTCCGGTCCGTCAACTGCGGGGTGTCGGGACGGGAGTCGGGGCGGTCGACGGTGATGCTGCGGTTGGCGCTGCTCTCCTTGACACCCGAGTCGGTGGCGCCCTGCGCCCGGTCGGCGATGCCCAGCGCGCCGAGACAGACGGCGGCGGCGACCGAGACCAGTGCGACGAGGCCGAACAGGCGGCGGCGCAGGGCGCGGACGTTGGCCAGCGCCAGACTGAAGACGTTCATTCGGCGCTCTCCGTCTGCGTGTTGGCCCTGGCCCGCTCGGCCACGGGCTTCTCCACCGTCGCGGGCTTCTCCGCCGCGACCTGTGTGAACGTGCCCTTCTCCAGGCGGTGCACCACATCCGCGAACTCCGACACCGCCGGGTTGTGGGTGACCAGGAGCACCGCCCGGCCCTCGTCCGCCAGTTCGCGGAACAGCCCGAGCAACACCTCCTCGCTCTCCGAGTCGAGGTTTCCGGTCGGCTCGTCGGCCAGCACCGCGGGCGGATCGTTGATCAGTGCCCGCGCCAGCGCCACCCGCTGCTGCTCGCCGCCGGACAGTTCGCCGGGCAGATGGTCGGCGCGCTCCGCGAGCCCGACCCGCTCCAGCAGGGTACGGGCGCGTGCCTCGCCCTCGGCGCGGCGGCCGGCGTACGGCAGCACGACGTTGCGCAGCGCCGAGTGCTGCGGCAGCAGGTTGTACGACTGGAACACGAACCCGAGCCGGCTGCGGCGCAGATCCGCCAGCGCACCGTCGCCCAGCCCGGAGACATCCGTGCCCTCGACGAACACCCGGCCGCTGTCCGGCGGGGTCAGCAGCCCGAGGATGTGCAGGAGGGTTGTCTTCCCGGAGCCCGAGTGGCCGACCAAGGCCGTGACCTCGCCGCCTCTCACGGCGAGGTCGACGCCGCGCAGGACGTCGACCCTCTTTCCACGCAGGGTGTAGGACTTGCCCACACCCTCGGCACGCAGCAGTGCGTTCACCGAACTCTCGCTCACTTTCCGTTCTTCGGGGTCGGCAACCAACCCATGGCGCCGTGCAGTTGCCGGTCCAGCGTCCACACGGCCCAGGTGGTCTTCAGGTCGCAGGCGGAGTCCCCGCCGCCGACCTGGTAGAGGCCGGGCAGCCCGGGACAACCCTTGTACGGCGTGATGCCGCGCCCGAGGGCCTCGCGCAGCGACGCGTCCAGTGCGCCGCCGACCAGCGAGTAGGCCCGTACCACCAGGGCGTAGGTGTAGACGGAGGTGAACCGACCCGGGTTCTGCGCCCAGTGTTCCAGGGCCTCGGGGGTGATCCACGACGGGATGCTGTCGCGCTGTCCGCTGTCGGCAAGTCCGACGGCGACCGTGGCCGCAGCGACGACCCGCTCCGGGGTGTCCGGGCTCCAGGTGGCGATCTCGGGTACGGCGGTCGGGGCCCCGGCGTCGGCGCAGTTGAGGAGGGTGCGCTGCCACTGGGTGGCGTTCTGCTGGTTCACGGTGGCGGGCAGCACCTGCGGGTCGGCGCACAACTGCCGTGCCGGCTCGCTCGTACCGCCGCCCGCGGTGACCTTGAGCAGGGCGGCCCGGCTCAGTCGTTCGGCGCCTTCCTGGCTGACGTCGTCGGACTTCTCCTCGCGCTCCAGCGCCGCGAGCAGCCCGGGGTCCTTCCTCGACCAGCCGGCCAGCGCCCGCAGGCGTTGCACGAAGAGGGAGGCGTCCGGGTTGCCGATGTAGGCATCAGGGTCGCGTACCGTCCCGTCGTCGAGCCGTTCGCCGTCGAGCCGCCTCAGCACCGGCGCGAACACGGTCCGGGGCGAACCGGCCGCCTTCAGCACGTGGACCAGTGCGTAGAGCTGCTCGTACGGGAGTGTCGCCGCGCCGTCCCGGAGCACCGGCTCCCACACCTGGCGGTTCACCGCGGGCCGCTTCCCCGCCGCCTCCTGGATCAGCGTGTAGCTGTAGGTGTCGTCGAGCCGGGTCGCCCGGGCGTCGGGCGTGAGGTCGTCGAAGTCGTCCGTACGCGGCGCGGCGATCCGGGTGAGGGCGGCGGGGACGGGCTCGTTCAGCAGATGCAGCGAGCCGGCCAGGGCGCTGCCCGCGTCGAGTGACCGGGTTTTCTTCGTGAGCTTCGTCAGCGAGCGCAGCCAGGAGACGGTGGTGGCCCGGTCCGCCGCCGGGAGGTCGTCCAGGCGCCCGAGTGCGTCGAGCACTTCGAGGGCCGCCCAGGTGGCGCCGAGGCGTGCCGCGTCGCTGTCGTCACCGAGGGCGGAGTCGACGTACCAACCGCCCTTGGTCCGGAGCGTGTTCACGGCCGCCGCGTCACTCGCGCCCAGCGCGGTACCGGCACCGGCCCGCCGCAACGGGATCATCCAGTCGCGGCCCCAGAGCGGTGAACTCTCCAGCGCTTCCCGGCGCAACGACTCGACCTGCGCCGAAGCGACGCTCGTCTTCGGATCACGGCCCAGCTCGGAAAGCGTCCGCAGCGCATAGGACTGCGCCTGCGGGCCCGCGGGCTGCTCACGCAGGAACGGGTGGTAGTAGTAGCCGTTCTGCTTGCTGACCAGAAGGCCGAATTGCCGGGCAGCGGCGGATTCACGCCGCGCGGACTCACCGTCTGAGTCAGACATGGATGTACATGAAGTGACGAGAGCGGCACATATGACCGCCCCGGCCAACCGGGACGCGAGCTTTCCGCCGCGCGCCACCGAACCGAATTTCACCGAACGCCCCCGTGCGTCGTCCTGCATTTTTCACCGCAGCGAAAGGTGCCACACCGCCGGGCCCTGACGGTGTGACACCTTTACTCACTCAGTTCACGCGTCGCGCCGGCTCAGTGGCAGCGGATCAGGCGGCGCCCGCGTAGGCGCACTTCTCGCTGACCCTGATCGAGCTGGTCACCTGGGCCGAGCCGCAGCTCTTGGTCGAGACGTACGTGGTGGTGCCGCCCGGCTTCATCTGCCCGTAGGTGTCGGAGATGTTGGCGTTGGTGTTCTTCCAGCGCACCTCACCCAGGGACCGGCTCTTCATCGTGAGCGTGGCCTCGGGGTTCTTGGAGATGGTGATGGAGACGCTGATGCCGTGGGCCGCCAGTTCCGTGCGGTTCTGGATCCACTTCGCCTTGCGGGGGTTGGTCCCCGACATCTTCGTGGACGCTTTCCAGTCACAAGCGGTGACGTAGAAGCCGCAGTGCCAGGCGTTGATCGTGATCTTGTTGCCACCCGGGATGCCCACCGAAGTGGAGGACGAGGTGGCGTGGGCCGGCGCCGCCGTCAGCACGAGGGCACCGGCCGCGAAAGCGGTGGCAGCCCCGGACATCAGGCGCATGCGTATGGCCTTGTTCATTCGATTGTCTCCCCGTGAGATACCGAAAGCGGTTCCTGGGTCAAGGAACCGCAAACGCACCGGACTTGAGTTTCAAGATCCAGTTTGCGTTCCACATGGAAGCACGGGATCGATCCAGGAGCACAATCCAGCCAGCCGATACCGGGGATGTCCTGCGTCACACCGGGGAAATGGAACCCCGGCCCGGAAAATGACATCAGGGGCCTCCCCTCCCGAAGAGGGGACCCAGGGGTTCCAAAAAACAACCGTCCCCCGCACCGCCTTCACGCCCCAATGGTGATTCCCTTACCCGGAGAAGTCAGCTGCGCGTACACCCCGTCCCGCACCAACAGCTCCATATGCGTACCGACCTCCACCAAACACCCCCCGTCGACGACCAGGATCCGGTCCGCGTCGGGCGCCAGGCTCAGGTCGTGGGTGATCATGATCGTCGTACGTCCTGCCATCAGGCGGCGCAGTGGCTCGACCACCCGGTGCGCGGCGAGGGCGTCGAGCCCGGCGGTCGGTTCGTCGAGCACGAGGACGGGGGCGGCGCGGAGCATGGCGCGGGCGATGGCCACTCGTTGGAGCTGGCCGCCGGAGAGGGCCGCGGTGCCGGGGGCGATCGGGGTCTCGTAGCCCCGCGGCAGCGCGCTGATGAACTCGTGCGCGTCCGCGTACCGCGCGGCCCGCTCGATCTCGGTATCCGTCGCTCCCGGCCGTCCGCACTCGATGTTCTCGCGGATCGTGCCGTGCAGGACCAGGGTCTCCTGGGGCAGCAGCGCGACGTTCTCGCGCAGGAACTCCAGGGGTACGTCGGTCAGCGGGACGCCGTCGAGACAGATCACGCCGGCCGTGGGGTCGTAGAAGCGGGTGAGGAGTTTGGAGAGGGTGGACTTTCCGGCGCCGCTGGGGCCGGTGACGATGACGAGTTCGCCGGGTCCGGCCGTGAAGGTCACGTCGCGCAGGGAGTCGCGCTCGGCGCCCGGGTAGCGGAACGAGGTGCCGTGGAAGCTGACCCAGCCGTGTACGGGCCATTCCCGCACCGGGTCGGCGGGGTCGCCGACGGCGGGCTCGGCGTCCAGGATCTCCTGGAGCCGCTCCGCGCCGGCGGTGGCGGCGGTGAGCGTGAGGCCGAGCTGCCCGAGGTTGCGGATCGGCGGGTAGAGATAGCCGAGGAAGGCGGCGAAGGCAAGCAACTGGCCCAGTGACATCCGCCCTTGGGAGATCTCCCAGGCGCCAAGGCCGATCACCGCGAGCACGCACACCGTCTCGACGACCTCGACGAACTGCTCGTACATCTCGCTCGCCCGCGCCCCGCCCACGGACGCCCGCATCCAGGCGCGCGCCTCCCGGTCGAGCCGCTTCTCCTCGGCGCGGCGGCGGTTGTACGCCTGCGTCAGCACCACATTGCCGAGCGACTCCTCGACGACGGAGGTGATCGCGCCGTCGGCGGCCCGCTCCTCCTGGGACGCGGTCTTGATCCGCCCGGAGAAGCGGCGGGCGGCGACGAGGAAGAGGGGAGCGAGGACGAAGGTGGCGAGCGCGAGGTCCCACCGCAGCCAGAGGGCCGCGGCGGCGTAGAAGACCGTGGAGAAGGCGGCCGAGACCGTCCCGACAACCCCCGACACGACCATCTGCTCGATGGCCTCGACATCACCGGTGAGACGTTCGACCAGATCGCCCTGGCGGTGCTTCTGGAAGAAGTGCGGAGGCAGATCCTGGACGTGCCGGAACACGCCCGCGCGAAGCCGCAGTACGAATCTCTCGGCAGTCCACACGGCGAGCGAGTTGCCGAGATACCCGACGAGCGCGCCGAGCACGGCGACACCGAGCCAGGCCCCGGCGGGCCCCCAGAACGCCGCGAGCGAACCGGCCTTCAGGGCGTGGTCGGTGAGCTGTGCGAAGAGCAGGATCGAGGCCGTTTCGGCGAGCGCGGCCACGACCACACAGCCGATGATCACCACGAGCCACTTGCGGTCCCCGCGAGTCAGCGGCCAAAAGCGAGCGAAGGCCTCTCGGACTTCTCGCATGTCAACTCCCCTCTTGCAGTTCGGAACATGGCCGAGGCAGGGCCACCGGAACAATTCCGGGGCCCCGCCTCGTAGCGGCTGCTAGCGGCCCTGACGGCTCACCGGGCGCGGCTTCGGAGCGGCGGCCTTCTTGGCGGCGGGCTTCGGCGCGGGCTTGGGGGCGTGCCTGGGGGCGGCCTTGTGCTGCTTCTTGACCGGGGCGATCTTGTGGAAGCTCATGGGGGTTCTCCTTCTTCCCAGCGGGTGAATTCCCTTTGTCGTTTGCGCTGTTCGCTTTCGACATGGAAAACACTACGGGACATCGAACCCGGAAATCGCCAATTCGGCTTAGACCTCGATGAATTACAGCTGAAAGAAATTCTTAGCGAGGCGGCGGAACCGACCTGCCACTCACACAGAATTTATGACGAACCTCACCTGGAACTCACCGAGGTAATTCAGAGACTCATTCACCTGGTCGGTGTTCTGTCAACGGCCGATCGTCAGAGCCGACCCCGTCATCCGCACCCGGATCCCGTCCTTCTCCACGCGGACGTCGCGCAGCCGCAGGTCGCCGTCCTTCGGATGCGGCAGGCGGAATCCCAGGGACAGCTGGTCCACGAGGACGGGACGGGTGAGCCGGGAGAGGCCGTCGAGGAGGGCCGGGTCCAGGCCGAAGCGCTTCAGGAGCGCCGGGTGGGCGGTCGCCAGGTCGAGGAGGTTCACGCGCATCGCCCGGCGGGCGAACGTCGCCGAACCCGTCAGCGAGGCGAGCTCGGTGTCGTCGCGCAGCGCCTTCCGCACCACCGCGTCCGGCACCCCGAGGCGGCGCACGATCGACGGGACGGAGAGCAGGGCCCGCGCCTTGCCGGTCTCCTTGCCGAGGCGCGCCACCGAGCGCGCGGTGAGGTGCAGGCCCTGTGAGGCGCGGACGCCCGGCCGGTACGTCGCCAAGTCGCCGATGTCCAGGCGCATTCCGTCGATCCGCGTCGAGATGCCGCGCTCACCGTCGCGGCCGATGCGGGCGTCGGCCCGGAGTCTCAGATCGTGTCCGGCGACGGGCAGCGTGCCGCGCGCCCGCACCCGGTCGCGGCCATGTCCCGTGAACGTCACCTGGGACGCGCCGAGTTCACGGTTCAGGTCGTCGAAGGAGAGCAGCACCTCGCCGTGCAGCTCGGGGATACGGGCACCGCGTAAGGCGGTGGGGCCGTCGCCGCCGTCGAGCCGTACATGTGTCGCCGTCGCCGACACCTCCGCCAGCGAGACCCGGTCGGCGGCCACGTCCGGCACGGTCACCTTCACGGAGTCCAGCCGGTGGTCGGCGAGTTGGGTGAGGAAGGGGAAGCCCCCGATCTCGACCTCGGGCGCGGCGGCCAGGTGCAGCTGGTCCTTGAGTTTGCCGGCCGCCTTGTGCTCGGCGTACAGCAGCGCCCAGCGGTCGGCGAGCGTGAGGAACGCGGCGAGGGACACGACGAGGACGGCGGCTTTCATCGCGAACGGCAGTCCGGCGAAGCGTTTCCGGCGGCGTCGGCTGCCCCGGCGGTGGTTGGGCGGGGCCCAGTCCTCCTCCGGCGCCTCCTCCGGCTCGTCCTCGTGGAGGAACTCCTCCAGCGGGCCGTCGTCCAGAGCGGCGAGCTCTTCGTAGGGGTTTGTATAGGGATGCGTTGTTATGCGGTGGGGGGTACGCATCGTCTCATCCGACCATGCGTACCGCCCCTGTCCGCAACCGCAATCGCCCGTATGCGATCTACTTCACGATCTCCACGTCACGATCGCTACTTCACGATCGCTACTTCACGATCGTGATCCGGTCGGCCGCGGGCACCGGATACGGCGTCGCTGCCGAGGAGCTGGCCGTCAGGTAGGACTCGAAGGCCGCCAGGTCGTCGCCGCCGACCACCATGTTCGTGCCCTTGCCGAGTTCGGCGAAGCCGTCGCCGCCGCCCGCGAGGAAGGAGTTCATCGCGACCCGGTAGGTGGCGGTCGGATCGATCGCGGTTCCGTTGAGCCTGACGGAGTCCGCGACCACTCGGGCGGCGCCCGTCTTCGTCAGGTCCAGGGTGTAGGTGAGGCCCGAGGAGATCTGGAGGATCTTCGGCGCCGCCTCATTCGTGCCGCTGACCTGCTGCTGGAGTGCGGTGATCAGCTGGGCGCCGGTGAGGTTCACCAGGTTGACCGTGTTGGAGAAGGGCTGGACCGTGTACGCCTCCCCGTACGTCACCACGCCGTCGCCCTCGCTGCCGCTGGCGGTGTAGGTGAGCCCGGCGCGGATGCCGCCCGGGTTCATCACCGCGAGGTCGGCCTCCGGGTCGACGGACTTGGCGTACGCGAGCTGCGCGTCGGCGATCAGGTCGCCGAGCGGGGACTCGGTGCCGGTGTTGCCGATCTCGCCCGCGATATAGCCGATGGGGCGCGAGGCGATCGGGGCGGAGAGCGTCTTCCACTTGCTGATCAGGGACGTCATGTCGGCGGCCTTGGCCACATCACGGGTGACGACGTGGTTCGCGGACTTAACCGCCGTACGGGCGATGTCGCCGGTCCAGCGGTCGTACGTCAGCGTCGTGTCCGTGTAGAGCCGGCCGAAGGACGAGGCCGAGGTGACCATGCGCGGGTTGCCCGCCGGGTCAGGGATGGTGCAGGCGTACGCCTGGTGGGTGTGGCCGGTGACCAGCGCGTCGACGGCCGGGGTGACGTTCTTGGCGATGTCGACGATCGGGCCGGAGATGCCGTCACCGGCGCCGGGGCTGTCGCAGTCGTAGTTGTACGCCGACGACGCGGGCGCCCCGCCCTCGTGGATCAGCGCGACGATCGACTTCACGCCCTGGCGCTGGAGCACCTTGGCGTACTTGTTGATCGTCTCGACCTCGTCGCCGAACTTGAGGCCCTTGACGCCCTCGGCGGAGACGATGTTCGGGGTGCCCTCCAGGGTCACGCCGATGAAGCCGACCTTGACGCCGTTCTTCTTCCACACCCAGTAGGGCTTGAGGATCGGCTTGCCGGTCTTCTCGTCGGTGACGTTCGCCGCGAGGTAGGGGAAGTTGGCGCCGGTGAACTCCTCGCTGTCGTCGTAACAGCCGTCCTTCGGGTGGCAGCCGCCGTTCTGCAGGCGGGCCAGCTCCTTGGCGCCCTCGTCGAACTCGTGGTTGCCGACGCTCGTCACGTCCAGGTCGAGCTTGTTCAGCGCGTCGATCGTCGGCTCGTCGTGGAAGAGACCCGAGATCAGTGGGGAGGCGCCGACCATGTCACCGGCGGCGGCCGTGATCGAGTACGTGTTGTTCTTGCGGGCCTGGCGCAGATGCGTGGCGAGGTATTCGACACCGCCCGCGTCGATGGTCTTCGTCGTGCCGTCCGCCTGCCGCTCCGTGACACGGCCCGAGGAGCCGGACGGCGGCTCCAGGTTGCCGTGCAGGTCGTTGAAGGACAGCAGCTGTACGTCCTGGTAGCGGCCGCTGCCCTGGTGGTGCAGCGGCGTCGCCTGGTCCTGGCCCGCGCTCGCGGGCATCGCCGCGGCCAGCGCGCCGACGGTGGCAAGGCCGGCGGCGGCCGCGAGGATGCGATGGGTACGTCTGTGCCGTGGCGTCGGCGGCATGGGTTCCCCCCTGTGGGATCCGTGGGAGCTGGAAGAGCCGGAAGAACTGGAAGAGCCGGAAGAGCTGGCAGAACTGGAAGAGGCTGTGGCAGCCGTAGGAGCCGTGTGGCGACCGCGGCCCACTGCGACTTACCGCTTTGCGCGCACTTTAGATTCAACGCGCGTAGCGCAACAGGGGGTTGAGGGTTACCAACAGGTTGCGGTCGAGGGCACTTCGCCATGAAACGGGCAGGCCTTACCCTCGTAGCCATGACCAGCGACGACAGCGCACTGCCCGCCCTCTCCCGCTCCATCGAGACCTACTCCGCGCTCTCCCCGGGCCAGGCCGAGGACGTGCTCCAGCTGCTCGCCGAGGCCGCCCGGGCCGACGGGCAGCAGGCGGTGTCCGAGCAGGGGCGGCTGCAGCTCAAGGGCGGGGCCCGTGAGGGCGTACGGCATCTGCTGCTGACCGTCGGCGACCAGCTCATCGGATACGCGCAGCTGGAGGACACCGACCCGGTGGAGGCCCCGGCCGCCGAGCTGGTCGTGCACCCGGCGCACCGCGGGCACGGGCACGGGCGGGCGCTGGGCTCGGCACTGCTCGCCGAGTCCGGGAAGCGGCTGCGGGTGTGGGCGCACGGCGGGCACTCGGCCGCCCGGCACCTCGCGCAGGTCCTCGGGCTCACCCTCTTCCGCGAACTGCGCCAGATGCGACGGCCGTTGGCGGACCTCGACCTGCCCGAGCCGAAGCTCCCGGACGGGGTGCACGTCCGCGCCTTCGTGCCCGGCCGGGACGACGCCGCCTGGCTCGCGGTGAACGCCGAGGCCTTCGCCCACCACCCCGAGCAGGGCTCCCTCACCCAGCGCGACCTGGACGACCGGATGGCCGAGCCGTGGTTCGACCCGTCCGGGTTCTTCCTCGCCTTCCGCGAGGGCCGGCTCGCGGGCTTCCACTGGACCAAGGTCCACGCCGAGGAGCGGCTGGGCGAGGTCTACGTCCTGGGGGTGCGTCCCGGCGCCCAGGGCGGCGGCCTGGGCAAGGCGCTCACCACGATCGGGCTCCGCCACCTCGCCGCGCAGGGCCTGCCCACCGCGATGCTCTACGTCGACGCCGACAACAAGGCGGCGGTGACCGTGTACGAGCGGCTCGGCTTCGTCACCCACGAGACGGACCTGATGTACCGGACGGAGTCGTAACCGCTCCGCCGGTACCGGTTCAGCGCCTCACGTCGGGTCAGCGGTGGGCGAGGGAGGTGATCCGCCGCCGCTGCCTGGGTTCCGCGACGGAGCACGCTCCCACCACCGCCGCCACGACCAGGAGCCCCGCCCAGCGTTCGTGGGCGCCGTCCCAGCGCGGGTCGGCCACCGCCACGAACAGCTCCCACCGTTCCGGGAGCAGCAGGACACAGGCGAGCACGGCGACCGGCAGTCCGGCCGACACCGCGACCCCCGGCTCGGCCACGTCGGAGCACCGCACGGCCAGGGCCGCGGCTGCCAGAGCGAGGACGGCGACGGCCGCCGCCTCCAGGGTGACCGCGCCCACCGGTGGCCGGGTCTCCTCCGGTACGAGGAGCAGCGCGGCCGTCCACCACAGCACCGCGAACGGAGCGACGAGCGCCACCCGCAGCCCGACGCGCACCGGGCGCCGGGTCGGCACCGCGGCGGTGGTGTGCCGGGCCGGGTCGTCCAGCAGGAAGGCCAGGCCCAGGCCGAAGGCGAGCGCGGCGGCCCGCAGGAGGCTGAGGCAGAGCCACGGATCGGGCGGGGAGGACAGCAGCCGTGGGCTCCCGGCGAGCAGCAGCCCCAGGGCACTGCCCGCCGCGAGGGCCCGCCGGGGCAGGGTCCGGGACACCGGGCGCAGCAGGGCTCGGATCACGCGTGCGGTCACTGCTCGCACCTCTTCGCTTCCCCGGCGCCCGCACCCGCCGCCGGCACCCCCAGCAGCTGGGCCACCCGAGCCGTCGACGTCTTCGCAGAGGTGAGTTCCGCCCAGTGGGCCCGCACCTTGGGGACCACGCTGTAGCGGGGCTTGTGCAGCAACTCCCGTACGATCCTGGTCTGTTCGGCGCTCAGATAGACCGGGTTCGTGGGCGCGAGCGAGACTCCGGAGCCCTTGACGCTGTCGTCGAGGCGGATGTGGCGGAACACGGTCATCGGGTCGGACTCCGCGGCCAGCGCCAGCCACATGATGGTCACCGCGCGGGCGTCGCACCCTTCGCCGCTGGACTCCTCGTCGCCGGCCACCAGGACCGAGGCGACGCCGACCGCGAACTCCGGGATCCGGTTGCCGCCCCACCGCGTGCCGACGGTCACCACGCCCGGCGTGCTGGACGGCTCGACCGCGGCGTCGCCCTCCAGTCCGTAGCGGGCGTCGACCCGCTGCCGCACGGTCAGCTTCTCGCCCCGGGCCGAGCCACCCGCGAGGGACTGGACGCGGTCCACGACCTCGGCCCACTCGGCGGTGCGGCCGGTCCACTCGGGGTAGGCGCAGTACGTCGACCTGCCGTGCGCGACGCACGACTGCACCTTCTCCGGCGTGACGGACGCCTTGGCGCGAGCCGCGATCAGCCCGGCCGAGTCGCCCGGGGACTGCCCGGCGACACCGGCGGCCGTGGCGACGAGGGCGAGGGCGGTCACGGCCTTGACGACACGCGTACGACCGCCGCCGACCAGGACGGCGAGGCACAGCAGCGACACCGTGAGCCCCGCCAGATACAGCGCGTGCCAGGCGGCCGGGCGGCCCAGCAGCTCGGAGGGGAACGGGTCGGCCCCCTGCTCCGAGACGGCCGGGGACAGCCAGCGCGCCCAGTGCGCACTGCCCGTGGCGCTGGTCACGAGGATGGTGACGACATAGGCGCCGACCACGAAGAGCGGTGCTCCGAAGGTGGAGGGGATCAGCCGTGCGAGCAGGACGCCGAAGGCGCCGGACAGGAGGATCGCCAGCGGACCCACGGCCAGTTCGGCGAGCGAGCCGTGGCCGACCGCGCCCGGCTTCAGTGCCGCCCAGGTGAATTCGAAGGCGACGACCAGCGCCGTGCCGGCGGCGAAGGGCACGACGGACAGCGCGTGCGCCACCGTGCGCCGCCACGGCTCCATGACCAGTACGTCGAAGTGCCGGTCGGTGCCCTGTCTGCGGGAGCGCAGCACGGCGCGGTTGACGCAGACGAACAGCGCGATGCCGAGGAGCAACGGGCCGGTCTGGGTGGACCGGTCGACGTCCTGGAGGACCGGGTAGTCGTCCATGCCCTCGCGGCCGTTGAACATCGTCCAGCCGGTGTAGCCGACGTACAACGTGAGGAAGACGAACACCGGTATCTGCAGGAGCAGTTCGCGTGCCTCGAAGCGGGCGAGGGCGAGCACGGCGGCCGTCCTGGATCCCTGTCCCCGAGCAGGCGGCTGCACCCCCGTGGGAGCCGCCTGCTCGGCCGTGCCGGTGGTGGTGCTGGTCATGCCGCCCTACCTTCTTGAGTGCGTCCCATCAGTTCGCGACTCTGGGACTGCGCGAGCGCCGGCCCTACCAGGCCCGGCCGCCTCTTCGTCTCGTGGCTCGACACAGTCATCAGGCAGCCACCTCCGCGGGCTCGCCGTCGAGAGTGAGCAAGTAGCCGTCCTCCAGGGTCGGTTCGAGGAGATCGGCGCCCTCGGGCGGGTCGCCGACGTTGCGGAAGGAGCCCGTGCCCGTACGCCATCCGGCTCGCGCGCCCGGGTCGCGTTCCGTGCTGCTCCACACCCGGCCCGCCGCCCGCGCGGTCAGCTCGGCGGGCGTGCCCTCGAAGCGGACGCTTCCGCGGGCCATGACGATCACGCGATGGCAGAGCATCGCGACGTCCTCGGTCTGGTGGGTGGAGAGCAGAACCGTCCGCCCTTCACCCGCCTGGGCGATCAGCTCCCGAAACCGCATGCGCTGTTCGGGGTCGAGACCGACGGTCGGCTCGTCGAGGACGAGGAAACCGGGGTCGCCGACGAGCGCCGCGGCCAGCGCGACCCGCTGGCGCATACCGCCGGACAGCCTCTTGATGCGCTTGCTCCGTACGTCGGACAGGTCGACGGCGTCGAGCACGCGCCGCACCTCCTTGTGCCGGGCGCCGCGGTCCGTCAGCTCCTTCAGGATCGCCACGTAGTCGACGAACTCGAAGGCCGAGAAGTCCTGGTGGAACCCGGGCGTCTGCGGCAGATAGCCCAGCGCGCGCCGCACGTCCAGGCGGCCGGCCGTCGTGCCCGGGTCGTGCCCGAGCACCGTGAAGGCCCCCCGGTCGGCGGGCACGGCGGTGGCGAGCACCCGCAACAGGGTGGTCTTTCCGGCCCCGTTGGGCCCAAGCAGCCCGGTGACACCCTGGCTCAGCCGCAACGAGACGTCGTCGAGGGCGACGGTCCCGCCGTAGCGGAGGGTCAGACCGGATGCGGAGACGGTGGGGGTCATACGTGGGGCACTCCTGTCGGAGAGATCGAAGAGGTCGGAGCCATTGGCGGAGGCGGCGGTCACGCGGCACCCCCGTGGGAGGCGGGGGCGATCACGCGGCACCCCGGTGGGAGGCGGGGGCGATCACGCGGCACCCCCGTCGGAGAAGTGGGCGAAGGACATACGCGACGCGTCGAAGCGGTCCCGCAGGAGATAGAGCAGCCCGGTGGCGAGCGCCGCGACCGCCCCGGCGACGCCTTGTCCGGCCGCCGTGAACGGAGCGAGCGTGCGGCCCGCCTCGGTCGTCGACTGCGCCGCCACCAGCAGGCCGATCCACGCGCCGCCGACCAGTGAGGGCGCGAGCACCGGACCCAGCCGGGGGGTCAGCGCGAGCCCGGTCCCGGTGAGGGCGAGCGCGGGCAGCAGCCAGGCCAGTGCGCGCAGCCCGTACGACGGCAGCGCCAGGGTCGCCAGGCCGTTCAGGCCCAGACCGACGGCCAGCACGGCGACCGTGCGGATCATCAGCAGCCGGAACCCGTGCATCGGTGACACAACGGCCATCTCGTACGTCGGGTCGAGCACGGGCCCATACGACAGCGCGACCCCGGCGAGCGGAAGCAGCGGCGCGAGGGCCAGGAACAGCGAGGGCGAGGCCGCGGACTGCACCGCGTTGGCCGCCACCACGGTCATGACCAGCACAGCGGCGACCGCGCCCAGCCAGGAGCGGCGCAGCACGGGGGTGGCCGCGAGCAGCCGCGCGATGTGATCGGCGACGCCGACCCGCACGAGCAGCGACTCGAACAGCCCCGGCCGCGGCACGTCCAGCTCGGCGTCGAGCCGCTCCCACCCGGCGTCCAGCGCGACAGGGTCGCTCACGGCGGCCAGCACCTCCCGGCACCGCGCGCACGAGGCGAGGTGGGTGTCGGCGGACCAGAGCCGGGGAGGGGCCAACTCGCCCTGTGCGTAGGCCCGGAGGTCGGCCTCGTCCACGTGCCACCCGCCGTCGGGGGTGGCCGGGCCGGCGATTTTCGCCCCCTCCGCCCCTACCCGTCCCGTCCTTGGGGGCTCCGCCCCCAAACCCCCGCTCCTCAAACCCCCGCTCCTCAAACGCCGGAGGGGCTGAAATTTGCCGCTCATGCCAGTGCCTCCCGCAGCTGCTTGCGTGCACGCAGTGCCCGCGTCTTGACCGTGCCCGGCGGAATGCCGAGCAGGACGGCCGCTTCCCGGGTACTGAGCCCGTCGATCACCGTGGCCTGGAGGACCGCGCGCAGTTCCGGCGAGAGCCGGGTCAACGCGCCGGCCAGGTCGCCGTGTTCGACCCCGGCCAGCACCCGCTCCTCGGCGGAGTCCTCGTCGCGGTGCCGGAGACGTGCGAGCGCCTGCCGGAGCCGGCCGCGCGCGCCGTCGCCGCGCAGCGCGTCGATCAGTCGTCGCGAGCCGATGCGCCACAGCCAGCCGGCCACGTCACCCTCCTCCCGGTAGCGGGCGGTGCCGCGCCACACGGCGAGGAACGTCTCCTGCACGACGTCGTCGACGACTCCGGCGTCGGCGCACCGGCCGCGCAGCCGCGCGGTCAGCCACGGCGCGTACCGCCGGTACAGCTCCTCGAAGGCGCGACGGTCCCCGTCCGCCGCGATGGCCCGCAGCAGCTCCCCGTCGCTTCTCGTTTCCCTCACAACCCCTCATCGGACGAGCCCCGCCGATCGGTTCACGCGCCGGCCCACAAAATCTCGGTCCTGCTCGGTCTTGACCGCGGACACCATCTTGCACCACCCTTTCACTACTCAATTAGTGAAAGGGTGGTTGTCCGAGTGGTCGAGTACCGCATCGACCGGCGCAGCGGCGTCGCCACCTACGTCCAGATCGTCCAGCAGACCAAGCAGGCCCTGCGCCTCGGCCTGCTGGAACCGGGCGACAAGCTCCCCACGGCCCGCGAGGTCGTGGAAGCCACCGCCATCAATCCGAACACCGTCCTCAAGGCCTACCGCGAGCTGGAGCGGGAGGGCCTGGTCGAGGCCAGACGCGGCCTCGGCACCTTCGTACGAAAGTCGCTGGGCACCGCCCCGGCCGACTCGCCCCTGCGCGCCGAACTGGACGCATGGGCGGCCAGGGCCCGCGAGGCCGGGCTCCAGCGCGACGACGTGGCGGCACTCTTCAGCGCCGTACTCGATGAACATTTCAGCAAGGGAGACCAGGAATGACCGAGACCGCCATGGCGGCGGCCGCGCTGGGCAAGCGGTTCGGGCGGCGCGGGGGCTGGGCCCTGCGCGAGTGCACCTTCCGGCTTCCGGTGGGGCGCGTCTGCGCCGTCGTCGGACCCAACGGCGCGGGCAAGTCGACCCTGCTGGCCCACGCGGCCGCGCTGCTCGCCCCCACCGAGGGCTCCCTGACCGTGCTCGGCACGCACCCGGTCGCCGCCCGCGAGCGCATCGCCTACGTCGCGCAGGGCAAGCCGCTGTACCCGCAGCTCAGCGTCGCCGACACGCTGCTCCTGGGCCGGGAGCTCAACCCCGCGCGCTGGGACGCCTCCGTCGCCGAGCGGATCGTGGCGGCCGGCGGCCTCGACCCGAAGGCCAGGGTCCGCTCCCTCTCCGGCGGCCAGCGCACCCGTGTCGCCCTCGCCCTCGCGCTCGGCAAACGGCCCGAACTCCTGCTCCTGGACGAGCCGATGGCCGACCTCGACCCGCTCGCCCGCCACGAACTGATGGGCCTGCTGATGGCCGAGGCCGCGCAGTACGGCACCACGGTCGTGATGTCCTCGCACGTCGTCGCCGAACTGGAGGGCTCCTGCGACTACCTGCTGCTGATCGGCGGCGGCCGGGTGCGCCTGGCGGGCGACCTGGACGACCTGCTGGCCGCGCACACCCTCCTCAGCGGCCCCGCGCAGTCCCCCGTCAACGGGGCCGCACGGGACCTCACCCCGCACACCGTGGTCGAGTCCCGCACCACCGGACGGCAGCTCACCGCGCTGGTACGGCCGCGGGGTCCACTCGCGGACGGCTGGCACACCGCCGCGCCCTCCCTGGAGGAGCTGGTCCTCGCCCATCTGCGCAACCCCGAAGCGCCCGCGCTGTCGCTCCAATCCGGCGCCACCCGGGCCGCGTCCCAGGAGCCCGCCGCATGACCACCCTCACGGCCTCCCCCTCCGCCGCCCCGGCGCCCGTGCCGTTCGCCACCACACGCGTGATGCTGCGGCTGCACCGCCCGGCCCTGTACGCCTGGGCCGGTCTGTTCACCGCCCTCGCGGCCCTGCTGCTGTGGCTCTACGGCCCGCTCACCGACGCGGCGATCACGGCCTGGCGGCAGTACGACCGCTGCGGGACGGCCACCTGCGCGTACGACCAGGACGCGATCACCACGTACAAGTCGGTCTACCTGTACGCCACCCTCGCGGTGACGTTCGTGCCGTTCCTCGTCGCCGCCTGGGCGGGCGCCTCGCTGATCGGCCGCGAGTTGGAGAGCGGCACCGCGCAGCTCGCCTGGACCCAGTCCATCTCCCCGGCCCGCTGGCTGGCCGCCAAGCTCGCCGCCCCGGCCGCGCTCGTCAGCGCCGGGACGACCGTGCTGGTCGTGCTGCACCGCATGGTGTGGTTCAAGGGGCGCGGAAAGATCGACACCGCCAAGCCCTGGACCGACTCCCTCACCTTCCACACCAACGGCACCACCACGATCGCCATCGCCCTGTTCGGCCTGGCCGCCGGCGCCCTCGCGGGCCTGGCACTGCGCCGCTCGCTGGCCGCGCTCGTCCTCTCGGTGCTGTGGACGGCAGCCGCCTGGTCCGGCGTCGCCCTGGCGCTGCCCCACCTGTGGCCGACGGTGCACACCGTCACCGGCCTCACCCACGACGGCCCCAAGAGCCTCGGCCTCACCGTCGACGAAGGTCTGCTCACCTCCACAGGTGACCGCCTGTCCAACCCGTACTGCGGCAGCAGCCACGTCCCGACGTGCCGCGCCGCCTACGACAAGCTCGACGCCGTCAGCTACTACACCGACTCCCACCCCTTCTCCCACTACTGGCCGCTCCAGCTCACGGCGACCGCCCTGGTGCTCGCTCTCACCGCACTCGCGGCCCTCGTCTCCTTCCGGGTACTCAAGCGCCGCACCGGCACCATCGCGAAGGGAACCGCCGTATGAGCGCCCTCACCGCCCGAGGCACGGTCGCCCGCGAGAACGACGGCGGCGCGTTCGGCGGCCTCCCCTGGACCGTCCTGCGCCTGCACCGCACGGCCCTGCTGCTCTGGGGTGCCGTACTGCTGGCCGCCGTGGGGGTCCTGATCTGGATGTACGCCATCGGCGCCGATGCCCGCGCGGGCATCGGCGCCTGCGCCACACCGGCCACCGACAGCCTGCCGAGCTGCTCGGACGTCGAGGCGATCAACACCGACGAGACCTACGGAATCGGCATCGGCCTCGTCGGCACCGCCCTGTCGTACCTGATGTTCCCGGTCGCCGCGTGGGCAGGGGCCGCGCTGATCGGGCGCGAGCTGGAGAGCGGGACCGCGGAACTGGCCTGGACCCAGTCCGTCACTCCGATGCGCTGGCTCACCGCCAAGCTCGCCGTCCCGGCGGCCCTGCTCGCCGCCGGCACCACCCTGATCGTCCTCCTCAACGTCTGGGCCCGCCGGGACGACAACCCGGACCTCGTCGGCGACTGGTACAACCCCGACGTCTTCATCTCCACCGGCCCGGCCGCCGTCGCCTACATCCTCGCGGGCCTCACCGTCGGTGCACTCGCGGGCCTGGTCACCAGGAAGGCGCTGCCCGCGGCGGGCGTGGCCTTCGCGGCGACTCTGGTCCTGTACAACGTGGTCGACTGGTTCCGGACGAGCCTGTGGCCCGCCGACACGGTCACCGGACGGGCCGCGCTGCACCTCCCGCGCAGTTCCCAGGTCCTCGAACACGGCGCCGTCACCACCTCCGGCGAGCACATCGGCAACAACCTGGCCTGCGTCGGCTACGAGAACGCCCCGGACATCAAGGACTGCATGGCCCGCTCCGGCCTGACCGACTTCTGGGCCACGCGCCACCCCGAGTCCCATTTCTGGCCCCTCCAGTTCATGGAGAGCGGCGTGCTCCTCGCCGTCGTGGCCCTCGCCACCGCAGCGGCGTTCCGGCTGCTGCGCCGCCGTACCCCTTAGAGCGGCTGTACGGCTGAGAAAACGTACGCACCTCACGGGGGTGGGCGCGTACGCGGCTCCCGGACATGTAGACGTCCGGGAGCCGCCCCCCGCTATCCCGCACGTCATGTCGCCGTAACCATCGATTCAGGTGACCTTGCGACGCTCAACCAATGAAGCCCGCCGCGCCCGAGCCGTCGCCTCCACCGGAGAACGGGACCTCGCCGACGACGGGGAGTGAGCGTACGCCGGTGATGCGGAACGGGAACATCCGCCTCGCTCCGCTGCAGCCCGCCCTCTCCGACGCGCCGGTCTCGCCCCTGGCGCGGAAGAATGGGTCCATGAACCAGCCCAGCGCCCAGGCACCGGTACAGCACCCCCAGCCGTCCGTCGGCTCCATAGCCGCTCACCGCCCGCACACCGTGTCGGCGGCGGTCTCCGATCTCGAGCCCGACCTCGACGCCGACCTCGACGCGTACGAGGACACGGTGCAGGACGGCATCACGCTGCCGCAGGGCCGCTTCCTGGACCGGGAGCGCAGCTGGCTGGGGTTCAACGAGAGGGTTCTGGAGCTCGCGGAAGACCCGAACACGCCTCTCCTGGAGCGCGCCAACTTCCTGGCGATCTTCGCCAGCAACCTGGACGAGTTCTTCATGGTCCGGGTGGCGGGTCTGAAGCGCCGTATCGCGACCGGTGTGGCGACGAAGTCCGCCTCCGGTCTGCAGCCCCGCGAGGTCCTGGAGATGATCTGGGCCCGTTCGCGCGAGCTCATGGCCCGGCACGCGGCCTGCTACCAGGAGGACGTCGCCCCCGCGCTCGCGGAGGAGGGCATCCACCTCGTCCGCTGGAGCGAGCTGACCGAGAAGGAGCAGGCCCGCCTCTTCACGCTCTTCCGGCACCAGATCTTCCCGGTCCTGACCCCGCTGGCGGTCGACCCCGCGCACCCCTTCCCGTACATCTCCGGCCTGTCCCTGAACCTGGCCGTCGTCGTACGGAACCCGGTCAGCGGCCACCGCCACTTCGCGCGCGTCAAGGTCCCGCCGCTGCTCTCCCGCTTCCTGGAGGCCTCGCCGAACCGCTACGTCCCCATCGAGGACGTCATCGCGGCCCACCTGGAGGAGCTGTTCCCGGGCATGGAGGTGCTTGAGCACCACACCTTCCGCCTCACCCGGAACGAGGACCTGGAGGTCGAGGAGGACGACGCCGAGAACCTGCTCCAGGCCCTGGAGAAGGAGCTCATGCGGCGCCGCTTCGGTCCGCCGGTGCGCCTGGAGGTCGAGGAGTCCATCGACCGGTACGTCCTCGATCTGCTCGTCCGGGAGCTGAAGATCTCCGAGGCCGAGGTGTACCCGCTGCCGGGTCCCCTGGACCTCACCGGCCTCTTCGGGATCGCCGCACTCGACCGGCCCGAGCTGAAGTACCCGAAGTTCATCGCGGGCACCCACCGCGATCTCGCGGAGGTCGAGTCGGCGTCCGCGCCCGACATCTTCGCCGCCCTGCGCGAACGCGATGTCCTGCTGCACCACCCGTACGACTCCTTCTCCACCTCCGTGCAGGCCTTCCTGGAGCAGGCCGCGTCCGACCCGGACGTGCTCGCCATCAAGCAGACCCTGTACCGGACGTCCGGCGACTCGCCGATAGTCGACGCGCTCATCGACGCCGCCGAGTCCGGCAAGCAGGTCCTCGTCCTCGTCGAGATCAAGGCCCGCTTCGACGAGCAGGCCAACATCAAGTGGGCCCGCAAGCTGGAGGAGGCAGGCTGCCATGTCGTGTACGGCCTGGTCGGTCTGAAGACGCACTGCAAGCTGTCGCTCGTCGTACGGCAGGAGGGCGACACCCTGCGCCGCTACTCCCACGTCGGCACGGGCAACTACCACCCGAAGACCGCCCGGCTGTACGAGGACCTCGGACTGCTCACCGCCGACCCGCAGGTCGGCGCGGACCTCTCCGACCTCTTCAACCGGCTCTCCGGCTACTCGCGCCGCGAGACCTACCGCCGTCTGCTCGTCGCCCCCAAGTCCCTGCGCGACGGCCTGATCTCGCGGATCAACAAGGAAGTACAGCACCACCTCGCCGGCCGCCCCGCGTTCGTCCGCATCAAGGTCAACTCGATGGTGGACGAGGCGATCATCGACGCGCTGTACCGCGCGTCGCAGGCCGGAGTACCGGTCGACATATGGGTGCGCGGCATCTGCGCGGTCCGGCCGGGCGTCACCGGCCTGTCCGAAAACATCCGGGTCCGCTCCATCCTCGGCCGCTTCCTCGAACACTCCCGGGTCTTCGGCTTCGGCAACGGCGGCGAGCCCGAGGTGTGGATCGGCAGCGCCGACATGATGCACCGCAACCTCGACCGGCGGATCGAAGCCCTGGTCAGAGTCACCGACCCGGCCCACCGGGCAGCCCTCAACCGGCTGTTGGAAACCGGCATGTCCGACACCACTTCCTCCTGGCACCTGGGCCCCGACGGCGAGTGGACGCGGCACGCGACCGACGCGGATGGCCAGCCCCTGCGAAACGTCCAGGAGATGCTCATAGACGCCCGGAGGCGCCGGCGTGGCACAGCAGCACCTTGATCCCCCCACCGACCCCACGGGCGGGCCTGTGTCCGGGGACGCCCTCGCGAACTATCTGCGGGCCCAGGCCACGGAGTTTCTCCGTTCGCTGCGCCAGCACCGGGAGACCGGCGGCGATGGGGGTCCCCCCGGTCGAGCGAAGTCGAGACTGGGGGAGAACGGTTCGGAGGAGTCTGTCGACGCGGCGCGGGCACTGCGCCGCTCGGCCCGCCGCATCAGCGGCAGCCTCCACACCTTCCGGCCTCTGCTCGACCCGGACTGGTCGGAGGGCATGCGCCCCGAACTGGCCTGGCTGTCCGGCACGTTGGCCCGGGAGCACGCGTACGCGGCCCGCCTGGAACGGCTGTTGGGCGCCCTGAACCGCCTGTCGGGTTCGTCGGCACTCCCGGCACAGCCACCCGGCAAGGCTGTGGGCCAGTCGGCCGCCTCCGCTTCCGCTGGGAGCAATCGTTCCGCCGGGGCGGAGCCCGTCCCGCAGAGAGCGGAACCGGCCGGCCCCGGCCCGCGCACCCAACCCACCGGCAACCTGACGGTCGGTGCCGCGAAAGCGGGCGCCCTCCTGGACCGCCAGCTGACCCTGGCCCGCACCAGGGCCCACTCGGCGGCCCTGCAGGCGCTGGGCTCAGGCCGCTTCCACGCGGTCGCCGACAGCGTGGCGGTCCTGGCCAGCGAGGTCCCGCTGACCCTCGCGGCCACCACCACCGACCTGCGCCCGCTGGCCGCCGCCGCGGCGGACCGTCTGACCGACGCGATCGCCGCGCTGCCGCTGGTCACCGCGGGCCACCCCTACAACGCGGAGGCCCTCGTCCACGGGCTCTCCGCCGACACCGCGCCCCAGCCGCAGGACGCCCCCTGGCACCAGGTCCGCCTGCTGCTGCGGCTGCACCGCTACGCCCGTGAGGTCCTGTACGGCGAGGAGTGCCCCACCGACGTACGACTTCTCGCCGCGGGCCAGGCCCTCAACCGGCACCGGGACGCGGCGGAGGCGGCATCGGCCGCGGCGTCGGCGGCCCGCACCCCGCGCATCGCCCCGGCGACGGCGTACGCGCTCGGCGTGCTCCACGCCGACCAGCGGCACGAGGTGGAGGCGGCACGGTTCGCGTTCCAGCAGGCATGGCAGATGGAAGCGGTACGCACCCCCTGAGGGAGGGTCCATGGCGCACGACGAGGGAGGCCCCATGGCAGACGACACCATCCAGGCGGCGGGCTGCGTCCTGTGGCGCCATTCCCCGGTCGACGGCGAGCTGCAGATCTGCCTCGTCCACCGACCGAAGTACGACGACTGGTCGCACCCGAAGGGCAAGTTGAAGCGGGGCGAGGACCCCCTCGCCGGCGCGCTGCGCGAAGTGGCGGAGGAGACGGGGTACACCGCCGTGCTGGGCGCTCCCCTGCCGACGCTCCGCTACGTCGTCGCCGGCCGCCCCAAGGAGGTCCGGTACTGGGCGGCCGAGGCGACGGACGGCCATTTCATCCCGAACCGCGAGGTGGACCGCGTCCTGTGGCTCTCCCCCGCCGAGGCTCGCGACCGCCTGACGATGCCCAGGGACCGCGACCTGGTCGACGCCCTGCTCGCCGCGCTGCACCTGACGTAGTGACGCGCTGTCACCGCCGTACGAGTCCGCCGCCGCGTCCGACGACCCTGTGCGGATACGGCGTCTCCGCAAAGGCGTTGAAACCTGTGCGATTACGTCCGGTTGCCTAGAGTTATCAATTGGACCCGAGTTGTCGGAAACCGCCCCGTGTCCGAGACGTAAGCGTTCCGTGACCTCACCGCACCGTCCGCAGGGGTTCACCCCCCGTTCACTTACGGCCTTCAGCGCCGTCACCTGATCTGCCTAATTTCGGCCTTACCCGGTGCGGAGCGCTTACTGGATGTGGCCTCCGCATTACACCGAACCTCGCACGCCGCCACCTCGACGGCGGCTCCTGGAAGGAACTCCCGAAAGTGAAGCTTCAGCGCAAGAACCGGCTTCGCGCCCTCTCGCTCGGTGCCGTCGCCGTCTCCGGCGCCCTGGCCCTCACGGCGTGCGGCTCGGACGACACCGGCAAGAGCAACGGTGGCGACAGCTCGGCCCCGGCCAGCAACAACAGCGCCATCAAGTGCGACGACGCCAAGGGCCAGCTGCAGGCCTCCGGCTCTTCCGCGCAGAAGAACGCGATCGACGCGTGGGTGGCGCAGTACAAGGCGTCGTGCAAGAGCGTGCAGATCAACTACAACCCGACGGGTTCGGGCGCGGGCATCACCGCGTTCACCCAGGGCCAGACCGCGTTCGCCGGTTCGGACTCGCCGCTCAAGCCCGAAGAGGCCACGGCCGCCAAGAAGGCCTGCGGCGGCAACGCCGCCATCGACCTTCCGATGGTCGGCGGCCCGATCGCGATCGGATACAACCTGGACGGCGTGGACAACCTCACGCTGGACGCCTCCACGCTCGCCAAGATCTTCGACGGCAAGATCACGACGTGGAACGACAAGGCCATCGCGAAGCTGAACCCCGACGCGAAGCTTCCCAGCACCAAGATCCAGGCCTTCCACCGCTCGGACGAGTCCGGCACCACGGACAACTTCACCAAGTACCTGAAGGCCGTCGCCCCGTCCGACTGGAACTACTCGGGCGGCAAGGCCTGGCAGGCCAAGGGCGGCCAGTCCGCGCAGGGCTCCTCCGGTCTCGCCCAGCAGGTGAAGCAGGTCTCGGGCGCGATCTCGTACTTCGAGCTCTCCTACGCCGCTGACGGCATCAACACCGTCGACCTGAAGACGGACGCCAAGACCCCGGTCAAGGCCACCGTCGAGAACGCCACCAAGGCCATCGCCACCGCCAAGGTCGCCGGCACGGGCAACGACCTGGCGCTGTCCCTGAACTACAAGCCGACCGAGGAAGGCGCCTACCCGCTTACCCTGGTTACCTACGAGATCGTCTGCGAGAAGGGGAACAAGGCCGACACCCTGGCCGCCACCAAGTCCTTCCTCACCTACATCGCGAGCGAGGACGGTCAGAAGCTGCTGACCGACGCCAAGTACGCGCCGATCCCCGACGAGATCATCACCAAGGTCCGTTCCACCATCTCGAGCCTGAGCTGACCTGAGTGTGCGGCCCGCCTCGCCGAGGCGGGCCGCACCGTCCGGTGCACCGCCGCCTGGAGCCGCCACCCCTTACGGTTCCGCAGACCGGAGAATCCCGATGGACATATCAACACAGAACACTGAAGCCCCTCCCCCCACCCCACAGCCTTCCGCGGCCGCCCTGAAGAGTGCGAGCCGCGGCGCCACCCGCCCCGGAGACCGGATCTTCCTCGGTCTCTCGCGCGGGTCCGGCATTTTCCTCCTGGTGATCATGGCCGCCATCGCAGCCTTCCTCACCTACCGTGCCGCCATTGCGATCGGCAAGGACCACGGGAACTTCCTGACCACGTTCGAGTGGAACACCAGCCTCGAACCGGCGACCTTCGGTATCGCGGTCCTCGCCTTCGGCACCGTGGTCTCCGCGCTCATCGCCATGGTCCTCGCGGTCCCGGTCGCGGTCGGCATCGCCCTGTTCATCACGCACTACGCGCCGCGCAAGCTCGGCGGCACCATCGCGTACGTGATCGACCTGCTGGCCGCCGTCCCGTCCATCGTGTACGGCCTCTGGGGCGCCCTCGTCCTCGTACCGCACATGGACGGACTCTTCGGCTGGCTCGACCACTACTTCGGCTGGACCGGCATCTTCGAGTGGCAGGGCGGCGCGCCCCGCTCGATGCTCACCGTCGGCATCCTGCTCGCGATCATGATCCTGCCGATCATCACGAACGTGAGCCGTGAGGTCTTCCGCCAGGTCCCGCAGATGCACGAGGAGGCCGCGCTGGCCCTCGGCGCCACGCGCTGGGAGGTCATCCGCATGTCGGTGCTGCCCTTCGGCCGCTCCGGCGTGATCTCCGCCTCGATGCTCGGCCTCGGCCGCGCGCTCGGCGAGACGATGGCCGTCGCCACGGTCCTCTCCCCGACCTTCGATATCGACGCCAGCCTGCTCGACCCGGGCGGCGGCACGTTCGCCCAGAACATCGCGAGCAAGTTCAGCGAGGCCACCCCGCTCGGCCAGGACGCGCTGATCGCCTCCGGTCTCGTCCTGTTCGTCATCACTCTGCTGGTCAACGGCGCGGCGCGCATGATCATCAACCGCCGCAAGGAGTACTCGGGGGCCAACGCATGAGCACCGCACCCGTCAGCCACAAGCGCCCCAGCACGCTGCGCGGCGCCAGCCTCCCGAAGTGGTCCTCGTGGGCCATCGCCGTGGGCTCCGTCGCCGTCGCCGCGGGCATCGGCCTGGGCGCCGGCCTCGACAGCAAGGTCCAGTGGGGCCTGATCGCCGCGATCCTCTTCGTCCTCGGTACGTACGTCATCGCCGCACAGGTCGAGGGCCGCCGCCAGGCCAAGGACCGGGTCGCGACCAGCCTCGTCTGGGTCTGCTTCATCGTCGCCGTCATCCCGCTGGCCTCCCTGATCTGGGAGACCGTCAAGCGCGGCGTGAAGGTCTTCGACGTCTACTTCCTGACCCACTCCATGGGTGTAGTCGCCGACACCCAGCCCGGTGGCGGCATCTACCACGCGATCATCGGCACCCTGGAGCAGGTCGCCATCGCCACCCTGATCGCCGTGCCGATCGGTGTGCTCACCGCGATCTACCTCGTCGAGTACGGGCGCGGCAAGCTCGCCAAGGCCGTCACCTTCTTCGTCGACGTCATGACGGGCATCCCGTCGATCGTCGCCGGCCTCTTCATTCTCAGCTTCTGGATCCTCATCCTGGACATGGGTTACTCCGGCTTCGCCGGTTCGCTCGCCCTGTCGATCCTGATGATGCCCGTGGTGGTCCGCTCCACGGAGGAGATGCTCAAGCTCGTACCGAACGAGCTGCGCGAGGCCTCCCTCGCGCTGGGCATCCCGAAGTGGCGCACCATCATCAAGGTGGTTCTGCCGACCTCCATCGGCGGTATCACCACCGGTGTGATGCTCGCGGTGGCGCGCATCACCGGTGAGACCGCTCCCGTGCTGCTGCTGGTGTGGGGTACCAGCTTCATCAACACCAACCCGTTCTCGGACCCGCAGGCCTCGCTGCCGCTGTACATCTACCAGCAGTACGCGAACAGCGCCGGTTCCGGCGCAGCCTACGACCGGGCATGGGCGGCGGCACTCGCGCTCATCGCCTTCGTCATGATCCTCAACCTGGCAGCGCGTGGCATCGCGCGCTGGAAGGCGCCCAAGACGGGCCGCTGACGCGGCCAATCAGCGACCCGAACCTTTGCGAAAGAAGCAGTGATTGAAATGGCCAAGCGAATCGACGTAAGCGGTCTCACCGCCTACTACAGCGCCCACAAGGCGATCGAAGACATCTCCATGACGGTCGAGCCCCGCTCGGTGACGGCCTTCATCGGCCCCTCCGGCTGCGGCAAGTCGACCTTCCTGCGCACCCTCAACCGCATGCACGAGGTCACCCCCGGTGGCCGCGTCGAGGGCAAGGTGCTCCTGGACGACGAGGACCTGTACGGGAGCGGGGTCGACCCCGTCGCCGTGCGCCGCACGATCGGCATGGTCTTCCAGCGCCCCAACCCCTTCCCCACCATGTCGATCTTCGACAACGTGGCGGCGGGCCTGAAGCTCAACGGCTCCTACAGGAAGTCCGAGCTCAGCGACATCGTCGAGAAGTCCCTCAAGGGCGCGAACCTCTGGAACGAGGTCAAGGACCGTCTGAACAAGCCGGGTTCCGGCCTCTCCGGCGGTCAGCAGCAGCGCCTGTGCATCGCGCGAGCGATAGCCGTGGAGCCCCAGGTCCTCCTCATGGACGAGCCCTGCTCGGCCCTGGACCCCATCTCCACCCTCGCCATCGAGGACCTCATCGGTGAGCTCAAGGAGCGCTTCACGATCGTCATCGTGACGCACAACATGCAGCAGGCCGCCCGCGTCTCCGACCGCACCGCGTTCTTCAACCTGGCCGCGGTCGGCCAGCCCGGCAAGCTCATCGAGATCGACGACACGGAGCGCATCTTCTCCAACCCGTCGGTCCAGGCCACGGAGGACTACATCTCCGGCCGCTTCGGCTGAGCCGACGCCCCCATACCCCTCGCGGTGCTGCATGGCGGTGCCACCGCGAGGACGAGAAGGGCCCGCCCCTGGCTCCCGGGGGCGGGCCCGCTCGTTTCCGCACGCCTGCGACTCGGCCCACCCCTGGGGGCTGCACCCCCAGCCCCCCTAAAAAAGACCGCGCAGTTCCCCGCGCCCCTTTGAGGGGCGCGGGGAACTGCGCGACAAGCCCCCACCCACCCGCAGCCGAAAGGCTGGTACGGGAGGGTAGGGGCGGAGGGGGCGAGAAACCCACCCCCGGCTACACCCGAACTACAGAAACGCCAGGTTCACAATCCAGAAGCCGGCCGCAGCCACCAACGCGGCCGCCGGCATCGTAATGAACCACCCCAGGACGATGTTCTTGGCGACACCCCACCGCACCGCGTTCACACGCTTCGTCGCCCCGACGCCCATGATGGCGGAGGTGATGACATGCGTCGTGGAGATCGGCGCCTTGAAGAGGAACGCCGTGGCGAACATGATCGACGCCCCCGTCGTCTCCGCGGCGAAACCCTGAGGCGGATCAAGCTCGATGATCTTCCGCCCGAGCGTCCGCATGATGCGCCACCCACCCGCGTACGTCCCCAGCGACAGCATCACCGCACAGATGATCTTCACCCAGACCGGAATCGGATCGTCCGCCCCCTGGACGCCACCGATGACCAGCGCCATCACCACGACACCCATCGTCTTCTGGGCGTCCTGAAGACCGTGCCCGAGCGCCATCCCGGCCGCCGACACGGTCTGAGCGATGCGGAATCCGCGCTTGGCCTTGGACGGATTGGCCCTGCGGAAGATCCACATGATGGCGCACATCACCAGATAGCCGCCGATCAGACCGACCACCGGCGACAGGAACATCGGAATGATGATCTTGTCCAGGACGCCGGACCAGAGAACGGTCGTACCGCCCGCGAGCGCCGCCCCCACCAGCCCGCCGAACAACGCGTGCGACGAGGACGACGGAAGCCCGAAGTACCAGGTGACGAGGTTCCAGACGATGGCGCCGATGAGTGCCGCGAAGAGGATTCCCATCCCCTTGCTGCCCTCGGGCGTCTCGATCAGCCCGCTGCTGACGGTGTGCGCGACACCGCTGCCGAGGAACGCACCGGCGAGGTTCATCACCGCTGCCATGGCGAGCGCCGCCCGCGGGGTCAGCGCCCGCGTGGACACCGACGTGGCGATGGCGTTCGCCGAGTCGTGGAAGCCGTTCGTATACGTGAATCCGAGCGCGACGCCAATGGTCACGATCAAAGCAAAGGTGTCCATGACCGGGTCAGGACTCCTTGACGGCGATGGTCTCCACCGTGTTCGCCACGTGCTCGAACGCGTCGGCCGCTTCCTCCAGCACATCCACGATCTGCTTGAGCTTCAGCACCTCGATGGCGTCGTACTTGCCGTTGAAGAGGTGGGCCAGCAGCTTGCGGTGGATCTGGTCGGCCTGGTTCTCCAGCCGGTTGACCTCGATCCAGTACTCGGTGAGGTTTTCCATGGTCCGCAGGTTCGGCATGGCCTCGGCGGTCAGCTCGGCCGCGCGGGCCAGTACCTCGATCTGCTGCTCGACGCCCTTCGGCAATTCCTCGACGTTGTAGAGGACGACCAGGTCGACGGCCTCCTCCATGAAGTCCATGATGTCGTCGAGGGACGAGGCCAGGTTGTAGATGTCCTCACGGTCGAACGGCGTGATGAACGAGGAGTTCAACTGGTGGAAGATCGCGTGCGTGGCGTCGTCACCGGCGTGTTCCGCTGCCCGCATACGCTCTGCGATCTCGGCCCGGGCGGAGGCGTCCGCCCCAAGCAGTTCCATCAGGAGTTTCGAGCCCGTGACGATGTTGTCCGCGGACGCGGAAAACATGTCATAGAAGCTCGTCTCCCTGGGGGTCAGACGAAAGCGCACGTGGGGTCCTCGGGGTGCTTCGGTTCGGTCAGGCTGATGCTAGGCGCATCATCCGGCCACGGCTAATGGGCCGTCCCCCAGTGTCGCCCATCGGGCACAGTGATCAGCACAGGGTCCGGTTCCGGCATCGGGCAAGGGCCCCATACCCAGCAAAGTCCGATACCATATACCTACCAGGGGTATATGTAAGTGGCGTTTCAGACAGGATCGTCCACCGCACCGGACCAATGCAGCAGATTCAGCAGGAGGACGCGATGACGACCACCGAGGCCGGCGCGACGGCACCCTCCGGCGAGGCCGAAAAGGTCCAGGAGCCCCAGGAGATCGTGACCGACCACGACCGCGGGATCCACGGGTACCACAAGCAGAAGGACGAGCACCTCAAGCGCCTGCGCCGCATCGAGGGCCAGATCCGCGGTCTGCAGCGGATGGTCGACGAGGACGTCTACTGCATCGACATACTCACCCAGGTCTCCGCCTCCACGAAGGCCCTGCAGTCCTTCGCCCTCCAGCTCCTGGAGGAACACCTGCGCCACTGCGTCGCGGACGCGGCCCTCAAGGGCGGCGACGAGATCGACGCGAAGGTCGAAGAGGCGACGAAGGCGATCGGCCGACTGCTCCGCACCTGAGGTACGGCGTGACGCGAATCATGGTGTTCGAGTCATGGGTGACGTGGGGTAGGCGTGGCGGGGACCGGGCCACGCCCGGGTACCGGAGGGAGGCCGGGAGGCCTACTCCTCAGCACCCCGCTCAGGGACGTCATGGGTACGCTCTTCAGCCACTTTCAGCACCTCGTCGATGCTCTCAAGACTGAGCCGGTCCTCATGGGCGGCCGAGGCCGCGATGATCAGGTCGCCGCACAGCTCGATCTCGGCGAGGGCCACGTGGTCCTGAACTGCCGTACCGCCGACCGGAGCCACGTGCATCACCTCTTCCTGCCGTCATCGACTTCCTAGAGTAGGGAGCGGCCTACACACCGCGCATGGCACGGAAGGGCCATTTCCAGCCCCTCCCGGGAAGCTACCGCTCCGCTCCCGGGAATCTACTGCGCCGCGATCTTCCCGGCGAAGATGTCCTCGGCTTCCGGCAGCCGTACGTCGGCGGGGACCCCGAAGTCGAACAGCAGCGTCGTCGAGGCGACGGCGACAGTGCCCTTCTGCTGTCCGTTGACGAAGCTGAACCGGTGGCGGACCTTGCGCAGCCGCCCCTGGTCGTCGAGGTAGGCGTCGAACGGCACCTCGGCGGTGGCGAACCCTGTCGCCGCCGCCTTCAGAGCCTTCCGCTGCCCCTTCGACGCACTCTTCGCGGCGATGTCCAGGTCGGCGGTCCCGCGATAGTGCCGCACCGGCGTCCCGGCCACCTCGGTCTTCCCCACATACGTCGCCGCCCGCGCCCCGCGCAGCAGCTCGGCCGCCGCGTACGGGTCGGTGACGCCGCCCGTCACCAGGTTCCCGTCGGTGAGGCCGGCCGTTTCGACGCGGACCCACTTGTCGGCGGGCACGCCGGCGCCGCGGTTCTTCATGAACAGGGCCCCCGGTGCGAGGAGTTCGGTGATCGGCCGGTGCTCGTCGGTGCCGGCCGGGTCCTGCGGCAGCAGCACCTTGAGCTGCCCCATCTGAGCCTTGAAGTCGTACACGCCCTCGCCCCGGATGGTGACCCGGGTCCCGCCGGTGGCCATCTCCATGGACGTACGGGCCTTCGCACTGCCGGCCCGCTCCAGCGCGTCGGCGGCCCGGTGCAGCACCTCGACGGGGTCGGCACCGGAGCGGGCGTCCTCGGCAGCGGCCCCGCCGCCCGAACATCCCGTGACACACACCATCAGCCCCGCCGCGACGGCTGCGACAACCGCCCAGCCGGCCCGCCCTTCCTCCAGCGCCACCATCTCCTGCCGACCCCCAGCCGGTCCGTCCCGGGCCCTCCCTGTCGTTCCGGTTAACGACGAGTAGGGGCGCCCGTCACGCGACGGCGCTCCGTTCACTTGCCTTGGGTAACGTTGTCGGGGTGGCGCAGCAGGACGAGACCAACTCCTCCCCGGAACACCGGACAACGACGGTCGAACAGGGCCGCTTCTGCGTAGCCCGCTGCATCTGCGGCTGGAGAGGCCCTGCCCGCAGAGCCCGCAGCCTGGCCCGCGCGGACGCGCAGACCCACACCGGGAACCTGCTGACGTAGCCTTTCAGCCGCGGGCGGTCGTACCGCTGGACCTGCGCTGTAGCGATTCCGTGGCATTCGCCGGTGGAACCCTGGGGCCCGGGGACCCGTCTCGTTCCACGGAACCCACGGGAGGCGCACATGCAACGGCGTACGTTCATCGGCGGAGCCACCGCCGCACTCGCGGCGGCGACGACGTCCGCGTGCAACGGCAGCGACAGCAGCGGCCCCAAGGCCTCCGGTGCTTCGGAGACCACCGGCACCTCCATACGCACGGCCACCACCAGCACCCGCGCCGCCGCGAACTGGGCCGCCCTGTCGAGGGAGCTGGACGGCGCGCTGGTCCGCCCCGGAGACCGCAGCTGGCCGGCCGCGCACCAGCTCTACAACACGCGCTTCGACAGCCTGAAGCCCGCCGCCGTCGCCTACGTCGCCCACGCGGACGACATCCGCACCACCATGGACTACGCCCGCGCCCACGGCATCAAGGTGTCGATACGCAACGGCGGCCACTCGTACGCCGGTTGGTCCTCCGGCAACGGCCGCCTGGTCGTCGACGTCTCCAAGCTGAACAAGATACGGGCGTCCGCGAACGAGGCGGTCGTGGGAGCGGGATCGAAACTGATCGACGTCTACCGCGCCCTCGCCGCGAAGGGCGTGACCATACCGGCCGGTTCCTGCCCCACCGTCGGCGTCTCCGGACTGACGCTCGGGGGCGGCCACGGGGTCGTGTCACGGGCGTACGGGCTGACCTGCGACAGCCTCACCCAGGCGACGCTGATCACCGCCGACGGCAAGCAGCTCGTCGCGAACGCCTCCGAGAACAAGGACCTCTTCTGGGCCCTGCGCGGCGCCGGCAACGGCAACTTCGGCGTCGTCACCGAGCTGCGCTTCAGGACCCACCCCGCCCCACAGGCCGTCTCGGCGTACATGACCTGGCCCTGGGCCAAGGCCGCCGCCGTCATGAAGGCCTGGCAGGAGTGGGGGCCGGACCAGCCGGACGAGATCTGGTCCTCGTGCCATCTCGCGAACGCGGCCGGGGGCACACCCACGGTCTCCATCGCGGCGTTCTCCCTCGGCACCTACAGCGAACTCCAGAACGCCGTGGACCGCCTGGCCGACAAGATCGGCTCCCCCGCGCGCAGCGTCTCCCTCAAGAAGCGCTCGTACGAGGACTCGATGGAGGTGTACGCGGGCTGCTCCTCCTTCCCGACCGACGCCATGTGCCACCTCCCGGGTTCGACCCCGGGCCGCAGCGCCCAGGGCGCCCTCGGCCGCGAGACCTACGCGGCCCGCTCGGACTTCTTCGACCGCTCGATCTCGACGGCCGGCATCCAGACGCTCCTCAACCAGATCTCGTCGGTCCGAGGCGGCGCGGGCAGCATCGCCCTCACGGCACTGGGCGGCGCGGTCAACCGCGTCTCGCCCACCGCGACGGCCTTCGTGCACCGCCGCTCCCGCATGCTCGCCCAGTACATCGCCTCCTGGCAGGCGGGCACTTCGGGCACCACCGCCCAGTCCTGGCTGACCACCGCGCACAACGCGATGGCCCGGCACGCCTCGGGCGCCGCCTACCAGAACTACACGGACTCCACCCTCACCGACTGGCGCAAGGCGTACTACGGCGACGCGGCCGCCCGCCTCACAACCCTGAAGAGGCAGTACGACCCCAACCGCTTCTTCACGTTCCCGCAGGCGCTGTAGGCATACGTCATAGCTGTGGGATGCGTGCCGCTAGGGGCGGCACGGGTGGGCACAGCGGCACCCGCAAGCGCCGGGTTGCGCAGCCCACCCCCACGTCAACCCCGACGCCGGATTCCCGGCCGCTAGGCGGCGAGGTCCCGCTCCTCGGGCAGCTCCGCCCGAGCCCCGGGAATGAGCGCATCCTGCCCCGCGGGAGCCACCCCCCGCGCCCGGATCAGCCACCCGGCGCGCGGGGCCCGCTCCGCCGCCTTCATGACAGGCGTCAGCAACGCCATCGCCAGCGGCGACAGCAGCAGAGCGACCGCCGTACCGAGAGCGAACCCGCCGATGACGTCCGTCGGGTAGTGCACGCCCATGTACACCCGGCAGAAGCCTTCGAGCAGCGCGAGCCCTATCCCGGCCAGCCCGAACCTCCGGTTCGCCACGAACAACCCGACCCCCATCGCCATGGTGAGCGTCGCGTGATCGCTGACGAAGGAGAAATCGGTCTTGCCGGAGACCAGGACGTCCAGCCCCTGGTGGTCGACGAAGGGGCGGGGTCTTTCGACGAAGCCCCGTATCGGCACGTTCACCAGCACCGCGATGCCGGCGGCCAGCGGCGCCCACACCAAGGCGGCCACGGACGACGCGGCATCGCCACCACCGCGCCGCCGCACGGTCCACCAGCACCACAGCACCAGCAGGACCATGGCGAGCAGCATTCCGTACTCGCCCACGAACTCCACGCCCCGGTCGAACCAGTGCGGCGCGTCCTTGGCCAGGCCATTGATGTCGTAGAGCAGGTCGACGTCGGGGTTCGAACCGGATTCGGCGAGTCCAGCCATGGTGCTGCGGCCCCTTCGTCGTCTTTCCCGCGCGCGCACCCTTTCGTGCGCGGCTCGATCCACCCCCGTGGTCGTAGAACCGCTAGAACCGCGTCATAGATCAGCGCTACGTCAAAAGGAACGCACAGTCCCCTGTAATACGTTCCACCCTCCACGGAATGATCACGCAGACGTTATCGAAGAGAGACACATCTCCGCAGCTCAGGGGGCGCGTTCCCACAGGTTCACACAGAGGTGGGCAATGCTTTCGCGCCATCTTCGGTCACCCGGGTGGCCCCGAAGTAATCGGGGGTGTCGACGGGGTCGAAGCGAATCACGGCGCCCGGCCTCGGAGCGTCGATCATGTACCCGCCGCCCACATAGATCCCCACGTGCCGGATGGCCCGGGAGTCGGCGAGGTCGTCCGAGAAGAAGACCAGATCCCCGGGCAGCAGCTCCTCCCTCTTCGGGTGCGGCCCGGCGTTGTACTGATCGTTGGCGACCCGCGGCAGCTCGACTCCCACACTGTCGTACGCGGCCTTCGTCAGTCCCGAGCAGTCGAAGCGTCCGCCCTGGTCAGCGGTACCGTTGCCGCCCCACAGATAGGGCGTGCCGAGCTTCTTCTGCGCGTAGGTGATCGCCGCCGCGGCCTGCTTCGAGGGATCCACCCGGGTCACCGGCGCGGCGAAGCTCTTCGACAGCGTCGTGATCGTCTTCACATAGTTCTGGGTCTCCTTGTACGGCGGCACGCCTCCGTACTTGATGACCGCGTAGGCCCCCGCGTTGTAGGCGGCGAGCATGTTCTCGGTGACGTTCCCCGGCGCGTTCTTCACGTATGAGGCGAGCTGGCAGTCGTACGAAGCGGCTGACGGAATCGCGTCATTCGGATCCCATACGTCGCGGTCGCCGTCCCCGTCGCCGTCGACTCCATGAGTGGCCCAGGTCCCCGGGATGAATTGCGCTATCCCTTCCGCTTTCGCCGGACTCCTGGCATTCGGGTTGAACCCGCTCTCCTGATACAGCTGGGCGGCCAGCAGCGCGGGATTGATGGCACCGCACAGATTCCCCCACTTCTGTACGAGCGCCTGGTACGCGGCGGGTACGGCTCCCTTGGCGAGCGCGACCGCGCCTGAGCCCATCCCGTTGGCGAGGTTGCCTGCGATCATGTAGACGCCGACGACGAGCAGCATCACGAAGCTGATCCCCGCCCCGACGGCAGCGGTCGCTACGATCCATGCCTTACGCACCGTCAACCGCCCCTCGCCGCCCAGGAGTCCGCCGACCGTCAGTCTAGAGGCGGGCCCCGCGCCGCGGGACGATCACGCACAAGGAGAAACCGCACGTGGCGACCCCGCCCCCGCACTCGAACCCGCCCCAGGGCAACCCCTTTGCCCCACAAGGCGGTTACGCGCCAAACGGGGCCCAGGCGTATGGCCAGAACCCGTACGCGCAGAACACGGCAGCGCCGCACCAGAACCCGGCGTACGCCCAGACCGCCCCCGCAGCCCCCGCATACGGCCAGAATCCGTACGCCCCCGCGGGCGGCCCCGCCTACGCCGCCGCCCCGCCGCCCCTCACCCCCGGCTGCCGCATATGTGCCTCGCAGCCGGCCGGGGACATGACCATCCGTCAGCACACGGGCCTGCTGGTCGCGATGCGGTTCTCCAAGATGGAGGGCCCGTTCTGCCGTTCCTGTGCGACGGCGATCCACCGTGAGATGACGACGAAGACTCTGGCGGGCGGCTGGTGGAGCCCGGTGTCGCTGCTCCTGTTCACCCCCCTCACCCTCCTGTGGAACCTCTACGTCCGCACGAAGATCGGCAAGCTCCCGCACCCGGCGATGCCGTCCCCGACCGGGGTGGTCATGGACCAGGGCAAGCCGGTCCTCCAGCGCCCGCTGGCCTACGTGGTCCTGCTCCTGCCGCTGCTCTGGCTCGCCGTGTACATCTCCAACGAGGTCACGGGCTAGTCATGACGGCCTCGCGATAGAGCGCCGCGACCTCGTTCCCGAAGACGACGCTGTACGAGACGTCGTCGGTGTCGCCGCCCTGCTGGTGCCCGCCGATGACACCGACGACCTCCCCGTCGCCGTTCACCCAGGGACTGCCGCTCGTCCCTCCGGCGAACTCGGGGCACTCGATGCGCTGCTGCGTACGGCTGTGGACGGTGGGTTTGTTGGTGCAGATGATGGGCGTGCCGAGAGTGCTGGGGTACCCGGTGACGGTGACAGCGGTCGACCCGGTGGCACGCCCGGCCGCGAAGACGTTCCCACCCCCGACAACGTCCTCAACCCCCTTCCCGTCCTTCTCGGCGAGAACGGCGAAGGCGACATCGGTGTCCTCGTCCTGCTCGTTCGTCCACCCCTCGGGGACGACGGTCCCGGCGACCTCCCAATACCCGTACGGCGCCTGGCCGTCCCGGTACCCGGGCGCGAAGCGCAGGGTCCCTCCGCCGTCCACACAGTGCGCGGCGGTCACGATCAGATCCCGGCCGGCGCTGTGCACGACGGACGCGGTACAGAAGTGCCCGCCGCTCCCGTGGAACAGCGCGCCCACGCGCGCGCTCTGCGCGGTCGCGGCGGCGTGCACGGTCACCCCGAGTGGCCCGGGACCGGCGTCCGCGGCCGCCACGGAGGAGGACGTCACGGCCGCCACCAGCACGACTGCACCGAGCAGGGCGTGCCGACGGGTGCCGGGGGGACGGGTGGTGCGCTTCATCGCCCCTCACCTTGCCGCAGCCACGTGAGAGAAACGCCGAGCGCACACTAAAAGTCTCCTGTGAACCGCCCCCGCGGCGTCAGCCCCCGTACACCGGGAATCCGTCCGTCGCGACGTCGAACCTATGACACTCCGTCCACAGGAGCTTTCCACCCCTCGACGCCCCCAGCTCGCGCAGCACGGACACGCCCCACGCATCCGCGCAGGCCCGCACGAGATGCAGGCCAGTCGATCTACTACTCCAAGGGCCCGGTGCCTCCCCTCGATACCGTGAACCTGGACCAGTCCCACGGCCCGGTGTTCCTCGACTCCGAGGCCCAGCTCGACAAGTACCGCGTCCTGCTCGACCGTATGGAAGCCACGGCGCTGTCGCCCGCCCAGTCACGGGACTTCATCCACAAAGTCATCCAGGACCTGTGAAGGAAACCAAGATGCCCAAGCTCACCCGGCAGAAATCGTCCTACTGCGCCCAGGGCAACTCCTGCGTGCACGTAGCCACCGACAACGCAGCCGGAACGATCCATCTCACCGAAAGCAGCGACCCCACCGAAGCGATACTCACGGCCACCCCCATCGCCTTCCGTTCCCTCCTCCACACCCTCAAGAGCAAGGAACCGCACCGTGGCTGAAGTCCCCCCCAACCTCACCTGGGAACGCGCCGCCCCGCCCGACGCCACGGGCCCCGGCCCCTGGATCGAACTCGCCTTCGGCGACAACGACTTGGTCTACATCCGCGAGACCGGCGACCCCGAGAACGTCGTCACCACCACCCAGAAGAAGTGGGACGCGTTCGTCCTGGGCGTACAGGCAGGCGAGTTCGACCACTTCGTGGAGGGGCTGGACGACGGTGAAGGACAGGGAGTCCACTGAACCTCGCCCGTGAAGTGACCGTCGGGACCGCCCGCTTCTTGGCCAGTGTCGTACTTCCACGACCCGAGTAAAGGGCGGCCTACGGCCGTCGGCTGCGCCGATTCCGCTGCGCTCCACCCTTGACTCGGCCCGCTCCAGCACGGAGGAGAAGCGAGCGGGCGGCCCAGGGGTGAAGCCTCCCCGGGTAGGCCTGCGGCACCCGGGGGTGCGCAGTCACCCTCGGCTGCTGGAGCGCGGTCGCGCCTGGCCAGCACGCCGGGTGGGCTTAGCGACTGCGGGTGGTGGGTGGTTGTGGTGCGCCCTCGCTCCGCAGGGGCACGCCGGGTGGGCTTAGCGACTGACGGTCCGGGGGGCGGCTGGTAACTGGCGGTCGATGGGTGGGCGGCGGGGTGAGGGGTGACCTTTTGGCAGATTTGTGCCAGGCGTGGGCCCGTTGAGCAGGAGATATCGCCTCCCTCGCTGGCACAAATCTGCCAATCGTGCCCCCCGACAGGGGGAAGGACTACGGCTGGGCTGGGGCATCGACCAGCGCACACCCCTCCCCTCCCGCCGTCCGCAGACGACGAGGCCGCCCGGCGTGCTCCCACGAAGCGGACGCGCTCCCGGACTTCTGCACCGCGAAGTCGGGCTACGACGGCCCGACCGGCTGGGGCACCCCGGAGGGCGTCGCGGCCTTCACCGGCTGACCTCCGGGGAGCGGGGGGGGCCGCCGGCGGAACGTGGGGACCCCCCGGCGGCACCTGATGAACGGGTCGCGGCAACCAGCCGCGGCCCGTTTCGCCATGCCGAGAGGCGAGGGATAGCCTTTGGATCACCGGGCCGCCGGTCGGCGTCCACATCCCGCAGACGCGACGACCCGGAGAACATCGGCTCGACGGCCCGTCAGAAACGGGACGCGCGCTGGGCGTACATACGAGACGGGCGGGGCGTGCGCTTCGTAGAAGGGGTTAACGACGGAACCACACGACAGGTTCCGCTCCGACTTCATTGCCCGGCGTAACCTGCCGTGATACACAGAGTGACCATACGACCCCTCGCATACCGTCGCACGCCTCCCGCAGGGGTTCCGTGCACGCCGGTGACAAGGGTTCGTACGAAACCCGCCAATCAATGACGCCAAGTCGACATACGACAGCGCCATTGTCGGCGAGAATGGGCCCGACCTCTGCGCGCAGTGGCAGGGGGTGCAGAACTACCCACTAGGGGCGGTGACTTACATGCTTTTCGCAGCCGATAAGGGCGACATCACCACGATCATCGGCGGGATCGCTCCGGACTGGGGTCCCTTCGGCAGCCTGGGCAACGAAGCGAAGGTGATGATCGAGGTCGTGATGGCGGTCGCCATCCTGCTCTGCCTCGGCATCGCGATCTGGGGCGCGGCCAAGCAGCGCATCGGCGCGACCGCCCTCCGCGACACCTTCAGTGCCGAACAGGGCAAGGGCCTCATCATCGCGGGCCTCACCGGAGTCTTCATCATCGGATCGCTCGGCACACTCTTCACCATCGTGTACGGCATGGCTGTCTAGGCCCGGCCACGCCTGGCGCACCGTCAGTCCCCGGCCGGGCGCGCCCAGATCCTCTCCCTCCGACCCACCCGTCCGTCGTGCCCACCGGCTGAGGTTGCGTTTCCCTGATGTCGAGTCACCACACCGCGCCCGCGCGGGAACCAGCACGGCTACCGTCGTACTACTTGGTTCAGCGAGAGGTTGAGGGGGCGTACGCGACATGAGTCTCGGTGACGAACCCGGCTACGGCGACGCCTCGCGCGGCGAGGACGGGGGGTACGGCGGCTCCGGCCAGACCCGGACCCGCCTTCCCGACCGCCCCGGCGACGTCTACGGCGGCGCCCGTCGCGGGCGGTCCTCCTCCCGGAGCCTGGTCACGGTCGTCGGCGTCGTCGTCCTCCTGATCGCCGCGATCGCCTTCGCGAACCGTGGAGGGGACGATTCCTCTTCGGGCAACGGAGGCAGCGACAAGGCGAAGACCTCACCTACGGCGGCGTCGGGGACGCGTCCGGTGGAGTCGAAGACGGCGGGCATCCCGTCGGGGTTCGCGCAGAGCGAGCAGGGGGCGCAGAGCGCGGCGACCAACTATGGGGTGGCGCTCGGCTCGACCGGCATGTTCAACACGGCCCAGCGTCACGCGATCGTCGACGCCGTGTACGCACCCGATGTCGCCGCCGCGCGACAGCCGGACCTCGACAAGGCGTACTCCAGCGAGAAGTTCCTGACCAACATCGGGCTGAACAAGGACGGCTCGGCGCCCGCCGGGCAGACCTTCATCTCGCGGATCATCCCCGTGGGCACCAAGGTCACGGCCTCCAGCGCCGACAGCGCCACGGTCGAGCTCTGGTACACGTCGCTCTTCGGCCTCTCCGGCGAGGGGTCCACGAACCCCGTATCCGAGAGCTGGTACACGACGACTTACCAGATGAAGTGGATCAACGAGGACTGGAAGGTCACCGACTTCACTCAGAAGGACGGGCCGGTGCCGGTCGGCCGCGACCAGAAGGCCTCCACCGCCGACGACATGACCAAGGCTGTCGAGGAGTACGGAGGGTTCACCTATGCCCGCTAACCATCGCGTACTCAAGCTGATCGGCGCCGTGGCAGTGGTGCAGTCGGCTGCCGTCCTGCTCGCCACCAAGGCTCTCGCGGCCCCCAGCCCCACTCCGAGCAGCGACCCGTGCGCACTGGTCCGTGGTCCCGCCAAGAAGTACTGCGAAGGCGACAGCGGCAGCAAGGGCACCGGAGGCAGCCTCGATCCCACCTCCACCCTCGACCCCCTCTCCTCCCTCGCCAAGGGTTGTGCCGACGCCGCCTCCTGGACCATCGACAAGCTCTCCGCCGCCGTCAACGACACGGCGAACGTCGACTTCACGAACCCCAAGTTCCTGCAGCAGTACGCCGTCGTCTTCGCGGCGTCGACGATCCTGACCCTGCTCCTGTGGCTGCTGGCGGTGGCGAAGAGGGCGGTGCGGGGCGTCCCGCTCACCACCGCGCTGTCGGAGGCGATCGGGTTCCTGTGGCTCACGGTGCTGGCGTCGGCCTTCACCCCGCTGATCCTCTACACCGTCGTCTCGGCGACGGACGGTGTCACCGAGGTCCTCGCCAAGACCACCGGCAACCAGACGGACACCTTCTTCGGGACGTTCTCCGGCGCGCTGGGCAAGGGCGAGAACATCGGCGGCGGCCCGATCATGCTGATCGTCGTGTCGCTGGTGTCGATCCTCGCGGCGGGTGTGCTGTGGCTGGAGCTGGTGATCCGGGCCGCGCTGCTCTACGTCGGAGCGCTGCTCGGGACCGTCGTCTACGCGGGTCTGGTCGACAAGAACCTGTGGGGCCATGTCCGCCGCTGGGCGGGCATCATGATCGCGGTGATCCTGGTGAAGCCGGTGATCGTGATCGTGCTGGGGCTCGCCGGGGCGCTGTCCACCGACAGCGGCCCGGACGCCTTCTCCGCCGTCGTCTCCGGCCTCGCCATCATCCTGCTGGCCATCTTCGCCAGCGCGATGATCTACCGCTTCGTACCGGGCTTCGGCGACGAGATCGCCAACTCCCGCAACAACCGCATCATGCAGGGCGCCGAGAGCAAGGCCGCGGCCGTGATCAGCTCCCCGGCCACCCTGGTCGCGCAGGGCATCAAGACCCACAGCTCCCGCGCCGACAACAACGGCGGCGGAGGCGGAGGCAACCAGCCCCGCCCCGCCAACCCCGCGTCCGGCGGTGTGGCCGCGCACAGTACCCGTACGGCGAACGGAGGCGGCGGATCTGTCCCCTCCGCCGCACCGCCACCGCGGACCAGCCCGGCCGACACCCCGCACGCGAGCAACGCCCGCAACAGCAGTACCAACCGCAGGGGAGGTGAAGGGCGTTGACGACCGAGTCCCACGTGTCCCATCCGGTCACGCCCCGCCGTACATATCTGATCGGCCGCGCCCGGCCGAACGCGATCGTCGGCCGGAATCGTGAATCCGGCGAGATCGCGCTGATCATCGCGGGCGCGTTCCTCGGCATGATGTGCGGTCTGCTCGTCCCCGTCCTGTCCCTGCGGATCGTCTTGCTCATGGGCTTCCCGCTCCTTGCGCTGGCCGCGGTGTACGTCCCGTACAAGCGCCGTACGTTCTACAAGTGGTTCGAGATCAACCGCAGTTACAAGCGGACCCTGCGCCAGGGGACGGCGTACCGGTCGCACGTCATGGAGGCGGGTACACGCCTCGACGGCCGTGAGGTCGAGATCGGACCGCCACCCGGTATCGGCCGCATCTCGTGGCTCGCGGCGCCCTTCGGCCCGGACGAGATCGCCGTGCTCCTGCACGCCGACCGCCGCACGGTCACCGCGGCGATCGAGATCGAAGGCCCCGGCGTCGGCCTGCGTGACAGTGAGGACCAGGAAGCTCTCGTCGACCGCTTCGGGACCCTCCTCAAGCACGTCGCGAACGGCGACGGTTTCGTCACCCGGCTGCAAATGCTCGCGCGCACCCTGCCCGCCGACCCGGACGCACACGCCAAGGACGTCGCCGTACGAGGGGACGATCGGGCCCCCGGCTGGCTGCAGCAGTCGTACGACCAACTCCAGTCCATGGTCTCCACGAGCAGCGAGCAGCACCGGGCGTATCTCGTCGCGTGCATGCAGTACTCGCGCGAACTCGCCGCCGAGGCACAGGCGATGGCGCGGGCGGCGCGGCCCCAGGGCGGCAAGAAGCTCGACCGGGACGCGGGCCTCGCCGTCGTCATGGCGCGCGAGCTCACCGACATCTGCTCCCGGCTCCAGGAAGCCGACATCCGCGTACGGCAGCCGCTCGGTCAGGGGCGGCTCGCCTCCCTCGTGCACTCGATGTACGACCCGGACCACCCGATCGACCACATCCAGGCGATGACGAAACGCAACGCCTGGCCCGCCGAGCTGGACGCCATGGAGCCCACGTACCTCCAGGCGAAGACCCGCGAGTCCTCCACCCGCGCCCCCTGGTGCCACGCCACGGCCTGGGTGAAGGAGTGGCCGATGACCCCGGTGGGCGTCAACTTCCTCGCCCCGCTGCTCGTCCACACCCCGGACGTGATCCGGACCGTGGCCGTCACGATGGACCTCGAACCCACCGAGGTCGCCATCGAGCGCATGCTGACGGAGAAGACGAACGACGAGGCCGAGGCCAGCCGCGCCGCCAAGATGAACCGCACCGTGGACCCGCGCGACGTCGCCTCGCACAACCGCCTGGATCAGCGGGGTGAGGATCTCGCCAGCGGCGCCGCCGGCGTGAACCTCGTCGGCTACATCACGGTCTCCGCCCGCTCGCCGGAAGCCCTCGCGCGCGACAAGCGGACGATCCGCGCCTCGGCCGGCAAGTCGTATCTGAAGCTGGAGTGGTGCGACCGCGAGCACCACCGCGCCTTCGTCAACACACTGCCGTTCGCCACCGGAATCCGCAGGTAGGGGCTGATGTTCTGATGCGGGATCCGCTGTCCGCCGCCACGGACGCCTTCACGTCCTTCCTCTTCGGCAAGGTCGAGACGACCCGCCTCCCCGTGCGCACCTCCACGGGCCAGGCCCAGGCGGTCTACCTGCCGACCGCTGCGCCCGGCCTCGGCGACTCCGGCGTCATCATCGGACGCGAGGTGTACTCCGGGAAGGGGTACATCTACGACCCCTTCCAGCTGTACGGGCAGCAGCTGCCGGCCCCGCACTGGCTGGTCCTCGGCGAGTCCGGCAACGGCAAGTCGGCCCTGGAGAAGACGTACGTCCTCCGTCAGTTGCGCTTCCGCGACCGCCAGGTCGTCGTCCTCGACGCACAGGGCGAGGACGGCGTCGGCGAATGGAACCTGATCGCGGAGGAGCTGGGAATAACTCCCATCCGGCTCGACCCGACCGCGGCACTCGACATGGGCATCCGCCTCAACCCGCTCGACCCGGCGATCACGACGACGGGCCAGCTGGCGCTGCTCCGGACGATCATCGAGGTCGCGATGGGCCATGGCCTCGACGAGCGCTCGGGCTTCGCCCTGAAGGTCGCGCACGCGTACGTGAACGAGACGATCGTCGAGCGCCAGCCGGTGCTGATGGACATCGTCGAGCAGCTACGGCACCCCGAACCGGAGTCGGCCGAGGCGATGAACGTCGCCGTAGACGACGTACGGGCGTGGGGCCTGGACGTGGCGCTGGTCCTGGACCGCCTGGTCGACGGTGACTTGAGGGGCATGTTCGACGGTCCGACGACGGTCGGCATCGACCTCGACGCGCCCCTCATCGTCTTCGACCTGTCGCACATCGACCGCAACTCGATCGCCATGCCGATCCTGATGGCGATCGTGGGCGTGTGGCTGGAGCACACATGGATCCGCCCCGACCGGAAGAAGCGCATCTTCCTGGTCGAGGAGGCATGGCACATCATCAACAGCCCCTTCGTGGCCCAACTCTTCCAGCGCCTGCTGAAGTTCGGCCGCCGGCTGGGCCTGTCCTTCGTGGCGGTGGTCCACCACTTGTCCGACGTGGTCGACGGCGCGGCGGCGAAGGAGGCCGCGGCGATCCTGAAGATGGCGTCGACAAGGACGATCTACGCCCAGAAGGCGGACGAGGCGCGGTCGACGGGCCGGGTGCTGGGCCTGCCCAGGTGGGCGGTCGAGATCATCCCGACGCTGACCCCCGGCATCGCGGTCTGGGACGTCAACGGCAATGTCCAGGTGGTGAAACACCTCATCACCGAGACCGAGCGCCCCCTCGTCTTCACCGACCGCGCCATGACCGAGTCCTCCGCGGACCTCCTCTCCGACGACGCGCTGCGCGCCGCGGAGTTGGAGGCGGAGGAGCGGGCTGCGGCCTTCGTGGAACAGCACCTCAGCGATCTCGACGACTCCTCCGAGTCCACGGTGGCCTGAGAGGTGGCGTGAGATGAGACAGGACCAGCGTGACGGGCGTCGCGAAGGGGAAGGCGGCATCCCCGACGGGCTGTTGGTCGGGGTACTGGCCTTCCTCCTCGGCATGACGCTGATGGTGTGGACGGCCACGGGGCTCGCGGCTTGGTTCGCCCGGGGCGCCTGGCCCGACGCGGTCACCTTCTCGCACACCCCCCTGGCCATGCGCCACCTGATCGGCCGGCCGCACGACATCACGGGAGCCTGGCCCGACACCCCCGCGACCCAGTTGTCCGGCTACGGGCTCTTCTGGGGCCTGTTCATCGGCCAGTTGATGCTGCTGCTGGTCCTGACGGTGTTCGTGATGGGGACGGTGGCGCGGTGGAGAGCGGGAAGGACGAGACGGCGGGCGGAGGCCGGCAAGGCGATAGGTGCACCGCGGCAAGGGAGAGAGCCGCAGTCGCCGGCGACCTCCCAGCCGACGACTGCCATTTCGACGGCTTCCTCGGCACCTGAAGGTGAACGGGTGGGTGGGTGGGAAACCGCTCGCGCCGCAGGCGCGGCGCCGCAACCGACAACGGCGCCGCAGCCGACGGCTCCTTCGGCAACTGACGGTGAACGGGCGGACGGGTGGGAAAACACCCGTGTCGAAGGCGCGGTCCTGCCGACGGTGGCGGCGCGGCCCCTGGAACAAAGCGAACGCGCGGCCGGGTGGGCATCACGCGCCGCGGGGACCGTCATCCTCGCCCCCGCCGAAGCCCGCCACACCACCGCCACCCAAGCCGTCCGAGACGCCGAGGGCCCAGTCCTGGTCATCACCTCGAACCCCAGAACCTGGTCGGAGACGAAGGACGCCAGAGCCAAGCTGGGCCCAGTCCTCCTCTACGACCCCTCGCACCTGTGCGACACCCCGGCCCGCCTCCACTGGTCCCCGGCAACGGGCTGTGAGGACAAGGCAACGGCGGCGGCAAGAGCGGCCGCGATCCTGGCTCCCGTACGCCCCACCGCCAAGGTCGACCAGGCCATGGCAGACGCTGCGGAAACGCTCCTGCGCAGCTATCTCCACGCCGCCGCCGTGGAGGGCAAGCCCTTCCGCCACGTCCACCGCTGGGCCCAGGGCACCCAGGTACAGGACGCCGTACGAGCCCTCCGTACGCACCCCAAGGCCGCATCCGGCGCTGCGGGCGAGCTCGAGGCCGCCCTCACCTCGCATCCCGAACGCCGCGACATCGCCCAGGAGTTGACGGCCCGCGCCCTCTCCTCGCTCTTCACCGTAAATGTCCGCGAAGCCTGCACTCCGAACCGAAATGACAGCCTCGCCTTGGATTCCTTCGTCTACGAAGGGGGCACGCTTTATGTGGTCGGTGAACCCATCGAGGACCCCAAGGCGAACCCCGGCGCGATGCCGCTCCTGACGGCCCTCGCCTCAAGCGTGGTCGAGCGCGGCCGGCGCATGGCCGAACGGTCATCCTCCGGTCGCCTCGACCCACCACTCACCCTTGTCCTGGACGACGTGGCGGCCGTGGCCCCGCTCCCCCAGCTCCCGGACCTCCTGACCAGCGGAGCGAACCGGGGTCTCCCGACCCTCGCCCTGCTCCGCTCCCAGGAGCAGGCCAGGTCCCGCTGGCCCCAGTACGAACTCCCGGTCTGACCGAGGACAAGGGCGAGGACAAGGGCGAGGGCCAGGCAGGACCAGGCAGGACCAGGCAGGACCAGCTCCAGGCGAGGCTCACGCGAGAGCTAGACGCCCCGCGAGCTCCCCCGAGTGATCACGAACTCCAGCTCCAGCTCCCCCGGCGCCCCCGGCACCTCCACGGTCTCCCCGGTCGGCACGAACCCCGCCTTGCGGTAGAACGCCTCGGCGCGACCGTTCTTCTCGTGCACGAACAGCCGTACGCGATCGAGCCCGATCCCCCAGGACCACTCAAGGGCGGCGTCGAACAGCGCCCGGGTCACCCCGGCCCCGCTCCCCCGGTGCTCGGGCCGTACGAAAACCCCCACCAGATGCCCCTGGCTCCGCTGGATCACGGTCCCGAAGGGGTCCTGCGACCCGGCCTCCTCGACCAGCACGGTCACGGACCCGACCCACTCCCCGTCCTCACCCACGGCGACGAACTGCTGCCGCTCGGTCGTCCCCACCGCGGCCCCCGCGGCACGCTCCCGCCAGAACGCGTCGGGCTTGGCGGCGGCCTCCTCGTACGTCTCCAGGAACGCGAGATGAGCGACGGGGTCCCGCAGGGCGACGAGCCGGAGCTCCTTCACCTTGGCCCACTCGTCGGAACATATGGAACGGATCACATGCTTCATGGGGGTCACCGTAATACGCGCGTACGACATCACCCACCGGTTATCCACCCTGCCTACGCCCGCCGTCCGGGCCCCCGTCATGCTCTTCCCTGAACGCACATTGATCCAGGGGAGAAAGCCGCATGACCAAGGTCCAACTAGAGGAACTCCGCGAGGTCATCCACCCTGCGGGCAAACTGGACAGCAGGGCGGAGCACTGGGCCGGCCGCCTCTACATGCGTGCGCTCTCGCTGCGGGTGACCCGCCTGATGCTGGGCACGCGCTTCTCGCCGAACCAGATCACGACGGTGATGGTCTTCGCGGGCGTACTCTCCGGAGTCGCCCTGGTCCTGCCGGGCCTCGGCGGCGCCGTACTCTCCGTCGTCTTCATGCAGCTGTACCTGCTGCTGGACTGTGTGGACGGCGAAGTGGCCCGCTGGCGCAAGCAGTTCAGCCCGCTCGGGGTCTACCTGGACCGCCTCGGCGCCTACCTCGCCGACGCCGCCGTCATGGTCGGCATGGGCATCCGAGCGTCCGAACTCGGCCTGGACCCCTACCTGGTGGCCGGCCTCGCGGCGGCCATCGGCGTACTGCTCCTGAAGTCGTCCTCCGACCTCGTCCACGTGGCCCGCTCCGACAGCGGCATGGAGAAGGCCACCGACCAGTCCGTCGTTCCGCGCTCCAGCGGCCTCGCCCGGGTCCGCCGCCTCGCCTCGGCCGTCGGCCTCCACCGCCTGGTCAACGGCATCGAGTGCACCCTGTTGCTGCTCGTCACCGCGATCGTCGACCTGGCGCTCGGCGACCTGACGGCGACGAAGATCGCGACCGTGGCCGTAACGGCGATCGTGTGGCTCCTCGTCCCGGCCCACATCGTCTCGATCGTCGCGTCGTCCCGCCTGAAGTAGCCCTCCCCAAGGGAATGGCCCCCACTCCCGATAGGAGTGGGGGCCGACGTACGTCACTCAGTCGTCGTCATCCAGGTCTGCCGCCTGATCATTGGGCACAGCCCCGTACAGATCATGCCGAGGCTCCGGCATCACGGAGTCCTTGCCCCGCACGCTTTTCCAGATCGCCTCGTTGAAGGTCCGCTCGTCGATCTGGTCCTCCTTGGTGAGGTCCTGTTTCGCGGACACCTTCGCCATCGGCGAATTGACGGTGTTCACAGCGGCCAAATCGGTGGACGGCTTCACGGCGTCGTATGCATCCGCATTCGGCCTCGCTGTGAACGAGTTCACCATCGGTGTCGCGTACGCGTCGAACTGCGTCATCGGCGACAGCCCGAGCAGCAGCTCGATCGTGCGCACCATGGACGCGGTGCTGTAGAAGGTCGAGTCGACCCGCCCGGTCTGTGTGTACGGGCTGATGACCTGCGAAATCGTCCGGTGGGCGTCCACATGGTCGGGCCCGTTCTGCGCGTCGTCCTCGGTCACGAAGATCGCGGTCGACTTCCAGAACTTCGAGTGCGAGACCTCGTCGACCAGCTGCCCGAGCGCCCAGTCGTTGTCGGCGACATACGCCTGCGGCGTCGGCAGGCCGGCCTTGGTCCCAGAGGTGTGATCGTTCGGCAGCCGCACCATCTCGAAGGCGGGCAGCTCCCCGCTCGCCTCGTACCCCTGGAACTCCTTCTTCCACTCTTCGATCCGCGGGCTGCCACAGGTCGTGCCGCGGGCGGGGAAGGTGTTCGCCGAGTCGGGGCAGCTGAGGTTGTACGGCCCGAAGTCATGGTCGGTGCCGGTGTTCAGCACCGGATCCTGGGCCGAAGCCTTCCCTGCCGCGTCGGCATTCACGTAGAACCCGTAGTTGCGGAAGCTGACGCCCTTGTCCGCGAGTCGCTGCCAGATGTAGGCGTGCTCCGGGTCCTTGTTGGGCGCGATGGCGGGGTCGCCGTTCTCGGACGGATACGAGTGATTGCGCCCGGAGTAGTTGGCGGGCCATCCCTGCTCGCTGTACGGGTTGGAGTTGGCGGCAACGGTCCAGTTCCACCCCTGCGCGCTCACCTCCGCGTCCGCGTAGAAGTTGTCCAGTGTCACGAACCGCTTCTGCAGCGCACGGGCGTTGGGCGCGGAGTCGTCCCCGAAGAGATTGAGCGAAGCGTCTCCATTGCCCCGCCCCAGCGAGCCGAACTCCTGGTCGTATGTCCGGTTCTCCTTGACCACGTAAATGACGTGCTTGATCGGCGACTTCTCGCCGACCCGCCGGGGCACGACCGCCCCGCTCGCCCGTGGACTGTCCTGCTGCTCGAACCCGTTGTTGGCGACGACGGTCCGCGTCCACCGCCGCAACTGCTTCTGCCCGCCGTCGAGTCCGATGGTCGACAGCGTGCCCTGCATCATCGATCCCGAGTACTGGTCGGGCGAAGTAGGTGCGGTGGAGGTGGGATTGGGGTACCCAGGCCCATTGTTCGGCCCGGCGCCCAGCCCTTTCGCGTTCGTGACGTACAGCTTCCCGTCGTGCGCGATGACCGCCGTCGGGTACCAGGCGGTCGGGATGAGCCCCTCCGTCTTCCCGTCCCGCAGATCCACAACAGCGATGTCGTTGTTCCCGGAGTTGGCGACGTAGAGCCGCCGCCCGTCCTCGGACAGCGCGAGCGCGTCGGGATTGCTGCCGACGGGCGCGTGCCGGTAGGGAGCGAGCCCGATGGTCCGAGCGACCCTGCGCGTCCTGGCGTCGATGACGCTGGCCTGGTCGCTGTCCCCATTGGCTACGTAGAGGGTGTCCCCTTCGGCGTCGGCGATGACGGCGTTGGGATGCGTCCCCACCTTGATGGAGTCCGTCTGCACGGGAGCCGATCCGCCGACATCCAGCACGCTGACGGTGTTCCCGCCCTGGTTGCTGACATACGCGGTCTTCCCGCCATCGATGAGAGCGACGGCGTACGGATCGTGCCCCACGGCGGTGGTGGCCATGGTGCCCTCACCGAGATTCACCACGGTCACCGCGTCCGCGAGACGGTCGGCCACGACGAGCCGCTTTCCGTCGGGCGTCACGGCGATCCCGGCCGGATACATGTTCACGGCCTGCCCGTCGGGGTTCTTCGTCGGCAGCTTGATGGGGTCCTTCTCCGTCAGCCGCCCGTCCACCACGTCGTAGGTGTGGATGATCTCGCGGCCGCCCCCACTGGCGTACGCACGCTTGCCGTCGGGACTGAAGGCGAGCCCGGTGAAGATCGCCGCGGGGCTCTTGTACGAGATGGTCTGCACGACCTCCGAGTCGTCGGGGTCGACCACCTGGAGGGACTGGGTGCCCTGACCGGCGTTGCTCACCAGGAGCATGCTTTTGTCGGGCGACAGCACAGCGTTGAGTGGGAGGTTTCCGAGCCGGGCCTGGTGGCCGGCGGGGGTGACTTTGTATCCGACGGGGGTGATGGCCGTTCCATTGTCCTTCGGGCCTGCGGTGCCCTGCCCGCCCGCGGCCGCGAGAGCGACGGCGGCCCCGGTGGCGAGAACGGCGGTACCTGCCAGCACAGTGACAACTCGACGTCTGTTTCTGCGTCTCAGGACCATGACTCACGACGGTGGCGCGAGGGCATGACGAGAAAGGGCACTGTGGTTGACGTGCACATGACTGCACGGTGAACGCGAAAAAGCCCCAACTCCGGGTGCATACCCAAGAGTTGAGGCTTCTTCTCAAAATTAGTTCGGCGGCGTCCTACTCTCCCACAGGGTCCCCCCTGCAGTACCATCGGCGCTGTAAGGCTTAGCTTCCGGGTTCGGAATGTAACCGGG
>NZ_JBVHRI010000019.1:0-180325 GCF_055566975.1 Streptomyces sp. NPDC027189
TTCGGTCTTGCGTTTCCGACTCTATCAGATCGTTTTCCGGTCCGATTTCCTCGGTGCTTTCCAGGTTTCCGCTTCCGCGTTTCCCTTTCCGGCGGTTCCGACTCTATCAGATCCTTTCGGGCCTGACTCCCAGTCAGCGGGGCTTGTCTTCGCAGCTGTTGGGCCGTTCCGACGAGTGAGACTTTAGCGGATTCCTGGCTCCCGAGCTAATCGGGGTGGCGTCCTTTCGAACGCGGATTCCTCATTTCGCAAACACGCATGAAAACGAACCGACGACGGATCGTCGTTCGTTGAGTGCTTGTTGCGGAATGGCTGTCCGGGGACCGACCGGAGTCGACGCTCACGTCGGACAGCTCGGAGAACATTACGTAGCGGGCAGGGGTGTGTCAACTTCACTCCGGGAGCCGTCCCGGCGGCGTACCCTCGCATCCATGACTACGCATACGTGCGCCCAGCAGTGGTGGGCCGCCTGACGGCGGCCGTACTCACGTATGTACTCAACGGCCGCCGCCTCGGCGGCCGTTTCTGTGTCTCCCTCCTGGAGAGCCGGCCGGCGGGCGCGGCGGCCTCGACCAGGAGGTGGAGAGATGACGCGGATCTTCAGTGGGGTCAAGCCGACCGGGCATCTGACGCTGGGGAACTACCTGGGGGCCGTGCGGCGGTGGGCAGACGTCGATCAGCACCGGGCCGACGCCCTGTTCTGCATCGTCGATCTGCACGCGCTGACGGTGGACCACGATCCCGGGCGGGTGCGCAGGCTCAGTAGGCAGGCGGCGACGCTGTTGCTTGCGTCCGGGCTCGATCCGCAGCTGTGCACCGTGTTCGTACAGAGTCATGTGGACGAGCACGCGCGGCTGTCCTATCTGCTGGAGTGCGTCGCGACCGACGGCGAGATGCGGCGGATGATCCAGTACAAGGAGAAGGCCGCGCGCGAGCGGGATCGGGGCGGCAGTGTGCGGCTGTCGCTGCTGACCTATCCGGTGCTCATGGCGGCGGACATCCTGGCGTACGGGACCGATGAGGTGCCGGTCGGTGACGATCAGACGCAGCATGTCGAGCTGACCCGGGATCTGGCGGTGCGGTTCAACCAGCGTTATGGGCACACGTTCGTGGTGCCTCGGGCCACGCGTCCGGAGGTGGCTGCGCGGGTCATGAATCTGCAGGAGCCGACGTCGAAGATGGGGAAGAGCGACGACGTCGGACCCGGAGTCGTCTATCTGCTCGACGAGCCGGATGTCGTGCGGAAGAAGATCATGCGGGCCATGACGGACAGCGGGCGGGATGTCGAGTACGACCGGGAGGGGCGGCCTGGGGTCTCGAATCTGCTGGAGATTCTCGCTGCCTGCGAGGGTAGGAACCCCGAAGCCTTGAGCGGTGTATATGAGTCGTACGGCGCTTTGAAGAAGGACACCGCAGAGGCCGTGGTCGAGCTCCTCAGGCCCGTACAGGAAAGGCACAAGCAGTTGTGCGCGGATCCTGCTTACGTGGAGGGGGTGTTGCGAGACGGTGCGGAGAAGGCCAGGGAGATGGCCAGGCCAAGGGTGGACGCGGCATACACGGCAATCGGCTTGCTGCCGGCGACGGAGTAGCTGACCGCCGTCACGCTGCTACGGCTGCTGCGCTGGGCCACCGCTGTTACCACTGTGGGCCATCGTCCCGCAGGGCGATGGGGGTCCCTCCTGCTCGAATGAAGTTGAGAGCTGGAGGGAGGGCGGGCACACCCTGCAGCGCCGGGGGCCGTGTTGAGCGGGGCCTGGCCCCGGCGCCGGGCAAGGGCGAGCCCAGCGCCGGGTACGGGTCAGCTGTTGCCGGAGGCGAGCTGGCGGCTGCGGTCACGGGCCGCCTCCAGCGCGGCGATGAGCGCGGCACGCACCCCGTGGTTCTCCAGTTCGCGGATCGCGTTGATCGTGGTGCCCGCGGGGGACGTGACGTTCTCGCGGAGCTTCACGGGGTGCTCCCCGCTGTCGCGGAGCATCACGGCGGCGCCGATCGCGGACTGGACGATCAGGTCGTGCGCCTTGTCGCGGGGCAGGCCGAGCAGGATGCCCGCGTCCGTCATGGCCTCGACCAAGTAGAAGAAGTACGCCGGTCCCGATCCGGAGAGGGCGGTGCAGGCGTCCTGCTGGGACTCGGGGACGCGGAGCGTCTTGCCGACGGCGCCGAAGATCTCCTCGGCGTGCGCGAGGTGCTCGGCGGTGGCGTGGCTGCCGGCGGAGATGACGGACATGGCCTCGTCGACGAGGGCGGGGGTGTTCGTCATGACACGGACGACTGGGGTGCCTGTGGCCAGGCGCTCCTCGAAGAAGGAGGTGGGGATGCCTGCCGCACCGCTGATGACCAGGCGGTCGGCGGGGATGTGCGGGGCGAGTTCGTCGAGGAGGGTTCCCATGTCCTGCGGCTTGACCGTGAGGATCAGGGTGTCGGCGGTCTTCGCTGCCTCCGGGTTGGTGACCGGGATGACTCCGTAGCGTTCGTGGAGTTCTTTGGCTCGCTCGGGGCGGCGGGCGGTGACCAGGAGGTCGGTGGGGGCCCAGCCGGCTCGGATCATTCCGCTGAGCAGCGCTTCGCCGATCTTGCCGGTGCCTAGGACTGCGACTTTCTGGGTCATGGTGCGGTGCCCTCCGGGGGGTGCGTCGTCCGGGGTCCATCCTCGCACCGGGGGTGCTGGTTGGGTGGGGGTGTCCGTTGGGCGGGACGCCGGTTGTCCAGTTGCCCAGGGTCGGGGCTGGGGGCGGTGTGCGTTCGCTTACCGGCGCTTGCAGGGTGCCGGTGCGCCCAGCCGTGCCGCCGCCAGCGGCACGCATGCCCGCAGCCAGAGCAATCACGGCGACAGCACCGTGCCGATGCCGGGGGGCAGGCGCTCCAGCGACACGACTGCCCGCAGCTGGGGCTACGGGCGTCGGCTGCGTCATGCCGTTCGGCGCCTCAGTGTTGCTGCGCCCAAGGTCAGTACGAGTAGGGCGCAGCCCGCCACGATCAGTGCGTCGCGGACGAAGTTGGCTGTCATGTCGGTGTGTTTGAGGACTTCGTTCATGCCGTCGACGGCGTAGGACATGGGGAGGACGTCGGAGATCGCTTCGAGGGCGGGGTGCATGTTGGAGCGGGGGGTGAAGAGGCCGCAGAGGAGGAGTTGGGGGAAGATCACGGCCGGCATGAATTGGACCGCCTGGAATTCGGAGGCGGCGAAGGCCGAGACGAAGAGGCCGAGGGCGGTGCCGAGAAGCGCGTCGAGCAGGGCGACGAGCAGGAGCAGCCAGGGGGAGCCGACCACGTCCAGGCCCAGGAACCAGACCGCCAGGCCGGTGGCCAGGGCCGACTGGACGATGGCCAGGGCGCCGAAGGCCAAGGCATAGCCGGCGATCAGGTCGCCCTTGCCGAGGGGCATGGCGAGGAGGCGTTCGAGGGTGCCCGAGGTGCGCTCGCGGAGGGTGGCGATCGAGGTCACCAGAAACATCGTGATGAGCGGGAAGATCCCGAGGAGGGAGGCGCCGATGGAGTCGAAGGTGCGCGGGCTGCCGTCGAACACGTAGCGGAGCAGTACGAGCATCACGCACGGGATGAGGATCATCAGCGCGATGGTGCGCGGGTCGTGGCGGAGTTGGCGCAGCACGCGAGTCGCGGTGGCGGTGGTGCGGGAGAGGTTGAGGGCGCTCGGGCGTGGCGTCGGGGTCGCGGGCCTGCCTGTGCTGACGCTCGTGGATGCGGTGGTGCTCATCGGACGGTCTCCTTGCGGGGGTGCTCACCGGACGTTGAGCCGGTGTCGGCCGCGTTGCCCGCCGCGGACCGGTTGCCCGCCGCGATCGCCTCGTCGACCAGGTGGAGGAAGGCGGCTTCGACGGTGTCGGAGCCGGTGCTGTCCCGCAGGGCGTCGGGGGTGTCGTCGGCGAGGATCTCGCCCTCGCGCATCAGGAGGAGGCGGTGGCAGCGCTCGGCCTCGTCCATGACGTGGGAGGAGATCAGGAGAGTCGCCTGCCGCTCAGCGGCGATGGCGTGGAAGAGGTTCCACAGGTCGCGGCGCAGGACCGGGTCGAGGCCGACGGTGGGTTCGTCGAGGACCAGGAGTTCCGGGGTGCCGAGCAGGGCGACCGCGAGGGAGACGCGGCTGCGCTGGCCGCCGGAGAGGTTGCCGGCAAGAGAGTCGGCGTGGGAAGCGAGGTCGACGTCGGCGATGGCCTGGGTGACGTTGGCATGGCGGCGTTCGGCGGCGGCGCGGCCCGGGTCGAGGATCGCGGCGAAGTAGTCGAGGTTCTGGCGGACGGTCAGGTCGTCGTAGACGGAGGGGGCTTGGGTGACGTAGCCGATGCGGGAGCGGAGGGTCGCGTGACCGGCGGGGTGACCGAGGACTTCGAGTGTGCCGGCGACTTTGGCCTGGGTGCCGACTGTCGAGCGCATCAGGGTCGATTTGCCGCAGCCGGAGGGGCCGAGCAGGCCGGTGATCTGGCCGCGCGGTACGGCGAAGTCGAGGCCTCGCAGGACGGTGCGTGTGCCGCGTACGACGGTGAGGCATTCGGCACGGACGGCGGGCGACTGCGCGGGGTCGGGTGAACCCGCGGGGTCGGGTGGACGCTCATTTATAATCATCACGCGATGAATATTCCTCCTGCGGGGCGGACTGGTCAAGCCCCGTCGCATCAGGCGGCGCAGGCGCGCGTCGGCGTGATCGGAAGGGGGCGCTCCGGCGCGTAGCGGGGTGGCGCACTCCCGTCTTCACGCGGCGGTTACACGGAAGGGCTGCGCGATCAACTTCCGTTACCGACAATGGATTTCAGTGCGCGCGGTCAAACACCCGTGTTGGGTCTGTGCGTCGCGTCGTACGTCCGCCGTGCCCTCCCCCGGCTCGGCACCCACGCATCTCCCGCTCCCCATGGGAGGTGCCGTTGTCATGCGTAAAGCGGATCTGTTCGCGTCCCTCGTCGTATTTCTCGTCGCGCTGCCCCTGTGCGTGGGGGTCGCCATGGCCTCCGGTGTGCCCGCCGAGTTGGGGCTGGTGACCGGGATCGTCGGCGGGCTGGTCGCCGGGATACTGCCCGGCAGCAGCCTGCAGGTCAGCGGGCCCGCGGCCGGGCTGACCGTGCTCGTGTACGAGGCGGTGCAGTCGTACGGCGTGCGGGCGCTGGGTGTGTTGGTGCTCGCGGCCGGGCTGGTGCAGCTCGGGCTCGGGGTGCTGCGGCTGGGACGGTGGTTCCGGGCCGTGTCCGTGGCCGTGGTGCAAGGGATGCTCGCCGGGATCGGGCTCGTGCTGATCGCGGGCCAGGTGTACGCGATGGGCGACGCGCCCGCGCCTGCGAGCGGGCTCGGGAAGATCGTCGGGCTGGTGTCGCTGCCGGGCGCCGCCGACCCGGTGGCGCTGGTGCTCGGCGGTGCCACCGTGGTCGTACTCGTGCTGTGGCCGCGTTGGCGGCGGGGGGCGCGTGTGGTGCCCGCACCGCTGCTGGCGGTGGCGCTCGCGTCGGCCGTGACCGGGGTGTTCGACCTGTCCGTGCGGCGGGTCGAGGTGCGCGGGCTGCTCGATGCCGTACGGCTGCCGTCCGCGGGGGATTTGGGGCGGCTCACGGAAGTGGGCGTGATCGGGACGGTGCTGGCGTTCGCGCTGATCGCGTCGGCCGAGTCGTTGTTCAGCGCGGCGGCCGTGGACCGGCTGCACCGGGGGCCGCGGACCGACTACGACCGGGAGTTGATCGCGCAGGGCGCGGGGAATGCCGTGTGCGGGGTGCTCGGGGCGCTGCCGATGACCGCGGTGATCGTGCGGAGTGCGGCGAATGTGCAGGCCGGGGCGCGGACGAAGGTGTCGCGCGTGCTGCACGGGGTGTGGCTGCTGGTCTTCACTGCCCTGGTGCCCGGCGTCCTCGGATTGATTCCGGTGGCGGCGCTGGCGGGGCTGCTCGTGCACGCGGGCTGCAAGCTGGTGCCGGTACGGGAGTTGGGGCCGCTGTGGCGGGCGCATCGGGGGGAACTGGTGGTGCTCACCGTGACGGCGGTGGCCATCGTGGCCGGGAACCTGTTCGAGGGCGTGCTGGTCGGGCTCGCGCTCGCCGTGGCCAAGACCGCGTGGGACATCAGCCATGTGCACATCGAGACCGAGGACCGGGGAGCCTCCGGAATGGTCGTACGAGTGGTCGGCAACGCGACCTTCCTGCGGCTGCCCAAGCTGCTGGACGCCTTGGAGGCGTTGCCGCACGACCGGGACGTACGGCTGGAGTTGGGCGGGCTGCGGCACGTGGACCACGCCTGTGCGGCGGCCCTGGAGGGATGGGCCGCCGGGCGGGATCACGAACAGGTCGCCACCAGCAGGTCCACGACGTAGGTCTCCTCCACGATTGCGTCCGGGAAGCTCCGGAGGAGGTGCCCCCTCTCCTCGGCGAGGAATTCCGCGGTGCGTTCCTCGCCGAGGACCAGGAACTGCGAGTGGCTGCCGATGTTGGCGAGGTGCGTGTCCACGGCGACGCGGCGGCTCCAGCGGACTTGGCGGCGGTCGAAGGCGAGTCGGCCGCTCGGATCGGCGGCGAGGGTGGACGCTGCCCTTGCGCCGCTGCCGCTCTTTTCGGCCACCTGGTCGATGCCGAGATAGCGCTCCGCGCGGTCGGCGGCCTCGGCGATCCACGGGACGTCCAGGGCGTGGGTGTTCCACCAGAGCGCGAGGGCGCCGCCCGGGCGCAGGACGCGCAGGGCCTCCGGCACGGAGTGGGCCGTGTCGGTCCAGTGCCAGGACTGGGCGTAGGTGAGGAAGTCGGCGGAGGCGGTGGCGAGGGGCAGGGCGTTGCCATCGCCTCGGACGATCGGGATGTGGGGGAGGGTGCGGCGGAATTCGGCGGTCATGCCGTCGCCGGGTTCGACGGCGAGGACGTCCGCGCCCCTTTCGTGGAGGAGTGCGGTGGCGATGCCGGTGCCTGCGCCTACGTCGATGACCTTCGCGCCGGTGAGGGGGCGGGTCGCGAGGGCTTCGATCGCGTCGAAGAGGGCGGGCGGGTAGGAGGGGCGGTTTGCGGCGTATTGGGCTGCGGCGGTGTTGAAGGAGTGGGCTCGGGTGGGCGTGGGGGGCTGGGGAGGGGGCGTCGTCATACGGTCATGGTGGAGGGTGGGTCGGGGGTGGGGGTAGGGGGTTTCGCCGCCTCCGCCCCTGTCCGTCCCGTACCTGGGCTGCCGCCCCCAGGCCCCCGCTTTTGCGCTGACGCGCTCGTCCTCGAACGCCGGACGGGCTACTGCCGGCTAGGAGCGGCGGCCTCGCTTGCGGGACGGGTTGCCCGTGCGGCGCTTGGTGCGGCGCTCGTACTGCTCCCGTGCCGTCTCGTACTCCTCGCGGTGGATTCTCTCGCCCGGGGCCTCGGTGAGGGAGCGGAAGAAGTAGGCGAGGAGGGAGCCGATGAAGCCGATGGCCAGGAGGCCGCGCAGGGAGGCCTGGCGGTCAGGGTCGGGGCGCTTGCCGAACGCGTCCCAGGTGTGCCGGAACGCGAGGGCACTGCAGACCGCGAACATGACCACGACCAGGACGGTCACGGGCTTGCCCACATCCGCGATCGCCAGGCCCTGGTAGGCGAAGCGGAGGACGAAGCAGGCGGCCACCGCCGCCGCCAGGGCGCCCACGGCGACGCCGATACGGCGGCCCGTGTAGCCGCCGTCGTGCTCCACCCAGCTCGTCCCGAAGAAACGCAGGGGCTCGGGCTGGGGCCCCGCGGGGGTACCGGTTCCGTTCTCGGTCTCGTCGCTCACCCGACGATTATCGCTCCGGTGGCTGTCGCGGGGTCCTTGGCCATGGCGAGTCGATCACGCACAGCGCGGCGCGACATAGCCATCGCTGCCCGTATTCACGTACGCATCGGCCACGAACTGCGCGTTGGCGATGTTGTCCCAGATGTCAGAGGTTCCGTACGGACCAGTGACCGTCTCCCCCGGGTTCTGGCAGCGGATGGGAATGCTGGAACCCGCCGGCAGCGTGCGGACGACCCGGTAGTGCGTGCCCGGGCCGCTCCGAACGTTGACGCTGTGGCCCAGCGCGATCGGGTAGGTCCGGGGGGCGGCTGCTGCCTGAGACGCGGCCCCCGCCATCACCAGGAGCGTTGTCACGAGCCCTCCGACGAGCATGCCCCGTCTCCCGGACCCGGTCTTCGCTGTCGTTTTCCCCTCGTCCTCAGGAGCAGCGCGGGGCAACGTAGCCATCGCTGCCCGTTTGTACGTACGCGTCCGACACGAACTGCCCGTTGGAGATGTTGTCCCAGATCTTTGTCGTCCCGTACGGACCGCTGACGGTCTCTCCGGGGCACTGGCAGTAGATCGGGACGCGCGAGCCCGCGGGCAGAATGCGGACGATGCTGAAGTGGGTACCCGGGCCGCTGCGGACGTTGACGTTGTACCCCGGCGCGATCGGGTACGTGCGCAGCGCCTCGGCGCTCAGGGACTCGGCAGCCGCCGTCGCTCCGGCGCCCGTGATCTCTATGTCTTCCGTGGCCATTCTGGCCTCCCCCGTTGAATAGTTCACGCCAAAATCGTGCTGAGCGCCGAGGCTAGCAAGCCGCCGAGGTTTCGCACGAAGCATCGACTAGGCTCTGCGCGTCGCGTATGCGGACGGACCACACGGGGGTGAGTGATGCCGCCACAGCGCAGCACCGGTACGGACCCGGAAGCGGAACATCCGCGCTACGCCGGGCAGTACCTGCTGGAGGCGGAACTCGGCTCCGGTGGCATGGGCATCGTGCATCTGGCACGGTCCGCCTCCGGGTTGCGGCTCGCCGTCAAAGTCGTGCACGCCGAGTTTTCCCAAGACCCCGAGTTCCGGGGGCGGTTCAGGCAGGAAGTCGCGGCCGCCCGGCGCGTGAGCGGTGCCTTCACCGCGCCCGTCGTGGACGCCGACCCCGAGGCCGCCCATCCGTGGATGGCAACACTGTTCATCCCCGGGCCGACGCTCGCCGAGCACGTGAAGCGGAATGGTGCGCTGCCGCCCGCGCGGCTGCGCCATCTCATGGCGGGCCTCGCCGAGGCCCTGCGCGACATTCACAGGGCCGGGGTCGTACATCGTGATCTCAAACCCAGCAACGTTTTGCTGGCCGACGACGGGCCGAAAGTCATCGACTTCGGTATCTCGCGGCCCTCCGACAGTGAATTGCGTACGGAGACAGGCAAGTTGATCGGCACTCCGCCGTTCATGGCTCCCGAACAATTCCGCAGGCCACGGCAGGTCGGTCCGGCCGCCGACGTCTTCGCTCTGGGCTCGGTGATCGTGCACGCGGCCACCGGGAGCGGACCCTTCGACTCCGACAGTCCGTATCTCGTCGCGTATCAAGTCGTTCACGACGAGCCGGACTTGACAGGCGTACCCGAGGATTTGGTCGACCTCGTCTCCCGCTGTCTCGCCAAGGAGCCCGAGGACCGGCCCACGCCGGACGAACTGATGACGGCACTGCGGTCGGTTTCGGCCTCGTACGACACCCAGGCGTTCATACCCGAACAGCGCACCGGGAACGGGGAGTCGGCACGGTCCGGGAAGGGGATTACCCCGGAGCCGAGGCGCGACCGACCCGACTCGATTGCGAAAAAGGCACCTGCGCAACGACGTTGGCGACTTCGCGCCGCCATCGCCGCTGCCGCGCTCGTGGCAGCCGTCGGCGCCGTCACTCTCCTCAGCGGCCCGGACGCCCAGGCCCCGAAGAAGCACGACCCAAAGCAGGCGAAGAGCAGCTTCCAGCCGTGGGATGCCGACTTGCGCGCCTCCGGCGCCAAAGCCGACGGGCTGCCGCAATGCACTTACGGGTCCCGGAAGTTGTACTGCGTCCGTCCCGGCGTCCTGGCCGCCGCAGTCGATCCGGCGGACGGCCATGTGCTGTGGTCCCGGAGCGACACAGGGCGGGCGAGTTCCTACTCCACGCCCCCGCCGGTACTGTCCGGTGGACTCCTGCACGTCGAGAGTCGGAACGGAAAGCGCCTGACGGCGCTGAACCCCGCGACAGGCGTGACCCGTTGGAGTCGCGACATCTCTCGCTACGACGGCCGGGTCGCCCACGTCGGCGGCGTCGTCCTGCTCACCGGACCCGACTCCAAGGTCGTCGCGCTGGACGCCGCGACGGGCGAGGAGAAGTGGCGCCATGCGATCCCGGGGCAGGCCTTGCCTCAATTCCTCTCGTACGAAGACGGGGTCGCCTACGCGGTCACGCCGAGCGGAAACGACACACGGGTGGCCGCGGTGGACCCGCAGACCGGTGCCATGTCCTGGCAGCAGCGCCTGGACGGAGCGCTGAGCCTCGTGGGCGCCCAGGACGGAGCGGTCTGGTTCACCTCGACCACAATCGACCAGTACACAGACTCCATCGTGCGATACGACATCGCGCGCCGCACGGCTCACCGTGTCGCACTGCGTCATCCACTGCCGACGACGCAGACCGTCGTACGGGGGGACACGGCATATCTGCTGGGCGGCGACGGCACGCTGGTGGCCGTCAACGCCACGACGTCGAACCAGCTCTGGCGCGTGGAGACCTCCGTAAGCAAGGCCTCGGCTCCCGTCGTGGCCGGACATCGGCTCTACCTCACCGCGGTGGACGGTCGGCTCCTCGCCGTCGACGCCGATCGAGGCACGCTGCTCGGGCAGACGAAGCCACGGCTCGGCAACGACCGGGGCTCGCTCGTCAGCACCTTCCCCGCCCCGGTCCCCGCCAACAACAAGATCTACTCAACCGCCCCCGACGGCACCCTCTTCGCAGTGGACGCCCGCGACCCCTCGGCCTGGTGAGGCGGAAAAACGGAAAGGGGCCGCTCCCGAAGGAGCGGCCCCCGACCCAAGACGTCAGCCCAGCTTCGACACGTCCCGCACCGCGCCCTTGTCCGCGCTCGTGGCCATCGCGGCGTACGCGCGCAGCGCGGCCGAGACCTTGCGCTCGCGGTCGGCCGGGGCGTAGACGCCGTTGAGGGCGTCCCGGCGCGCGGCCAGTTCCTCGTCCGACACGAGCAGCTCGATCGACCGGTTGGGGATGTCGATGCGGATGCGGTCGCCGTCCTGGACCAGGGCGATGGTGCCGCCGGAGGCCGCCTCGGGGGAGGCGTGGCCGATGGACAGGCCGGACGTGCCGCCGGAGAAGCGGCCGTCGGTGATCAGGGCGCAGGTCTTGCCGAGGCCGCGGCCCTTGAGGAAGGAGGTCGGGTAGAGCATCTCCTGCATACCCGGGCCGCCCTTGGGGCCCTCATAGCGGATGACCACGACGTCGCCGTCCGTGACCTGCTTGTTGAGGATCTTCTCGACGGCTTCTTCCTGCGACTCACAGACGACCGCCGGGCCCTCGAAGGTCCAGATCGACTCGTCGACGCCGGCCGTCTTCACGACGCAGCCGTCGACCGCCAGGTTGCCCTTCAGGACCGCCAGGCCGCCGTCCTTGGAGTACGCGTGCTCGGCGGAGCGGATGCAGCCGTTCTCGGCGTCCTCGTCGAGGGCCTCCCAGCGCTCGGACTGGGAGAAGGCCTCGGCGGAGCGGACGCAGCCGGGGGCGGCATGCCACAGCTCGATCGCCTCGGGGGACGGGGAGCCCGCCCGCACGTCCCACGTCTTCAGCCAGTCGGAGAGGGACGGGCTGTGGACGGAGTGCACGTCCTCGTTCAGCAGGCCGGCGCGGTGCAGCTCGCCCAGCAGGGCCGGGATGCCGCCCGCGCGGTGCACGTCCTCCATGTAGTACGTGCGGTCCTTGGCGACGTTCGGGGCGACCTTGGCGAGGCACGGCACCCGGCGCGAGACCTCGTTGATCTCCTCCAGGCCGAAGGGGACGCCCGCCTCCTGGGCGGCGGCCAGCAGGTGCAGGATCGTGTTGGTGGAGCCGCCCATCGCGATGTCGAGGGCCATGGCGTTCTCGAAGGCCTCGAAGGTGGCGATGTTGCGGGGCAGGACCGACTCGTCGTCCTGGTCGTAGTAGCGGCGCGTGATGTCGACGACCGTGCGGGCCGCGTCCTCGTACAGACCCTTGCGGGCCGTGTGCGTGGCGAGGACCGAGCCGTTGCCCGGGAGGGACAGGCCGATCGCCTCGGTCAGGCAGTTCATCGAGTTGGCGGTGAACATGCCGGAGCAGGAGCCGCAGGTCGGACAGGCGTTCTCCTCGATACGGAGGATGTCCTCGTCCGAGATCTTGTCGTTCACGGCGTCGGAGATCGCGTCGACCAGGTCGAGGGTGCGGACCGTGCCGTCGACCAGGGTGGCGCGGCCGGACTCCATGGGTCCGCCGGAGACGAAGACCGTCGGGATGTTCAGGCGGAGCGCCGCCATCAGCATGCCCGGGGTGATCTTGTCGCAGTTGGAGATGCAGATCAGGGCGTCTGCGCAGTGCGCCTCGACCATGTACTCCACGCTGTCCGCGATCAGGTCGCGGGAGGGGAGGGAGTACAGCATGCCGCCGTGGCCCATCGCGATGCCGTCGTCGACGGCGATCGTGTTGAACTCGCGCGCGATGCCCCCGGCCGCCGTGATCGCCTCGCTGACGATGCGGCCGACCGGCTGCAGGTGGGTGTGGCCCGGCACGAACTCCGTGAAGGAGTTGGCGACCGCGATGATCGGCTTCCGTCCGATGTCCGCGCCCGGTACACCGGAGGCGCGCATAAGGGCGCGTGCGCCCGCCATGTTGCGGCCGTGGGTGACTGTGCGGGACCTCAGCTCGGGCATCGTCGCTCGCTCCTTCGGGGAGGCATGAGGAGAGTTATGGCTGATGTCGAGCGTACGCCGGTGCTCCAGGATCCGGACAGGCCGTCCGGAATGCGGGATGCACGTCTCGACAAGCGGCTACCGTCTCACGGCATACGCCCTCGTCAGCGGCCCTCCGGTGAAGCAGCTGTCCGCCGCCGGTGCTCCCGATCGCTCACGGGTTCGTCAGGTGCCCCTGTACGACCGGTGCGACCCGCCCGATGATCCGCTCCGGGTCCGCCGAAGCCAGCGGCTCCACCTTGATCACGTACCGCAGCATCGCGACCCCGACGAGCTGGGCGGCGGCCAGCTCCGCGCGCAGCTCCGCGTCCGGGAGGTCGAGCTGCCCGGCGATGCGGCGCAGCAGCTGGGTGGCGATGAGGCGGCGGAAGACGGCGGCAGCGGCCTCGTTGTTCACGGCGGAGCGGACGATCGCGAGGAGTGGCGTACGGGTGGCCGGGTTCTCCCAGATGCCGAAGATGAAACGGGTCAGACGCTCGCCGACACCTTCGAGGGGACCCTCCTCGACCGCGGCCGGGGCGTCCAGGGCGGGCGCGAAGGCCACCTCGATGGCCGCCTCGAAGACCTGCTCCTTGGTGCCGAAGTAGTGGTGCACGAGCGCGGAGTCCACGCCGGCGGCCTTGGCGATGCCGCGGACCGATGTCTTCTCGTATCCGCGCTCGGAGAACTCCTCGCGGGCCGCCTCCAGGATGCGGTCACGGGTGGCGGGGGCCGCCTCCGTCTGCGTACGGGAGGGGCGTCCCCGGCCTCTGCGGGGTGCGGCGTCCGTCACCGGCGGGGCACCTTCACCGCGGAGGCGAGGTGGAGCCGGGTGAAGGCCAGGGCCTCCGCCAGGTCGGCCTCGCGTTCGGCGCTCGACATCGCGCGGCGGGTGTTGACCTCGATGACGACATGGCCGTCGAAGCCGGAGTGCGCGAGGCGCTCCAGGAGCTCGGCGCAGGGCTGGGTGCCGCGGCCCGGGACCAGGTGCTCGTCCTTGTTGGACCCGTTGCCGTCGGCGAGGTGGACGTGGCCGAGGCGGTCGCCCATGCGGTCGATCATCTGCAGGGCGTCGGTGCGGGCCGTCGAGGTGTGGCTGAGGTCGATCGTGAAGTGGCGGTAGTCGTCCTTCGTCACGTCCCAGTCGGGGGCGTACGCGAGCATCTCGCGGTCGCGGTAGCGCCAGGGGTACATGTTTTCGACGGCGAACCGTACGTCCGTCTCGTTCGCCATCCGCCAGATGCCGCTGACGAAGTCGCGCGCGTACTGGCGCTGCCAGCGGAACGGGGGGTGGACGACCACGGTCGACGCGCCGAGCTTCTCCGCCGCAGCCTGGGCGCGCTGGAGCTTGACCCACGGGTCGGTGGACCAGACGCGCTGGGTGATGAGCAGGCAGGGGGCGTGAACGGCGAGGATCGGGATCTGGTGGTAGTCGCTGAGTCTGCGCAGTGCCTCGATGTCCTGGCTGACCGGGTCGGTCCACACCATGACCTCGACACCGTCGTAGCCGAGGCGCGCGGCGATCTCGAAGGCCGTCGCCGTCGACTCCGGGTAGACGGAGGCCGTGGACAGCGCGACCTTCGCATCCGGGATGCGCACCACTGGTTCTGCCACGAGGGACAGAGTACGGGTTGCCTCCGGCGGTTTGCCGAGGGTGGTGGGCGTTGGCCGGGGGGTTCTGGTGACCCCCCGGCCGGAGCGCCTGTTCGCCGTGGCGGGATTCGCCGCGGGGCGGCTGCGGGCTTGCTGTGGCTGGTCGCGCCCGCGCGGCGGAGCCGCATGATGTCGCAGCCCCGCCCCTTCGGGCCGCGGGTGTGTCCCCCTGCCCTATTCCGATGCCATGTGGTCCAGGCGCCGCAGGATGACGCCCTCCCGCAGCGCCCACGGGCAGATCTCGACGCTTTCCACGCCGAAGAGGTCCATCGCACCCTCGGCCACGAGGGCGCCGGCGAGGAGTTGGCCGGAACGGCCCGGGGAGACGCCGGGGAGTTCGGCGCGCTCCTCGGCGGTCATCGAGGTGAGGCGGGGGACCCAGTCCTCCAGGGAGCGGCGCTTGAGCTCGCGCTGGACGTACAGGCCATCCGTGGAGCGCGCGGCGCCGGCGATGCGGGCGAGCGCCTTGAAGGTCTTGGAGGTGGCGACCACGTGGTCGGGTGCGCCGAAGCGGCTGAACTCGCCGACCGTCCGGGCGATCTGCGCCCGCACGTGGCGGCGCAGCGCCTTGACATCGGCAGGGTCGGCCGGATCGGTGGGGAGCCAGCCCGCGGTGAGTCGTCCGGCTCCGAGCGGCAGCGACACGGCAGCGTCCGGCTCCTCGTCTATGCCGTACGCGATCTCCAGGGAACCGCCGCCGATGTCGAGGACGAGCAGCTTGCCCGCGGACCAGCCGAACCAGCGGCGGGCGGCCAGGAATGTGAGCCGGGCCTCCTCCGCGCCGGTGAGGACCTGGAGCTCGACGCCGGTCTCGGCCTGCACCCGGGCCAGTACGTCATCGGCGTTGCTGGCCTCGCGCACGGCGGAGGTCGCGAACGGCAGCAGGGCCTCGACGCCCTTGTCCTCGGCGGCCTCCAGCGCGTCCTGGACCGTCGCGGTCAGTTTGTCGACGCCTTCGGGGCCGATCGCCCCCGTCCCGTCGAGAAGTTGGGCAAGCCGCAATTCGGCCTTGTGCGAATGCGCGGGAAGCGGGCGTGCGCCGGGGTGGGCGTCCACCACCAGCAAGTGCACCGTGTTCGAACCCACGTCGAGGACACCGAGTCTCATATACGGAACGCTACTGCGCTTACGGCGATCGACCGTCCCCGGAGCGGGCTGAAGCGACTTACCCTGGACGGGTGCCAAAGACGAAAAAGGCGAAGCCCGACAAATCGGCCAAGGGTTCTTCGCAGGCGACGGCCCCCAAGTCCAAGAAGTCCCCGAAGAAGACCTCCGTGTCCGACGAGAAGGGACTCGACTTCGCTCGCGCATGGGTGGAATTTCCGGATCCGGCCGATGACGAGCAGGTCTTCCGGTGCGATCTGACATGGCTGACCTCTCGCTGGAACTGCATCTTCGGAAGCGGCTGCCAGGGCATCCAGGCGGGCCGCGCCGACGACGGCTGCTGCACGCTGGGCGCCCATTTCTCGGACGAGGACGACGAGAAGCGAGTGGCCGAGCACGTGGCGAGGCTCACGCCGGACATCTGGCAGCACCATGACGTGGGCGTGGCGACCGGCTGGGTCTCCGAGGACGAGGACGGCGACCGCCAGACTCGCCCGTACCAGGGCTCGTGCATCTTCCAGAACCGTCCCGGCTTCGCCGGCGGCGCGGGCTGCTCGCTGCACATCCTCGCCCTGAAGGAGGGCCGCGAGCCGCTGGAGACCAAGCCGGACGTCTGCTGGCAGCTGCCCGTGCGCCGGACGTACGAGTGGATCGACCGGCCCGACGACACCCGGGTGCTCCAGGTCTCCATCGGCGAGTACGACCGCCGCGGCTGGGGTCCCGGGGGCCACGACCTGCACTGGTGGTGCACGTCGGCGACCTCCGCGCACGGCGCGGGCGACCCGGTGTACGTCTCGTACCGCCCGGAGCTGATCGAGCTGATGGGCAAGGAGGGGTACGACCGCCTGGTCGAGCTCTGCGAGGAACGGCTGGCCTCGCAGCTGCCGCTGCTGGCACCGCATCCGGCGGATCCGGTGGCCTGACCTCTCCTGGTCCCGCATCTTCCGGCGCCACCCGGTCCACCATGGGTCGGCGCTGCCCGGTCCCCCATTTTTCGGCGCTTGTCGGCGCTTGTCGGCGCTTTGTCGGCGCTACGAGGACGGGCTCGGGTCGCCGCTGTTGCTGGGCGGTGGCGTCGAACCGCCCGGTTCGGAGGGGGCCGAGTCCGTGGGGGTGGGCTGGGGGTCGGACGGGGTCGGATCGCTGGGCGTCGGCGTCGGGTCGCTCGGCGTCGGGCCGGGGTCCGAGGGGGTCGGGTCGCTGGGCGTCGGGTCGGGGTCGTGGCTGCCCGGGGCGGACGGGCCCGCGTTCCCGTACCCGTCGATCGTGACCATGGCGCCCGCCGGTGCGATCGACAGCCGTGCGCTCCAGTGGCCCACCGGCTCGCGAAGATGATCGACGTACACCTTGATCGTCAACGACTCGCCGGGTTCGAGGGTTCCCGAGGACTGGCTCAGGTAGAGCCAGGATGCTCCGGCGTACACGGCCCAGTGCACGGGTGAACTGCCGGACGCGGTCAGCGTGACGAGGGTCGTGTCGCCGCTGTTGCCCGCCGCCACGGAAAGGTGTCCGGCGCCCGGTTCCGAGGTGCTTCCGGGGGCGCTGACGACCTCCACGGAGACATCGGGCGAGCGGCTGCCCTTGGTGAAGCGGGCGTCGGGTTTCGTGCTGGCGTTGCCGGCGTTCTCGTAGCCGCCCACCTCCTCGCCGTTGATGCCGTCGGGACTGCGCGCCTCGCTCGCGGTGACCGGACGGCCGTCGGTGCCCTCGCTGGTGAGGGGTGCGCCGCGGTAGGCCGCCCAGAGGGCGAGGACGGGTGCGGCGACGACCGTGGCGACGACGGTCGTCGTGACGGCACGCGCGCGGAGCCGGTCCCTTCGCGCGGCGTGGTCCTTGGGGTCCATCGGGAAGCCGCGCCGGTCGAAGCGTGGAGCGCTGCCCCGCGCGCGGGGGGCATGCGCCATCGCGGCGTGCAGGGCGCCGCGCGGGGCCTCCAGGACGGGGAGCGCGGCCGGCGTGACGCTGGTGCCGGGCCAGGCCCCGGGGACCGCCCGCTCGGCGGTGCGGCGGCAACGCGGGCAGTCGTCGACGTGCCGGACCAGCTCGCGGCGCAGGGCGGTGCTCAGGACGAGCTGGTTGTCGCCGGTGAGGCGGGCGACGCTCGGGCAGCTGCCGGTCTCGACGACGGCGAGCGCCGCACCGGTGCGTTCGACCTCGCAGGCGGCGGAGGCGAGCAGCTCGCGCGCGAGGGCGAGGTCCATACCGAGGACGGCGGCGACCTCGTGGGCGGCGAGCTGATGGCGCACGGCGAGTTCGAGCGCTTCGCGCTGCTCGGGCGTGGTGCCGGCGGCCTCCGGCCAGGCCAGCAGGGCGAGTTCGCGCTGGTGCCGCGCCTGGGCTTCCGCGGAGACGGGGGCGCTCGGCGCCTCGGCCGCGCGCCGGTCGGCGGCGCCGCTGTGAGCGCCTCTTGAGGCGCCTTTGGGGTCGCGTTTGCGGGTCGCGCGCCGGCCGGAGGCGTGCGTCGCCTGGTGCCTGCGCCGGGCCTCCGCGAGTTTGCGCAGACAGGACCACCGGGCGAGCGCGTACAGCCAGGCCCTGCGGACGTCCACGGACTCGGGGCCGCGCGGGCTCCGTCGCTCGGCCAGCGCGAGGGCCTCCCCGAGGGCGGCGGTGGCCGCGTCGTGGTCGCACAGCACGGACAGGCAGTAGGTGAACAGGCCGTCCAGATAGGGCTCGTAGCGCGCGGGAGGGCGCTGAGCCATGGCGCGGGTGTGCGCGCCACGAGGCGCGGTCACCCGCTTGCGCGCGTCTCCCTGCGCCCGATGCGCGCCGGTCGTGTGCGTGGAGGTCTCCGTACTGCTGCTCATCACCTGTGCGACCGTAGACGCCCAGGGTGGCCCCTTCCTCCCCCTTGAGCACATTTAATCCGTACGGGTGAAACGATCCCTCATAAGGGGACAGGAGCCTCCGATTCCATGGCCCAGGCCTTCACGGGCGGCGATGGCAGACCATGGCAGATGCCTTGCCGGACACCATCACGGGGACCTCCCGAAGGCCCGGCGCCGCCGCGACGAGTTCCGCCCCGCGCCGGAGTCTTCATGGCATGACCTACATCGCATCCGCCATCTCCATGTCCCTCGACGGCTTCGTCACCGCAGGAGTTGGAGCGCTTCCAGGTGATCGAGTCGCCCGAGGTCACGCATCTGCGGTTCCGGGTCGTGAAACAGCACCGCCGGGGGTCGGCCGGCCCAAGACGGATGCGGACGACGCAGTCGCGGTGGCCGTGACGGGCTGATCCGGAACCGGACCGACCGGACTGGTCCCGTCACCGGGGCTGCGGGTGGATCTCGAAACCTGACGCCGACGGGGCGCCGCAGCGCCCATGCGTGCCGTCCGTGGCGGCGCGCATGCCCACAGCAGCGACAGCCCCCGGGCCCGGGCCCCACAGGGCGGCCCCGCACTGTCAGTGCCCTCGGCTACGGTTCCGTGCATGGCTGCCCGTACGAAAACCGCGAAGGACCGACCGTCCTACCGCTGCACAGAGTGCGGCTGGCAGACGGCCAAGTGGCTCGGCCGCTGCCCCGAGTGCCAGGCATGGGGCACGGTCGAGGAGTACGGCGCGCCCGCGGTGCGGACGACGACGCCCGGCCGCGTCACCACGTCCGCGGTGCCCATCGGCCAGGTCGACGGCCGCCAGGCCACGGCGCGCACGACCGGCGTGCCCGAGCTGGACCGCGTCCTGGGCGGCGGGCTGGTCCCCGGCGCGGTCGTCCTGGTCGCGGGCGAGCCGGGCGTCGGCAAGTCCACGCTCCTCCTCGACGTGGCGGCGAAGTCGGCGAGCGACGAACACCGCACGCTGTACGTGACGGGTGAGGAGTCCGCCAGCCAGGTCCGGCTCCGAGCCGACCGCATCAAGGCGATCGACGACCACCTCTACCTCGCCGCGGAGACCGATCTGGCCGCCGTCCTCGGCCACTTGGACGCGGTGAAGCCGTCCCTGCTGATCCTGGACTCGGTCCAGACAGTGGCCTCCCCGGAGATCGACGGCGCGCCCGGCGGCATGGCGCAGGTCCGCGAAGTGGCGGGCGCCCTGATCCGCGCCTCCAAGGAGCGCGGCATGTCCACGCTCCTCGTGGGCCACGTCACAAAGGACGGCGCGATCGCGGGCCCGCGGCTCCTCGAACACCTCGTGGACGTCGTCCTGCACTTCGAGGGCGACCGGCACGCACGCCTCAGGCTCGTACGAGGGGTCAAGAACCGGTACGGGACGACGGACGAGGTCGGCTGCTTCGAGCTGCACGACGAGGGCATCACGGGCCTGGCCGACCCGAGCGGCCTGTTCCTGACCCGCCGTGCCGAGCCGGTCCCCGGCACCTGCCTGACCGTCACGCTGGAAGGCCGCCGCCCGCTGGTCGCCGAAGTCCAGGCCCTCACCGTCGACTCGCAGATCCCCTCCCCCCGCCGCACCACCTCCGGCCTGGAGACCTCCCGCGTCTCGATGATGCTCGCCGTCCTGGAGCAGCGGGGCCGGATCAGCGCCCTCGGAAAGCGGGACATCTACTCCGCGACGGTCGGCGGCGTGAAGCTCTCCGAGCCCGCGGCGGACCTCGCGATCGCGCTCGCCCTCGCGTCCGCGGCGAGTGACACCCCGCTCCCCAAGAACCTCGTCGCGATCGGCGAAGTGGGGCTCGCGGGCGAGGTCAGACGGGTCACGGGCGTCCAGCGCCGGCTCGCCGAGGCGCACCGCCTGGGCTTCACGCACGCCCTCGTACCGACCGACCCGGGCAAGATCCCTCCCGGTATGAAGGTCCTGGAAGTCGCCGACATGGGCGACGCGCTGCGCGTCCTTCCGCGCTCCCGTCACAGAGAGGCCCCACGGGAGGCCGAGGACCGCCGGTAGACTTTGCCCTGGTCTCGCCCGTCCGTACGAACCGAGGGCGACCGGAAACCTGCGACCGGAGGAGTGCAGTGGCAGCCAACGACCGGGCAGCAGCTCCCGGAAAATCCGGTGGGAGCTCCGGTGCCGATGGCCTGATGCGCGCCTCACTGAGCGCCGTGGCACCCGGCACGGCGCTGCGCGACGGGCTTGAGCGGATTCTCCGCGGCAACACGGGCGGACTCATCGTGCTCGGCTCCGACAAGACCGTCGAAGCGATGTGTACGGGCGGATTCGTCCTGGATGTCGAGTTCACCGCAACCCGTCTGCGTGAGCTGTGCAAGCTCGACGGCGGCATCGTGCTCGACAAGGACATCACCAAGATCCTTCGGGCGGGCGTGCAGCTGGTGCCCGACCCGACGATCCCGACGGAGGAGACGGGCACGCGGCACCGCACCGCGGACCGGGTGAGCAAGCAGGTCGGCTTCCCGGTGGTGTCCGTATCCCAGTCGATGCGCCTGATCGCCCTGTACGTGGACGGTCAGCGCCGCGTCCTGGAGGACTCCGCCGCGATCCTGTCCCGCGCCAACCAGGCACTCGCGACCCTGGAGCGCTACAAGCTCCGCCTCGACGAGGTCGCGGGAACGTTGTCGGCGCTGGAGATCGAGGACCTGGTCACCGTCCGGGACGTCTCGGCGGTCGCCCAGCGTCTGGAGATGGTGCGGCGCATCGCCACCGAGATCGCCGAGTACGTGGTGGAACTGGGCACCGACGGGCGTCTTCTCGCCCTCCAGCTGGACGAGTTGATCGCGGGCGTCGAGCCCGAGCGGGAACTCGTGGTCCGTGACTACGTGCCCGAGCCGACCGCCAAGCGCTCCCGCACGGTCGACGAGGCACTCTCGGAACTGGACGCGCTCAGCCACGCGGAGCTCCTCGAACTCTCCACCGTGGCACGGGCTTTGGGCTACACGGGCTCCCCCGAGGCCCTCGACTCGGCCGTCTCCCCGCGTGGCTTCCGCCTCCTCGCCAAGGTGCCCCGCCTGCCCGGCGCGATCATCGACCGGCTCGTGGAGCACTTCGGCGGGCTGCAGAAGCTGCTCGCCGCGAGCGTGGACGACCTGCAGACGGTCGACGGGGTGGGCGAGGCGCGGGCGCGCAGTGTCCGTGAGGGGCTGTCGCGGCTGGCGGAGTCCTCGATTCTGGAGCGGTACGTCTAGCGTCTACGGTTTCCGCGGCCGACCTGGGGCAGCGTCCCGACGCGGCGCTGCGGCGCCGGGGCTGGCGCTGGAGCCGGACGTCCGGCGTCGCGCACGGGCTCACGGCTCGCGACTCACCGGCGCGGCTGCCAGGGCCGGGGACCCGCTGGGCCCTAGTCCTTCGACAGTACGAACGACGTCTGGGCCTTCGTGAGCCCCGGTGCCTTCGCCTCCACCAAGTACGTACCGGCGGACGCCGAACCGGCCGGAGGCGTGGCGCACTCGGGGGCGCTGCCCTTGCGGTCCCACTCCACCGTGTGGGTCACCTGCCCGTCGGCCGGTACGCGGAAGAGGAGGCTGCCGGCGCTCTTCGGGCAGTCGGCCGAGGACCAGATGTCGGTGTCGCTGCCTGCCTGAGTGATCGTCAGCACGGCGTTCTTCGGGCCGAGATCGACCTTGCAGGAGCTGCCCGAGGAGTTCTTGGCGATGAGCTCGAACGTGGGCTTCTCGCCGGGGGCGTACGTGTTGTGCACGCTGCGCAGGGTCAACTTGACCGCGCCGGCGGTGCAGTTGGGGACGCTGGACCCGGCGGGAAGCTGCTCCCCCGCACCTGCGGCGCCGTTGGATCCGTCGTCGGACCCGCCGCTGGACGCGCCGCCGCTGCCGCTGGAGCCCCCGGATGCGGACCCCGACCCGTCGCCGGTCCCGCTTCCACCGCTTCCACCGCTGCTGTCGCTGCCGCTCGACTCGTCGCGGCCGCCCGGGTGTTGGCTGATCGCGGGACCGGAGCCGGAGGGACCCGGAGTGATCGAGGGCGCGGGATTCTTGCCGTTGGACCCGTCGGCGCTGTTCTTGCCGCCTCCGCCGCCGGAGCCGACCACCCACACGATGAGCAGCGCCAACAGGGCGACCACAGACAGCAGAACGGCCCTCCGACGCCAGTAGATGGTGGAGGGAAGCGGCCCGACCGGATTGCGCAGAGATCCCACGGCGCAAACTGTACGAGAGATCCGCCCCGCCGCTTGCCCCACCCGCCGCCCCGACTTCAACTTTTCCGGATCATCATCCCGGCGCCGGGCGGTTGTTCGCCCCCTCCACCCCTACCCGTCCCATTCCTGGGGGCTCTCTGCCCCCAGACTCCCGGGTTGTTCCTCGGGTGCGGTGAGTGGGGGCTTGTCGCGCAGTTCCCCGCGCCCTTTGCAGGGCGGCAGGGCGAAAAACCACCCCGTACGCACCCGGCGTCGAACGCGCACCCCCAACCCCCGCATGGCAGGATCGGCTACGCCATGACTGCACCCACCAAGCCCACCCAAAACGCCTCCGGCGAGCCCCTGCACACCCCCGTCATCGCCTGGTTCGAGGAGCACGCCCGCGACCTCCCCTGGCGGCGCCCGGACGCCGGCCCCTGGGGAGTGATGGTCAGCGAGTTCATGCTGCAGCAGACCCCGGTGAACCGCGTCCTGCCCGTGTACGAACAGTGGCTGGCCCGCTGGCCCCGTCCCGCCGACCTGGCGAAGGAAGCCCCGGGCGAGGCCGTCCGCGCCTGGGGCCGGCTCGGCTATCCGCGGCGCGCGCTGCGCCTGCACGGCGCAGCGGTGGCCATAACGGAGCGACACGGCGGCGACGTACCCACCGAGCACGCCCAGTTGCTCGCGCTGCCCGGCATCGGGGAGTACACGGCCGCGGCGGTGGCGTCGTTCGCGTACGGGCAGCGGCACGCCGTGCTCGACACGAATGTCAGAAGGGTCTTCGCGCGCGCCGTCAGCGGCGTGCAGTACCCGCCGAACGCCACCACCGCCGCCGAACGCAAGCTCGCCCGCGCGCTGCTCCCCGAGAGCGAGCGCACGGCCTCCCGCTGGGCCGCCGCGTCCATGGAACTCGGCGCGCTCGTCTGCACGGCGAAGAACGAGACCTGCGACCGCTGCCCGATCGCCGCGCAGTGCGCGTGGCGGCTGGCGGGCAAGCCGGAGCACGACGGGCCGCCGAGGCGCGGACAGACGTACGCGGGTACGGACCGGCAGGTCCGCGGGAAACTCCTCGCCGTACTCAGAGAGGCCGTCACGCCCGTTCCCCAGGCCGCCCTGGACCGCGTATGGAACGAACCGGTACAACGGGCCCGCGCGCTCGACGGTCTCGTCGCCGACGGACTCGTGGAACCGCTCCCGGGCGGTCTGTATCAGCTGCCGCTGACATAGCAGTTGAGACGATCCGCAGAGCAAATGCAGATCAAATAGGACGTACAACCGCCTCGCCTTACCCAGCACCTACATCCGTTACACAACCGACGGACAGCCGATTGCTTGCCGCAGGCTGGCTCGGACAACCCCGTGACAACACCTCCGTAGCTTCATTTGCGTACCGCACACAGTGCGGCACAGAGGCAACGGACAACCGGCAGCAGGCAGGTCGGAAACGGGGATGGAGGCGGTTGATCATGGCGCACGGCGAGGTGCTCGAATTCGAAGAGTACGTCCGCACTCGGCAGGACGCGCTGCTGCGCAGTGCCCGCCGCCTGGTCCCCGACCCGGTCGACGCCCAGGACCTGCTGCAGACCGCGCTCGTACGGACGTACGGCCGCTGGGACGGCATCGCGGACAAGCGGCTGGCCGACGCATACCTGCGCCGCGTGATGATCAACACGCGCACCGAGTGGTGGCGGGCCCGGAAGCTGGAGGAGGTCCCGACGGAGCAGCTGCCGGACGCGTCCGTCGACGACTCCACCGAGCAGCACGCGGACCGCGCGCTCCTGATGGACATCATGAAGGTGCTCGCACCCAAGCAGCGCAGTGTCGTGGTGCTGCGACACTGGGAGCAGATGTCCACGGAGGAGACGGCCGCCGCGCTTGGCATGTCGGCCGGAACGGTCAAGAGCACGCTGCACCGGGCGCTGGCCCGGCTCCGCGAGGAGCTGGAGAGCCGGGACTACGAGGAGCGCGGCGCCCGCGCGCTCGAACCGAGTGAGGAGCGGGAGCGTTGCGCGGCCTAGGAACCCGGGCCAGTGAGGTCCTGAAGGCGGGAAGTACGGCAGCGGCCGTGCTCACCGCCCTCAGCCTTTTCGTGACCGCCTGCGCCACGGGCGGTACGGGCGCCCGCGACGAGGGTCCGGCGGGCAGTGAGGCGGTGGCCAAGGGCGCCACCACGCCCACCGCCTCCGCCTCGCCCGGCAAGGCGGACAAGCGGGTGGACGCGGTCCAGCTCGTCAAGGACGACCCGCAGGTCAGCGCGTCGGTCAAGCACGATCTGAAGCCGTGCGTCGGCGACGAGTATCCGGTCGACGTGTCCTACGGGGATCTCACCGGCGGCACCTCGGACGATGTCGTGGTCAACGTGATGACCTGCGGCGATGCCGTCGGCGTCGGCTCGTATGTGTACCGCGAGGAAAACGGCAGGTACGAGAATGTCTTCGCCGCCGAAGAGCCGCCTGTCTACGCCGAGATCGACCGCGGCGATCTGGTGGTCACCCAGCAGCTGTACAAGAAGGGCGACCCGTTGTCGTATCCCTCCAGCGAAGAAGTGATCACCTACGGCTGGTCCGCGACCCGCTTCGTCGAGCGGTCCCGGATCCGCAACGACTACAGCAACGCGGTGGGCGGCACCGACACCCCCGCCCCCTCGAACTGAGAGCACACGGAGCAGCCGGATGGCAGAGCAGACCCACGTCCTGTTCGTCGAGGACGACGACGTCATCCGCGAGGCTACGCAGCTCGCCCTGGAGCGCGACGGCTTCGCGGTCACCGCCATGCCCGACGGACTGTCCGGTCTGGAGGCGTTCCGCGCCGACCGCCCCGACATCGCCCTGCTGGATGTCATGGTGCCCGGACTCGACGGTGTCTCCCTGTGCCGCCGTATCCGTGACGAGTCGACCGTCCCCGTGATCATGCTGTCCGCGCGCGCCGACTCCATCGACGTCGTGCTGGGCCTGGAGGCGGGCGCCGACGACTACGTGACCAAGCCCTTCGACGGCGCCGTCCTGGTCGCCCGCATCCGCGCCGTGCTGCGCCGCTTCGGGCACGCCAACGGCGGCGCCCAGGCGCCCGAGGTCGCCTCGTCCGCCGACGGCGGGGTGCTCGCCTTCGGCGACCTGGAGATCGACACCGAGGGCATGGAAGTGCTCAAGGGCGGTACGCCGGTGGCGCTCACGCCCACCGAGATGCGGCTGCTCCTGGAGTTCTCGTCCGCGCCGGGTACGGTGCTCAGCCGCGACAAGCTGCTCGAACGTGTGTGGGACTACGGCTGGGGCGGAGACACCAGGGTCGTCGACGTCCATGTGCAGCGGCTGCGCACGAAGATCGGCCAGGACCGGATCGAGACGGTCCGCGGCTTCGGCTACAAGTTGAAGGCCTGAGCGGGAGTATGCGGGGGATTTTTCAGCGTCCGGCTCGAGGCGGTGCGGGCATCGGCCTCGACCGGGAAACGGGTGACGGCGTGAGCATCCGCACCGGCATCCGATGGAAGCTCAGCGCAGCCATCGCCCTGGTCGGCGCCCTGGTCGCGATCGCACTGAGCCTGGTCGTGCACAACGCGGCGCGTGTGTCGATGCTCGACAACTCGCGTGACCTGGCGGACGAGCGCATCCAGCTCGCGCAGCACATGTACAGGCCCGGCCGGCCGATCGCCTTCGGGGCCAAGGTCGACGATCCGGCGATCCCGGCGGACCTGCTGGCGAAGGTCACGGAGGGACGGCGGGCCACCTACGTGTCCGACGGCCCGAACGGCGCGCCCGATATCTGGGCCGCCGTACCGCTCAGGGACGGCCGGGTGCTGTCCTGGCACGAGCGGTTCACGGACCGCAACGCGGACGTCATGAAGGACCTCGACCAGGCGCTCATCATCGGCTCCATCGCGGTCGTCTTCGGCGGCAGCGCGCTCGGCGTGCTCATCGGCGGCCAGCTGTCGCGCCGGCTGCGCAAGGCCGCGTCCGCGGCGAACCAGGTCGCAAAGGGCGAGACCGACGTACGGGTACGGGAGGCGATCGGCGGTGTCGTGCGCGACGAGACCGACGACCTCGCGCGCGCCGTGGACGCCATGGCGGACGCGCTCCAGCAGCGCATCGAGGCCGAGCGCCGGGTGACCGCGGACATCGCGCACGAGCTGCGTACGCCGGTGACCGGATTGCTGACGGCGGCGGAGCTGCTGCCGCCCGGCCGTCCCACCGAGCTCGTCCGGGACCGGGCGCAGGCCATGCGCACCCTCGTCGAGGACGTCCTGGAGGTCGCCCGGCTCGACGGCGCGTCCGAGCGGGCCGAACTGCAGGACATCATGCTCGGCGAGTTCGTGTCGCGCCGCGTGGCCGCCAAGGACGCCGACGTCGAGGTGCGCGTGGTGCATGAGTCGGAGGTCACGACGGACCCGCGGCGTCTGGAGCGCGTCCTGTTCAACCTCCTCGCGAACGCCTCCCGGCACGGCAAGCCGCCCATCGAGGTCACCGTGGAGGGCCGCGTCATCCGCGTCCGCGACCACGGTCCCGGCTTCCCCGAGGCACTCCTCGCCGAGGGCCCGCGCCGCTTCCGCACGGGCAGCACCGACCGCGCGGGCCACGGCCACGGCCTGGGCCTGACCATCGCCGCGGGCCAGGCCCGGGTGCTCGGCGCCCGGCTGACCTTCCGCAACGTACGCCCGGCGGGCGCGCCGGACGACGTACCCGCCGAGGGCGCGGTCGCGGTGCTGTGGCTGCCGGAGCACGCGCCGACGAACACGGGGAGCTATCCGATGCTGCCGGCCTCGGCGAAGTAGCGGGCTGACACGGGAGGGGCGTGGCCGGAGAATTCCGGGCCACGCCCCTCGCGCATGCGGGCCCGATCAGGAGGCCCCAACAGGAGGACTCAGGAGCCCGACACGGCACTTGGTCCTAGTACCACTTGGTGCAGTGGATCGTCGTGTTGTAGCCCGAGTCGCCGCAGGCCCGCATCAGCTGGCCGTTGCGGTCGCGCCAGGCCTCGGTCCAGACGCTGCCGCCGCTCTCGATCTCCCGCCGGCCCAGCTGCGGCTCCCAGGTGCGCCCGCCGTCGCTGCTGCGGTCGACCCAGACGTGCATCCCGACGGCGCCGACGACGATCCGGCCCCAGGCGCAGGTGCCGTCCCCGGACCCGTTCACCCGCAGCTCGATGCCCTGGCCGCGCGCCCCGATCACTTCCTGGACGGTCCTGCCGCCGTTGTTGTTGCAGCCGTCCGCGGCGCTGGCGGTGGTGGAGCCGGCCATGGCCAGCAGGCCGGTGGTCATCATCAACGCCGAGGCCGTGGCCGCGACCTTCTTGTTCACGCGCATGTGCTGTTCCCCCTAGAAGCCCTGAGGCACTTTCTCGTGGTCGATGCCTGAATTCTGGGCAGCCGGCGGGGGACAGACCATCCTGGACAACAGAGGTTGACGCGCGCGCGACATGCGTGTCAGCTCTCGCCCCTTGGAAGGTGGGTCAGCAGCCCCAGTCCTTCTCCAGGTCGAGCCCGCCCTCGCGCGGCTGGTTGAACGAGAACCAGTTCCCGGAGTCGTCGCGGAACACCGCTTCCGTCCCGTACGGGCGCTCCTGCGGCTCCTGCAGGAACTCCACGCCGCGGTCCTTGAGCTTCTTGTAGTCCCCCTGGATGTCGTCGGTAGTCAGCGCGCCCGCGCCGAGCACACCCTTGGCCACGAGCTTCTTCATCATCTCGGCGGACTCGGGGTCCATCGCGGGCGGTCCGGGCACCATGAGCGTCAGCTCGACGTCGGGCTGGTTCTCGGCACCGACAGTGATCCAGCGCATGCCGCCGTCGCCCATCGTCATGTCCGTACGGACTTCGAGGCCGAGCTTTTGGGTGTAGAACTCCTTGGCCCGGTCCTGGTCGAGGACCCAGACGGTCGAAATGGCGAGTCCCTTGATCATGGTGCGCTCCAGGTGTGCGGGTGGTCGTGCGGACGGCCCCACGGGGGTGTCGTCCGCGGTCCTTGCCCTGCCACGGTAGGCAGCGACGGGCTCACGGTGCTTCTTCGGAATTGCGCTCTCGCGCACCGGGCCCCGGCCGGAAGCCGCCGGCCCAGAGCATCGCGTAGCACCCCGGTATGAGTGCGGTCCCCCGCCCCACATGCTTCGCCCGGTACTCGCTCGGAGTCAGCCCGGTCCATGCCTTGAAGCGCGCCGAGAACGTACCGAGACTGCTGAAGCCGACCATGTTGCAGATCTCGGTCACCGACAGGTTCGCGGTGCGCAGCAGGTCTTCGGCCCGGTCGATACGCCGGTGGGTCAGATACTGGCCCGGCGTCTCGCCGTACGCCGCCTTGAAGGCCCGTATGAAGTGATAGCGCGAGTAACCGGCATGCGCGGCCACCGCGTCGAGATCGAGCCCGGGCTCGGCCCAGTCCCGGTCCATCGCGTCCTTGGCAAGCCGCAGCTGCCGCATTTTGTCCACGGTTCAGATGGTGGCATGTCTTTCAGCCCGTCCGGCGTTTGAGGACAAGCGCGTCAGCGCGATACGGGGGGCTGGGGGCGGAGCCCCCCAGGAACGGGACGGGTAGGGGCGGAGGGGGCGAAATCATCCCGCCCCCAGCCCCGTACACCCGCACCCACGAAGAAGGCCCCCGGGGCGGACAACGCCGGGGGCCTTCGGACCAAAAGAGGTCAGACCGTCTCAGCCACGGTTTCCTCGGACTGCACGTCACCCGCAGGCTTCGGCGCGGCCGGCCCCGCCCCCTTCAGCGGAACCTCCTTCACGAACACCGCCGCGACCAGCGCGACCACAGCCACCACGGAACCGAGCAGGAACGCGGAGTGCGTGCCCGAGGACACCGCGTGCTGGTAGGCCTCCCGGGCCACCGCCGGCAGCTTCGCCAGGCTGGCCGCGTCGAGCTGCGCGGACTGCTCGGTCACCTTGGACCCGAGCGCCCCGGCCCGCTCGGCCATCACGTCCTGCACCCGGTGGTTGAACAGCGCGCCCATGATGGCGACACCGAAGGAGGACCCCAGCGTCCGGAACAGGGTGGTCGACGAGGACGCGACGCCCATGTCCTTCATCTCGACGCTGTTCTGCGCGACCAGCATGGTGATCTGCATCAGGCAGCCCATGCCCGCACCGAGCACCGCCATGTACAGCCCGGACGTCAGCCGGGTCGTCTCGGTGTCCATCTGCGCGAGCAGGAACAGCCCCACGATCATGAGCACACTGCCGACGAGCGGGAAGACCTTGTAGCGGCCGCTGTTGGTGGTGACCCGCCCCGCGACCATCGAGACGGCGAGCATCGCGCCGAGCATCGGCAGGAGCAGCAGCCCGGAGTTGGTGGCGGACGCGCCCTGCACGGACTGCTGGTACAGCGGCAGGAAGAGCACCGCACCGAACATCACGAAGCCGGTGATGAAGCCGATGATCGACATCAGGGTGAAGTTGCGGCTCTTGAAGATGTGCAGCGGCACGACCGGCGCGGCGGCCTTGGTCTGCCAGAAGACGAAGCCCACGAGCGCGGCGACGCCGATCCCGATCAGCTCCATGATGCGGGCGGAGCCCCAGGCGTACTCGGAGCCGCCCCAGGTGGTGACCAGCACGATGGCCGAGATACCGAGGGCCAGCAGTCCCGCACCGAGGTAGTCGATCTTCGCCTCGACCCGCTTCTTCGGCAGGTGCAGCACGGCGCTGACCGCGAGGAGCGCGACGACGCCGAGGGGCAGGTTGATGTAGAAGGACCAGCGCCAGCCCCAGTGGTCGGTGATGGTGCCGCCGACCAGCGGGCCGAGGATCATGGCGAACGCCATCACGCCGGCCATCATGCCCTGGTACTTGCCGCGCTCCCGCGGCGGAATCAGGTCGCCGATGATCGCCATGACGCCGACCATCAGACCACCGGCGCCCAGGCCCTGAATGGCGCGGAACCCGATGAGCTGACCCATGTCCTGGGCCATGCCGCTCAGCGCGGAGCCGATCAGGAAGAGCACGATCGAGGTCATGAAGGCGCCCTTGCGCCCGTACATGTCGCCGAGCTTGCCCCAGATCGGGGTGGAGGCGGCGGTGGCGAGCGTGTACGCGGTGACCACCCACGAGAGGTGCTCCAGGCCGCCCAGTTCGCCGACGATCGTCGGCATCGCCGTGCCCACGATCATGTTGTCGAGCATCGCCAGCAGCATCGCGATCATGAGCGCGAGCAGCACGACGCGTACGCTGCGTGGCTGTTTCTCGGTCTGCTCCACTGGCTGTTTCTCGGTCTGCGCGACCGCGTCGGTGATGTCCGCCATCGTTTCCACTCCCCTAGGTACCGCTGCCGCCGGGCCGACCACTTACTTGCCGACCGGCAAGTTGACTACACTCGGGAAAACTAGACCCGTAACTAGCCGGGCGTCAAGTAAGTTTAGTTCTACTAGCCGGGCGACAGGTAAGTTTTCAGGGAGCGCAAGGAGTACGAGGATGGGCGGCACCATGGACGGCACCAAGCGACAGCGCCGCGGGGACACCCGCCAGCGCATCCAGGACGTGGCCCTCGAACTCTTCTCCGAGCAGGGCTACGAGAAGACCTCGCTGCGCGAGATCGCCGAGCACCTCGACGTCACCAAGGCGGCGCTCTATTACCACTTCAAGACCAAGGAAGAGATCCTCATCAGCCTCTTCGAGGATCTGACGAGGCCGCTCGACGAGCTGATCGAGTGGGGCAGGCAGCAGCCGCACACCCTGGAGACCAAGCAGGAGGTGCTGCGCCGCTACAGCGAGGCCCTCACCGGCGCGGCCCCGCTCTTCCGCTTCATGCAGGAGAACCAGGCGACGGTGCGAGAGCTGAGCATCGGCGAGACCTTCAAGGACCGCATGCTCAGCATGCTCGACATCATCAAGGAGCCGGAGGCGCCGCTGACCGACCAGGTCCGCTGCATCAGCGCGCTCTTCACGATGCACGCCGGGATGTTCGTCCTCAAAGACGTCGAAGGCGACCCCGAGGACAAGCGCAAGGCGGTCCTGGAGGTCGCGATCGATCTGGTGACGCAGGCGCACGGAGGCGCGACGCCGTCTTAGACGGTCACGCCCTTGGTGCGCAGGAAGGCGACGGGGTCGATGGCGGACCCGTAGTTGGGGGTCGTACGGATCTCGAAGTGCAGGTGCGGCCCGCTGGAGTTGCCGGTGTTGCCGGACAGCGCGATGTGCTGGCCGGTGGCGACGACCTGGCCGGCCCTGACGTCTATCCGCGACAGGTGGGCGTACTGCGAGTAGGTCCCGTTGCCGTGCTTGATGACGACGGCGTTGCCGTAGGCGGGACCGTCGCCGGCCCCATTGCCGCCGGCCTTCACCACGGTGCCGCCGTGCGCGGCGAGGACCTCGGTGCCCTGCGGCACGGCGAAGTCCTGGCCGGAGTGCTTGTGGGCCCACATGCCACCGGCCTGGTTGAAGCTGGCGGACAGCGTGTACTTCTTCACCGGGTCGACCCAGGAGGCGGCCGTCTTGGCGGCGGCGGCCTTGGCCTGAGCGGCGGCCTGCGTCTGCACGGCGTTCGCCGCGGTGACGGCTCCGCCGGTGGCGAGGGTGTCGGCGGTCGCGACTCCGGCGCCCAGCACGACCGAGGCGCCGAGACCGACGGCCAGAACGGCCGCCCGTGAGCGGATGGACGTACGGGAGAGACGGAACGTGACGCGCTTCGACATAGGGACCTCACGGGGACGGAGACAAGGGCCAATCACCACCCGGCACACAGCCGGCCACCGAGTGGGCCATACCTTGGTAACCCGCAACCCCACAAACGCCCAAAACAGCCATCTACGACGTTCGGTCGTACTTCACCCCAAAATTTGGCGAACCTTGACAGCGCCGACATCCTCATAAGGGATCTTCCGGATTTATTGCGAGAACCCAGGTTTAGCCGCACTTCGGGGCATCAACCCCCTTGGGAAACGCCGCATCGACCTCCCCGCCCCCGCGACGCTGAAGCCGCCCTGAGGGTTACGGGTCAAAGGTCCCTTTTGCCCGTTCTTGCCAGTCCACTATTCAGCCTAGTACCGGACAAAACGCCTGTGCGTCATGTCACCGACGGGACGGATCCGGGCCCCCGGGAATGTGACGCGGGCTACGTGAAACCAGGACCTCTCCCAACCCAAAAAAGGGGCTGCCCCAGGACCGAAGTCCTGGGGCAGCCCCTCTGTTGTTCAGGCGAGCGCCGTGGCGCCTACGCCTCCTTGCTCAGGTTGGGACCGGCCCCACCCGCGGCCTGCTCGACCGGCGGGACGTCGGGGAGTGCCGACTTCTCCTCACCCCGGAAGGTGAAGGTCTTGGCCTCGCCCTCGCCCTCCGTGTCGACGACCACGATGTGGCCCGGACGCAGCTCGCTGAAGAGGATCTTCTCCGAGAGCGCGTCCTCGATCTCGCGCTGGATGGTCCGGCGCAGCGGCCGGGCACCCAGGACGGGGTCGTAACCCTTCTTCGCGAGCAGCGACTTGGCGCTCGGGCTGAGCTCCAGGCCCATGTCGCGGTCCTTCAGGCGCTCGTCCACCTTGGCGATCATGAGGTCGACGATCTGGATGATGTCTTCCTCGGTGAGCTGGTGGAAGACCACCGTGTCGTCGACACGGTTCAGGAACTCCGGGCGGAAGTGCTGCTTCAGCTCGTCGTTGACCTTGTTCTTCATCCGCTCGTAGCTGGACTTCGTGTCACCCGCGGCGGCGAAGCCGAGGTTGAAGCCCTTGGAGATGTCCCGGGTGCCGAGGTTGGTCGTCATGATGATGACCGTGTTCTTGAAGTCCACGACCCGGCCCTGGGAGTCGGTCAGACGACCGTCCTCCAGGATCTGCAGCAGCGAGTTGAAGATGTCCGGGTGGGCCTTCTCGACCTCGTCGAAGAGGACGACGGAGAACGGCTTGCGGCGCACCTTCTCGGTCAGCTGGCCGCCCTCCTCGTAACCCACGTATCCGGGCGGGCTACCGAAGAGACGCGACACCGTGTGCTTCTCGCTGAACTCCGACATGTCGAGGGCGATCAGCGCGTCCTCGTCACCGAAGAGGAACTCGGCGAGGGTCTTCGACAGCTCGGTCTTACCGACACCCGACGGGCCCGCGAAGATGAACGAACCACCGGGGCGCTTCGGGTCCTTCAGACCCGCTCGCGTACGACGGATCGCCTGCGAGAGCGCCTTGATGGCGTCCTTCTGGCCGATGACCCGCTTGTGGAGCTCGTCCTCCATGCGCAGCAGACGCGAGGACTCCTCCTCGGTCAGCTTGAAGACCGGGATGCCGGTGGCGGTCGCGAGCACCTCGGCGATCAGCTCGCCGTCGACCTCGGCGACGACGTCCATGTCGCCGGCCTTCCACTCCTTCTCCCGCTTGGCCTTCGCGGCCAGGAGCTGCTTCTCCTTGTCGCGGAGGGAGGCGGCCTTCTCGAAGTCCTGCGAGTCGATCGCGGACTCCTTGTCGCGGCGCACACCCGCGATCTTCTCGTCGAACTCGCGGAGGTCCGGCGGAGCGGTCATCCGACGGATGCGCATCCGGGAGCCCGCCTCGTCGATCAGGTCGATCGCCTTGTCGGGGAGGAACCGGTCCGAGATGTAGCGGTCCGCGAGCGTCGCGGCCTGGACCAGAGCCTCGTCCGTGATGGAGACGCGGTGGTGTGCCTCGTAGCGGTCGCGCAGGCCCTTGAGGATCTCGATCGTGTGCGGGAGCGAGGGCTCCGCCACCTGGATCGGCTGGAAGCGGCGCTCGAGGGCCGCGTCCTTCTCGAGGTGCTTGCGGTACTCGTCGAGCGTCGTCGCACCGATGGTCTGCAGCTCGCCACGGGCCAGCATCGGCTTCAGGATCGAAGCCGCGTCGATGGCGCCCTCGGCGGCACCCGCACCGACCAGCGTGTGGAGCTCGTCGATGAACAGGATGATGTCGCCGCGGGTGCGGATCTCCTTGAGCACCTTCTTCAGGCGCTCCTCGAAGTCACCGCGGTAGCGGGAGCCGGCGACCAGTGCGCCGAGGTCCAGGGTGTAGAGGTGCTTGTCCTTCAGGGTCTCGGGCACCTCGCCCTTGACGATGGCCTGAGCGAGGCCCTCGACGACGGCGGTCTTGCCGACGCCGGGCTCACCGATCAGGACCGGGTTGTTCTTCGTCCGGCGGGACAGCACCTGCATGACCCGCTCGATCTCCTTCTCGCGCCCGATGACGGGGTCGAGCTTGGACTCACGAGCGGCCTGGGTGAGGTTCCGGCCGAACTGATCGAGGACCAGGGACGTGGAGGGGGTGCCCTCGGCAGGACCGCCGGCGGCGGCGGTCTCCTTGCCCTGGTATCCGGAGAGCAGCTGGATCACCTGCTGCCGCACCCGGTTGAGGTCTGCGCCCAGCTTGACCAGGACCTGGGCGGCGACGCCCTCGCCCTCACGGATCAGGCCGAGCAGGATGTGCTCCGTGCCGATGTAGTTGTGGCCCAGCTGAAGGGCCTCGCGGAGCGACAGCTCCAGGACCTTCTTGGCACGAGGGGTGAAGGGAATGTGGCCCGAGGGCGCCTGCTGGCCCTGGCCGATGATCTCCTCCACCTGCTGGCGGACCGCCTCGAGCGAAATCCCGAGGCTCTCCAGGGCCTTAGCGGCGACACCCTCACCCTCGTGGATCAGGCCCAGGAGGATGTGCTCGGTGCCGATGTAGTTGTGGTTGAGCATCCGGGCTTCTTCCTGAGCCAGGACGACAACCCGCCGCGCGCGGTCGGTGAACCTCTCGAACATCGTTAATCGCTCCTCAGAGCGGTCAGGCAGTGAGGGGACGCTCCCCTCGCTGTCCTTCCGCAGCTTAGTCCCGCAAGCGGGGACCGCTCATTCCAACTGCCGACACCGTCCTTGGCCTCCTGACCCCGAACGCCGACATCTGCTCCAACCTGATGGTGCGAGACGATGTTCCCGCAGGCCAGGCAGATACCCTCACCATCTGTACGCCGATGGCGAACGTGAGATGCCCGATCCATGCGTGTCGCCCCTCCCACTAGGGATGTCTTACCCGTACGCACTGACACTCCATGCGGCGCGCACCGGTTCCCTCCGCTATGGGCGAACATCCTTGCGCCGCTGAACACCTCCGCACGCCCCCCTTTTCGGCACTCTGTGCAATCGCCGGAATACTCAGCGTAACTCTGGAGCTCTTCCGGCTGTTGCTCCTGGCATGGTTCCCACAGTTCCCATCGTCCCTCTCCCACGTCGGCCGCTCGACTCGAGTGATCCGGTACAGCGGTGGTACGAGAACGAACTGGGCTGGGCGGCAGTGCCCGGGCCGCCGTTGCGGCTCGTCACAGGCCTGCGCTTCGACGTGCTGGAGGTGCCGGAGGAGGCGGGACGCGCGGCGCTGCGGCATCTGGGCCCGGCGTCTCCGGTGGCCCTGCAGGGGAACCGGATGCGGCTCCTCGTGGCCACGGGCAGCGCGGACGAACTGCCGGGGCTGCTCGACTGGCTGGAGTGGGGCGCCCTCGCACTGGATCTCACGGCGATCGGCGCGGGCGGGAGCATCGAGGCTCCGCCGCCACCGGGAACCGCCGGGGCTCCCCGCCCTTCGGGAATGCCCGCACTGTCGACGGTTCCGGAAAACTCACAGGGGGCCGCCGTGTGGCTGCGGCCCCCCGAATTCGGGCGCGAGGTCGAAGCCTCGCTGCCGACACTGTCGGCCGTGGGGGGCGGTGGGGGCGCCCCCGATCTCGTACGCCTCGTGGACACGATGGCAACGCAGTGCCATCGAGTGAGGCTGCGGCGTGCGTGCGCTCAGCCGTTGGCCTTCTCGTAGGCCTCACGAATGGACGCGGGAACTCGACCACGGTCGTTGACCTCGTAGCCGTTCTCCTTAGCCCACGCGCGGATCTGCGCGGTGTCCTGGCTGCCACCGGAAGCGACGCGTGCCTTTCCGCGTCCGCCCGAAGCGCGGCCTCCAGTACGACGACCACCCTTCACGTAGGCGTCGAGAAGGCCACGGAGCTTGTCCGCATTGGCGGTCGTGAGATCGATTTCGTACGTCTTGCCGTCCAGCGCGAACGTCACGGTCTCGTCCGCCTCGCCACCGTCGAGGTCGTCGACAAGAAGGACCTGAACCTTCTGTGCCACCGGATTTCCTTTCATCGATAACTTCAGGGCCGGGAGGTCTGCGGCGTCTGCCGTTTCGCCGTCCCCTGTTATATGCAGTACTGCAGTACGTCGGAAAGCAAACCGCTTTTGCTGGAAAAACACAAACCCCTGGGGGAGACTCACAGGGCACTGGCCGACCGGAAACGTACGCGTTTCGGACATAGGGAACCTGGGCAAGGCGGTCCGCCGGAATAGTTGTCGGCGATCACAGATGCAGAAGCATCCGGCTGTTGCCCAAGGTGTTCGGTTTCACTCGTTCGAGACCGAGGAACTCCGCCACGCCCTCGTCATAGGAACGCAGGAGCTCGGCGTAGACATCGGTGTCGACGGGTGTCTCGCCGATCTCCACGAAGCCGTGCTTCGCGAAGAACTCGACTTCGAAGGTCAGACAGAAAACTCGTCGAACACCGAGCCAACGGGCGGTCTCCAGCAACTTCTCCAGCAACTGATGACCGACACCGAGGCCCTGGACCACGGGGTTCACCGCGAGCGTGCGGACTTCCGCGAGGTCTTCCCACATCACGTGCAGCGCACCGCAGCCGACCACCTCAGTACTTGAGCCGACGCCGCGTTCCGCGACCCAGAACTCCTGGATGTCCTCGTAAAGCGTCACCGTCGCTTTGTCGAGCAGGATGCGGCGCCGGACGTTCGCATCAAGGAGGCGGCGTACGTCCGGGACATCGCTGGTCCTGGCCCGGCGGACGGTGATGGCTTTTGCGGCGACTTCGGGATGCTCTGAGGGAACCTCTGCGGGATGCTCTGCTGGCATGAGCGGACGCTATCGCCCGGCGTCACCCTCGGCGGCGGCGGGGTTCTCGTCCACCGGGTTCCCGTTCGGGTTCTCCGACGCGGGCGTTTCGGCAGCGGGGGTTTCCGGTCCCTGGACCATACGTACGGCATCGCGCAGAGCTTCGCGCTGTTCCGGGGACATCATGCCGAAGAAGGCGACGAGAGCGGCGGCGGGGTTGTCACTCTGCGACCAGGCATCGTTCATCAGTGCGGCCGCGTAGGCGGCACGTGTGGAGACCGCCTCATATCGATAGGCCCGGCCTTCCGCCTCACGGCGCACCCAGCCCTTCTGATGGAGATTGTCCAAAACGGTCATCACCGTGGTGTATGCGATGGACCGTTCCTGTTGAAGGTCTTCCAGGACTTCTCGAACGGTCACCGGGCGGTTCCACTTCCACACCCGCGTCATGACCGCGTCTTCGAGTTCTCCCAATGGGCGAGGCACAGCTCAGAACAATAGTGGGAGATCACCAACAAAAAGGGCGTACGACTCGAAAAACATATGAGTCGTACGCTGTCTTACGCGGATGAGGGTGCGGAAGGGCCAGTGGGGCCGCCCCCGCGGTCCCGGTCGGCCTGCCTGCCCGTCCGCCTGCGGGTCTGTCCGCCTGCGGGTCTGCCGGCCGGGCTCAGGCCTCGGTGTCGCGGGAGGCCTGGCGGGCGCTCTCCGCGCGCGCCAGGGCGGCGTCGACGACCGCGTCCTCCTTGGCCTTGTTGGCCCCGCCCTGGGTCTTCACGATCGTCACGATCAGCCCGATGAAGAACACGGCCATCACTACGGGGGGCACGAGCGCGGAGACATAGTCCATGCCCTCCAGAGTAGCTAGCCCGCCGCGAGCTGCTGAGGGGGGTTCGCCGGTGGCGGCGCGGCCTTGCGCTTCGGCGGGAACACCTCGCCCGGTGTGGGGATGGGCCGGTCCGGGCGCGGGGTCTTGACCGGAGGCTGCGGCTTCGGCTCGGCGGCAGGCTTCTCCGCCGGCTTCTTGGCGGGCTCCTCGGAGGCCAGACCCCCGGGGAGGGCCAGCAGCCGGGTGCGGGACGGGGGCATCATCTGGGTCGTGCGGCCCGCCAGGCGGGCGCGTACGTCTCGTTCGGCGAGGGCCCTGCAGCGGTCCAGGAGTGCGGCCGCGGTGGGGTTTCCGCGCAGGGCCCGGAGCGCGGCGAGGTCGTCGGGGTGCGGCCGGTAGCCGACGCCGAGCGCCTCCTCCAGGAGGGCGAGGTAGCCGCCGGTGGCACCCGGCAGGGCGGCGCGGTACCGGGCGAGGTCGGCCAGCAGGAAGGCCCGGAGCCTGGCTCCCTCGCGGGACGCCTCGTCGACGGACTCGGCGAGACGGAGGCATTCCTGGACGTCCTCGGCCGAGGCGGGGCTGGGGTGCAGGGCGAGGGCGAGAGCGCGACGGAGCACACGCAGCTCCTCCGCACCGAACGCCATGCCGCCGCGGGATCCGTATGGCGTGGGCATGCGCCGACGATACGCGCTAATCAGACAAAATCCGCATAGCCAGCGAGCGTGGCGCGTCTCCCATCGGGCGGCGCGGAAGGGTTTTCGCCCCCGCCGCCCCCACCCATTCCCGACCTCGGCGGCTCCGCCCGCGAACCCCCGCTCCTCAAACGCCAAAGTGGCTGAACTTTTGCCGGCCGGGGCTGGAGATTTTCAGCCCGTCCGGCGTTTGAGGACGAGCGCGTCAGCGCGATAGGGGGTCTGGGGGCGAAGCCCCCAGGTACGGGACGGGCAGGGGCGGAGGGGCGAAAACCCTACGTACGCGACACGTTCCGCTCGTACACCAGCCGCAGCCCGATCAGCGTCAGCCACGGCTCGTGTTCGTCGATGACCGAGGCCTCGCCGAGGACCATCGGGGCCAAGCCGCCCGTGGCGATGACGGTGACGTCGTCGGGATCGTCGGCGAGCTCGCGGGCCATCCGGTTGACGACCCCGTCGACCTGCCCGGCGAACCCGTACACGATGCCGGCCTGCATCGCCTCGACGGTGTTCTTCCCGATCACCGCCCGCGGCCGGGCCAGCTCGATCTTGCGAAGCTGAGCACCCCGCACACCGAGCGCCTCCACGGAGATCTCGATACCGGGCGCGATGACACCACCCGCGTACTCCCCGCGCGCGGACACCGCGTCGAACGTCGTCGCCGTACCGAAGTCGACGACGATGGCGGGGCCCCCGTAGAGCTCGACGGCGGCCACGGCGTTGATGATGCGGTCGGCGCCGACCTCCTTGGGGTTGTCCATCAGGATCGGTACGCCGGTCTTGATGCCGGGTTCGACCAGTACGGCGGGGACGTCGCCGTAGTAGCGACGCGTGACCTCGCGCAGCTCGTGCAGGACGGACGGGACCGTCGAGCAGATGGCGATGCCGTCGATGCCGTCGCCGAGCTCCTCGCCGAGCAGCGGGTGCATGCCCATGAGGCCCTGGAGGAGCACGGCGAGTTCGTCGGCCGTGCGGCGGGCGTCCGTGGAGATGCGCCAGTGCTCGACGATCTCCTCCCCGTCGAAGAGGCCGAGGACGGTGTGGGTGTTGCCGACGTCGATCGTGAGCAGCATCTGCCCTACTCCGCCTCGTTCGTCGAGGCCACGTCCGCCGATGCGTCGTGCGCCGATGCGTCGTGCGCCGATGCGTCGTGCGCCGATACCTCGTCCGGCGCGGCCTCACGCAGGTCGAGGCCGATGTCCAGGATCGGCGAGGAGTGCGTGAGGGCGCCCACGGCCAGGTAGTCGACGCCCGTCGCGGCGTACGCCGCCGCATTGCTCAGGGTGAGGCGGCCCGAGGCCTCCAGGAGGGCGCGGCCGTCGACGAGGGCGACGGCCTCCTCGCACTCGACGGGTGTGAAGTTGTCCAGAAGGATCAGGTCGGCGCCCGCGTCCACGACCTCGCGCAGCTGGTGCAGGGTGTCGACCTCGACCTCGATCGGAACCTCCGGGAAGGACTCCCGTACGGCCTTGAAGGCCTGCGCCACGCCGCCCGCGGCGACCACGTGGTTGTCCTTCACCAGCGCGGCGTCCGAGAGGGACATGCGGTGGTTGACGCCGCCGCCGCAGCGCACCGCGAACTTCTCCAGGGAGCGCAGGCCCGGCGTCGTCTTGCGGGTGTCGCGCACGCGGGCCTTGGTGCCCTCCAGAGCGTCCGCCCACGCGCGCGTGGCGGTCGCGATGCCGGACAGGCGGCAGAGCAGGTTCAGCGCGCTGCGCTCGGCCGTCAGCAGGTCGCGGGTGCGGGTGGTGACGCTGAGGAGCTTCTGGCCCGCCTCGACGCGGTCGCCGTCGTCGACGTGCCGCTCGACCGCGAACTCATCGGTGCAGACCACGGAGATGACCGCCTCGGCCACCCGCAGCCCCGCGACGACGCCCGCGTCCCGGGCGGTGAAGTCGGCGGTGGAGACGGCGTCCTCGGGGATGGTCGCGACGGTCGTCACGTCCACGCCGTGGTCGAGGTCCTCCTGAATGGCCACGTTGGCGATGTCCTCGACCTCGAGGGGGTCGAGACCGGCGTCGGCGAGGAGCTGGGCGAGCGCGGGGTCGAGGCCGCACTCCATGTACGCGTCGTCCATGTCGGCGCCGCAGCCGCAGCCGTCGCCGCAGCCGTCGCTCTGGGCGAGGGGAAGGTCGGGGGTGCTCACTGCTGTCACTGCTCCTGGGGACGGGGCTCGAGCGCCGGCTGGGGCATGGGGGTCCCCCCTGCTCGAGCGAAGCCGAGGCCTTGGGGGACGGTCGGGGGGAAGTCTGCTGTGTCGGTGGTGTGTACGGCGAGCGTCCGGTCGGGATTCAGCCGTACGACGATGTGGCGGCGCCAGTCGGTGTCGTCCCGGTCGGCGTGGTCCTCGCGCCAGTGGCAGCCGCGGGTTTCCTCACGCCGGCGGGCGGCGGCGACCAGGACCCGGGCCACGCACAGAAGGTTGGTGGCCTCCCAGGTGTCGACGCCGGGCTCGGAGGTCTTGCCGTTCTCGTCGAGGGCGTCGCGCGCGTCGGTGTGCAGTTGCTGGAGGCGGTCGGCCGCCTGAGCGAGGGACTCGGCCGACCGCAGCACGCCCGCGCCGTCCGTCATGATCCGCTGGATCGTGAACCGGGACTCGGGGGCGAGCAACGGGTGCGCGGGCTTCTCGGGGTGCGGGACCGGTACGGGCACGCGCGCGTGAAGGCCGTTCTCCGCCTGGCTCTCCGCGATGTCGACGGCGATGCGCTCGGCGTAGACGAGGCCTTCCAGGAGGGAGTTCGAAGCGAGCCGGTTGGCGCCGTGGACGCCGGTGCAGGCGACCTCGCCGCACGCGTACAGGCCCGGCACCGTGGTGCGGCCCCGCGCGTCCGTGCGGACGCCTCCGGAGGCGTAGTGCGCGGCCGGGGCGACCGGGACGGGCTCGGTGACCGGGTCGATGCCGTGGGCGCGGCAGGCGGCCAGGATCGTCGGGAAACGGTGCTCCCACATGTCGGCGCCGAAGTGCCGGGCGTCGAGGAACATGTGCTCGGCGTCCCGCTCCTGCATGCGGCGCATGATGCCCTTGGCGACGATGTCCCGGGGCGCCAGCTCGGCCAGCTCGTGCTGCCCGACCATGAAGCGCACGCCGTCCGCGTCGACCAGGTGGGCGCCCTCGCCGCGCACCGCCTCGGAGACCAGCGGCTGCTGGCCCTCCGCGTCCGGGCCCAGGAACAGCACCGTCGGGTGGAACTGCACGAATTCGAGGTCGGAGACCTCGGCGCCCGCGCGCAGGGCGAGCGCCACGCCGTCGCCCGTGGAGACCGACGGGTTGGTGGTCGCCGAGAAGACCTGGCCCATGCCGCCGGTCGCGAGGACCACGGCGGGGGCGTGTACGGCTCCCACGCCGTCGTGCTGGCCCTCTCCCATGACGTGCAGGGTCACGCCCGCGGTGCGGCCGTCGGCGTCCGTGAGGAGGTCCAGGACGAGCGCGTTCTCCACCGTGCGCAAGCCACGCGCGCGTACCGCCTCGACCAGGGCGCGGGAGATCTCGGCCCCTGTCGCGTCGCCGCCCGCGTGCGCGATGCGGCGGCGGTGGTGGCCGCCCTCGCGGGTGAGTGCCAGCTCGCCCTCGGTGGACTCGTCGAAGTGGGCGCCGGTCGCGATCAGGCGGCGGACCGCGTCGGGGCCCTCGGTGACGAGGATGCGTACGGCCTCCTCGTCGCACAGGCCCGCGCCCGCCACCAAGGTGTCGTCGAGGTGCTGCTCGGGGGTGTCGCCGTCGCCCAGGGCCGCGGCGATGCCGCCCTGCGCCCAGCGCGTGGAGCCGTCGTCGAGGCGCGCCTTGGTGACCACGACCGTTTTCAGGCCCGCGGCCTCGCAGCGCAGGGCCGCGGTGAGTCCCGCGACCCCGGAGCCGACGACCACGACATCCGCGGTGAGGGCCCAGCCGGGGGCGGGCGCGTGCAGTCGTATGCCAGTACCTGTACCTGTGCCATTGCCGGTCACGAGGCGGCTCCGAAGGTGAGGGGGATGTTGTCGATCAGCCGGGTCGTCCCGACCCGGGCGGCGACGGCGAGAACCGCCTCGCCGGTGAAGTCGTCCTCGACCTCCGTGAAGTCGGACGGGTCGACCAGCGTCAGGTAGTCCAGGACCAGCGGCGGCTGCATACGGGCCGCCTCGTCGAGGATCAGCCGGGCGGCCGCGCGTACGCCCGTGGGGCCGCCGGGGGCGGCCTTGGCGACCGCGTGCGCGTCGGCCGCCGCGCGGGATTCGCCTATGGCGCTGAGGGCCTCGGCACGCGCGCGCGTGGCGGGCACTTCGCGGGCACGCGCGCGAAGTGCCTCCTGCGCGGCGTGCCGGTCGCGGCCGGCGAACAGGGCCTGCGAGAGGGCCAGAGCCGTGCGCCGCTCCTCGGTCGAGAGGTAGCGGTTGCGGCTGGAGAGGGCGAGTCCGTCCTCCTCGCGCACGGTGGGCACGCCGACGATCTCCACGCCGAAGTTCAGGTCGCGCACCATGCGCCGGATCAGGGCGAGCTGCTGGGCGTCCTTCTGCCCGTACAGCGCCACGTCGGGGCGGGTGAGGTGCAGCAGCTTGGCGACGACGGTGAGCATGCCGTCGAAGTGGCCGGGGCGCACGGCCCCCTCCAGACGCTCGCCCATGGGGCCCGCTGAGATGCGGACCTGGGGCTCGCCGCCCGGGTAGACCTCGTCCACGGAAGGGGCGAACACGACATCCGCGCCCGCCTGTTCGGCGATCTTGAGGTCGGCGTCGAGAGTGCGCGGATAGCGGTCGAGGTCCTCGCCCTTGCCGAACTGAAGCGGGTTCACAAAGACCGTGACGACCACCTCGCCCTGGTCCCCGGCGATCTCGCGGGCGGTGCGGATCAGCGTGGCGTGACCCTCGTGGAGGGCGCCCATGGTCATCACGGCGGCGCGGCGGCCCGCACGCGTGCGGGCGTGCAGTTCGTCGGCGGTGCGCAGCAGGGCGGTGGTCATCCGGCATCTCCCTCGGTGCCGTTGGCGAGTACCCCGAGCAGGTCCTCGGCGAGTTCCGGCTTGAGCAGTCCGTGGGCGAGCGCGCGATCGGCGGTCGCCCGGGCCATCGCGAGATAGCCGGCGACGGTCTGCGGGGCATGCCTGCGCAACTCGGCGATGTGCGCGGCGACCGTGCCCGCGTCCCCGCGCGCGACGGGCCCGGTGAGGGCCGCGTCGCCCGACCTGAGGGCGTTGTCCAGGGCGGCGCCGAGCAGCGGGCCCAGCATCCGGTCGGGGGCCTCCACGCCCGCGACGCGCAGCAGCTCCATGGATTCGGCGACCAGGGTCACCAGATGGTTGGCGCCGAGCGCGAGTGCCGCGTGGTAGAGCGGCCGGCTCTCCTCGGCGATCCACTCGGGCTCGCCGCCCATCTCGATCACCAGAGCCTCGGCGGCCAGCCGCAGCTCCTCGGGCGCCGTGACCCCGAAGGAGCATCCGGCAAGCCGCTGTACGTCCACGGGGGTGCCGGTGAAGGTCATCGCGGGGTGCAGCGCGAGGGGCAGCGCGCCCGCCCTGAGCGCCGGGTCGAGCACGCGCGCGCCGTAGCGCCCGGAGGTGTGCACCAGCAGTTGGCCGGGCCGCACGGCCCCCGTCTCGGCGAGTCCCTCGACGAGCCCGGGCAGGGCGTCGTCCGGGACGGTCAGCAGCACCAGATCCGCGCGCTCCAGGACCTGTGCCGGTGACACCAGCGGCACGTCGGGCAGCAGCTCCGCGGCCCGCCGCCTGGAGGCGTCGGAGACCCCGGAGACGGCCACCGGGCGGTGCCCGGCCAGCTGGAGGGCCGCGGCGAGCGCGGGGCCGACACGGCCGGCGCCGACAACGCCGACGGTGAGCCGCGCGGGGCGGTCCTTGGGGTCTGGCGGTGGGAATGTACTCACTCGACGGCGGCCTTCCGTTCCAGTCCGCTCGGGGTACCGGACGATTTCTCGTCATGTTAACGCGATTGGTTCGACGGCAGTTGTGCTGTCCACAGGCTGTGGGTTTCCGCAGGTCGTGGGGGTGCGGAAATCGGGGTGACCGGTCGGGTGGGCTCGCGACATCATCCAGGGATGAGCGACAGGGCGGCAGAGACCGAGAAAGAGCCCGCGGAACAGCCCGTGGGCGGGACGGCCGAGCAGGTCACGCAGGAGACGGCGCAGCTGTCCCCGGAGCAGCGATTCGAACGGCGTGCTGTCGTCTGGAGGGCAGCGGAACGGGTGCTGTGGAGGCCCAGCTACCAGCAGACGATCCGCGAGCGTCTGGCCTGGCTGAACGAGAGCGCCGAGGGCGTGTACGACCTCGACCGGCGGGCGGACATGTACGGCGACGGGATCGTCGAGACGCTGGAGGAGCGGGTCGCGGATCTGCTGGGCAAGGAGGCCGCCGCCTTCTTCCCCACCGGCACCATGGCCCAGCAGGTCGCCCTGCGCTGCTGGGCGGGGCGCACCGGGAACGCGACCGTCGCGGTGCATGCGCTCGGCCATCCCGAGGTCCATGAGCGTCATGCGTTCAGCCAGGTCAGCGGCTTGCGTCCGGTCCGTGTGACCGACCTGCCCCGGCTCCCGACCGCCGAGGAGATACGGGACTTCGACGAGCCCTTCGGGGCACTGATGCTGGAACTGCCGCTCAGGGACGCCGGTTTCGTTCTGCCTTCCTGGGAGGAGCTCTCCGAGGTCACGGAGGCCGCCCGGGAACGCGACGCGGTGGTCCACTTCGACGGGGCCCGGCTGTGGGACTGCTCCACGCACTTCGGCCGCTCCCTGGATGAGATCGCGGGTCTCGCCGACAGCGTCTACGTGTCGTTCTACAAGTCGCTCGGCGGCTTCGGCGGGGCGGCGATCGTGGGCCCGAAGACCCTCATCGACGAGGCGAAGGCCTGGCGGCACCGGTACGGCGGCATGATCCTCCAGCAGTTCCCGACGGCCCTGGCCGCGCTCATCGGCCTGGAGCAGGAGCTGCCCCGGCTGCCGGAATATGTGGCCCACGCGCGCGTGGTCGCCGCCGCGCTGCGTGAGGGGCTCGCGGAGGCCGGAGTCCCGTGGGCGCGCGTCCACCCCGAGGAGCCGCACACCCACCAGTTCCAGGTCTGGCTGCCGTACGACCCCGACGCCCTCACGAACGCGGGGCTGCGGCAGGCCGAGGAGACGAAGACCGGCCTGTTCGCGCAGAGCTGGGTCCGTGGCGGCCCGGGGCTGGCCTTCACCGAGGTCACGGTGGCGGCGCCCGGCCTGGAGTGGACGGCCGACGACGTCAAGGCGGCGGTACGGGACTTCGTGGCGCGGCTGCCCGACGTCAGCAGCTGACACGGCGCCCGTGCAGCCACCCGCCCAGGGCCTCCCGTATCCGGCCGTGGGCCGGGTGCCCCGCCACGACCGCCCGGAACTGCCGGTGGTCACGCAGTTCGCGCGCGAGCTGCCAGTCGCGGCTTCCGGGTGTGGGCGGGGCGGGCTCGCCGTGCTGCGCGGCCCGGTAGGCGTCGAGGAAGTACTGCTGGGTGATGCTCATGGCGGTTCGCCTCTCGGGACGGGGATGGGATCCGGTGGGCCCGCGGCCTCATCCGTCAGCGGCTCCGCCGCGGACCGGTCATCCCAGGTTGCGCCTGCTCACGGCGCCTGTCGCCCCGATTGACGGCCGACGTCAATCGGGGCGGCGTTGTCAGTGGTGGAGTGCACCATGGGGGACATGAGCGTGCACATCCGCCGCGCGTGCGGGCCTGGCTGAGGCAGTTCCTGGAGGACTGCGACGAGGCCTTCTTCGCCGGTTCCTGGTCCCGGCTGCGTCACCAGCTCGCCGCGGAGGCCCGCCGCAAGACGGACCCGCTCCGGCACGAGGGCCTCGTCCAGCACTGAGTACGGTGCCGCTGCGCGACTTGGACGAGGCCACCGGACGGATCAGCGTCGGCGAATAGGCCGACGGCCGAACCGCCACGGCGGCGGCCTCCTGCGCTGGGCACCACAAGGCCGGAGAGCGACGATCACACGATCGAGTTATATCGCCAGCCCCAAGCCAAGCCGTCAGTCGAAGCGAATGTGCTTCGCACCCGTCCACGCCCGCCGCAGGCGCCCGCGCAGCACGCCGTCCTTGTTCGGCGTGAGCGTCAGACCCGCCAACACAGCGATGCGGTCGGCTGTCTTGGCGACCGTCGTGTGGTCCGTCCACAGATGCTCGGCGAACTCCGGTTCGCGCAGCCGCTCCAGGCAGTGGTCGAGCTGCTGCACGGCCCAACTCTCGCGCCGCAGCGGGGCGTCCTTGCCGGCGACGTACTGCAGGAGGTGCCCGAAGCCACGCTCGCGCAGCCGCTTCAGCACGGTCTCGCGCTCGGCGAGGAGCGCGAAGTGCCGTACATCGTGGCCCAGTTCGCGCAGCCGCCCGACGGTCTCCTCGAAGTAGCGCGGGTTCGTGACCGTCATGGGCGCGATGACGACGCCGTCGTGCTTGCCGAGGGCGAGGTCGAGCACCTCGACGACACCCCGCCGCCAGGACTCCAAGTCCTGGAAATCTCCGCGCAGTTCGGGCGGCAGCATGCGGCGCAGGCCGAAACCGGCGTGTTCCGGGTCGCAGACGACGCTGCCGGGCAGCCGCCGCTGGATCTCGTGTGCGGTCTGTGTCTTGCCGCCCCCGAAGGGGCCGTTGATCCACAGGAGCATGCGCAGACCCTAGTGGGCGCCGGTTACGCCGCGGTCACGCCCCCGGTGCTCCACGCCCGCGCCGTGCCGGGCCGCGGAGTCAGCCGTGGCCGCCCGCCCGCACCAGCCCCGTCTCGTACGCGAGCACGACCACCTGCACCCGGTCCCGCAGCCCCAGCTTGGTCAGGATGCGCCCGACATGGGTCTTCACGGTCGCCTCGGACAGGACGAGGCGCGCGGCGATCTCCCCGTTCGACAGGCCCTGCGCGACCAGCACCATGACCTCGCGCTCACGGCCGGTGAGCCGCTCCAGCTCCTTGTGCTGGGGCTCCTTGCCGGCGCTGGGCAGCATCGGCGCGAAACGGTCCAGCAGGCGTCGGGTGGTGGACGGCGCGACCACGGCGTCACCGCTGTGCACGGAGCGGATGGCGGTGAGCAGCTCGCCGGGCGGCACGTCCTTGAGCATGAAGCCGGAGGCGCCCGCCTTCAGCCCGGAGAAGGCGTACTCGTCGAGGTCGAAGGTGGTGAGGATCAGCACCTTGGGCGGGTTGGGCTCGGAGCAGATGCGCCGGGTGGTTTCGACGCCGTCCAGCTTCGGCATGCGGACGTCCATCAGCACGACGTCGACCGCGGTGGCGCGCAGCACCTGGAGGGCCTCGACGCCGTCGCCCGCCTCGGCCACGACCTCCATGTCCGGCTGGGCGGCGAGCACCATCCGGAAACCGGTGCGCAGCAGCACCTGGTCGTCGACGAGCATGACTCGGATCGCCATCGGGGTCCTCTTCCCTCTCTGTCACAAGCTCTGTGTAAAGCTCTGCCAGAAGTCAAAAAGCTGTAAAAGCGGCCAAAAGGTGTCGTTACAGGTGTCAGTGGGCGGGCTTCAGCGGCAGCAGGGCACTGATGCGGAAGCCTCCACCGGGCCGGGGCCCCGCGTCCAGGGTGCCGCCGACCATGCCGACGCGCTCGCGCATGCCGATCAGGCCGTGCCCCTGGCCGTCGGCGCCCCCCTCCTCGTACAGCTCGTGGGGTGCGCCCTTGCCGTCGTCCTCGACGAGGAGCCCGAGGCCGTCGTCGAAGTAGACCAGGCGCACGCTCGCGCCCGCGTTCGGCCCCCCGTGCTTGCGCGTGTTGGTGAGCGCCTCCTGCACGATGCGGTACGCCGTGAGTTCTACGCCGCTGGGGAGGGGGCGCGGGGTGCCCTCCACCTTGAAGTCGACGGGGAGGCCCGAGGTGCGGCACTGCTCGATGAGGTCGTCGAGCTGCTCGACATCGGGCTGCGGCACGTACTCGCCGCTCTCCTGGTGCTCGCCGGTGCGCAGTACTCCGAGCAGGCGGCGCATCTCGGCCAGGGCCTGACGGCCGGTTCCGGAAATCGTCTCCAGGGCCTTCTTGGCCTGGTCCGGCGCGGTGTCCATGACGTACGCGGCACCGTCGGCCTGGACCACCATCACGGAGACGTTGTGCGCGACGACGTCGTGCAGCTCGCGCGCGATCCGGGCGCGCTCGGCGGCGACCGCGACCTTGGCCTGCGCCTCGCGCTCCTTCTCCAGGCGGGCGGCGCGCTCCTCCAGCTGGGCGAAGTAGGCGCGGCGCGTGCGCAGGGAGTCGCCGAGCACCCAGGCGAGAGCGAACGGCACCGTCTGGAAGACCGCTATCGCGACATGGCCCAGGGCGCTCGTGCCCCCCTGCGGCCAGCGCACCTCCGCGAGGGTCGCCGCGCACAGGCCGACGGCCAGCGCGAGCCTGGAGGCCCAGCGCGCGCCGTTCGCGGCGACCGTGTAGACGATCACCAGCATGGCGAAGTCGGCGACCATCGTCTCGACGTCCAGGACCAGCTGGACCGCCCCGACCGCGCAGGTCAGCAGGAGCATCTTCTCCGGCATACGGCGGCGCAGCGCGACGACGACGCACAGGACGGCGGAGAGCGCGAACGCCTCGGCGAACGATCCGTGGTGGTCCGGGGCCCCGTTGACACTCGAGGCACTCACGCCGGCGAGCCCGAGCAGGACGACGGCCCAGGCGGTGTCGACCCACGTCGGGTGTCTGCGGAGAAAGTCATAGAGGCGCTGCACGTAACCCAGAGTAGGGAAGCGTGCAGTGTGCAGGGGTCAACCGGAGGGCCGATCCGTAACCGGCACTCGTACTCCCCAAGGTGGAGGCTGCGCACTCCGTGACGCTTAGCCTGGCCCGGTGAGACGTGAGGCGACGGGCGAGTGGCGGGGTTGGCGTGAGGCGACGGAGGAGGCGCTGTACGGGCCTTCCGGCTTCTACCGCAGGCCCGAGGGGCCCGCGGGCCACTTCCGCACCTCGGTGCACGCGTCGCCCCTCTTCGCGCAGGCCGTGGCCCGGCTGCTGTGCCGCCTCGACGAGGCGCTCGACCGCCCCGCCTCGCTCGCCTTCGTCGACATGGCGGCGGGCCGCGGCGAGCTGGTGACCGGCGTCCTCGCCGCGCTTCCCGCGGCTGTGGCCTCCCGCGCGCGCGGGTACGCGGTCGAGCGCGCCGAGCGCCCCGCCGGCCTTGATCACCGGATCGAGTGGCTCGCCGAGCCCCCGAAGGGGATCACCGGCCTGCTGTTCGCCAACGAGTGGCTGGACAACGTGCCGGTGGATGTCGCCGAGGTGGACTCCGACGGCGTACGACGTCTGGTTCTCGTACGAGGGGACGGGACCGAACGCCTCGGGGAGCCCGTGGCGGGGGCGGACGCGGAGTGGCTGCGGAGGTGGTGGCCGCTGCCGTCCGAGGCCTCGGCAACCGTGGCTGTGCCGTCCGAAGGGACCCGCGCCGAAATCGGGCTCCCCAGGGACACCGCTTGGACCTCCGCCGTGTCCACGCTCGACCGGGGGCTCGCCGTCGCCGTCGACTACGCGCACTTCGCCGCCGCCCGGCCGCCCTTCGGGACGCTCACGGGCTTCCGGGCGGGCCGGGAGACGGTGCCGGTGCCGGACGGGTCGTGCGACATCACCGCGCACGTGGCGCTCGACGCGTGCACGCTGCCCGGGGGGCGCGTGATGACCCAGCGCGCCGCACTGCGCACGCTGGGGGTGAGCGGCGCACGCCCTCCGCTCGCGCTCGCGTCCACGGACCCCGGCGCCTACGTACGCGCCCTCGCGAACGCGGGCGCGGCGGCGGAACTCACCGCGCCCGGCGGCCTCGGCGACTTCGGCTGGCTGCTCCAGCCGGTTGGAATTCCGAACGCTTCCCTTGGGGGGCTACTTGTCGATGTCCCCGACCACGAAGAACAGTGACCCCAGGATCGCCACCATGTCCGCGACCAGCGTGCCCGGCAGCAGCTCGGTGAGCGCCTGGATGTTGTTGTACGAGGCCGAGCGCAGCTTCAGCCGGTACGGGGTCTTCTCGCCCTTGCTGACCAGGTAGTAGCCGTTGATGCCGAGGGGATTCTCGGTCCACGTGTATGTGTGGCCCTCGGGTGCCTTCAGGACCTTGGGAAGGCGCTGGTTGATCGGCCCCGGCGGCAGCCCGGCGAGCCGGTCGAGGCAGGCGTCCGCGAGGTCGAGCGAGTTGTGCGTCTGCTCCAGGAGGCATTCGAAGCGGGACAGACAGTCGCCCTCCTGGCGGGTGACCACCTTCAGGGTGTCCTGGAGCTCCCCGTACGCGAGATACGGCTCGTCACGGCGCAGGTCGAAGTCGACGCCGGAGGCGCGCGCGATGGGCCCGCTCACGCCGTACGCGTGCACGGTCTCCGGTGCGAGGACGCCCACGCCCCGCGTACGCCCCCGGAAGATCTCGTTGCCGAGCACCAGGTCGTCGTAGACGTCCAACCGCGAGCGCAGGGCGGCGACGGAGGCACGCGCGCGTGAGGTCCATCCGGCCGGAAGGTCCTCCTTGAGGCCGCCGACCCGGTTGAACATGTAGTGCATGCGCCCGCCGGAGATCTCCTCCATGACGTGCTGGAGCTCCTCGCGCTCCGTGAAGGCGTAGAAGATTGGGGTGATCCCACCCAGCTCCAGGGGGTATGAACCCAGGAACATCAGGTGGTTCAGGACCCGGTTGAGCTCCGCGAGCAGCGTGCGCATCCACACCGCGCGTTCGGGGACCTCCATGCCGAGCATCCGCTCCACGGCGAGGACCACACCCAGCTCGTTCGAGAAGGCGGACAGCCAGTCGTGGCGGTTGGCGAGCATGATGATCTGGCGGTAGTCGCGCGCTTCGAAGAGCTTCTCCGCGCCGCGGTGCATATAGCCGATGACCGGCTCCGCGTGCTGGATCCGCTCGCCGTCGAGCACGAGTCGCAGCCGCAGCACGCCGTGCGTGGACGGGTGCTGGGGACCGATGTTGAGCACCATGTCGGTGTTCTCCGCGGCGCCGCCGATACCGACCATGGTCTCCGTCGTAGGAGTCATGGGGACAGTCTCTCGTACGTACGCTTGCCACATGGAGACGGGGACCATGGAAAACGCCGACGCCGGGCCGGTCTGGAGCGGACTGCCCCCGGGGCTGCTGCGGATGCGACGGCTGTTGCTGGTGGTGTGGCTGGGGTTGCTGGTGATCGCCGTGGGGCTGGTGCTCGGACTGCTCGCGGGGCCGGTCTGGGCGGCCTTCGCCCTGCTGCCGCTCGCCCTGATGGCCTGGGGCTGGCGCATGCTGGGGCGCAACTGGCGCTCCTGGCGGTATGCCGAGCGCGCGGACGACCTGCTGATCAGCCGGGGTGTGCTGTGGCGCGAGGAGACCGTGGTGCCGTACGGACGGATGCAGCTGGTCGAGGTGACCTCCGGGCCCGTCGAGCGGCACTTCGGGCTCGCGAGCGTGCAGCTGCACACGGCTGCCGCGGCCACCGACGCGTGCATCCCGGGTCTCGACCCGGCCGAGGCCGAGCGGCTGCGGGACCGGCTGACCGAGCTGGGCGAGGCACGATCGGCGGGGCTGTGACGACGCCGGCGCCGGGCGCCGAGGACGCGATACGGGTGAAGAAGCCGCTGGTGGAGCGGCGGCTGCACCCGGTGACGCCGTTCCGGCGCGCCTGGGCGCCCGTCGCCGTGATCGCCGGATGGGCGGTGCACGACCCCAACCAGGCGCAGGAGCAGCTCACCAGGCTCACGACGACCGCGCTGCTCGTCGGGCTCGCCGTGTTCGTCCCGGGTGCCGCCGTCTACGGCTTCCTGAGCTGGTGGTTCACGCACTTCGCGGTGACCGACACCGAACTGCGCATCCGTACCGGCCTGTTGTTCCGCCGCACCGCGCACATCCGGCTCGACCGGCTCCAGGCCGTCGACGTCACCCAGCCGCTGCTGGCCCGTGTCGCGGGTGTCGCCAAGCTCAAACTCGACGTCATAGGAACGGACAAGAAGGACGAACTGGCGTACTTGGGTGAGGGTGAGGCCCGCGCGCTGCGCGCCGAACTCCTCGCCCGCGCGGCAGGTTTCGCGCCGGAGACCGCGCACGAGGTCGGCGAGGCGCCGGTACGGCAGCTGCTGCACGTCCCCGCGCGCGTGCTGGCCGTTTCCCTGGTGCTCACCGGCGCCACCTGGGGCTCCCTGGCCGCCGCGCTCGTGGTGCCGCCGGTTCTGTGGCTCGCCACCCACAGCGTGTGGACGGTCCTCGCGACCGGAGTGCCGCTGCTCGGCGCGGCGGGCGCGAGCAGTGTGGGGCGGTTCGTCGGCGAGTACGACTGGACGGTGGGCGAATCGCCGGACGGGCTGCGCATCGACCACGGGCTTCTCGACCGTACGCACGAGACGGTGCCGCCCGGACGCGTGCAGACCGTACGGATCGTGGAGCCGCTGCTGTGGCGGCGGCGCGGGTGGGTGCGCGTCGAGCTGGACGTGGCCGGGTCGTCGAACTCCGTGCTCGTGCCCGTCGCTCCGCGCGAGGTCGCCGAGTCGGTGATCGCGGGGGTGCTGCCGGGAGTGACGGTGCCGGCGTCCTTGCCGGCGTCCTTGTCCCGCCCGCCGCGGCGGGCGGGCTGGTGCGTGCCGTTCTGGTGGCGGGGGTACGGGCTCGCCGTAACCGACACCGTCTTCGCGGCGCGGCACGGCCTGCTGCGCCGCAGCCTCTCGCTCGTGCCGCACGCGAAGGTGCAGAGCGTGCGGCTGACGCAGGGGCCCTGGGCACGGTTCAAGGGGGTCGCCGACGTGCATGTCGACACGGGTGCGGACAAGACGGTGACGGCGCGGCTGCGGGACGCCTCCGAGGCGGCGGAGCTTCTTCGGGCCCAGGCCGACCGGTCCCGTACGGGGCGGCGGGAGGCCCGGCCCGATCGGTGGATGGCGTGACGCGTGATTCCCGGGCGCCTGGGGTGGGGGCTCGGGTCGGGTCCCTCGACGGCGCTTGTCGGGTGCCGCTCGCTGTGGGACGCGTGCCGCTCCGTTATGGGACGGGTGCCGCCCGTTTCCCCGTTGCCCGGGTTGCGGGCTGAGCTCGGGGTGCGTCCGCCGCTCGGCGGTCGCGAGGTGCCGCTCTCCGCGGGACGGGCGCCGCCCCAGCGGCACGATTGCCCACAGCTGTGACGGCTAGGGGGCCGGCTGTCGCCCCGTCAGTCCGTCAGGAAGCCGCGCTGCGCAAACCCGCCACGTCGATCTGTTCCGTCTCGTCATGGGCGGTCAGGTCGATGACCTGGTGGCCCACGCCGCGGGAGCCCTCGTCCGCGGGCTTGAACCCGGCCTCGGCCTCGGCCTTGTGGAGGGCGAGCGCCTCCTGGCCGACCACGTCCGCGAGGTCCTCGTTCTGCACGGCCTCCAGCGCTGCCGCGGACGACTCCTTCTGTGTACCGAAGAAGTCGAACCCGCCCTCGACCGACGGCCGCCGCACGGGCGCCGCCGGTACGACGGCCACCGCGGTCGGCACCGTGAAGTGCCCGGACGGCGTCGCGGACGCCGCGGGCTTCGCACCCTGCGGCGACTTGGAGGACCGAGACGGCTGCGACGGCAGGGAGGGCTTCGCCTCGGCGGCCGCGCGCTGATGCCCGCCGGCCGCCTCGGGCTTCCCCTGCGCCTCACCCTCCTCCGCGGTGGCGTCCGAGGAGGGGCCCGCCTCGGCGGAACCGCCCTTCGGGGCCTCGGCCTCCGCGAACTCACCACTCACGGACTCGTCCATCACCGAGTGGGACTTCGCCGGGGCGGCCTCGACCGCCCCGGCCGGTACCGAGGCCTCCGCGGCCTCCTCCCCCGCAGCGCCGGTCACGATCCGGTTCAGCGCCGCGTTGGCCCGCAGGAAGAGCGACGACCCGGCCGGGGAGAAGACCTCGGGAGACTCAGAAGCGTCCGTCGCCACGGACTCGGAGGCTTCCGAGGACTCGGAGGCGGCAGCGTCCGCTTCTGCGGCAGCCTCCGCTTCTGCGGCCGTCGACGCGCTCGCGGCGGCCGTGTCCTCGGACCCCTGCGACGCCTCGGCCGCCTTCGCAGAAGCCACCGGCTCCGAAGAGGCCGACGCTTCCGGAGTCTCCGGCTCCGCCGACGCCGTCCGCGCGGCGGGCAGCGCACGGGCCGGAGTCGACGCCCCTATCGCGAGCTGCCGACGCCCTTCCAGGGCGCTCGCCCGCTCCGTCTCCGCCGTGGCATACCGCCGCAGCAGCGCCGCGTGTTCGTTGCGCAGGCCCGCCAACTCCGCGCGCTTCGCGCGCAGTTTGTGCTCCAGCTTGGTGCGCAGCTCGCGCGACTCGTCGAGGTCGGTCTCCAGCTCGGCGACGCGCTCCTCGTGACGCCACTCGTCACTCGCCCGCGCGCGCGTGAGGTCCGCGACGCGTTTGCCCGCCGCGGTGTCCCAGCGGCGCATGACGACCGCGCCGACGACCGCTGTCACCGCGGCACCCGCGGCCAGCCCACGGAGCACCAGCGGCTCCGTGAAAAGCCAGGGCCCCACGGCGCAGACGAGCGAGACGCCTGCGATCGCCGAAGGAGGCAGCAGCCTGTGCAAGGGCGGGGAATGGCGGTGACGTCCACGTGGCATGGCCAGAAACTTACCGCGCGTAGGCGAATCTTGGTGTCCCGCCCGGTAAAAACACAGCCATCCCGCAGCCTTCACACCGCCCCGGCCGTCCACAAGGCCCGCCGCTCGTCCCAGAAGGGTCGCTTCTTCCCTCATCGGTCACCACTTCCCACATGGTCGACCCCTTCTCCCGACACGCGGCCACTTCTCCTTCCACGTGCGGCCACTCCTTGATCAAACCCTGCGACTGCGGATACTCCTTGACGACATCCGCCTCCTTCTGGCGCTCCGGATCGACCTTCCGGATCGACCTTCCGGTTGAGTTCCACAAGATCACTCGCGGCCCCTGCGGTTCTTGACCGCCCGCTTGGCCTGCGTCGTACCGACACCCGTGAGGTCGATTCCGGAGATACCGATTCCGTACGTCGTCTTCAGAGCCGGCGCGCACAAGGGCCTCGTCTCGCATTCGTCCCCGGCCGCGAATCTTGACCTTGAGGCCCGACTTCCCGAGATCCGAAAGGGCCTCGAGGTTGTGCTTCTTCGCGAATTCGGAGCTCACCGCGAACGCGTTCTGGTCACCGCGTCGCCGGCGGGCAGCACCTTCAGGCCCTTCGGCTCGGCGAGCTTCTTCGGCGCGGCGACCGTGGCGTCGACATCGCCGGAGGCGACCGCCTTCGCGTTCGCGCCGTTCTCGTTCAGGCCGAGGAATTCCGCGAGCGTCGCCGCGTATTCGCGGACGACGTCGATGGCCCGCTTCTCCAGTTGGGGTTCATAGGTCTCACGGTCGGCGCCCACGACGAATGGGCCCTTGTCGCCGCCGGACGTTTTGTCCGAACCACCACTCTCCAGGCTGCCCCCGCCACACGCGGTGAGCTTCGTAGCTGAAGGAACCGGTCAGCGGTCGCTCAACCGCCCGCTGATCCACTGCAGCGTCGCCGGGATCTCCCGCCGCCACGTGTTGAAGTTGTGGCCGCCGCTGTCGAGGATGATCGACGAGATCCGGGTGAGCCGCTTGGACTTCACGAGGTCTATGAAGCCCAGCGTGGCCTTGTAGTTGGCCTCGCCCACCTTGCTGCTGCTGACGAGCAGTGAGGTGTCGGGCGCGGGCTTGTTCTTCAGGTACCACCGCAGGTCGGCGCTGTTCTGCAGCGCCTTGTCCCCCTGGAAGAGGTCGCCCGTCGTGGGGTCGATCGGTGCCTTGTAGTACGGCGAAAGGCCCACGCCGGCGGCGTACACCTCGGGGTGGTGGATGGCGAGCTTCAGCGCGCAGTAGCCGCCCGTGGAGTCGCCGATGATGCCCCAGCTGCCCGGCTTTTTGCCCACCCTGTAGTGGGCCGATACGGCGTCGGGGAGGTCCTTGGCGAAGAACGACTCGGTCTGCGGGCCGCCGGGGATGTCGACGCACTCGGTGTCCCGCGGGGGCGCGACGGTCGGCCGCAGCATGACGAGGATCATCGGCTGCATCTTGCCGTTCTTGGCCATCTCGTGGGCCGTCTGCGGGTAGTGCAGCCCCTTGATGAGCGCCTCGGCGGTGCCGGGGTAGCCGGTCAGGACGGTGGCGGCGGGGAACGTGCGGGTGCGGTACTGCGGCTGGAAGTACTCCGGGGGCAGATAGACGTATGCCGGAGTGGCGATGTGCGTTGTACGGCCGACGATGTCGACCTTCTGGATCTGGCCGCCGATCTGCGGGCGGGATCCGCCCGACACCTTCACCTGCTGGGTGTCGACCACTTGGAGAGGGCCGCCGCCCGAGCCGTTGTGGTCTATGACAACACCCTCGCCGCTCTCCTGCCCGAAGAGGTCGGCCCAGCTGGCATAGAACCCGAACGCCTGGTTGGCACCGAGACCGATCGAGGCGAAGATCGCCACCTGGGTGGCCAGTAACAGGCCGACCCGTCCGCTGACGGCCCGCCAGTTGCGCCGTGCCAGCCGTGGCCACCACCACACCGTGCCGACGAACAGCAGCACGGCGAGCAGGACCGCCAGCACCAGCACCTTGTTGCTCGTGAGACCCATGAGCTGTTCCTGCCTGCGCTTTCCGTCCCCGGCCTGCGCAGCTCCTTCGCGTGCGCTTGCCCCGGACTTTCCTTGCCTTTTGAACCGGCTTTCCGGAGGGGAGTGAACCTGTCTCCCCAAGACACCGTCCTAGAGGGCGCAATGTCGCCGGATGCCGGAAATGGCGCCGGATTCAAGGTCTCTCGCAGAACTACGGGATGCGATGTCTATCAGGATAGATGGGGAAATGTCGGGCGAGGTTCCGAGCCGAACTGGCCGGTCACGGCGCATACTCCGCGGTCCGCGCCCGGAGGCCGTCCCCGCCCTGGTCGCCAGGGCCTGCACGCTCGTCGGACTCCTGGACATCGCCGCCGGCGTCTTCCCGCGCTTCCGGCGCAGCCGTATGCACGCCATGGCCGAGGTACTGCCCGGCTCGTTCGGCCCGTTCGCCGCCGCTCTGTCGCTCAGTGCCGGCGTGCTTCTGCTGCTGCTGGCTCACGGGCTGCGCCGACGCAAGCGCCGCGCGTGGCGGGCCGCCGTCGTACTGCTGCCGGCCGGTGCCGTCGCGCAGTTCGCCTACCGCCACTCCCTCATCGGCGTCGTCATCTCCCTGGCGCTGCTCGCACCGCTGCTGCGCCACCGCGGCGAATTCGCGGCGCTGCCCGATCCGCGCAGCCGCTGGCGCGCGGTCGCCAACTTCGTTCTCATGGGCGCCGGTTCCCTCGGACTCGGACTCGTCATCGTCAGCGTTCACGAGAACCACATGGTCGGCGACCCGAGTCTGGCCGACCGCATCACCCACGTCCTGTACGGCCTGGTCGGCTTCGAAGGACCCGTCGACTACATCGGACCCACGTCCTGGACGGTCGCCTTCTCGCTCGGCGCGCTCGGCTGGCTGACCGCCGTCACGACGATCTACCTGGCCTTCCGGCCCGAACACCCCGCCGCACGCCTCACGGAGGACGACGAGAGCCGGCTGCGGGCCCTCTTGGAGAAGCACGGCGGCCGCGACTCGCTCGGTCACTTCGCGCTCCGCCGCGACAAGGCCGTCGTCTTCTCGCCCAGCGGCAAGGCGGCGGTGACGTACCGCGTCGTGTCGGGCGTGATGCTGGCCAGCGGCGACCCGATCGGCGATGTGGAGGCCTGGCCCGGCGCGATCGAGCGCTTCATGGACGAGGCCAAGGCGCACTCCTGGACGCCCGCCGTCATGGGCTGCTCCGAGACGGGCGGCGAAGTGTGGACCCGCGAGACCGGTCTGGACGCCCTCGAACTGGGTGACGAGGCGGTGGTGGATGTCGCGGATTTCTCCCTGGCCGGGCGCTCGATGCGAAATGTGCGCCAGATGGTGAAACGCATCGAAAGGGCTGGTTACGAGACGCGGGTACGGCGCATCCGTGACCTCGGCGAGGGGGAGCTGGACCGCATACGTCGCGCGGCGGAGGACTGGCGCGGCACGGACACCGAACGCGGCTTCTCCATGGCGCTCGGCCGCATCGGCGACGCGGGCGACGGGGACTGTCTGATCGCCACCGCCCACAAGGCCGACGCCGAACCCGGCCCGTTCGGTGACCTGAAGGCCGTCCTGCACTTCGTCCCCTGGGGAACGGACGGCGTCTCGCTCGACCTCATGCGCCGGGACCGCTCCGCCGACCCCGGTATGAACGAACTCCTCATCGTGGCGGCGCTCCAGGCGGCTCCCCGCCTCGGCATCCAGCGGATCTCGCTCAACTTCGCGATGTTCCGCTCGGCGCTCGCCCGCGGCGAGAAGATCGGCGCGGGACCCGTGCTGCGCGCCTGGCGCGGCCTGCTGGTCTTCCTCTCGCGCTGGTTCCAGATCGAGTCCCTGTACAAGTTCAACGCCAAGTTCCGCCCGCGCTGGGAGCCCCGCTTCGTCGTCTACGGCTCCTCCCGCGACCTCCCGCGCATCGGCTTCGCCGCCATGCAGGCCGAGGGCTTCGTGAACCTGGCCCTGCCGCGCCTGCTGCGCCGCCGGACGCCGGCTCCACGCCCGTGTGCGCACGCGGTGGCGGAGCGCGGGGTCAGGGCGGCGTAGGCCCCCTGGAACAGGCCTGAGCGAGGGCCCGAACCGCCCAGCCCTGGGCCCTCGCTCAGGCCGCCCGCCGAAGTACCAGGCGGTCGGTCGAACCGAGTGGGTCTCCCGGAGGCGATTCGGCCCCCTGCTGGAGGCCTAGGCTGGATGTATGAGCAATGAGCGCGGGCGCGGCCGAGTCGCGGGACTGCCGACATGGGACCGCTGCGCGGTCATGGGCGTCGTCAACGTAACCCCCGATTCCTTCTCCGACGGCGGCCGCTGGTTCGACACAACGGCCGCCGTCAAGCACGGCCTCGGCCTGGTCAGCGAGGGCGCCGACCTCGTGGACGTCGGCGGCGAGTCCACCCGCCCCGGCGCCACCCGCGTCGACGAGGCGGAAGAACTCAAGCGCGTCATCCCGGTGGTCCGCGGCCTCGCCTCCGAGGGCGTCACCGTCTCCGTCGACACCATGCGCGCGAGCGTCGCCGAGCAGTCGCTCGCCGCGGGCGCCGCCCTCGTCAACGACGTCAGCGGCGGCCTCGCCGACCCCGCGATGATCCCCGCCGTCGCGGCGGCCGGTGCCCCCTTCGTGGTCATGCACTGGCGCGGCTTCCTGCAGGGCGGCAATGTGAAGGGGACGTACGAGAACGTCGTCTCCGAAGTCGTCGACGAGCTGCACGCGCGCGTGGAGGCCGTTCTGGCGGGCGGCATCGCCCCCGACCGTATCGTCGTCGACCCTGGTCTCGGCTTCTCCAAGGACCCCGAGCACGACCTGGCGCTCCTGGCCCACCTCGACCGGCTGCGTGAACTCGGTCACCCGCTGCTCGTCGCCGCGTCCCGCAAGCGGTTCCTGGGCCGCGTGCTGGCCGGCCCGGAGGGCGCCCCGCCGCCCGCGCGCGAGCGGGACGCCGCGACCGCCGCCGTCTCCGCGCTCGCCGCCCAGCAGGGCGCGTGGGCCGTCCGCGTCCACGAGGTACGGGCCACCGCCGACGCCGTCCGCGTCGCCAGGGCCGTCGAGGGCGCCCGCACGGCGGGAGCACCGGCCCCGGAGGCCCAGGCCGCAGAGGGAGCCCGGTGAGCGCCCCCCGCACCGACGTCGAACAGGTCGAACTCGCCAACACCGCCTTCTACGAGGCGATGGAGCGGGGCGACTTCGAACAGCTGTCCTCGCTGTGGCTGTCCCCGCTGGACACGGCCGAGGACGACATCGAGGGCGAGGGTGCGGCGATCTCCTGTGTCCACCCCGGCTGGCCCGTCCTCAACGGTCGCGGCGAGGTGCTGCGCTCGTACGCGCTGATCATGGCGAACACCGAGTACATCCAGTTCTTCCTCACCGACGTGCACGTCTCCGTCACCGGCGACACGGCGCTGGTCACCTGCACGGAGAACATCCTCAGCGGCGGCCCCACCCCCGACGACAGCGACGAGCTCGGCCCGCTCGTGGGCCAGCTGGTCGTCGCCACGAATGTGTTCCGTCGCACAGCCGCCGGCTGGAAGCTCTGGTCGCACCACGCCTCCCCCGTACTCGCCGAGTCCGGCGAGGAAGAGGACGACGACACCCCCGGATGAGTGGGTAGGCGACTCACAGGAACCAAGGAGTGGTTGGAATCACCTACCCCGGGGTAGGGGCGGCTACCAACCCGTGAGCCGCCGTGTTCCCCAGGGGAAACGCCCGGTGAAGCCTCATGACCTTCGCCCGGGCGCCCGCCCTCATGGGCGAACGTTGTCAGTGCCCGCAGGTAGATTCGTTTCAGGCTGGTGTGCCGACCGCACTTGGTTCACGCTGGCCGCTACCGACGATTGCAGGAGTGATTCGCGTGGATCGTGTCGCGCTGCGCGGCCTCAAGGCCCGCGGGCACCACGGTGTCTTCCAGAAGGAACGCGAGGAGGGCCAGACCTTCATCGTGGACCTGACGCTGGGCCTGGACACCCGACCGGCCGCGGCCGACGACGACCTGGCGAAGACCGTGCACTACGGCATCGTGGCGGAGGAGGTCGTCGCCGTCGTCGAGGGCGAGCCCGTCGACCTCATCGAGACGCTCGCCGAGCGCATCGCCCAGGCGTGTCTCAAGCACGACGGGGTTCAGCAGGTCGAGGTCTGCGTTCACAAACCGGACGCGCCGATCACGGTCCCCTTCGACGACGTGACCGTCACCATCACCCGGAGCCGAGTATGACCGCCTTCTACACCGAGGGTCAGAGCGACCCGACCGTACAGCCGGTACCCGCCTCCGTGGTGGAGCGGGTGGACGCCGCCGACACGACCCTGCAGAACCCCAAGCGCGCGGTGATCTCCCTCGGCGCGAACCTGGGCAACCGCCTGGAGACCCTCCAGGGCGCCATCGACGCGCTGGAGGACACCCCCGGCGTCCGCGTCAAAGCGGTCTCCCCCGTCTACGAGACCGAGCCCTGGGGCGTCGAACCGGGCAGCCAGCCGACGTACTTCAACGCGGTCGTGGTCCTCAGGACCACCCTCCCCCCGTCCTCGCTCCTGGAGCGGGCGCACGCGGTCGAGGAGGCCTTCCACCGCGTACGGGACGAGCACTGGGGCCCGCGCACGATCGACGTCGACATCGTGGCGTACGCCGATGTCGTCTCCGACGACCCGGTTCTGACCCTCCCTCACCCGCGCGCCCACGAGAGGGCCTTCGTCCTCGCCCCCTGGCACGACGTGGAGCCCGAGGCCCAACTGCCGGGCCGCGGCCCCGTCGCCCAGCTCCTCGCGACGATCACCCGGGACGGCGTCGCGCCCCGCGCCGACCTGGAACTCCGGCTGCCCGAGTAGTCGTTAAGGTCAAGACGACCATCAGGCCGCGGATGACCGGAGGGGCGAGGTGCTGCATCTCCCCGGGGGACGACCCCCGGACCCCCGGCGGCAAGGCCCTGGGCCGGCACACGCAACCGCGAGGGGATCTGAGTGAAACAGCTGCGCATCAGGACGCTGGCGGCCGTGTTCGTCGTGGCCGGAGTCCTGTCCTGGGGGGGTGCCCGTCTGTGGAACGCGGTGGGCACGCTCCCCCGGGTCCCGCTCGCCGCCCCCATCGTCCTGGCCCTGATCGCGGTCGTCCTGCTCGCGACGGCGCTCTCGCTGCGCGCCCGGCTGAAGGCCCAGCGCGAGCGCCGCCCCGGCGCCAAGGGCGTCGACCCGCTGATGGCCGCCCGCGCGGTCGTCTTCGGCCAGGCGAGCGCCCTGGTCGCCGCCCTGGTCGCCGGTATGTACGGCGGCACCGGCGCGTTCCTGCTGGAATCCCTGGAGATCCCCGCCCGCCGCGACCAGGCCATCTACGCCGGCCTCTCCGTCGTCGCCGGCATCGGCGTCATAGCGGCCGGCTTCTTCCTGGAACGCGTCTGCAAGCTCCCCGAGGACGACGAGCACAACGGCGGGACGGCTCCGGTGGCGTAGCCGAGAGTTACCAGGGCCGGCCGACGAGGTGGCCGTTGACCAGGAAGCCGGGGCAGGGGTCGAGGCGAAACGCAGGACACCACTTGGATGTCCCGCGCTCGCGCACGCCCGCCGACCACGTTGACTGTCCGCCTGCTGGGCGCCCCATACCCCACCACGATCCCCCTTGATCAGCAATCAATCCACTGATCGGGAACCGTATGGGACAGCACTGACAATCAGGTCAGCGCGCCAGTATCAGGCTCATCGCCTCAGCGCGGGTCGTAGCATCCCGAAGCTGCCCACGTACTGCTGAGGTCGTGGTCTTGGCTCCGGGCTTGCGAATACCACGCACCGACATGCACATGTGTTCGGCCTCGATGACGACGATCGCGCCACGCGCCTCAAGAATCCGCATCAGCGAGTCGGCGATCTGCGTGGTGAGTCGTTCCTGTACCTGGGGGCGACGCGCAAACACCTCGACAAGGCGGGCGAGCTTCGACAGACCGGTGATCTTGCCAGTGTCCGCCGGGATGTATCCGACGTGGGCGACTCCATGGAATGGCAGCAGATGGTGCTCGCACAGGCTGACGATTTCGATGTCCTTGACCAGGACCATCTCGTCGTGCCCAAGGTCGAACGTCGTCGTCAGTACGTCCTCCGGAGCCTGCCTCAGCCCGGCAAGCAACTCCTTGTACGCACGTGCCACCCGCCCCGGCGTCTCCCTGAGGCCCTCGCGGTCCGGGTCCTCGCCGACCGCGATCAGCAGCTCTCGTACGGCGTTCTCGGCGCGCTTCTCGTCGAACTCGCCGATCACGCCCTCGCCGTCCAGCGTCACGGGGTCGGTCATCTGGTCCTCGTTCCTGTGGATCTTGCGCGTGCCTGTCGGCGCGTCCCAAACGTGCGGGCACACGAAAATGCCGCACCCCCCAGGCTAGAACCTGGGGGGTGCGGCATTCATTCCGGGCCTGGTGAGGCCACCGGGAGCCTGGAATCAGCTCTCGGTGCGGTCCTCCGGGGCCGCCTCCGTGGCCGGGACCGATTCCGTCGCGTTGGCGATGGCCGGCGACGAGCCGTTCGCCCCGTTCGTCAGTGACAGCTCCTTGGGGGAGAGCACCGGCGGGCGGGTGGACGGGGTGCGGCGAGCGGATCCGGTCCACGCGGGGCGGGCCGGGCGCTTGACGATGGGAGCGAAGACCTCGGCGATCTGCTCCTTGCTCAGCGTCTCCTTCTCCAGCAGCTGGAGCACCAGCTGGTCGAGGACGTCGCGGTTCTCGACCAGGATTTCCCAGGCCTCGTTGTGCGCGTTCTCGATGAGCTTCTTGACCTCTTCGTCGACGAGCGCGGCGACCTCTTCCGAGTAGTCGCGCGGGTGCGACATCTCCCGGCCCAGGAAGGGCTCGGTGTTGTCGCCGCCGAACTTGATCGCGCCGAGTCGCTCGGTCATGCCGTACTGCGTGACCATCGCGCGGGCCGTTGCCGTGGCCTTCTCGATGTCGTTCGCAGCGCCCGTGGTCGGGTCGTGGAAGACGAGCTCCTCGGCAGCGCGGCCGCCCAGCATGTACGCGAGCTGGTCCAGCATCTCGTTGCGCGTGGTGGAGTACTTGTCCTCGTCCGGCAGGACCATCGTGTAGCCGAGGGCACGGCCGCGCGACAGGATCGTGATCTTGTGGACCGGGTCGGAGTTCGGAGATGCCGCCGCGACCAGGGCGTGACCGCCCTCGTGGTACGCGGTGATCTTCTTCTCCTTGTCCGACATGATCCGGGTCCGCTTCTGCGGGCCCGCCACGACGCGGTCGATCGCCTCGTCCAGCATGTTGTTGTCGATCAGCTTGCCGTTGCTGCGCGCGGTGAGCAGCGCCGCTTCGTTCAGCACGTTCGACAGGTCAGCGCCCGTGAAGCCCGGCGTACGCCGCGCGACCGCCGACAGGTCGACGTCCGGAGCGACCGGCTTGCCCTTCTGGTGAACCTTGAGGATCTCCAGACGGCCCTGCATGTCCGGGCGGTCGACCGCGATCTGGCGGTCGAAGCGGCCGGGGCGCAGGAGGGCCGGGTCGAGGATGTCGGGCCGGTTTGTGGCGGCGATCAGGATGACCCCGCCCTTCACGTCGAAGCCGTCCATCTCGACGAGCAGCTGGTTCAGCGTCTGCTCGCGCTCGTCGTGACCGCCGCCGAGGCCGGCGCCGCGGTGACGGCCGACCGCGTCGATCTCGTCGACGAAGACGATCGCCGGAGCGTTCGCCTTGGCCTGCTCGAACAGGTCGCGGACTCGGGAGGCACCGACACCGACGAACATCTCGACGAAGTCGGAACCGGAGATCGAGTAGAAGGGAACGCCGGCCTCGCCCGCGACAGCGCGCGCGAGCAGCGTCTTACCGGTACCAGGAGGCCCGTACAGGAGCACGCCCTTGGGGATCTTCGCCCCGACGGCCTGGAACTTCGCCGGCTCCTGGAGGAACTCCTTGATCTCCTGGAGCTCCTCGACCGCCTCGTCCGAACCCGCGACGTCCGAGAACGTCGTCTTCGGGGTGTCCTTGGTGATGAGCTTCGCCTTGGACTTCCCGAAGTTCATGACTCGGGAGCCGCCGCCCTGCATCTGGTTCATCAGGAACAGGAACACGACGACGATGAGGACGAAGGGAAGCAGAGACAGCAGGATGCCGACGAACGGGTTCTGCTTGGACGGCGAGACCGTGTAGCCGTCCGGAATCTGCTTGTTCTGGTACTTGTCCTGCAGTGTGTTGGCCAGGGCCACGCCCTGGTCGCCGATGTAGCTCGACTGGATCTTCGAGCTGCCCTCGACCTTTTGGCCATCCTTGAGCGAGACCTTGATGATCTGCTCGTCGCCGGTGGTGATCTTGGCCGACTCGACCTTGTTGTCATTGATCGCCTGGACGACCTGGCCGGTGTCCACCGTCTTGTAGCCGCCGGACGAACCGACGACCTGCATCAACACGACCACGGCAAGGACGGCCAGCACGATCCACATGACCGGCCCACGGAAGTATCGCTTCACGTCCATCCATACGGAGCGGTGCCGCCCCGTCCCTCCTGCCATAGTGAGTTTGATAAAGACTGTTCTTCGGACGGTACCCCAGCATTGTGACCCGAAGCCGCATGGGACTGCTGGCATTCCCGCCTACGCATGCTCCAACGGCGCGAAACCCGCTGGGGTTCCCGATCGTCCTACAGGGACTGAGCCGCCCTCAAAAAGGGCGGGCGCTCAGCCGCCGTAGACGTGAGGCGCGAGCGTACCGACGAACGGGAGGTTGCGGTACTTCTCCGCGTAGTCGAGGCCGTAGCCGATGACGAACTCGTTCGGGATGTCGAAGCCGACCCACTCCACGTCGATCGCGACCTTGGCCGCCTCCGGCTTGCGCAGCAGCGTGCACACCTTGAGGGAGGCGGGCTCGCGGGAGCCGAGGTTGGAGATCAGCCAGGACAGGGTCAGCCCGGAGTCGATGATGTCCTCGACGATGAGGACGTGCTTGCCCTTGATGTCGGTGTCGAGGTCCTTGAGGATCCGCACCACACCGGAGGACTGGGTGCCCGCGCCGTACGAGGACACGGCCATCCAGTCCATGGTGAGCGGGGTGGACAGCGCACGCGCCAGGTCTGCCATGACCATCACGGCGCCCTTGAGGACACCGACGATCAGCAGGTCCTTGCCCGCGTACTCCGCGTCGATCTTCGCGGCCAGCTCAGCCAGCTTGGCGTCGATCTCTTCCTTGGTGATGAGCACCGACTTGAGGTCGGTGCCCATGTCTTTCGCGTCCACCCGCATCACTTTCGGTCGTCCGTCCCACCGGCCGCTCGGACCGCCCACGCGCCGCGTAAGCGGTCCCGGTGGAGGGTCCGGTTTCAGCCTTGCCGAATCACCAGTCTGCCACCCTGCCGCTGAGCGACGACTTTGCCCGGGAGATTGATGGCTCCCTGGCCGCGCCAGCCGGTGATCAGCCGGTCGACTTCTTCGATGTGGCGGGCGAACAGCGAACCGGCCGGGGCGCCTGCCTCGATGGCGGCGCGGCGCAGGATGCGGCGGCGTACGGCGGGGGGCAGGGCGTAGAGCTTGGCGCACTCCAGGAGGCCTGCCGCGTCGCGTACGGAGGCCTCGGCCTGGCTTGCCCAGGCGTCCAGGGCGTCGGCGTCGTCGCGGGAGAGCTGGGCCGTACGGGCGAGGGCTTCGACGACACCCTTGCCGAGCGCCTTCTCCAGGGCGGGCAGGCCCTCGTGGCGCAGCCGGGAGCGGGTGTAGGCCGGGTCGGCGTTGTGCGGGTCGTCCCAGACGGGCAGCGACTGGGCCATGCAGGCCTTGCGGGCGGTCTGCCGGTCCAGGTGCAGGAACGGGCGGCGGTAACGGCCGTCGGCCCCCGAGACCGCGGCCATTCCGGACAGGGAGCGGATGCCGGAGCCACGGGCGAGGCCGAGCAGGACGGTTTCGGCTTGGTCGTCGCGGGTGTGGCCGAGCAGGATCGCCGTGGCGCCGTGGCGCTCGGCGGCGGCGTCCAGGGCGGCGTACCGGGCGTCGCGGGCGGCGGCCTCGGGCCCGCCGTCGCGTCCGACGGTGACGGCGATGGACTCGGCGGGGGTCAGCCCCAGTTCGGTGAGGCGCAGCACGACTTCGTCGGCGCGCAGGTCGGAGCCGGGCTGCAGACCGTGGTCGACGGTGATGGCACCGGCGCGAATGCCGAGTTTGGGGGCTTCGAAGGCGAGGGCGGAGGCGAGTGCCATGGAGTCGGCGCCGCCGGAGCATGCGACGAGCACGAGCGGCGTCGGCGGCTCGTGCGGGGGCTGGGCTGGGACGGGTGTGGGTGTGCGCCGTGTACCGGGAGCGGGCACACGTTCCGCGTCGGGGGCTGACGGGCGCGCGGCGCCGACGCCGGGCGTGCGCCGGGTGTCGGGGGCGGGCGTGTGCTCGGTGAGGATGTCGTGGAGTACGCGGCGAACCGCCAGGCGTATCGCCGCGACCGCAGGATGGGGACCCATGTCCGGTTCCCTTCATGAAGTTTTCGGGGGGTGAGCCCGAGGTCGGTCACTCAGAGTGTGTAGATGGTGACAGAACCGGGCCGTTCCCCGAGCATTGCACGCCTACCCATGCCCCACGGTCCCTCGGACGGGTGATTGGAGGGGCGTTCGCCTGCCGTCGGCCGGATTCGTCTCACGACCTTCCCGTAGGGTTCACGACTCTGCCTTGCGGTGCACCCGCGCGACCCAGTCCGCCGGTTTGGCGATCTCCGTCTTGGTCGGGAGGGTGTTCGGGGAGGTCCACACGCGGTTGAACCCGTCCATGCCGACCTGGTCGACGACCGCCCTGACGAACCGCTCGCCGTCCCTGTACTGCCTCAGTTTGGCGTCCAAACCGAGCAGCTTGCGCAGCGCCAGGTCGAGTCGGGAGGCCCCCTTGGCGCGGCGCTGCTGGAATTTCTCGCGGATCTCTCCCACGGACGGGACCACCGCCGGGCCCACTCCGTCCATGACGAAGTCCGCGTGGCCCTCCAGGAGGGACATCACGGCGGTGAGCCGGCTGAGGATCTCGCGCTGGGCGGGCGTCTGCACGATTTCCACCAGGGAGCGGCCGCCGTCGTCCTCCTCGGTATCGGGGCGCGAGCCGGCGAGCGACTGAGCGGCCTCCCTGATGCGCTCCAGGACGGTCATGGGGTCGACGTCGGTCTCCCCCAAGAAAGACTGGATTTCACCCTCCAGGTGGTCGCGCAGCCAGGGCACGGCCGTGAACTGGGTGCGGTGGGTCTCCTCGTGCAGGCAGACCCAGAGGCGGAAGTCGTGGGGCTCCACGTCGAGTTCGCGCTCCACGTGCACGATGTTCGGCGCGACCAGCAGGAGCCTGCCGCCGCCGTTCTCGCCGGCGGGCAGTTCGCGGGTCGCCGGGGCGAAGGTCTCGTACTGGCCGAGGACCCTCGACGACAGGAACGACAGCAGCATGCCCAGTTCCACGCCGGTGACCTTGCCGCCGACGGCGCCGAGGACGGCTCCGCCCGGGGTGCTCCCACGCCGCTCCTGCATCTTGTCCAGGAGTGGCTTGAGGATCTCCCGGAACCCCGCGACGTTCGCCCGCACCCAGCCGGGGCGGTCGACGACGAGTACGGGGGTGTCGTGCACGATGTCCTCGCCCATACGAGTAAAGCCCCGGACGTGCTCCTCCGAGGCCTTCGCGTGCCGGCGCAGTTCCGCGACGACGGACCTGGCCTCGTCGCGGCTCACTTCGGGGCCCGGCCGCACCAGTCGGGTCGCGGTCGCGACCGCGAGATTCCAGTCGACCATCTCGGCACCACCGATGCTCGTCATGCGTCAACCGTACGTGAGCGCGTCCGGCTGCGGTTAGGGGTACGTTCCGCCGGTGGCCCCCCGACGTGGGGCCGACAGGGCTTTTGGCGCCCCCTGGGTCGGCGGGGGCTGGGCCTCGGGCAGCGCCGTCGCGAGGCGGCAACTACCGGCAGCCGCAGGCCGCCAACGCCGTGGCCGTGTGGTCCAAGGCCGCTCTGGCCTCCAGTGGGTTCGGGGGGTGTGCCTCGTCGGACGTGAGGAAGGCGAAGGCCAGGAGGCGGCCGTCGGTGTCGACGACGGTGCCGGCGAGGGTGTTCACGCCGGTCAGGGTGCCGGTCTTGGCGCGGACGACACCGGTGGCGGTGGGGGCGTCGGCATAGCGGGTGCTGAGGGTGCCGGTGAAGCCCGCGATGGGGAGGCCGGTGAGGACCGTACGGAGTTCGGGGCGGGCCGGGTCCCCGGCCTTGGCCAGCAGCGCGGTGAGCAGGTCGGCGGAGAGCCGGTCGGCGCGGTTCAGGCCGCTTCCGTCCGCGAAGTCCGTGCCGGACAGCGGGAGTCCGAGCTTCTCCAGCTGCGTGTGGATCGCCTTGGCGTCGCCCTCGAAGCTGGGCGGCTCGTCCGAGGCAAGGGCGACCTGGCGGGCCAGGGCCTCCGCGATGTCGTTGTCGCTGTTGGTCAGCATCCGCTCGACCAGGGTGGACACGGGCGGCGAGGAGACCGAGGCCAGGGCCTGCGAGCGGCTCGTCGCCTTCGAGGCGCCGGGGGCGGTCGTCTTGATGCCCTTGTCGTGGAGGAGGTCCGCGAACTTCCGGGCCGCGTCCGCCGCCGGGTCCGGTGCTCGCCTGGCCGGTCCGCCGGTCGAGTCGTCGAGGCGGGCCTCGTCGACCATCAGGGCGGTGACCTGCGCGATGTTCTCGTTGACGCCGATGGGGTGCAGCGCGGGTCCGGCGTACAGCGAGGTGTCGTACGAGAGCGTCACCTGGTCCATGTGACGGGTCTTCAGGGCGGTGGCCGTGTCGTCGGCGAGGGTGCGCAGGCTGGCCCAGCCGTCGGCTTCCTTGCGCGCCGTCAGCGTCGGGTCGCCGCCGCCGACGAGTACGACCTCCTTGGTGTCGGGCTCCAGGACCGTACGCGTCTCGATGCGGTGGTCGGGGCCCGGCGCCACGAGCGCGGCGACGGCCGTGGCGATCTTCGTGGTGGAGGCCGGGATCTGGACCTCGTCGGCGCCCTTGCTGTACAGCTGCTTGCCGGTCGCCACGTCGACGACGACGGCGGTGCGCCGCGCGCCCAGGGCGGCGTTGTCCAGGAGCGGGTTCAGGACGTCCGCGAGGGCCTGCTCGGCGGGCGCGGTGCCGGTGGAGCCGCCGAGTCCGGCCAGGACGGAGGCGGCGCTCGGCGCGGGCCGGGGCGCCTTCTGGGACGTAGCGGATGTATGGCCGTGATCTGTGCCACCCTCGCCCTCCCGCGATGCGGCCCAGTCGCGCTCCGCCGTACGCTGACCGGAGGAGTCCCAGGGACCGGCCGCGGCCACCGCCCCGGCCGCGAGCGCCAGGCCCACGGTGGCGGCGACGGCCGTGAGCTGCGGGGTCGTGAACTGCACGGAACGTGGCCGCACGGCTTGAGTGACCCGCGCCATATGCGGTTTCACCGTCCGCGCGACCCGCACCACATGCGGTCTCGCGGCCCGCCAAGCCCTCAGCTCTGGCACGACCACCAGCCCCTTTCGCGATCACACACCTGCGTGAGGGACACTTAACCACCAGAACTATGTGTTGATCATGGAGGAGCCACCGGTGGAGTTCGACGTCACGATCGAGATTCCGAAGGGTTCGCGGAACAAGTACGAGGTGGACCACGAGACCGGTCGGATCCGCCTGGACCGTCGACTCTTCACCTCGACCAGCTACCCGGCCGACTACGGCTTCGTCGAGAACACCCTCGGCGAGGACGGCGACCCGCTGGACGCCCTGGTCATTCTGGACGAGCCGACCTTCCCGGGCTGCCTCATCCAGTGCCGCACGATCGGCATGTTCCGCATGACCGACGAGGCCGGCGGCGACGACAAGCTGCTGTGCGTCCCGGCGCACGACCCGCGTGTGGAGCACCTGCGCGACATCCACCACGTGTCGGAGTTCGACCGCCTGGAGATCCAGCACTTCTTCGAGGTCTACAAGGACCTGGAGCCCGGCAAGTCCGTCGAGGGCGCCAACTGGGTGGGCCGCACGGAGGCCGAGGCCGAGATCGAGCGTTCCTACAAGCGCTTGAAGGAGCAGGGCGGTCACTGACCCCTTGTGACCTTCGGGCCGCGTGACCCTGACGGGGTCGCGCGGCCCGTTCGTGTATCCGTACGCATACTGGGGCCCACGGGAGGTCCTAGTCGGGAGTGGTGGTGTCGGACCCGGAGGCGGAAGACCGCAAGCCGCAGTCGGACGAGGCGAGGAGTGCTTTCACTCAGCCGGCCGGTGTGGCGCCGCCGCAGCCCCCGGCTGTCGACGACGAGTCGTCGACGACGTCCGAGTTCGCGCTCCCCAAGGGGCTCGACGTACCGCAGCCGCCCGGCGCCGAGGCGGAGGGTTCGGCGTTCAGTACTCCGCGCACCTACAGCGCGAAGCACGCCCCACCCGCCTTCACCCCGGCGACCGGCATCCCGGTGGTCAGCCTGGCCAAGGACGTGCCCTGGCAGGACCGGATGCGCACCATGCTGCGCATGCCGGTGGCCGAGCGTCCGGCGCCCGAACCGGTGCACAAGGAGGACGAGTCGGGGCCCGCCGTCCCGCGCGTGCTCGACCTGACCCTGCGTATCGGTGAGTTGCTTCTCGCGGGCGGTGAGGGCGCCGAGGACGTGGAGGCGGCGATGTTCGCCGTCTGCCGCTCGTACGGGCTCGACCGCTGCGAGCCGAACGTCACCTTCACGCTGCTGTCCATCTCGCACCAGCCGTCCCTCGTGGACGACCCCGTGACGGCCTCTCGGACCGTACGCCGCCGGGGCACCGACTACACGCGGCTCGCGGCCGTGTTCCGGCTCGTCGACGATCTGAGCGACCCGGAGACCGCGATCTCGCTGGAGGAGGCGTACCGGCGGCTCGCCGAGATCCGGCGCAACCGGCACCCCTATCCCGGCTGGGTGCTGACCGCCGCCGGCGGACTGCTCGCGGGGGCGGCCTCGGTGCTCGTCGGCGGTGACGCGATCGTGTTCGTCGCCGCGGCGCTCGGCGCGATGCTGGGCGACCGGCTGGCGTGGCTGTGCGCGGGGCGCGGGCTGCCGGAGTTCTACCAGTTCACGGTGGCCGCGATGCCCGCGGCCGCGATCGGCGTCGCGCTCCAGCTCACGAACGTCGATGTGAAGGCGTCCGCCGTGATCACCGGTGGGCTGTTCGCGCTGCTGCCCGGGCGGGCGCTCGTCGCGGGCGTGCAGGACGGGCTGACCGGCTTCTACATCACGGCGTCCGCGCGTCTGCTCGAAGTCATGTACTTCTTCGTGGGCATCGTCGTCGGTGTCCTGGTGGTGCTCTATTTCGGCGTGAAGCTGGGCGCCGAGCTCAATCCGGACGAGGCCCTGAGCGTCTCCGAGCGGCCCGTTCTGCAGATCGCGGCGTCCATGCTGCTGTCGCTCACCTTCGCGATCCTGCTCCAGCAGGAACGGTCCACCGTCCTCGCGGTGACCCTCAACGGCGGCGTGGCCTGGTCGGTGTACGGGGCGATGCACTACGCGGGCGGCATCTCGCCGGTCGCCTCGACCGCCGTCGCGGCGGGGCTGGTGGGGCTGTTCGGGCAGTTGCTGTCGCGGTATCGGTTCGCGTCGGCGCTGCCGTACACCACCGCGGCGATTGGGCCCCTGTTGCCAGGGTCGGCCACCTACTTCGGGCTGTTGTCGATCGCGCAGAGCGAGGTGGACAAGGGGCTGGTGTCTCTCAGCAAGGCCGCCGCGCTCGCCATGGCCATCGCCATTGGGGTGAATCTGGGGTCGGAGATCTCTCGGCTGTTCTTGCGGGTGCCGGGCGCTGGGCGCGCGGCCGGGCGCCGTGCCGCCAAGCGGACGCGCGGGTTCTGAGTGCCGCGCGCCCAGGAGCTCGAATCGTTCTGACGGACGGCGACTGCGGGCCGTATGTGGCTTGTCGCGCCCCCGCGGCGGAGCCGCACAGTGTCACGGCCCCGCGCCCCCAAGGGGCTCAGCCCCGGTTCTGCGGGTACCCCTCGCCGTAGTAGCCCTGGTCCGAGGCGTACGGCTGCTGCTGGTGACCCTGGGGGTACTGCTGAGGCGGGTAGGCCTGGCCGTGGTCGTAGCCCTGGTCATAACCCTGGTCGTAGCCGTAGGGCTGCTGGTACTGCCGCGGGTAGGGCTCCTGGAACTGCTGCTGGTGCGGGTAACCCTGGTCCTGGTGGGGCTGGTTGTTGCCGTACGGGGGGTTCTGCAGCCGGAGCGGCCTCGTCGCGTCGTCCATGACCGGAGGCGCGGCCTGCGTCTGGGCCGGGGGCTGGGTCTGGGCGGGTTCCTGCGGCGGGTTCTTCTTGGCCTTGGAGCGGGCGCGCAGGAACTCGATGATGATCGGGACCACCGAGACGAGGACGATCAGGATCAGGATCGCCTCGATGTTCTTGTTGACGAAGTCGATGTCGCCGAGCCAGGAGCCGAGCAGCGTGACGCCCGCGCCCCACAGGACGCCACCGATGATGTTGAAGGTGATGAACGAGCGGTACTTCATGCCGCTGACGCCGGCGATGATCGGCGTGAACGTGCGCACGATGGGCACGAAGCGGGCCAGGACCAGGGACTTGGGCCCGTACTTCTCGAAGAACTCGTGGGCCTTGACCACGTTCTCCTGCTTGAACAAGCGGGAGTTCGGGCGGGTGAAGAGCGAGGGGCCGACCTTCTTGCCGAAGAGATAGCCCGCCTGGTCGCCGAGGATCGCGGCGAGGCAGATCAGCAGGATGGCCGCCCACAGGGGGAAGTCCATCGTGCCCGTGGTGATCAGCAGGCCGCAGGTGAACAGCAGCGAGTCGCCCGGCAGGAAGAAGCCGATGAGCAGGCCGGACTCGGCGAAGACGATGAGCAGCAGGCCCCAGATGCCGAAGTTGTCCAGGAGCGTGTTCGGATCCAGCCAGCTTGGACCAAGGGCAAGCGTCGTCACGGTTCCGGGCTCCTGGAGGGGTGGAGGAAGATACGGCGTCCTGGTACGGCCGCACAAAGCTATCAACGCAATGTGTCGACCCCAGGTTCCACCGGTGACTCCAGGATGCACTGTGCGGTGACTGGGTCAAAGCTGTGAGCCATGGGCATCGATGAATACGGCGGCGGCCAGGGACCCCAGTCGGACGTCCTGGTCGTGACGACGAACGACGTACCCGGTTACCGCGTCCAGCAGGTCATCGGCGAGGTCTTCGGCCTCACCGTGCGCTCCCGGCACCTGGGCAGCCAGATCGGCGCGGGTCTGAAGTCGATGATCGGCGGTGAGCTCAAGGGGCTCACCAAGACCCTCGTGCAGACCCGCAACCAGGCCATGGAGCGGCTCGTCGAGCAGGCACGCGCGCGTGGCGCCAACGGCGTGCTGATGTTCCGCTTCGACGTGACGGAGGCGGCGGACGTGGGGACGGAGGTGTGCGCGTACGGGACGGCGGTGGTCCTGGTCAAGGAGTAGCGCACGCGGGTCAGAGGAGCAGCGCACGCACGCCGGTAAGGGGCGTCCGCCACGGCGGACGCCCCTTACCGGCGGCTTCCCGCACGCGCCCGCCGTCAGGCTCCTCGCGCGTGCCGCGCCGAGTTCGCCGTGATCGCGTCCCTCAGATGCTCGGCGAGGCCCGGTCGCATGGAGTCGTAGAACGCCTTGAAGCGCTCGTCGGACACGTACATCTCGCCGAGGCACCGGTGCATCTCGTGGGGGCACTCGTAGAACCACTTGCTGATGTGCCGGCGGTGTTCCTCGGCCAGATCCATGGCCGCCTCGCCGGCCGGCGGCTCACCGGCGGCCATCAGGGCCTCGTAACGCTCGCTCCAGGCGTCGACCTCGGCCTGTACGCGCTTCCAGTCGTCCTTGGTGTAACGGGCGGCCCGGCGCTGCGACTCGGCGTACTCCTCGGTGCCGCCCCAGCGCTGCTCCGCCTCCTCGGCGTACTGCTCGGGGTCCTTGTCGCCGAAGACCTCGAACCTCTCCTCGGGCGTGAGATTGATGCCCATCTTGCGTGCCTCCATGGCGTGCTCCACGGCCGCGGCCATCTTCTGCAGCTTCTCGATCCGGGCGGTCAGCAACTCGTGCTGGCGGCGCAGATGTGCGCGCGGGTCCGCGTCCGGGTCGTCGAGCAGGGCGGCGACCTCGTCGAGCGGGAAGCCGAGTTCTCGGTAGAACAGGATCTGCTGCAGCCGGTCGAGGTCGGCGTCGCTGTAACGCCGGTGGCCCGCGTGGCTGCGCTCGCCGGGCGCGAGCAGGCCGATCTCGTCGTAGTGGTGCAGCGTGCGCACCGTGACCCCGGCGAAACCGGCGACCTGGCCCACTGAGTAGCTCACTTCCGCTCCCTTCTCGGTACGCACTTCACGATGGATCCTCACGCGACGTGAGGTGCAAGCGGAATCCTCCGGCGCCCTCCGGACGGGAATCCTCCGGCCCCTCCGGACAGGAATCGTCCGGAAGCCCGCGGAGCGAATCCCTCGGAGACCTCCGGATGTAATGTCCTGTTTGCCCGCTTAGGGTGACCGCGTGACCCACGACGCGGCACGGCGGGCAACTGCCCCCGCCCCGGCGACCCCCGCGCGGTCGCTGCTGCCGCTGATCCTCCCGGCGCTCGTCGTCGGTGTCGCGGCCAGCCTGTTGTACGTCGGGGTGAGCGAGCTCGCCGAGAAGCTGCAGGGGGTCCTGTGGGGGAACCTGCCCGACGCGCTGGGCATCGGCCGGTACTCCGTGTTCTGGATGCTCGTCGTCCTCACCACGACGGGCGTACTGGTCGGGCTGGTCGTCTGGAAGGCGCCGGGACACGCGGGCCCCGACCCGGCAACCCTCGGTCTTGCGGCCGCGCCGATGCCGCCCCTCGTCCTGCCGGGCCTGCTGGTGGCGACCGCGCTGATGCTGGCCGGCGGCCCGAGTCTGGGCCCGGAGAACCCGATCATCGCCACCAACGTCGCGCTCGCCTTCTGGCTGGGACGCAGGTTCGCGCCACGGATGCCGGGCAGTCTGTGGGCGGCGCTGGCCGAGGCGGCGACGATCGGCGCGCTGTTCGGGACGCCGGTCGCGGCGGCGCTGCTCATCTCCGAAGCGCTCGCCGGGAAGCAGCTGAAGGGTCTGCTGTGGGACAACCTCTTCGGGCCGCTGACGGCCGCCGCCGCGGGCGCCATCACGACCACCCTGGTGGCCCATCCGGCCTTAGACCTGAACCTGCCCCCCCTCGGGCACCCCGGCTGGCGCGACGTCCTGGCCGCGCTTGTGGTCGCCTCCGCCGCCGTGGTGCTCGGCATGACCGCGGTCTACGCCTTCCCGTACGTCCACGGCGCCTTCGCGCGCCTCAGGCACCCCATGCTGGCGCTGCCGGCCGGCGGACTCGTGCTCGGCCTGCTGGGCGCCCTCGGCGGCCATCTGACGCTCTTCAAGGGGCTCGACGAGGTCGCGGAGCTGGCGCAGGACCCCGAGGGCTGGTCGGCCGGACAGTTCGCCACGATGGCGGTGGTGAAGCTGGCGGCGCTGCTCGTCGCCGCGTCCTGCGGGTTCCGCGGCGGCCGGATCTTCCCGTCGGTCTTCATCGGCGCCGCCTTCGGCCTGTGCGCCCACGCCCTCGTGCCCGCCGTCCAGCCGGCCCTCGGTGTCGCCGCGGGCGTGCTGGGCATGCTCCTTGCCGTCACCCGACAGGGCTGGGTGAGCCTGTTCACGGCCGCCGTCCTGGTGGCCTCCCCTTCGATCATCGCCCTGATGTGCATCGCGTCCCTGCCGGCCTGGCTGCTGGTGACCGGCCGACCGCAGATGCAACTCCACGACGACGGAAGTCCGGTCCGCTGAGAAACGAGGAGACGTCATGCCACTTCACCGAGGCCACGAGAAGCCCGACGACCACCCGAGGTCCGTCAACCCGTTCTACGGGGAGACGAATCCGATCAGCGACATGGTCGAGGCCCCGCCGAAACACCGGCTCCCCGATGGCCCGCTGCCCCCCACGATCGCGTACCAACTCGTCCACGACGAGCTCATGCTGGACGGGAACTCACGGCTGAACCTCGCCACCTTCGTCACCACCTGGATGGAACCGCAGGCCGGGGTCCTGATGGCGGAGTGCCGGGACAAGAACATGATCGACAAGGACGAGTACCCGCGCACGGCCGAGCTGGAGCGCCGCTGCGTGGCGATGCTCGCCGAGCTGTGGAACGCGCCGGATCCGTCGGCCGCGGTCGGCTGTTCGACCACCGGGTCGAGCGAGGCGTGCATGCTGGCCGGGATGGCGCTGAAGCGACGGTGGGCGCAGCGGAACGCGGACCGCTACCCGGGGGCACGCCCCAATCTCGTCATGGGCATCAACGTCCAGGTCTGCTGGGACAAGTTCTGCAACTTCTGGGAGGTCGAGCCGCGCCTGGTCCCGATGGAGGGCGACCGGTTCCACCTCGACCCCCGGGCGGCGGCCGAGCTGTGCGACGAGAACACCATCGGGGTCGTCGGCATCCTCGGGTCGACCTTCGACGGGTCCTACGAGCCGATCGCCGAGCTGTGCGCGGCCCTCGACGAGCTCCAGGAGCGCACCGGCCTGGACGTCCCCGTCCATGTCGACGGCGCCTCCGGGGCCATGATCGCGCCCTTCCTCGACGAGGACCTGGTCTGGGACTTCCGGCTGCCGAGGGTGTCGTCGATCAATACCTCGGGACACAAGTACGGCCTGGTCTACCCGGGTGTCGGCTGGGCGCTGTGGCGGTCGGCGGCCGAGCTGCCGGAGGAACTCGTCTTCCGGGTCAACTACTTGGGCGGCGACATGCCGACCTTCGCGCTCAACTTCTCCCGCCCCGGCGCGCAGGTCGTGGCGCAGTACTACACCTTCCTGCGCCTGGGCCGCGAGGGCTATCGGGCGGTGCAGCAGACGACCCGGGACGTGGCCCGCGGGCTCGCCGAACGCATCTCGGCGCTGGGTGACTTCACGCTGCTCACCCGGGGCGACCAGCTGCCGGTCTTCGCCCTCACGACGGCGCCCGAGGTGACCTCGTACGACGTCTTCGACGTGTCCCGGCGGATACGCGAGCACGGCTGGCTGCTGCCCGCGTACACCTTCCCGGCGAACCGCGAGGACCTGGCCGTGCTGCGCGTGGTGTGCCGCAACGGCTTCACCACCGACCTCGCCGACCTCTTCATGGAGGACCTGAGCCGCCTGCTGCCCGAACTGCGCCGACAGTCACACCCGTTGACCCGGGACAAGGACAGGGCGACCAGCTTCCACCACTAACGCAGCAGCGGGCGCCAGCGGTCGGGCACCCTGTCGCCGTACTCGATGCCGTTCGCGCCGACGAGGGTCGCCAGGTCGGCGAGTTGAGCGACGACCGACCGGCACAGCGTCGCCGTCGGCTTGATGTCGGCCTCCAAGTACAGGCCCTCGATCGCCAGGACTCCCCGGTTGCGGTCGAAGCGGGGTGAGGCCCGGCCGACGAGGCGGTCGCCGTGCAGGATCGGGAGCAGGTAGTAGCCGTACTGGCGTTTGGCCTTCGGTACGTACATCTCGTTGCGGAAGGCGAAGCCCCACAGGCGTTCGGTGAGGCGGCGGTCGTTGATGAGGTTGTCGAAGGGCGAGAGCAGCGCGGTGCGGCCCTGCCAGTCGCCCGCGCGGATCGCCTCCAGGTCGGCGAGCGCGTCGGTGTGCACGTACCAGGTCTCGGCGGCAGAGGGCGCGTCCTCGACTTTCACGGCGACGGCGCGGCCCTCCTTGGTGAGGCTGCGCAACACCTCGGGCAGGCCGTCGTACTTGCCGCGCAGGAAGTACTGCCTGATGTCCAGGGGGCGGGCGACGCCGAGGGCGCGCAGCGTGTGCTCCGTGGCCGCCGTAACCATCTCCCGGGGCGACATCGCCGCCCGGTCGGCGTCGGCCGGGAGACAGGCGTCCGGGAGCCCCCAGAGGCGCTGTCCCGCCGCACGGCCCGCCACCATGATCCTGCCCTGCAGCCAGAGGAAGGTGAGCATCCGCTCGACGTTGCGGCCCGCGGTCCAGCCGGTGGAGGGCCAGTCCATCACCGCCCGGTCCTCGAAGGCGTCGGTGGGCAACGGGGTGCCTTCGCCGAGGCGGTGGAGTATGTGCTTGCGCAGTTGGTCGTTGGCGTCCATCCAGGTTCTGGTGAGCGAGAGGTTCTGCGGGGGATAGCCGTCCATCGACACCCGATGGAGCGGGTAGTCCTCGGTGAGGACGACCGCCGCGGCGTGGGCCCAGTACTCGAACAGCCACCGCTCCTGCCACCACAGGGTGGGGAGATGGGCCCCCGCCTGGGGGCCGAGGCGGCTCCAGAGGACGAGTTCATGGCTGGGGGCCACGACGCTGACGGGATCCAGTTGGAGACAGCGCAGCGACCGCAGGACCGTGCGCAGGCCGGCCGCGTCCGCCGCCGGGCGGACGGCGGACAGGTGCTGCCGGGTCAGGGCCAGGCGGCGGGCGTCCGCCTGGCCGATCGTCAGAAGTGATGGGGGCATGGGCATTGCGGGGGTTCCTCACTCCGAAGTCCGGGCCTGATGTCCTGGGCCGCGAGCTGTGGGCCGTGGGCCGCGAGCCGCGGGCCGTGAGCTGCCGTAGTGACTGACGGTGCCCGCCGGTCCCCAAGTTCCCCAGGAACAGGAAGAGATCGGTGTTGTCGCCGTGGCCGAAAATGGTCTGTACGATGCGTGCGCCCATGGGCTCTTGTCGGGAAATATTCCGCGTGGCCCGTTCTCCTTCTCCGTGGGGATGCACATGCGCATACGCGCTACTGTCGCCGCTCTGTCCGGCGCCCTGGCTCTCTCGTCGGCACTTGCCCTTCCGGCCGCCGCGCAGGCGGATGCACGGCCGATGACCAGTGACGACACGACGATCACGAAGGTCGTCGTCAACGGCGGCAAGGACCTCGTCTTCGGCACCACCACCAAGAAGACGTTCACCGCCACGGTGACCGCGACCGACCCGGACGGCATCACCGGCGGCTGGGTCGCCCTGTGGCACGGAACCTCCTTCGACGACGCCGGCATGGACGGCACGCTGCTGCCGGCCGAGGAGGGGTCGGGCTCCTGCGTGGCGGCCGACGCGCAGACCTCGACCTGCACGGTCCACTTCACCGTGGACGTGACGACCGACCTGCGTGACAACGGCTATGCCGGCACCTGGCACGCGTACGCCATCGCGTACGGCCGCCCGAGCGGTTCCACCAACAACGGCTACGCCGGCACCGTGCAGATCAAGCGCAACACCGCGCTGACCGCCGACGCCTCCCCCGAACCGGTGGCGAAGGGCAGGACCATCACGGTCAAGGGCGCCCTCACCCGCGCCGACTGGGAGACCGGCAAGTACGCGGGCCTGAGCGGCCGGTCGGTGAAGCTGCAGTTCCGCAAGGCGGACAGCGACACGTACACCACCCTCAAGACGGTCACCAGCGGCACCGGCGGAGTCCTGAAGGCCACCACCAGCGCCACGTCCGACGGGTTCTACCGGTTCGTCTACGCGGGCACCACGACCACCAGTGCCAAGAACTCGAGCGGCGACTTCGTCAACGTGCAGTAATTCCGCGCCCCCGCGGCGCACCAGCGCCGGGCCGCCCTTACGGCGACCCGGCGCCACGCTCTTGCGGTGACGCGAACCCAGCGGTCATCACCTAGCGGCTCAGGCGCCCGAACCGCCGTACCGCCAGCGGAAAGAACACCGCCAGCAGAGCCAGCGGCCAGAGCACGGCCGGCCAAACGTGGCCCGGCTCCCCGCCCGGGCCGCCGAACAGGTCGCGTACCGCCGTCGCCGTCTGGGACATCGGGTTCCACTGGACCGCCGTGCCCAGCCAGTCGGGCATGGAGTCCGGGGTCGCGAAGGCGTTGGACAGGAAGCCGACCGGCCAGACCAGGATCTGGACGGCCTGCACCATCTCCGGTTTGCCGGCCACCATCGCGAGGTGGATGCCGATCCACAGCATGGCGAAACGGAAGAGCAGCAGAAGGCCCACCGCACCGAGGAACTCGGAGAACGAGCCCTCCGCCCGCCAGCCGATCGCGTACCCGACGCCGATCAGCACGGCCAGGCCCACCGCGGACTGGAGCATGTCGGCGGCGGAACGGCCCACCAGGACCGCGCCGTTGGCCATGGGCATCGACCTGAAGCGGTCGATCACGCCCTTGTTGAGGTCCTGGGTGACGGCCAGCATCGTGCCCTCCAGGCCGAAGGCCATGGTCAGCGCGAGCATGCCGGGCACCAGGAAGTCGACGTAGTCGCCCTCGACACCCCGTCCGCCGCCGATCAAATAGCCGAACATCAGCAGCAGCATCACAGGGAAGGCGAGACCGACGACCACCTGGACCGGCTGCCTTGCCCAGTGGGCGAGTTCGCGGCGGGTCATGGTCCAGCAGTCTGCGAGGGCGTACGCCCCGTACGTACCCGGGCGACGACTCGTCTCGTACGTCGTGCTCACGCGGCCTCCTTCACTCGGTGGTCGTCCCCTGTCAGGTGCAGGAACACCTCGTCCAGCGTCGGCCGCCGCAGCGCGATGTCCTCCGCCTCGATCCCGGCCTCCTCAAGGGCGCGTACGGCGCCGGCGAGCGCCGCCATGCGGTCGGTGACCGGGGCACTGAGGAGCCGGCGGTCGGCGTCCACCGAGACGCCCTCGGCGGGGAACGGCAACAGGGCCACGGCGGCGCCCAGTTGGCCCGCGTCGCGGAGCACCACGTCGATGCGGTCGCCGCCCGTGCGGGCCTTCAGCTCGTCCGCCGTGCCGTCGGCGATCACGCGCCCGTGGTCGACGACGGAGATGCGGTCGGCGAGCTGGTCGGCCTCCTCCAGGTACTGCGTGGTCAGCAGGACCGTGGTGCCGCCGCCGACCAGCGAGCGCACGGACGCCCACACCTCGGCCCGGCCGCGCGGGTCGAGCCCCGTCGTCGGTTCGTCCAGGAACAGCACGTCCGGGTCGGTGACGAGGGACGCGGCGAGGTCCAGACGGCGCCGCATGCCGCCGCTGTAGCGCTTGACCGCCTTGCGGCCGGTGTCCGCGAGTCCGAAGCGCTCCAGGAGCTCGTCGGCCCGCACGCGCGCGTGCCGGGCGCCCAGGTGGTGCAGGCGGCCGAACATCTCCAGGTTCTGGCGTCCGCCGAGCTCCTCATCGAGCGCGGCGTGCTGGCCGAGCAGGCCGATGCGCAGCCGTACCCGGCCCGCCTCGCGCAGCACGTCGTAGCCCGCGACCTCGACGCGGCCCTCGTCGGGCCGCAGCAGGGTGGACAGGATCCGCACCAGGGTCGTCTTGCCCGCGCCGTTGGGGCCGAGCACTCCGTGCACCGTGCCGCGTCCGACCAGCAGGTCGAGCCCGTCGAGTGCCTGTTTGTCGCCATACCTCTTGCGTGCCCCTTCGACGGTGATCGCCGCGTCGGCCACTGACCCCTCCCTCGTTAGTCAAACTTGACTACTTCTCGAAAGTAACCCCGGAGGCCTCATTCGTCAAACTTGATTAGTCGCGGTCCCCGGGGTGCGGCGTCCCCGTCGCGTACGGGTTCTCCTCGCCCTCGGCGAGGACGCCCACGAACGGCTCACCCTCACCCGCGAAGGTGTAGGCCCCGCCCTCGATCCGCGCGATCAGGCCGCGCGTCCACTCGGCGTCGGCGTCGGCGGTGTGCACCCAGAGGTTCATGATCTCGCCGATGTGGCCGAGCTGTTCGGGACCGTCCTCGGGCACGTAGTGCTCGGTGACAGCGGCCCGCCACTCCTCGATCTTCCGGATCCGCTCCTTCAGGAGCGCCACCGCCTCGCCCCTCGGCAGATCGACGATGAAGCCGATCGCCGCCGACTGGACGTCCATCTTCTGGTCGTACGACGTCAGGGACTCGCGCAGGAGGGCCAGGAACTCCTCGGTGCCCTTGTCCGTGATCTCGTACTCGGTGCGCGGCGGTCCGCCGGCCGTCGATGGCGCGATCTCGTGGGCGTGCAGCAGTCCCTGCTTCGCCATCTGCTTGAGCGCGTGGTAGATCGAGCCGGGCTTGGCATTGGACCACTCGTGCGCGCCCCAGTACTCCAGGTCGTTGCGCACCTGGTAGCCGTGGGCCCGCCCGTGCTGGCGGACCGCACCCAGCACGAGAAGACGGATCGCTGACATGCGCTCCAGCCTAGAGCGCGAAGGTCAACCCGCCTGCTCCCGGGCCACCAGCTCGAAGGCGGTCGCTCCGTCCAGGGATTCGCGGATGATGTCGGCGTGGCCGGCGTGCCGGGCCGTCTCGCGGATCAGGTGGAGCGCCAGCCAGCGCATCGAGACCCGCTCTTCCGGCGGGAACCAAGGGTCGCTCGGGAGCGCGAAGGTGTCGTCGAGGCTGGGCACCGAGCGGAGAAACGCGTCCGTCTCGGCCGCGACCTTCTCCCAGTACGCGAGCTGCGCATCGACGGTCTCGCCTTCGGCGAGGACGAAACACTCGTGCCAGTTCGACACGTCCCGCTTGACGGCCGGTGACTCGCCCTTGGCACGGGCGACCCAGCCCTGCTCGGTCTCGGCGACATGCTTGAGCAGCCCGGACAGGGACAGCTCGCTCGCGCTGGGGCGCGAAGCCGCCTGCTCCTCGGTCAGCCCGAGCAGTGCCCGGCGGATACCGCCCCGCTGTTCCTCCAGGAAGGAGAGCAGCGCCCCGCGCTCGTCACCCTGAGCCTCCGCTCGCACATGAGTCACCATGACCGGCCGCCTTTCGTCGGGACCTCTTGCCGGGCACCTTCTGCCTGACACCGACGAAGCTACGGGCCCTTGCGGTCAGCTTCTGTCCGCAAGGGCCCGGCGGGAGCGAAGACGTCCTGGAACTGCGAAGACGTCCTAGAACGGGAAGAAGCTGCGCCCGTGCTGCACCGAGATCCACTTCACCGTGGTGAACGCGTCGACGGTCGTCTCGCCGTTCAGACGGCCGATACCGGAGTGCTTCTCACCGCCGAAGGGGACCAGCGGCTCGTCGTGCACGGTGCCGTCGTTGACGTGGAACATGCCGGTGTCGATCTGCTTGGCGAAGTTCACGCCGCGCTCGATGTCACCCGTGTGGACGGCGCCGCTCAGTCCGTACGGGGTGTCGTTGACGAGGCGGACCGCCTCCTCCTCGCCGTCGAAGGGGACGAGGAAGACGACCGGGCCGAAGATCTCCTGCTGGAGGAGGGACGAGTCGCCGGGGACGCCGGTCAGGACGGAGGGCTCGACCAGGTTGTCGGTCGTCGCGCCGTGCACCAGGGCCGTGGCACCCTCCGCGATCGCCTGCTCCACGGCGCCCGAAATCGCGTCCGCCTGCGAGGAGTTGATCACCGGGCCGATGACCGTCTGCGGGTCGCTCGGGTCGCCCGCCTTCAGCGTCTTGACCTTGGCGACGAACTTCTCGGTGAACTCGTCGGCGATCGAGCGGTCCACGAGGACACGGTTGGCGGCCATGCAGACCTGGCCCTGGTGGACGTACCGGCTGAAGACCGCCGCGTCGACCGCGTAGTCGATGTCCGCGTCGTCCAGGACCACCAGGGCGCTGTTGCCGCCCAGTTCCAGGACGGAGCGCTTGAAGTTCGAGGCGCAGACGGTGGCCACGTGGCGGCCGACCTTGTCGGAGCCGGTGAAGGAGATGACCTTGGGCACCGGGTGCTCGATGAAGGCGTCGCCTATCTCGGCTATGTCGGTGATGACGACGTTGAGGAGACCGCCCGGCAGGCCCGCGTCCTCGAAGACCTTGGCGACCAGGGAGCCGCCCACGATCGGGGTGTTCTGGTGCGGCTTGAGGACTACGCCGTTGCCGAGCGCGAGCGCGGGCGCGACGGACTTGATCGACAGCAGGAAGGGGAAGTTGAAGGGGCTGATCACACCGACGACGCCGACGGGGACCTTGTAGACGCGGTTCTCCTTGCCGTCGATCGGCGAGGGGAGGATCTTGCCCTCGGGGCGCAGCGCCAGCTGGATCGACTCGCGCAGGAACTCCTTGGCGAGGTGCAGTTCGAAGCCGGCCTTGAGGTGGGTGCCGCCGAGCTCGGCGATGATCACCTCGGTGATCTCGGCCTCGCGCTCCTCGATGATGCGCAGGGCCTTCTCGAAGACCGCGCGACGGGCGTACGCGTTGGTCGCACCCCATGCCTTCTGGGCGCGCTCGGCCGCGCGGTAGGCCTGATCGACCTCGTCCGCGGTGGCTATGGTGATCGACGCCAGCTTCTCGCCGTCGTACGGGTTGAAGTCGATGATGTCCCAGGAGCCGGTGCCCGGGCGCCACTCACCGTCGATGTACTGCTGGGCCAGGTCGGTGAAGTAGGACGACATGTGCTCCTCAATCCCTCAATCCCTGCGCTGCCGAAGCAGACATCCGATCACGGTCTGATCACGCGTCATCGTACTTGTGTTTCAAGGGAGTTGGAGAACGCCTTCGGAGACTCCGTGCAGACTCTCAGGAGAGCTGGAGCAGCCCCCTCAGCAAGTCGCGGCTCTCGGAAGGACCCGGACTGTCCTGCTGCAGCTGCTTCAGCGCGCTCTCGTACTGGGTGACGTCCTCACGCTTGTCCAGGTAGAGCGCGCTGGTGAGCTGTTCCAGATAGACGACGTCCGACAGGTCGGACTCCGGGAAACTCAGGATGGTGAAGGAGCCGCTCTCGCCGGAGTGCCCGCCGAAGCTGAACGGCATGACCTGAAGTCGTACGTTGGGACGCTCCGAGACCTCGATCAGATGCTGGAGCTGTCCGCGCATCACCTCGCGGTCGCCGTACGGGCGGCGCAGCGCGGCCTCGTCGAGCACGATGTGGAACTCCGGGGCGTTCTCGGAGACGAGGTACTTCTGGCGCTCCAGGCGCAACGCCACGCGGCGGTCGATGTCGGCGACGGACGCGCCCTTCATGCCGCGCGCGACGACCGCGTGCGCGTACGCCTCGGTCTGCAGCAGGCCGTGCACGAACTGCACTTCGTAGACCCGGATCAGATGGGCCGCGCCTTCGAGGCCGACGTAGGTCGGGAACCAGCTGGGCAGGACGTCCGAGTAACTGTGCCACCAGCCCGCGACATTGGCCTCTTTCGCGAGCGAGACGAGGGAGGTGCGCTCCGCCTCGTCCGTGATGCCGTACAGCGTCAGCAGGTCCTCGACGTCGCGCGTCTTGAAGCTCACCCGTCCCAACTCCATGCGGCTGATCTTCGATTCGGAGGCACGGATCGAGTAACCGGCCGCTTCCCGGGTGATTCCACGCGCCTCCCGCAGGCGCCGCAGATGTGACCCCAGCAGCATGCGCCGCACCACCGAGCCGCTCGACTCACCAGCGCTCACGTTCGTCCGCCTCCCCAACCGTCTTCCGGGGCCGAAGTCTGCCACTAAAACACTTCAAGCAGTACTCGTTCGATTACGGAAACGGAAAGTAGCCAAAGGAGCCACACAGGAAAAGATCAGGAGAGGGCCAACAAGAGGGAAGAAGGTGACAGAAGAAATGAGCAAGAACTGGTAGACGAAGGTCTAATTCGGGCGCGTGCACGTGCATCTGCCCTTGCATCTGCTGTACGCATTCGGAACCATGGTCCCCGCGCCACCGCTGCATCGCAACGACCGCGAACACCCGGGAGTGCCTCGCATGGGGACGAATGGATCGACCATGCTCGAGCCCTTACGGCAGGGACTTCCGCCGCTCGATCCCGCGGCCGTGTCCGACGCCGCTTCCTGCGCCCTGCCCGCCCGCTACGAAGCGGTGCGCGAAGCACGGCAGTTCACCCGCAGAACGCTGGACCAGTGGGACATCGGCGACCGCTTCGACGACGTCTGCCTGGTGGTTTCCGAGCTCGTCACCAACGCCCTGCGGCACGCATTGCCCTCAGACACGCCCCGGGACGACCAAGGCCCGCCCGTGCGGCTGCACTTGATGCGGTGGACCTCGCGTCTGGTGTGCGCGGTGCGGGACCCCAGTCACGACAGCCCGGTCGCGGGTGACTCGGACGACTTCTCGGCGGAGTCGGGCCGCGGCCTCTTCCTGGTCGACTCGTTCGCCGACAGCTGGGGCTGGCACCCGCTCGCGGGCACCCTCAGCGGCAAGGTCGTCTGGGCGCTGTTCCGGCTCCAGCCGTCGGTGACCGCCGAATAGGAAACCGCGGCGCCTTTTGGCGCCGCGGTTCTACGCGCGTTACGCAGCGTCGAGCGGCGATCGCCCTCGGTCGCACCGGCGGGCGGGCGTCATCAGCCCGCGATCAGGTGGTCGAACTCGCCGTCCTTGATGCCCAGGAGCATCGCCTCTATCTCGGCGCGCGTGTAGACGAGCGCGGGCCCCTCGGGGAACCGCGAATTCCGCACGGCCACGTCGCCACCGGGCAGCCGGGCGAACTCCACGCAGGAGCCCTGCGAGTTGCTGTGCCGGCTCTTCTGCCAGGCCACCCCGTTGAGCGCGGTCGCGGCCATGCCGTTGTACACGTCGTCAGCCGTGCCGTCGTACACGTCATCCACGTCGTACACGTCGTGGTCCACAGGTCGCTCCCCGGTCGTGCAGTGGCTGAAGTGGCCATAGATGCAGTGGTCAACTGACCCGGATCATAGCTCTGTTCATGTGCAGATGCATGGGCAGATGCACGTGCACGCGGGGTGGTCCTGCGGTTACAGCTTTTACCGGCACTTGACTACCGGCTGTTGTTCGCTTGACTACGGCCTGCTGCTCGCCGGCTCGCAAAGGAGCTACAGCCGGTCCAGCGCATTCCCCAGAGCTCGCATCACATGCGACCTCCAGCCCCCGTCCATAATCTTCCGCGCCATCATCTGTGCGGGATCGTCCGGATCGAATCCCTCGTGTACTAGGAACAGACGCGTACCGCGGCCTTCGTGTTCCAGTGTCCAAGTAATGGTCCAATCCGTGGGATTGGCGGGATCCGTGTCCGCCCACCGGACGCGCAGCATCCGCTCCGGCTCGTACGCGAGAACGCGCACGTCAACGGTGCCGGAGAAGTTGGAGTTGGGGCGCGGGACCGACGTCAGCGTGTACTGGTGGCCGACTTCGAGCCGGAAGTCCTCCGACCCCTGCATCTGCCACTGCACGAGCAGCTCGGGCTCGGTGAGGGCGCGCCAGACCTTGGCGGGCGGGTGCGGGAGGAACTGGTCGACGCGGATGGTCGTCAGGTCGTCCGCCGGCTCGGACTGCGGAACGGGGCTCATGTCTCGTCATCGTCGGGCATGCGGTCCAGGAGATCGCCGAGGCCCTTGAGCCTGTCGCGCCAGAACCGCTCGTACGGGTGGAGCCAGTCCTGCACGTCGGCGAGCGGCGCGGCCTCCAGGCGGTAGATCCGCTGCCGCCCCGCGCGCTCCTCCGACACCAGCCCGGCCTCCCTGAGCACCTTGAGGTGTTCCGACAGGCTCGGGCGGCGCATGTCGAAGTGGTCGGCGAGCGCCTGGACGGGCTGGGGCCCGTCGTCGCGCAGCAGCCGCAGCACCTCTCGGCGGGTGGCGTTGGCGAGCGCGGCGAAGAGGCGGTCCTCATGGGCCCCGATGGTCGTCATGGCGCGATCAGAAGCCTTCCTTCTCCGTGATCAGCATCAGACCGTTGCCGTCCGGGTCGCGGAACGAGGCCATGCGGCCCCAGGGGAGGTCGTCGGGGCCTTCCACCACGACGCCCGCGGCGGCGAGCCGCGCGCAGTCGGCGTCGACATCGGTCGTGACCAACATGATCCCCCGGGTCTCGCCGGGCGTGAAACCGCCCATGCCCGGACCCGAGAGCGTGAAGACGGTCTGCGCCCCCTTGGGCGCGACCTGGAGCCACCGCCCGGGAGGCATGTCCCGGTCCGCGGTGACCTCGAAGCCGAGTACGTCCGCGTAGAAGCGCAGGGCGCGGTCCTGGTCCTCGACAGGGAGGGTGACGAAGGAGGCGTGGGTGATGTTCGTGGGTTCCATGGGGTTCATGAACACGAGAATAGGTAGGAGATTCCCTACGAGTCAACCGTAGGGAATCTCCTACCTATGAGCGCCCGGTCGGGCCTGGCGGGACGAGTACGGCAGCGGCGCCATCTCCCGCGCGCTCTTGAGATCAAGGCGGTCGACGCGATCGGCGCCGAGGCGGCCGTGGCGCGGATCCGTGCCCGAGGGGTGAAAGTCTGATGGCGAAGGCGAGCGAGATCGCGAAGAACGAGAAGCGCCAGGAGATCGTCGCGCGGTACGCCGCCCGGCGGCCCGAGCCGAAGGACATCATCCGCCGGCCGTCCTCGACCGGCGCCGGACCGGCCGCTGCCCAGGAGGAATCGCGCAGGCAGCCGCGCGACACCGGCGCCACCCGCGTACGCAACCGGGACAGTGGTAGGGCCGCCCGCGCGGTTATCTGCTCGCCGTCGGCCTCTTCCTGGTGAATCCGCGTGAGCAAGCGCACTCCGGATACCTCCCGGGCGTTCGCAGGTCCGCCTGGTAGCTTGCTGCGGTCGTTCCGGCGACCCCGGCATCCTCACCCACCCTTGGGGGCTTCAGTGACTTCGGCGACCTTCCCGCGCAGGCAGGCGCGTATCGCGGCCGCGACCGCGGGTCTGGCGGCCGCGCTCGTGCTGGCCGGTTGCAGCAGCGACGACGGCTCCGGCGACAAGTCCACGAGCCCGAGCGCGTCCGCGACGGAGACGGCCGGTACGGGCGGCGGCTCTGGCGGCACCTCGGGCGCCAAGACCAAGGTGGAGGGCAGCTGGCTGGCCACCACGGGCGGCAAGGCGGTGGCGCTGATGGTCACCGGCGAGAAGGCCGCGCTCTTCACGACCGGGGGCACCGTGTGCAGCGGTACCGCGGCCGAGGAGTCGGGCATGCGGATGATCCGCCTCAAGTGCACGGACGGCAGCACGGACCGTGCGGTCGGCATGGTCGACTCCGTCAGCGGTACGAGCCTGAAGGTCACGTGGCAGGGCGGGCTCGGCAAGGAGTCGTACGTGAAGAGCGAGGGCGGGCAGCAGCTGCCCACGGGGCTGCCCACGGCGAGCCTGGGCTCCTGATCGCCGGATCACTCACCTGCGGGCCGCGGAATCCTCCGGATTTCGTGGCCCGTTGGCGTGTTCCGGCGCACCCCCGCATCGCTTTGAGGGCCACGGGGATCAGTTCCAGGAGGCCGGGGCGGAGCATGGGCTTCGGCTTGGTGGCGCGCGCGTGGATGTCGCGGCGCGGTCGCCCTCCACCGATTCCACCACGCGCTGGAGCAGGGCTCCGAGGCGCTTTGCCGCTCGGTCCGCACGCCCACCGGCTCACCCCGATCACCAGCGCGAGCCCGGCGGCGCCTCGCGGCGCGATCAGCGGTGCGAGACGTTTCCGCTCGATCGTCAGTCCCGAGCGCGCCGTCTCCTTCGGCGCCCGGAGCCAGTTCATCCCGTCGGCGTAAGGGAGATTTCGGGATATTCGCGGCCCGGCGGAGGCGAACACCCGGGGGCGCGCAACGTCCGGGGAGTGAAATGCGTGATGATCCATGCACACCGTCACCACCCCCGGGGGAACCCCATGCGCGCCCTGCCCATCGCCGTCACCGTCCTCGCGGCCGCCCTCGCCCTGACCTCCTGCGACGACAGCGGCGGCAGCACCAGCAAGACCGACAAGACCGCCAAGAGCTCCTCAGCCGACTGCCGGATCGACAAGGTGGGCATCGAGGTGGGCCCCGCCAACGCCGCCCCGGCAGCCGGGGACACCGGCAACGTCCCTGTCACCCTCACCAACCGCGACTCCACATGCACCCTGAAGGGCTTCCCCGGCCTCGAGGTCCAGGCCGGCGGCGACTCCACGGACATCGCCCCGGAGAAGTCCGCGAGCCCGGTGAAGCTGACCCTGGCGAAGGGCGACACCGCGACCTTCACCATCACCTACGTGCGGGGCACGAAGGGCGACGCGAAGACCTTCGACGCGCAGACGCTGAAGATCAGCCTGCCCGGTGCCACCGCCACGCAGGACTTCAAGTGGTCGTACGGACCTGTCGCGGGCAAGAGCGAGGCGGCCGACCTCAACGCCTCCGTGAGCCCGTTCCAGCACGCGGGCGACTGATCACCGCAGTGGTGGCCGCCCCTTGACCTGCGCCCGGTCCGCCGCCGCGGCCCCTTCGTGCCACCCGGCCGCGTCGCTGACCCCGCGCAGCCGGGTGGTCACCGTCTCGGGGAACATCCGGTCCATCTGGTCCGCGACCGCCACGTCGCGGGCCGCCAGCACCGGCAGCAGCTCCCCCTCCGTCGCAGCCTCCTGCCCCTCGGTCGCGGACGCGAGGCGGTCGCCGATCCGGTGTGCGTAGGCGGCGAGGAAGGACTGCCGGAAGGTCTTCGTACGCTTCCGCCCGCCTGCCCGCTGCGCGGCCTCCGCCTTCGTCATCGCCGCCGTGGCCTGCACGAGGAGTGAGGTGTAGAGGAGCTCGACCGCCTCCAGGTCGGGCTCGAAGCCGACGACGGTCGAGAAGCCGAGGGCCTCGTTCCACACGGCCCGGCAGCGGTTCGCCCCCGCCACCGCGTCCAGGAGCACCGCCTTGGCCGTCTCGTACGGCGGCTCGACGCCGATCCGGCAGGCGCCGGGCGCGTCCTTCGCGTGCGTACGCGCCGCGAGCAGCGCCTCGTCGATGCTGTGCCGCGCCATCAGCTCCTGCGCCTTGGCGCTCAGCGCCTCCGCCTCCTCCGGGAACCCGGTCGCCTCGGCCTTGGCGAGCAGGGCGCGGATGCGGGTGAGCATGCGGGTGTCCTGGGGGGCGTGGGAGGCGTGGTGGGCGTTTTGTCGCGTTGCGTCGAGGGGCTCGATCGTGGGGAGGCGGAGCAGCAGCCGGTAGAGCTCCAGTACGGCGGTCGCGTACGAGAAGCGGTCGGTGCGGGGGGCCCGGGGCTCGGACGCCAGCTCTTCGAGCTGTGCGGCCCAGCGCGGGCTCCGCGGCTTGCGGTTCTCGCCGAGGATCAGCCCGGACACCAGCTGTACGTGTACGTCGTCCAGCTCGCGGCGCACGATCCGTACGACATCGGCGGGCTGCCAGCCGCGCCGCCAGGCCGCGGCGACGAACTCCTCGCCGCGCCGGGTGAGTTCGGCGTCGGACGCGGGGTCGGCGGCGAGCAGCGAGGCGCCCGTGTCGAGGGCCGTGTCGGAGTCGGCGTAGAGGGCGGCCTCGAAGGCGCGCTCGACCGTGCCGGGGCTGGGGTTACTGCTGCTCATTCCTCGATCGTGTCACGGGTCGGGGTAGGGCCGGCCCTACCCCAGGACGCCCCCTGGTGGTCGTGATCGGGCGGCTGCCGGACGGTTCGCTTGAGGCATGACCGAAACAGCCGTACGTATTCGATCTCTGCACCGTGATTACGGTGCCGTCGCCGCGCTGGACGGGGTCGATCTGGACTTCGCCGCCGGGACCTTCACCGCCGTGATGGGGCCGTCCGGGTCGGGGAAGTCGACCCTGTTGCAGTGCGCGGCCGGACTCGACCGGCCGACCTCCGGGACGGTGGCCGTCGACGGGGTCGAGCTGGGCGGGCTGAGCGAGCGTCGGCTGACGCTGCTCAGGCGGGAGCGGATCGGGTTCGTGTTCCAGTCCTTCAACCTGCTGCCGTCGCTGACCGCCGCGCAGAACGTCGCCCTGCCGCTGCGGCTGGCCGCGCGGCGGCCCTCGCGCGGGGCGGTGCGCGAGGCGCTGGCCCGGGTGGGGCTCGGCGACCGCACCAGGCACCGGCCCGCGCAGCTGTCGGGTGGGCAGCAGCAGCGCGTCGCGCTCGCTCGGGCGCTGATCACCCGTCCCGCCGTCCTCTTCGGTGACGAACCGACGGGGGCGCTCGACACCGGGACCGGTCATGAAGTGCTGTCGCTACTACGGGAGTTGGTGGACCGGGAGGGGCAGACGACCGTCATGGTCACGCATGACCCGGTGGCGGCCTCGTACGCGGACCGGGTGGTGTTCCTCGTCGACGGGCGGGTGAGCGGGGAATTGGCGGAGCCTTCCGCGGCGGGTGTCGCGGGGCGGATGGCGGGGCTTGAGCGGACGGCGGGGCTTGAGCGGACGGGGCTTGCGGCGTGCTGAGTCTTTCGTCGTTGCGTACGCGCTGGGTCTCCCTTCTCGGCTCCTTCGTCGCCGTCGGGCTCGGGGTCGCCGTGATGACGGCGATGGGGCTCGCGCTCGCCGCCGGCCTCGACGCGTCGGGGCGGCCGCCGACGCGGTTCGCCTCCTCGCCCGTCGTGGTGATGGGGCGGGACACCCTCACAGTGGAGGTGCGGCGGGGGCCCGGCACCGCCCTCGTGTCGAAGAAGCTGGCGCATCCACACCCTGTGGACAGTGAACTCATCGGTGAGCTTCGCGAATTGGGGCGGGTGCGGACGGATGGTACGGCTCGGGACGCGGTTGGTGTTGACGCGCCCGTCGTGGCTGTCCGGCGGCTCGTCGGGGATCGTGCGCGGGTGCTGACCGGTGACGACCGTCATCAGGCCGACCCCTCCGCCGCGCGCGATGCCGAGGCGCTGGTCGGAGTCGGCTCCCTGCTGGGCACGGCGGCCGGGGTGACGGCCTTCGTCTCCGTTTTCGTGACGGCTTCGACGTTCGCGTTCGTCGTGGCGCTGCGGCGGCGGGAGTTCGGTCTGCTGAGGATGGCCGGGGCGACGCCCGGGCAGGTGCGGCGGCTGTTGCTCGGGGAGGCGCTCGCGGTGGGGCTCGTGGCGTCGGCCGCGGGGTGCGCGCTGGGGGCGCGTGGTGCGCCCCGGCTCGTGCGGGCGCTGGTGGACGGCGGGGTGGCGCCTTCGTGGTTCATGCTGCGGGGGTCGGTGGACTGGCCCTCGCGAGTCGCCTTCTGCACTGGGGTGTTGGTGGCTCTGGCGGGCGCCTGGGTGGCCTCCTGGCGGGCGGGGCGGATCGGGCCTGTGGAGGCGCTCCGGGAGGCGTCCGTGGACACGGATGTGATGCCTCGGTCGCGGCGGGTCGTCGGTTTCGGGTTGCTCGCGGTCGGACTCGGGCTGCTGGCCTGGAAGTTGGGGACGGATCCGGCCGCGCTGCTGAAGCGGAAGACGTACGCCACGCAGCCGATGGTCCTGGTCACGGCGGTGTCGGCGCTCGCCCCCGTGCTCGTCCGTCCCCTCGTGCGTCCCGTCGTACGACTGCTTCCCCTCGGTCGGCTGTCCGGCGCGACCGGGCTGCTGGTGCGCGAGAACGCGGCGGCGGCGGTACGGCGTACGGCCGCCGTGGCGGCTCCCGTCCTGGTGACCGTCGCGCTGGCGGGTTCGCTGCTGGGGGCCGCGGCGACCGTGACCGGGGCGAAGGCGATGGAGGCGCGGGAGCGGACCCGTGCCCAATTCGTCGTCACCGGGGACGGCTTGCGGGCGGTACGGGTCGCTGGGGCCACGGTCTCGGCCACCGCCTCGACCGCGGTCTTCGTACGGGAGGAGGGGACCGCGCTCATACGGTCCGACGCGCGGGCGGTGAGCGACGTGGCGGCGTTCGCGTCGGTGGCGCGGCTGCCGGTCGTCGCGGGCGACATACGCGATCTCGACGACCGGTCGATCGTCGTGAACGAGGAGTGGGAGCGGCATGAGGTGGGGTCCTGGGTCCGTGTGTGGCTGGGGGACGGGCGGGCTGCGCGGTTGCGGGTCGTGGCGGTGCTGGCGCGGGGTACGGGCGACAGCGGGGCGTATGTGACCTCGGCGAACGCGGTGGGGGCCGTGGTCGATCGGCTCGATGTGCGGGTGGGGCGTGGGGCGGAGTCGGCGAAGTCGGCGGATCAGGCGCATCAGGCGGATCAGGCGGCCGTCGAGGCGGCGCTGCGGGCCTCGACGGGCGGCACGGTGAGGTCCGCGTCGGCGTGGCTGGCTGCCACCCACCCGCGGACCGGCCCGCAGACCCGGCTGGGGTTTCTCGTGGTTCTGGGCATCGCCCTTGTCTACGCCGGGATTTCGCTCGCCGTGACGCTGCTGATGGCGACCTCCGCGCGAGGTGCGGAGCTGCGGTCCCTGCGGATGGCAGGGGCCACGCGGGGGCAGGTGCTGCGGGTGGTCGCCGGCGAGGCGGCGGTGGGGGTCTGCGTAGGGGCGGTGCTCGGGGGTGCGGTGGCCGCGGTGAACCTCGCGGGGGTGGCGGCGGCGCTGGCGCGGGTGTCGGCGCCGGTGGGGGTGGATGTGCCGTGGGGGCTGCTGGCGGGGTGTGTGGGGGCGTGCCTGGTGGTGGCCGTCGGGGCGGCGGTGGCTGGAGCGTGGCGGCGGACGTGACGACGGTGACTGGAGCGTGGCGGCGGTGGCTGGAGCGTGGCGGCGGACGTGACGACGGTGACTGGAGCGTGGCGGCGGACGTGACGACGACCGGGGGTTCGCCCGCTGTTCGCGGTGGGTCGGGGCCGCGTCGGTACATCCGCCCGTATCCGAACGGATCAACCGTGGGGCGTCAGGGAGCCGTTCCTTTTGGATCCGGCCGGATACGGGCATTCGATGTACCAACACGACCACTCCCGCGCGTGGGCGACTGCGGGCCGTACGGGCGGGCCGACGGCCTCGGCTGCGGGCCGTACGGATGGTCCTCGCTGCGGGCCGTAACAGCCCCGGCGCCGGGGCCCTCTCAGTGCGTGAAATTCGGTCGCCTCGGCGCGTCGGCGGTGTCGAGCATGGGGCCATGGTCGACACATCTCTGTACGCGGCGTTTCTCGTTGCCGGCTTCGCGCTCTGCGTCACGCCGGGGCCGGACATGATGTTCATCGTGGCGATGGGAGGGCGGGGAGGGCCCATTACGGGGGTACTGGCCGCTGCGGGCGTGGCGTTCGCGATGCTTGTGCACGCGGTGGCCGCGATGCTGGGGCTTTCGGCGCTGTTCACGACGTTGCCGACGCTCTATCACGTGCTGCGGTGGTTGGGCGCCGCCTATCTGCTGTACCTCGCGGTGAAGGCGTTCCGGGAGCGCGCGGTGAGCGTCGAGGCGAGTGGGGATGTCGGGCCGGGGCGGCGGCGGGCCTTCTGGCAGGGTGCCGTCACCAATCTGCTCAACCCGAAGGTGATCCTCTTCAACGTCGCCTTCCTGCCCCAGTTCGTGAACCTTGAAATGGGGCACGTGGCCGGACAGTTCATGATCCTGGGGGCCACCATGGTGGTCATGGGGTTCGCCGTCGACGGCTCGATCGGACTGCTCTCCGGGCGACTGTCCGCCCTGTTGCGGCGCAGTCGGCGGGTGTCGCGGGGGCTCAACATCTTCAGCGGGACTGTGTTCGCGGGGTTGGCCGTGCGGCTGGCGGCCTCTCCCAAGTAGCCGGCCGAAGTAACCCAAGGGCGCGTCGCGGAGGGATGAGTCGCGGAGTGGTGTGATTCGGTCGGCTCGGGGTGTCAACTTTGGGTTGACGCCCCGGGGGCGTCAACCTACGGTTGACACATGACGACTAACCCACTCGGCACTGCATCCGTACGTCTCGACGACCTCATCGAGGCCATCAAAAAGGTTCACACCGACGCACTGGACCAGCTCCAGGACGCGGTGATCGCCGCGGATCACCTGGGTGACGTGGCCGACCATCTGATCGGGCACTTCGTGGACCAGGCCCGGCGTTCGGGCGCGTCCTGGACGGACATCGGCAAGAGCATGGGGGTCACCCGGCAGGCCGCCCAGAAGCGTTTCGTCCCGAAGGCGGAGTCGGATCTCGATCCGAACCAGGGCTTCGGGCGCTACACCCCGCGTGCCCGCAAGGTGGTCATGGTCGCGCACAGCGAGGCCAAGGCCGCGGGAAACGCGGAAGGGCTGCCCGAGCACCTCGTCCTCGGGCTGCTCGCCGAGCCCGAGGGACTCGGCGCCCAGGCGATCACGGCGCAGGGCGTGTCCCTCGCCACGGTGCGCGAGGCGGCGAAGGCGGCGCTCCCGCCGGCCGTCGACGAGGTCCCCGAACTCGTTCCGTACGGGCCCGCCGCCAAGAAGGTCCTCGAACTCACCTTCCGCGAGGCCCTGCGCCTCGGCCACAACTACGTCGGCACCGAGCACATCCTGCTGGCCCTCCTGGAGTACGAGAACGGCGAGGGCGTTCTCAGCGGGGCGGGCGTCGACAAGGCGACGACCGAGGGGCACGTCGCGCGCATGCTCGAGGAGGTCGTGAACGGGCGGGGGGAGACGAGCACCGGCTGAGCAAGTCGGCAGCTGGGGCCGTGCCCGGGGGCGGCGCCATTGTCAGACCTCCCTGCGAGACTCGGAATCATGACCGAGCGCTGGGCTCTCGCGCCGGCCGAGGACGGCGGCGCGGAGGTCGCCGCCCTCGGCCCCGGCGGGCTGCCCGCGGGGCCGGTCCGCCGCGAGGCGAATCTGGCGGAGGCGGTGCGGTCGAGGCCGGAAGTGAGCCGGTGGGTCTGGCGGTCCACCGCGGACGTGTATCCGCGTCTGCTCGCCGCGGGGGTGCGAGTCGAGCGGTGTTACGACATGGAGGCCGCCGAGACGCTGCTGCTCGGGCACGAGGGGCGGCTCGGCGAGCCCCGGTCGGCGGCCGCCGCGCTGGCGAGGCTGCGCGGCGGGCCCGTACCGACCGATCCGCCGCAGCGGTCCGCCGAGCCCGGTTCGCAGTCCTCGCTCTTCGAGCCGCGCCCGGTCCACGTGCCGCTGGACGATCTCCTGGAGGTGTACGCGGACCAGCAGCGGCGGCATGATGCGACCGCGCATCCGGAGCGGATGCGGCTGCTGACGGCCGCCGAATCGGCCGGGATGCTGGTCGCCGCCGAGATGAACGAGGCAGGGCTGCCGTGGCGCGCGGACGTCCACCGGGAGGTGCTGCACGAGCTGCTCGGCGAGCGGTACGCGGGCGGGGGCGAGCCCCGGCGGCTCGCCGAGCTGGCGGACGAGGTGTCGGCCGCCTTTGGGAGACGGGTCAGACCTGATTTGCCCGCCGATGTGGTCAAGGCCTTCGCTCAGGCCGGGATCAAGGTCAAGTCCACGCGGCGGTGGGAGATCGAGTCGATCGACCATCCGGCCGTGAAGCCGCTGATCGAGTACAAGAAGCTGTACCGGATCTGGGTCGCCCACGGGTGGTCCTGGCTCCAGGACTGGGTGCGCGACGGGCGGTTCCGGCCCGAGTATCTGCCGGGCGGGACCGTCACCGGGCGGTGGGTGACCAATGGCGGGGGCGCTCTCCAGATCCCCAAGGTCATCCGCCGTGCCGTCGTCGCCGATCCCGGCTGGCGGCTCGTCGTCGCCGACGCCGATCAGATGGAGCCGCGTGTGCTGGCCGCGATCTCGCGCGACCCCGGTCTGATGGAGGTCGCGGGGCGGGAGACCGATCTGTATCAGGCGGTTTCGGACCGGGCGTTCGCCGGAGATCGGGCACAGGCCAAGCTCGCTGTGCTGGGGGCCGTGTACGGACAGACGTCGGGTGACGGGCTGAAGAACCTCGCCCTGCTGCGCCGCCGATTTCCCAAGGCCGTGGCGTACGTGGACGACGCGGCGCGGGCGGGAGAGGAAGGGCGGCTCGTGCGGACCTGGCTGGGGCGGACCTCTCCCCCGGCGGTGGGCGCGTCGGACGGGAGTGGGGACGAGGCGGGCATCCCACAGGACGAACCCGTGGAGGGCGGCCTTGAGCAGGGGTGGGTTCCGGGGTACGCCTCCTCCAACTCCCGTGCCCGCGGCCGGTTCGCCCGCAACTTCGTCGTCCAGGGCAGCGCCGCCGACTGGGCCCTGCTGGTGCTCGCCGCGCTCCGGCGCACCTGCGCCGACCTCTCGGCCGAGCTGGTCTTCTTCCAGCACGACGAGGTGATCGTGCACTGCCCCGCCCAGGAGGCCGAGACTGTGGTGACCGCGATCCGCGAGGCGGCCGACCTCGCCGGCCGCCTCACCTTCGGGGAGACACCGGTCCGCTTTCCGTTCACGACGGCGGTGGTGGAGTGCTACGCGGACGCCAAGTGACACCCCTTCCGGGTGAGTTGCTACGCCAGCTTCGGCTTCTCCGCCAGGAGTTCCCGCAGCTCCCCCACCACCGGGCTGTCCGTCTCCGCCAGCGCCGCCAGGGCCGACTCCCACTGCTCGTACGCCCCTTCGACCTCCCCCCGGCTCCGCAGCAGCAGGCCCCGCTGATGCCGGGCGAGCCCTCCGGTGTACCGGTCGGCGCGGCGGTCGGCGCGGCACAGCAGCAGATCGCACTCGCGCTCGGCCCGCTCCGCGTGTCCCACCCCGCGCAGGGCACGCACCAGCCCGAGCCGGGTCTGCGACTCGCCGTGCCAGTCGCCGTGGCTGCCGAGGATGCGCAGGCTCTCCTCGAAGTGCGGTACGGCGGCGGCCGGTTCGCCGAGGGCGAGGTGTGCGTAGCCGATGTTGCAGTGCGCTGAGTGGCGGATGATGACGTCCTGGATCGTGTCGCCGATCGCGAGACTGCGCTTGTGGTGGTCGATGGCGGCCCGGGGGTCCGAGTGCTCGTACAGGTTGCCGAGGTGGCTGTAGGTGATGGCCTCCATGTGCGGGTCGCCCAACTCCCTTGACAATTCCAGGCTTTGCAGCAGAGCCTCGCTGGATTCGGCGTAGCGGCCGAGTCCTTCGAGGAGCATGCCGCGATTGTTCAGGCCCCGCCGCACCCAGGACAGGACGCCGAGCCTGCGCCAGATCGCCAGCGCCTCGTCGTTGAGCGCCAGGGCGTCGCTCGCGCGGCCCGTCATGAAGTGCAGGCCCGCCAGGTCTCCGAGCGCGTACGCCTCGGCGGCCTCGTCCCCGAGCCGCCGCGCCGCGCCGAGCGCGGCCCGCTGGAGGATCTCCAGCTCGGCCACGCGGCCGCTGCGTTGGACGTACGGGTTGAGCAGGCGGACCAGGAGGGGGATGTACGGGGAGATCTCCGCGTGGCGCTCCACCAGCGCCACCACGTTCTCCAGCTCCAGATCGCCCCAGGCGAAGGCGTCCTTCGCGGAGCGGAAGGGTGGGGTGGCCACGACGTCCGCGGCGTGCGGGGGCGGCTGCGAGGCAGTCCGGCGGCTGCGGTCCTCGCGGTCCAGCCCGGGTTCGAGGATCGCCTCCAGGGAGCGGGCGGCGACACCGGCGTACCAGCGCAGGGCGCGTTCGGCGACGGCCGCGTCGTGGCCGGCGGCGAGTGCCGTGTCCTGGCCGCCGGAGGCGGCTGCGCCGTTACCGCCGGGGGCGGAGGTGCCTGTGCCGGCGGGAGCGGGGCCGCCCGCGGCGTGCGAAGTCACGACGGCATCCGCACCGGATGGGTTCTCGCCCCCTCCGCCCCTGCCCGTCCCATATCTGGGGGCTGCCGTTCCCAGACCCTCGCTTTCGGCCTGAACGGCCTCGTCCTCGAACGCCGGACGGGCCGAAGTCGCCCCCGCGATCTCGCGGGCGAAGTCCCGCACCAGGTCGTGCGGGGCGTAGCGGCCGTACGCCGTTTCCTCCAGGAGGGCGACGTCGACAAGGCGGTCGAGGGCGGCCTCGGCTCGGCGTTCGGCGATGCCGGAGAGGCGGGCGAGGAGGGGCGCCCCGTACGCGGGGAGGTCGAGCGCGCCGATGCGGCACAGGGCGAGCGCCGCGTCCCGGTCGGCCTCACGCTCCGAGGCGCGCAGCGCGTCGTGGGCGACGGCCAGGGAGCGGCGGACGCTCAGGTCGTCGTACTCCAGGTGGTGCAACCGCCCTTCCGTAGCGGCCAGTTGACCGGCGAGCATGTCCGGCGTGAGCGCGTGGCGCGCGGCGAGGCGGGCCGCGACGACGCGGAGGGCGAGTGGCAGCCGGCCGGTGAGTTCGACGAGGGGGTGCCCGCCGTCGAGCCCGTTGCGGCGGCCGGAGACCGCGCGGAGCAGCGCCGCGCTGTCCTCGTCCGACAGCGGCGCGAGCGGGAAGCGGTGCGCGCCGTCCAGGGCGGTGAGCGGCGAACGGCTCGTCACGATGACCGCGCAGCCCGCGCCCGCGGGCAGCAGCGGCCGCACCTGCGCGGCATGCGCGGCGTCGTCGAGCACCATCAGCGTGCGGGTGGGCGCGAGCATGGACCGCAGCAACGCGGCTGCCGCGTCCCGGTGTTCGGGGATCCGGCGCGGTTCGGCGCCGAGGTCGCGGAGCAGCGCGGCGAGCGCCTGGCCGGAGGTGAGCGGGGTCATGCCGGGGGTGGCGCCGTGCAGATTGACGTACAGCTGACCGTCGGGGAAACGTTCCCGCAGCCCGTGTGCCACGTGCAGCGCGAGCGCGCTCTTGCCGACGCCGGCCATACCGCTGATCACGGCGACAGACGGCATACCGTCGGCCGCCGCGACGCCGGGTCCGGCGGTCCGGCGCTCCGGGTCCAGCGCCAGGCGCAGCTTCTGGCGCAGGTCGTCACGTCCGGTGAAGTACGCGGGCGGGGGCGGGAGTTGGGCGGGGCGCGGCGGGCCGGGATCCGACAGGACGACCGCGGCCTCCCGCTCCGCTCGCCCGGCGTCGTCGGCGACATCCGCCGCCCTCTCCGTGCCGCCCTGCGCACGGAGGATCTCCAGATGCGCCTCCCGCACCGCCAGGCCAGGCTCGATCCCGAGCTCCTCCACCAGGCGGGCCCGCAGATCACGGTGGACAGCGAGGGCCTCGGCCTGGCGCCCGGTGCGGTGCAGTACGAGCATCAGGAGCCGGTGGAAGGCCTCGCGGAGCGGGTACTCGGCGGTGAGTGCGGCCAACTCGGGGGCCAGCCGGTCGAGTCGGGCGGGTGTGAGGGCCGAGCGGTCTCCGGGAAGCTCGGGTGCGTTCTCGCGTCGTTCGGTGCGTGCTCCCTGCGCGCCGGACGAGGGTCCTCGATGGTGGTCCCCCCCGTTCGGGCCAAGCCGGGAACTTGAGGGAGGCGCTCCTTCGGCCGTTGGCCGGTCCGGTGAAAGGGGTCCCCCCGCCCGAGCGGAGCGCGGCGAGTTCGAGGGTGGGGGCGCGTGTTGAGCGGCGCGGAGGCGCGCCTGAGCTTCCCCGAGATCGCTCAGGCGCAGCTCGGCCTCGTAGCGCCACTCCAGGACCAGCAGCCGGGCCTCCTCCAGACGCTGGACGAAGGCGTGTCCGCCGGTCTCGGGCGGCAGGCCGCTGAGCGGGGTGCCGCGCCACAGTGCGAGCGCGGACATGGACTCGCGCAGCGCCCGCTCCCAGGCGCGCTCGGCGTGGGCGGTACGTGCGGCGGTGGCGTGCTGTTCGAAGACACGGACGTCCAACTCGCCCTCGCCGACCCTCAGGACGTATCCCGGAGGGACCGCGCGCAGCCGCTCGGGATCGTCGAGGAGGCGCCGCAGCCGCGTCACATGGTTCTGCAGCGAGGCCTGGGCGGAGGCGGGCGGCGCCCCGCCCCACAGCGCGTCCTTGAGCACGTCGACCGAGACGACCCGGCCCGGTTCCAGGAGCAGCGCAGCCAGCAGGGCACGCATCTTGCCGCTGCCGATCGACCTGAACTCGCCGCCGGCGTCGTACAGGACCGGCGGCCCCAGCAGCCCGAACCGCAGCCCGTTCCGCATCACGCCGCCCCACTGCCTTTCCGCGCGACCGCTCCGGCCGCGCCCACGGCGACTTCGCGCCTTGTTCCGGCGACTTCCCGCCGACCGACTCACGGCTCCCATACGAACCGTTGGCCTCATGTTAGCGATCCGTTGGCGTGGCCTGATGTGATCACTGCATCGGATCTGGCCCGACGGTGCGCGCGTACTACGCGTAACTCGGGGGAGTGTCGCCGCCGTGGCCGGATCCGGGGACGCGCGAGGTCCCGGTCGTCGGAGGTGAACGACCGGGGCCTCCGTCTGTCGTCCGGGCTCGTGCACACCCTCAGATGACAGGTGGGCGGCCCAGCCGGGTGAGCCGCCACACCGTGCGCCAGCGCATCGGCCGCCGCTCTCCGCCGGACTCCCGCAGCCCTTCCGCGAACCCGCCGAACCAGGCCTTCAGCCCGCCGACGGACCGGGTCCGTACGAGTGTGGCCAGGATCCAGATGCCCAGGTGCACGGGGATCAGCGGGAGGGGCAGCCGCCGACGGGTGAGCCAGACCCGGTTGCGGGCGGTCACCCGGTAGTAGATGGCGTGCCGCGCGGGCGAGGTCTTCGGGTGCTGGAGCAGCAGCTCGGGCTCGTACAGCACGGTCCACCCGGCGTCGATGGCACGCCAGGCCATGTCGGTCTCCTCGTGCGCGAAGAAGAACTCGGCCGGCCAGTCGCCGATCTCGGCGAGCATGGGCATGGAGAGGGCATGGCCGCCTCCGAGGAAGCCGGTGACCGGCCCTCCCCGCATCGGGTCCTTGGCCCCGACCCGGGGCACGTGCCGGCGCTGCGTCTCCCCGTTCTCGTCGGCGATGCGGAAGCCGACGATGCCGAGCCGCGGATCGGCGGCGTACAGGTCCCGTACCTTCCGCAGGACGTCCCCGTCGACGAGCAGCCCGTCGTCGTCGAGCTCGACGACGACGTCGACGTCCCCCAGCTCGCTCAGGCGCTGGAGGGCGACATTGCGCCCGCCGGGGCACCCGAGGTTCTCTTCGACCTCGATGGTGGTCACTTCCCCGGGCAGCCCGAGGCGTTCGGCGAACTCGGGCAGCGGAGCGCCGTTGCCCACGATCACGATCCGTGCGGGCGCGACGTCCTGCTTGGCCACGGAGGTGAGCAGCGCGTCGACCTCGGTGGGCCGATTCCCCATGGTCACCACGGCAACGGCAACCCGCGGCCCCTCCTCCGCCTGTGACACGACATCCACCCCATCCCGGCCGACAACTGTGCCGCGATGCTAGCCGTTCACTGGAATTCCCCCTCAAGTACGCCCCGGTGTACGTCCGAATGTACGTCCGAGCCTTCCTCCCCAGGTGCGCCCGTTTCCCGTACACCGGTTTCGCGTACGTCAGTTCCTCGGACTCCGGTTCTCTCTGCGACGTACGAACTTCAGGCCCGACCAGTCGTCCCCCAGCGCCGCCACCTTCACATCCACGACCCCGAGCGGCAGGAAGATCTCCCGCAGATCATTCTCGGTGATGTCGCTCTCGTGCCCGGCCGCGCGCCGGGGCCAGGCGATCCAGAGCATCGCCTCGTCGGACAGATCCCGGACCAGCCCGGCCGCCTGCGCCGCCGGCTCCGCCCGGGCCCGGAAGAAGGCGACGGTGACGTCCGCCCCCTTCGGGCCACCCGCGGAGACCACGCAGTCCTCGGGCAGCCCGGGAATGTCCCAGCCCTTCGGCCCGTGTGTCAGCCGCACCCGCTGCCCTGCCTTGATACCGATCTTCTTGGCGAGCGGAGTACCGGAGTACCCGCCGTTCGCCGCGCCGGAGACACCCATGTCCGAAGGATGGCATCGCCCGCCGGCGACTGCGTCAGGCCGCGTACGCGCCCCTGACCTCGAACTGCTCGGCGGACGGCGGACCGGCCAGCCAGTCCTTCAGGCCCGCCTGGAACTCCCGGAACTCCGCGATCGCGGGCAGCGGATTCTCGATGCCGTCCGCGAGCTCCAGCAGCGCGACGTAGGTGACTCCGTCGGCAAGGCGGTACGAGGTGTAGCGCACGCCCTCGGGCCCGGCGCCCTCAATGGCGGTGAACATCTTCTTCAGAGCCGCTTCGAGCTCCCCGACGAACTCGGGCTTCACCGTGGAACGCACCATCAGAACAGTCATGTCGTCATCTCCCTCTCGCCGGGCCGCGCGGTGCGGCGCCGTCATCTCCCTGACGCCCGGGAGGGGGGATGTGTGACAGGAATCAGTGGGCGACCGGCGGCACGATGCAGGCGGTCTCCGGATAGGGGCCGTTGACCTCGACCCACACGCTGTCCTCGCTCACCGCGCCGGAGATGCAGGCGGTCTTGCCGACCCAGATCCCGTAGAAGGTGCCCGGCACCTTCTCCGAGTGGTCCACGTTCCATCGCGACCACGGGTCCTGGACGCGCATGTCCGCGGCCCGGAAGCCGAGGCCGGCGAGTGCGGGGCGTACGTCCTTGGGACTGATGCGCCCTTGCTTCCGCAGTTTCTCCAGTACCGGCTTGACCTTCTCGGCCTTCTCCTTTGCGGCCGCCTCGTCGGCGGGAGTCATGTCCGCCGGCATCCGGCCGATGTTGTTCTCGGCGTTGTGCGGCGCGCTGTCGCCCTTGTCCGGCTCCGCGTGCGGGCTCGCGGGCGACGAGGAGGAGCCGGCGGACGAGGTGGGGGCCACGGACGGCGCCGCGCCCGGCCGCTGAGTTCCGCACGCGGCGAGACATGCGGCGGCGGTCACGGTGGCCGCGGCCAAGAGGGCGGCACGGCCGGCGCTCGTACGGCTCGTACGGCTCGTACGGCTCTCGCGAGAAGGCATGACGCCAGGTTGGCAGAGGAGTCGGCCGGGGCGCCTGAGTACGGACACTCATCTCCGCCGGAAAGAGCCCGGGAAGTGCTCCGAAAGAGCCCGGAAGGAGCGCCGCGAGAGTCCGCGAAGAGCTCCAACGTTGCCTGCCTGCAGGGGAGTTGGAGGGGGTGGCCAGAAGAGTGCCCAGTGCCACGCTGCTCCCGCCTCCCCGCAGGCGTGGCACAGGGGCGGCACAGGACTACGGGGAGGAGCAACGGCCCTGCGCAAGCTCAGAACGACCCTCGCGACCGCGGCGGTGACGGCGCCGGCGGCGGCCGGTGCCGTCGTCGGGACGGCCGGCCCGTCGAGCGCCAACCCCGACAATTCCGGGGACATCCTCTCCAGCCTGGGCGCCGAGGTCTTCGGCACCGCGGGATGGGTCGAGGTCGCCACCAAGCTCCTGATCCTGATGGTGCTCACCTCGGCGGCGGCCTCCACCCAGAACCACCATCCTCCCGACGGCCCGTACCACCCTCTCCATGGCCGCCTTCAAGGCCATCCCGGACCGCTTCGCCCGCATCCACCCCCGCTACCTCAACCCCGACCTGGTCCACGGTCGGCATGGGCCTGGCCTCCATCGCCTTCTACGTCATGCTGACCCGGGTGAGCGAGAACGTCCTGGCCGACTCCATCGGCTCGGTATGCCTCATGATCGCCTTCTACTACGGACTCACGGGGTTCGCCTGCGTCCGGTACTACCGCAAGGTCCTCACCGACGGCCCCGTGCGCCCTCTGGACAAAGGGCATCTGCCCGCCCTCGGCGCCGTCCTCCTCCTCCACTTCTTCGTCAACGCCTGCGTGGTGTACTCCGCCGCGGACTACGGCAGCACCTCATGGACCCTGCCCTTCCCGCCCCACTGGCAACTCGGCGGCGTTCTCGTCACCGGCATCGGCGCGCTGCTGCTCGGCGCCGTGCCGATGCTGGTGTACCGGGTGATCCGCCCGGCGTTCTTCCGCAAGGAGACGATCCCTGTCACGGCCTACGAACGGAACGCCCACTGAGTGACCGTGTCGACTACACAAAAGAACCCAGGCCACAAACGTGACCTGGGCTCTCCACACATGGAGCCGCCTTCGGGATTCGAACCCGAGACCTACGCATTACGAGTGCGTTGCTCTGGCCATCTGAGCTAAGGCGGCGCGCTGTCCGCACTATGGTGCGATCAGCAACGTCGGTAAGTCTACACAGTTTCCGAGGGTGCTCCGTACACCCCCCGAGGCCTCCGGCGCCGGGGTGTGCGGACAGGCTATGAGCAGCGCTTTCCCTTGGGGGGCGGGGTGCCCTGGAGGAGGTAGCGGTCGATCGTGGAGTCGATGCAGGTGCTGCCGCGGCCGTACGCGGTGTGGCCGTCGCCGACGTAGGTGAGGAGGGTGCCGGAGGAGAGCTGCGAGGCGAGGGACTGGGCCCAGGGGTACGGGGTCGCCGGGTCGCGCGTGGTGCCGACCACGAGGATCGGGGCGGCGCCCTTCGCCTGGATGCGGTGCGGCTCGCTCGTCGGCTTCACCGGCCAGTACGCGCAGTTCAGGGAGGCCCAGGCCAGACCCTCGCCGAAGACGGGGGACGCCTTCTCGAAGGCGGGGAGGGCCTTCTCCACCTGGTCGGAGGTGGCGAAGGCGGCCGGGAGGTCGAGGCAGTTCACCGCCGCGTTGGCGAACATCAGGTTCGCGTATTTGCCGTCGGCGTCGCGCTCGTAGTAGCTGTCGGACAGGGCGAGCAGTCCCGCGCCGTCCTTCTCCTTCATCGCCGAGGTGAGCGCCTCGCGCAACTGCGGCCAGGCCGCCTCGTCGTACATCGCCGCGATCACACCCGTCGTCGCGAGCGCCTCGCCGAGCTTGCGGCCGTCCGCGTCGCCGGCCGGGATGGGCGCCTTGTCCAGCTGCTGGAAGAACGCCTTCAGGTTCTTGCCCACCTGCTCCGGGCTCGTGCCCGCGCCGCCCAACGGGCAGTCGCTCTGGCGCACGCAGTCCTTCGCGAACGACTGGAAGGCCGTCTCGAAGCCCGCCGTCTGGTCCTCATTGAGTTTGCGCGCGGTGAGCTGCGGGTCCATCGCGCCGTCCAGGACCAGCCGGCCCACCCGTTCCGGGAAGAGCCCGGCATACGTCGCCCCGAGGAACGTCCCGTACGACGCCCCGACATACGTCAGCTTCTGGTCGCCCAGCACGGCGCGCAGGATGTCCATGTCACGGGCTGCCTCCACCGTGGAGACATGCCGGAGCAGACCGGGCGAGCGCCGGCCGCAACCCTCGGCGAACTTCTTGTACGCGTCGACCAGTTGCCCCGTCTCCTTCTTGTCGTCCGGCGTCGTGTCCGTCTGCGTGTACGTGTCCATCTGGCGGCCCGTGAGGCATTCGACCGGCTCGCTGCGGGCCACGCCGCGCGGGTCGAGCGCGACCATGTCGTAGCGGGCGCGGACCTCCGCCGGGTAGCCGATCCCGGCGTACTGCTGCAGATAGCCGACCGCCGAGCCGCCCGGCCCTCCCGGGTTGACCAGCAGCGATCCAAGGCGCTTGCCCGGCCCCGTGGCCTTCTTGCGGGCGACCGCCAGTCTGATGTCGCCCGAGGCCGGTTTCGCGTAGTCCAGCGGCGCCTTCATCGTGGCGCACTCGAAGCCGGGGACCCCGCAGGTGCGCCAGTCCAGCTTCTGCCCGTAGTACCGCGACAGTGCCGACGGCGTGGAGCTCGGCAGCGCGGCCAGCACCGCGTCCGCCGTCGAAGTCGCCGTCGACGTCGTCGAACTCCCGGTGGAGCAGGCCGAGATGAGCAGCGCTGCGGCGGCCAGCAGCACGCCACTCGTACGGAGGGGCCTGGTCGGCCGATGGATGCGCCTGATGTACATCCCGCGAGCGTAACCTTGCGCGATCAATTGATCACCTTCAGTTGCGGATGCGCCTCGTACGAGTGACTTGGTCAACTCGTCGTGCGCTCCGTCACGCATCCCATCGTGCGCCCAGTGGTGCGCATGCACGACCTGGCGTACGACGTCGCGCGCCCGTCAGCGCGCTCCCTCGTGCAGGTGAGCCCCGAACGTTCCGAGCGCCGCGGGTGGTCCGCAGGGCTCCGGATGCATTCAGCCCGCCCGCAACGCCATCGTCATCGCCTCCACCGCGAGCAGCGGGGCCACGTTCCGGTCGAGGGCCTCGCGGCATGCGGCGATCGCGTCGATGCGGCGCAGGGTCGCCTCCGGCGAGCTGCCGCGAGCCAGGCGCTCCAGGGTTTCCTCGGCCTCAGCGTTGGCGATGGCCACACGGGAACCGAGCTGGAGGGCGAGGACGTCGCGGTAGAACCCGGTGAGGTCGATCAGGGCCAGGTCCAGGCTGTCGCGCTGCGTACGCGTTCTTCGGCGCTTCTGCCGGTCCTCCAGCTCCTTCATGACGCCCGCGGTGCCGCGCGGCATCCGGCCTCCCTGGGCCGCGCCCAGGGCCGCCTTCAGGTCCTCGGTCTCCTTCACGTCGACTTCCTCGGCGAGCTGCTTGGCGTCCTCGGCTGCCGTGTCGATCAGCTCCTGGGCCGCCTTGAGGCAGCCGCCGATGTCGTCGACCCGTAGCGGGAGCTTGAGGACGGCGGCCCTGCGCGCGCGGGCGTTCGGGTCCGTGGCGAGGCGGCGGGCCCGCCCGATGTGGCCCTGCGTCGCGCGCGCGGCGGCGGCCGCGACATCGGGCTCGATGCCGTCACGGCGTACGAGGATGTCGGCGACCGCGTCCACCGGCGGGGTGCGGAGGGTCAGCAGGCGGCAGCGGGAGCGGATGGTGGGCAGGACGTCCTCGATCGACGGGGCGCACAGGAGCCAGACCGTGCGGGGGGCGGGCTCCTCGACGGCCTTCAGGAGGACATTGCCCGCGCCCTCCGTGAGACGGTCCGCGTCCTCCAGGACGATGACCTGCCAGCGGCCGTTCGCCGGGGACATCTGGGCGCGGCGGACCAGGTCGCGTGTCTCCTTCACGCCGATCGAGAGGAGGTCGGTGCGGACGATCTCCACATCGGCGTGGGTGCCCACCAGGCTCGTATGACAGCCGTCGCAGAAGCCGCAGCCGGGGACTCCGCCGAGCGCGCGGTCGGGGCTCACGCACTGGAGCGCCGCAGCGAACGCCCGCGCCGCGGTGGAGCGGCCCGAACCGGGCGGGCCCGTGAACAGCCAGGCATGCGTCATCTTGGACGCCTCGGGGAGCGGAGTGTCCGCGGCGACCGCCGTGACGAGGGCGTCGGCGTCCCGGGCAGCGGCGGCGAGCTGATCGCTCACCTTCTCCTGGCCCACCAGGTCGTCCCACACGGGCATGGGGCACCGCCCTTTCGTCGCACTTTGCCTTGCCGCGTCCATTGTGCGGGTCGCCACTGACAATCGGCCCCGGCCAGGATGAGCCGGGCCCGCCCCTCATCGGGTGCTCCCGCAGCACCGGCCCTCCGGACTCAGCGGCGGCGCCCGCCCCGTCCCTCGTCCCGGTCGTCGTCCTCGTGCGGACCCAGGAGTTCGTCGGCCAGGGTCGGGAGGTCGTCCAGCGGAGTCTCCTCGGCCCAGTCGGAGCGTGCACGGCGGCGCGGGGCGCCCGCGTCGTCGACCTGGGGCAGCTCGCGCGTACGGTCGCCGGAAGCGTCCGGTCGCGGCGCCGGCCGCTCGTCCCGGAAGAAGCCGGGCGGCACCCGGTCCGCCGGATCACCGGCGGCAGCACCTGCCGTGGAAGCACCTGTAGAGGCACTCGCACGCCCGTCGCGTACCGGAGGAAGTACCGCCGTCTCATCGGCCGCGCCCTGGGTCACGGGCGGCAGCACGGCGGTCTCGTCCGCCGCACCCGGGGCCACGGGCGGCAGCACCGCCGTCTCGTCCGCCGCGCCCTCGGGCACAGGCGGCTTCGGCAGCTTCGCCGTCTCCTCCCCGTCGGGGCGGGAGCCGGACCGTGATCCGGCGGAGTTCTCAGCGGCGCGCGATCGAGCACCGACAGGGTCCTCACCCGTGCCGGACCGAGATTCGACAGGGCCCTCGTCGGCCCGCACCGGCCGCAGCACCGCTGTCTCGTCCACCGGCCCACCCGACGCGTGCGACGGCGTCACAACGGGCGTGGGCACCGTCGTCTCGTTGTCCGGCACGGGAGCCGCAGCCGGAGGACCGGCCGGAGCCCCGGTCACGTTCGCCATCGCCGTCGACGCCGCGGCCTCGGCGGAAGCCGTCGCGGCCGCCGACGCGGCCGCGGCCTCCGCCGCCACCCGCCGGGCCTCCTCGGCCCGCAGCAGGGCCTCCTCGGCCTTGCGCTGCTTCTCCAGGCGGCGCGCCTCGGTCTCGGCCCGCAGCCGCGCCTCCTCCTCGGCCTGCTTGCGCCGACGTGCCTCCTCGGCGGCCCGCGCCTGCTCCTCGGCCAGACGCCTGACCCGCTCCTCCTCGGCACGGCGACGGGCCTCCTCGGCGCGCTGCCGGGCCTCCTCCGCCTGGCGCTCGGCCTCGCGCCGCTGGGCCTCCTCCAGCTCGCGCTGCTTGCGCTCCTCCTCCTCGGCACGGAGCTTGGCGAGCTGCTCTTGGCGCTCGCGCTCCAGCCGTTCCTCCTCGGCCTTGCGCGCGGCCTCTTCCTCCGCCTTGCGCCGGGCTTCCTCCTCGGCCGCCTTGCGCGCCTCCACCTGGGCCTTCACCTCGGCCTCGGAGAGGGGCAGCATCACGTCGAGCCGGTGCCGGATGACCGTGGTGACCGCCTCGGGGTCCTGCGCCGCGTCGACGACCAGGTACCGGCCCGCGTCGGCGGCGGCGAGCGTCAGGAAACCGGACCGCACGCGCGTGTGGAACTCGACGGGCTCCGACTCCAGCCGGTCCGGCGCCTCCGTGAACCGCTCACGGGCCGCCTCCGGCGACACGTCCAGCAGAACCGTCAGATGCGGTACGAGCCCATTCGTCGCCCATCGGTTGATGCGGGCGATCTCCGTCGGCGAGAGGTCACGGCCCGCGCCCTGGTAGGCCACGGACGAGTCGATGTACCGGTCGGAAATGACGACGGCACCCCGCTCCAGCGCGGGCCGCACCACCGTGTCGACATGCTCCGCGCGGTCGGCGGCATACAGCAGCGCCTCCGCGCGGTGCGAAAGCCCCGCCGAGGACACGTCCAGCAGGATCGACCGCAGCCGCTTGCCGACCGGCGTGGCGCCCGGCTCCCGGGTCACCACGACCTCGTGGCCCTTGGACCGGATCCACTCGGCGAGCGCCGTCGCCTGGGTGGACTTGCCGGCCCCGTCGCCGCCCTCCAGGGCGAGGAAGAAGCCGCTCGTGGCGGGCACCTGCGCCGGGTCGTCGCCGCCGCGCAGCGCGTCCAGCAGGTCGTGCCGCAGCGGCACTCCGGAGCGGTCGTCGACCTTGGCGAGCACCAACGCCGCGACGGGCAGCAGCAGCGCGCCCACCAGCATGAGCGTGAAGGCGGCGCCACCGTGCGCGAACACGAACTTGCCGTTCTCCAGCCGGTGCGGGCCGATCGCGGCGGCCACCAGGGGCGCCACCAGCGCGCCGAGCGCCACGAAGACCCGTACGACCGCGTGCAGGTGTTCGGTCGTCCGAGCCCGCCGGTACTCCTCGGCCTCCTGGTCGAGCAGCGCGTGCCCGGTGTTCGCGGCGACCCCCGCGCCGATGCCCGCGAAGGCGACGATCAGCAGCACGGTGGTGACGTCCGGGACCAGCCCGGCGGCCAGCAGGGCGACCCCGGTGAAGGCGATCGCCAGTGAGAGCAGCCTGCGCCGCGACAGCGACGGCAGCACCGAAGGGGCCGTACGGATGCCGATGACGACACCCCCGGTCAGGGCCAGCACCAGCAGTCCGTACGTCACCGGTCCGCCGCCCAGGTCCTTGGCGTGCAGCACCGAGACGGCGACGGCGGCCGAGATGGCCCCGGCGACCGCCGCGCAGGCCAGGACCAGCAGCGGAATCGCGCCGGTACGGCCCTTGTCGACGCCGGTGCCCGTCTTGGGGCGGCGCAGTCCCTCGAGCGGCGACCGCGCGCGTGGGGTGCGTGCGTCGGGCAGCTCGAGGAACGTGAGCACCGAGAGCGAGGCGGCGAACAGTCCGGCCGCGACATACGAGGCGAGCGCCACCTGGTGCTGGTCGAACCAGTCGATCCCGGCGCCCAGCAGGTTGTTGACGAGCGACGCCACGACGAGCGCGGCGGCCGCGAGCGGCACCGCCATGAACGCCGTACGCAGCGACAGGCGCCGCAGCGCGTCGATGTGGTCCGGCAGCGGGCGCACCGTGGCACCCTCCGGCGGCGGCGCGGGCAGCAGCGCGGGCGCCGCACTCTCCCGGCACACCGTCCAGAACCGCTCGGCGACACCGGTCACGAACGCGGTGACCAGGAGGACGGCGAGCGCGTCGTCCGGGGTCCAGTCGATCCACAGGGGCGCGACGATGAGGAGCGCGGCGCGCAGACCGTCGGCCCCGACCATGGTCCAGCGCCGGTCGAGGGGCCCTTCCGGTGAGGTCAGAGAGGTGAGCGGCCCTAGGAGGACGGCTCCGAAGAGCAGCGTCGCGAGCACACGTGCCCCGAAGACGGCCGCCACCGAGAACGCCACTCCGCGGTAGCCACCGCCGAAGGAACCTTCGAAGATCGCCGCCTGGAGGGCCAGGACGACCAGCACGAGCAAGGCCAGGGCGTCGGCGACACCTCCTACGAGCTGTGCGCTCCACAGCCGCTTCAACTGCGGCTGGCGCAGCAGCGCGCGAACGGCGCGCTCGCGGGAATCTGCGACCAGGGCGTCGTCGGGGGCCGGGTTATGGGCCGTTGGCTGCTCGGCTCGCGTCATCCTGCAAGCCTATCCGGACCCACTGACTCCCCGAAGAGGTGGCCGAACATACGGACGCCCCCACACCAGAAGGTGTAGGGGCGTACACGTGCCGGACACCCCCGGGCACACGGAAACAGACGCTCGGAAGGCACCGAAACCGAGCCTTGGAAGGCACACGGTTCACGACGCTCGGAAGGCGCACCGATCACGACGCTCGGAGACCGCCGTCATCCCGGCGGCCTCAGCTCCCCGAGAACACCGCCCCCGTAAAGAAGCCTCAGCCCTCCGAAGCCGCCGCCTCCGTACGGAAGCCTCAGCCCTCCGAAGCCGCCGTCTTCTTCGCGGCGGCCTTCTTGGCGGGCGCCTTCTTGGCAGCCGTCTTCGAAGTCGTCGTCTTCTTTGCGGCCGTCTTCTTGGCAGGGGCCTTCTTGGCCGGTGCCTTCTTGGCGACCGCCTTCTTCGCGGTCTTCTTGGCCGGACCCTTGGCGCGCTTCTCGGCGAGCAGCTCGTAGCCGCGCTCCGGGGTGATGTCCTCGACGCTGTCGCCGGACCGCAGGGTCGCGTTGGTCTCGCCGTCGGTCACGTACGGCCCGAAACGGCCGTCCTTGACGACAACGGGCTTCCCGCTGACCGGGTCCTCGCCCAACTCCTTCAGCGGCGGCTTGGCGGCCGCACGGCCACGCTGCTTGGGCTGCGAGTAGATCTCCAGCGCCTCTTCGAGCGTGATGGTGAAGAGCTGGTCCTCGGACTGCAGCGAGCGCGAGTCCGTGCCCTTCTTCAGGTACGGCCCGTAGCGCCCGTTCTGCGCGGTGATCTCCACGCCCTCGGCGTCCTTGCCGACGACGCGCGGCAGGGACATCAGCTTGAGGGCGTCCTCGATCGTCACCGTGTCGAGCGACATCGACTTGAACAGCGAGGCCGTACGCGGCTTGACCGCGTTCTTGCCCGTCTTCGGGGTGCCCTCGGGGAGCACCTCGGTGACGTACGGGCCGTAGCGGCCGTCCCTGGCGATGATCTGGTGGCCGGTCTCCGGGTCGGCGCCCAGCTCGAAGTCACCGCTCGGCTTGGCGAGCAGCTCCTCCGCGAGCTCGACCGTCAGCTCGTCGGGGGCCAGGTCCTCGGGCACATCGGCGCGCTGGTGGTTCTCGGAGTCCTTCTCACCGCGCTCGATGTACGGGCCGTAGCGCCCGACGCGCAGCACGACGTCGTTGCCGACCGGGAAGGACGACACCTCACGGGCGTCGATGGCGCCCAGGTCGGTGACGAGCTCCTTGAGGCCGCCGAGGTGGTCGCCGTCGCCGTTGCCGGCCTCGGCGGCACCGGTCGCCTCTCCCTCACCGAAGTAGAACCGCTTCAGCCACGGCACGGCCTGCGCCTCGCCGCGTGCGATGCGGTCGAGGTCGTCCTCCATCTTGGCGGTGAAGTCGTAGTCGACGAGCCGCCCGAAGTGCTTCTCCAGGAGGTTGACCACGGCGAACGACAGGAAGGACGGCACGAGTGCCGTGCCCTTCTTGAACACGTATCCGCGGTCGAGGATGGTCCCGATGATCGACGCGTACGTCGACGGGCGGCCGATCTCGCGCTCTTCGAGCTCCTTGACCAGGCTGGCCTCGGTGTAGCGGGCCGGCGGCTTGGTCGCGTGCCCGTCGACCGTGATCTCCTCGGCGGACAGCGGGTCGCCCTGGCTGACCTGAGGAAGGCGGCGCTCGCGGTCGTCGAGCTCGGCGTTCGGGTCGTCCGCGCCCTCGACGTACGCCTTCAGGAAGCCGTGGAAGGTGATCGTCTTGCCGGATGCGCTGAACTCGGCGTCGCGGCCGTCGGAAGCGGTGCCCGCGATCTTCACGGTGACGGAGTTTCCGACCGCGTCCTTCATCTGGGAGGCGACGGTTCGCTTCCAGATCAGCTCGTACAGCTTGAACTGGTCACCGGTCAGACCGGTCTCGGCCGGGGTACGGAAACGATCACCCGAGGGCCGGATCGCCTCGTGCGCCTCCTGCGCGTTCTTGACCTTTCCGGCGTACGTCCGCGGCTGGGGCGGCAGGTAGTCGGCGCCGTACAGGTGCGTGACCTGGGCGCGAGCGGCCGTGATGGCGGTGTCGCTCAGCGTCGTGGAGTCCGTACGCATGTAGGTGATGAAGCCGTTCTCGTACAGCTTCTGCGCCACCTGCATGGTCGCCTTCGCGCCGAAGCCGAGCTTGCGCGAGGCCTCCTGCTGGAGCGTCGTCGTACGGAACGGCGCGTACGGCGAGCGGCGGTACGGCTTGGACTCGACCGAGCGGACCGAGAAGTTCGTGTTCTCCAGGGCGGCGGCGAGCGCACGGGCGTTCGCCTCGTCCAGGTGGAGCGTGTTCGCGCTCTTGAGTTGCCCCAGCGAGTCGAAGTCGCGGCCCTGGGCGACGCGCTTGCCGTCGACCGTCGTCAGGCGGGCGACCAGGGACGACGGGTCGCTGGCGTCGCCGGCGCGGCCGGTGCCGAAGGTGCCGGTCAGGTCCCAGTACTCGGCGGAGCGGAAGGCGATGCGCTCGCGCTCCCGCTCGACGACGAGCCGGGTCGCAACGGACTGGACACGGCCCGCCGACAGGCGCGGCATGACCTTCTTCCACAGGACCGGCGAGACCTCGTAGCCGTAGAGGCGGTCGAGGATGCGGCGGGTCTCCTGGGCGTCGACCATGCGCTGGTTGAGGTCGCGCGGGTTGGCGACGGCCTCGCGAATCGCTTCCTTGGTGATCTCGTGGAAGACCATCCGCTTGACCGGGACCTTGGGCTTCAGGACCTCCAGGAGGTGCCACGCGATGGCTTCGCCCTCGCGGTCCTCATCGGTGGCGAGGAAGAGTTCGTCGGAGTCCTTCAGCAGGTCCTTGAGCTTCTTGACCTGGGCCCTCTTGTCAGCGTTGACCACGTAGATCGGCTGGAAGTCGTGCTCGACGTCCACGCCGAGGCGGCGCACCTCGCCGGTGTACTTCTCCGGCACCTCCGCGGCGCCGTTCGGGAGGTCGCGGATGTGCCCGACGCTCGCTTCGACGACATAGCCGGGGCCGAGATAGCCCTTGATCGTCTTCGCCTTGGCAGGCGACTCGACGATGACGAGTCGGCGGCCGCCGTGTGCGGTGTCGCTGGTCGGGGACAACTTCGCTCTTCTCTCCGGTCGACGCGGGGGGCCTCCCCAGGTCTTGTTCCCGGGGGTCGGGTCGTGCTGACGCTGCGGAGTGTGACGGTACATCCCGCCCCCGTGTCAAACGGGAAAAGCCCGCAACGGCCACTCGAACGGTAACCCGACTACCGCCATTCCTGCCGCCCGGAGTGTCCACCAGCCCTTTCGGCCCTATCCGGAGCGTGACCTCCCAGTTACCGGAGCGCCGGTCCTCACGCGCGCGTGAAACACCACATCCCGAGTGCCAGCGCACCGGTTCCGGCGACGCTCGCGAGCGTCACCGATGCGACGCGGTTCACACCGTGGGCGACGGGTTCGCCCTGCCGCAGCCGGACCACGGTCCAGGCCAGCAGTCCTCCTCCGAACAGGGTGAACACCATCCCCACGAAGATCGCCGGTCCGCTTTCCATGGTGTGTCCTTCCGCCCCGAGTCCTCAGGCTCGGGAGGCTGACACGCCCCGGAAGCGGACGTGCGAACCTGCGGTGAACGCCGGGCAACCAGAACCCCATGGGGCGCTCAGACCGTGCCGGGCGTGGGTATCTTCCCCGTCGTCTTCGTGTTGTCGGTGTGGCCCACCGTGCACACGACTGTGGTGAATCCGTCGTTCCAGTCTTCCTTGTCGCCCAGCCAGCCGTAGGTCTTCAGCTCCGATCCGGGCGCCCAACTCGACTCGAACTTGTTACTGCAGAGCTTTCCTCCGTTGTCGATCACCTTCTTGTAGTCCATGTCCTTCGGCGCGGCGGCGAAGCCGACGACCTGGTCGGTGTGCGGCTTGGCACAGTCGGTCAGCAGAGACTGGAACGAGTCGCCACCCTTGTCGACGTACGTCCAGCAGTCCCCTATGGCCATTTGCGCGGCATACAGGTCCATGTTCTTGTCGCGGAACCGTGCCACTTCGCCCCCGATGGGGACATGCCGTCCGAGTACGAGACATGCCGTAGCGCCGTCGGCCGCCGTGAACCCCGCCTTCGTCGGCACGAGGGCATAGGCACCGGCGTCGGGCAGGGCGGTGGCCACCGGCTCGGCCTGCCCCGCGCAGCGTGTCGCGCCCTGGGCGCGGGCGTCGGCATGGTCGGTCGTCGTGTCGACGGCCACGACCTGCCCGTCCGGCCAGTCGTCCGCACAGTCCACGACGCCGAGGTTCGGCACCGACTTGAACGGCGTGCCCGACCAGACCGCCTTCACACAGTCGCCCGCCTGCAACGGGTCGGTGAGCCCCGCCTGTTCGCCGTACGGGTAGACCGGCCCCGTCGGCTCCGGCGCCGGCGTGCTCGCCGAAGCCGAAGGGGCCTTCTTCGCCTCGCTGTGCTTCTTGTCGCCGTCGCCGCCGGTCAGCGAGACGGCTGCCCAGGCGCCGCCTGCGATCACGAGGACGCCGGCCACGACGAGGGCGATGACGGCGGCGACGGGCTTCCTGCGCCCCGCGTGCGGCGGAGGCGGTCCTGGCGGACCGCTCGCGTAGGGCTCCGGCACGGAGCGGCTGCGCACGTACGGATGGGCCGGCAGGGGCGGACTGCCCTCGTGGGGCGGGGGTGCGCCGGCCCCCGCGTACGGCGAGTCCGGGCCGCTCGCGTAGGGGTTGTTGCGCAAGTCGTACGCACTCTGCGGGGCCGCCGAACTCCAAGGGGTGTACGGCGACGGGGTGCCGGAGGCCGGTGCGGCCGGGCCACCCGGCGTGGCGGGACCGCCGGCTCCGGGGGTGTCGCCCGCGCCGGCCGGACCACCGGGCGTCTGCGGGGTGTTCGGAGTGGGTGGCGAGCCGGGCGTCTGCGGGCTGTGCGGGGTCGATGGGGCGCCCGGCGTCGATCCCCCGGCCCGGTCCGCGTACTGGCCGCCGTACGGCCCCTGCGCCGAAGCTCCCGACTGCCCCGGGGGCGAGCCCGCGACATAACCGGGAGGCGCGCCCGCCACATACCCCGGAGGTGCCCCCGCGACCTCGTCCGAGGGCACGCTCGCGGACGCGCTGCCGGGTACGGCCCCGAATCGGCCGGGCGGTGGCCCGAATCCGCCGGACGCAGGCTCAGGAAAGGGCGTCGCTCCCCACCCGGGCGGGGGCCCGAACCCCGCGCCCGCCGCTCCTCGCACCACTCGCTCCAGCCCCCGCGCGACCGCCTCCGGTGACGACCTCCGTACCGGGTCCTTGACGAGCAACCCGTGGAGCACGGGAGACAGTTCACCGGCGCGGGTAGGCGGCGTGGGCTCCTCGCCGAGCAGGGCCGTGAGTGTCGCGTAGTCGCCGCGGCGGTCGAAGGGGCCGCGGCCTTCGACGGCCGCGTACAGCGTGGCGCCCAGGGAGAAGAGGTCGGCGGCGGGGGTGGGCGGCTCGCCCCGGGCGCGCTCGGGGGCAAGGTAGCCGGGCGTGCCGAGAATGCCGGCGGTGGCGGTGAGCCGTGGCTCGCTGGACTCCGGCTGGAGCGCGATCCCGTAGTCGGTGAGCAGCACGCGTGCGTAAGGGTCGCCCGAAGCGTCCGGCGCCAGAAGGATGTTGGCCGGTTTCACATCCCTGTGGAGGATGCCGATCCGGTGTCCCGCGGTGAGCGCGTCGAGGACGGCGAGCCCGATCCGGGCAGTCCCGGCGGGCGACAACGGCCCCGACTGCCGTACCACCGCCTGGAGATCGATGGCGCCCGGCACGTACTCCATGACGATCCACGGCAACCCCTCGTGCACCACCACGTCGTGCACGGTGGCCACATGGGGATGCCCGCGCAACCGCGCCGCGTGCCGGGCCTCGCTGCGCGCCCGCGCGATGCGCTGTACGGGCTCGCTCGCGTCCATCGGCACGTCCGGCAGCGCGACCTCTTTCATGGAGACCTCGCAGGCCAACTCCTCGTCGTACGCGAGCCATACGCGCCCCATGCCGCCCGCGCCGAGCGTCCGCAGCAGCCGATACCGGCCACCGATGACCCTGCCCTCGCCCTGATCCGGCGTCTCCCCCGCCATCACGCCTCCCCCGAGACAGCGCGCCTCCCCCGAGGACGCGTGGAGCTTGTCTCTCGAAGGTAGCTTCGCATGCACCACTGACAGGAGCCCTTTTGCGGGCCAATCCCATCCAATCCTGCCAGAACGGGCACATGCGACTCAGCGGTGCGGGTACGCCTCAGGGGCTACGCGGGCGGCACGTCCGCGCCCCCTTCACACCGCGGGTTCGAGGAACCCCTGCTCCACCAGCAGCCGAATCTGCGCGGGTGTCCGGTCGCGCAGCAACACCGGATCCTCGCCGACCAATTGGGCAATGGCGTCGAGAATCCGGCCCGCGCTGAGCGTGCCGTCGCACACGCCCGCGAAGCCCGCGCCGACCGTGTCCACCTTGGTGGCCCGGCGCATCCCGCGGTGCTGACGCAGCACCACGTGCTCCGGGTCCTCGGCGCCGGGCAGCCCCACCTGCTCCTGGACGACCTCTTCGACGAGCTTGAAGTGCCCGGCGAGCAGGGCCGCGTCGTCGTGCGCCCGCAGATAGTCGACGCGGTCGAAGTGTGCGCGCACGGTCTCGCCGAGCGGCTGCTCCACGGGGTGCGGCCACTCCTCCACCGTGATCGAGGGCACGGCGGCCGTCGACCTGCGCAGCGTGATCCATCCGAAGCCCACGGCCTTCACCTTGCGCGCCTCGAACTCGTCCAGCCACGCGTCGTACCGCGCCTGATACTCGGCCGGTTCGTCGCGGTGGTCGCCCGCGTCCCGCAGCCACAACTCCGCGTACTGCGTGACATCCTGGACCTCGCGCTGCACGATCCACGCATCGCAGCCGCGCGGCACCCAGGAGCGCAGCCGGTCCTGCCAGTCCTCGCCCTCCACGTGCTGCCAGTTGGCCAGGAACTGCGCGTACCCCCCGTCGTTCAGACGATCGCCCGCCTGTTGAACGAGCGTGCGGCACAGATCGTCCCCGCCCATCCCGCCGTCGCGGTAGGTCAGCCGGGCGCCGGGCGAGATCACGAAGGGCGGGTTCGAGACGATCAGGTCGTACGTCTCGTCGTCGGCGATCGGCTCGAAGAGGGAGCCCTCACGCAGGTCGGCGGCCGGAGCGCCGGAGAGCGCGAGGGTGAGCGCGGTGATGTGCAGCGCACGGGGGTTGAGGTCGGTCGCGGTCACGCGGGTGGCGTGCTGCGCGGCGTGCAGGGCCTGGATCCCTGAGCCGGTGCCGAGGTCGAGCGCGGCGGCGACGGGCGTACGGACGGTGATGCCCGCGAGGGTCGTGGAGGCCCCACCCACCCCGAGGACGACGCCTTCCTCCCGGCTGCCGATACCGCCCGCGCCGCCGACGGCGCACCCGAGGTCGGACACGATGAACCAGTCGTCGCCGTCGGACCCGCCGTAGGGCCGGATGTCCACGGTCGCGGCGACCTCGTCCCCACCCACCCGGGTCAGCCAGCCGCTGTCCACACAGTCCTCGACCGGCAGCACGTCCGCCACGCGCGCCCGCGGCACCGGCTGCTGCAGCAGGAAGAGCCGTACGAGCGTCTCCAGCGGCGTGTCCCCGCGGGTCGCCCGGAGGGCGGGCACGGTCTCACTGCGCGCCAGCGCCGCGTACGCGGGGGCGCCGAGCAGATCGAGCAGTCCGTCGGCGGTGAAGGAGGCGCCGAGCAGGGCGTCCCGCAGCCGAGCGGCGACGTCGACGCGATCGGACGAGGGCAACGGTGACAGGCTGGTATGACTCACGCCTCCCATTGTGTCCGCTCCCGACGAAAGGGACGTACACCTGTGGAGCCCCGCACCGACGCCTTTGGACAACCGCGCGCCTACGCCGCCGCACCGCCGCGCGGCGCCTTTCACGGGCGGCATGGCCGCCCGCGGCGGACAGCCCGTGCCACGCGCTGCGCAGCCCACTCACAGGCCCGACACGCACGCACCCCACGCCGAGGACGGCCCACCCGCGGCCCATGCCGAGGGCCGGCACACGCGCAGCCCATGCCGAGGGCCCGGCACGCACCGCGTACCGGGCCCTCCTTCGGTTGACCGAACGATCTCTCTCCCAGGGATCAGCTCTTGGTCGTCGAAGGCGAGGCGGACGCGGCCTTGCAGCTGGCCTGCGTGGCCATCGCCTTGCCGACGTCACCCTCTTCGAGCTTCTTCAGGGCGTCGGTCCCGCTCTGGCTCAGCTTGCCGAGCTGCTCGGCAACCCCGCTGAGTCCGTCGGCGAACTTCGCCTGGTCCTTCGTGTTCAGGGCGTCCGACTGCTTCCCCAGGTCGGCGTAGGAGGCGGAGAGGTCGTTGAGCTCCTTGACCGCGTCCTCCTGCTTCTTCTTGCCGTCGTCGACGTCCGGCGGGCCGGCCTTCTCGATGGCGGCCGCCATCACCTTGTAGGCGTTCGAGATGTCCTGGAAGCCCTTGGTGTCGGCCTTCTGGACGTCCTCCGGCGCACTGTCGTCCGAGGCCTCCTTCTGGATCGCGACGTTGGCGGTCGCGACCTTCTGGATCTGCGGCTGCACCGCGTCACAGACCTGCTTGGCCCACGAGTTCAGCTTGTCGTTGTTGTCGTTGCTGCTACTGCATCCCGACAGCGCCAGTACCAGTACCGCACCGCCGGACAGTGCGGCCGCGAGCTTCTTGTTCACCGGATTGGTCCCTTCCATGGCTCTCGGCCCCGGAACATACACGCCAAGCGGGCGACATTCGCGTGCCGAATGTCCGCTTGAACAGCTTTTGTAGCCATTTGCACCAAGCGAGAGAAGGCTCACGGAGAAGGTGTGAACACACACAAGGCGGGCGGAGACGCGTGAGTACGCGCCGTCCGCCCGCCCAGTGCGCGGAACCCTGACCAGGTGCGAGGCCAGGAACCGTCCGGTCGCCTAGGAAACCACCGCGGGATCGGCCGGCTTCGACACCCGCTCGGCGTTGCCTTCGTCACCCACGGCGATCCCGCGCCGCTTGGAGATGTACACCGCGCCCACGATCACGAGGATCGCGAGGACGGCGATGAGTACCCGTGCACCGACGCTCTTGTCGTCGCCGTACGAGAACTTGATGACCGCCGGCGCGATCAGCAGCGACACCAGGTTCATCACCTTCAGCAGCGGGTTGATCGCCGGTCCCGCGGTGTCCTTGAAGGGGTCGCCGACCGTGTCGCCGATCACCGTCGCGGCGTGGGCCTCGCTGCCCTTGCCGCCGTGGTGGCCGTCCTCGACGAGCTTCTTCGCGTTGTCCCACGCACCACCGGAGTTGGCGAGGAAGACCGCCATCAGCGTGCCGGTGCCGATCGCACCCGCGAGGAACGAGCCGAGCGCGCCGACCCCGAGCGTGAACCCGATCGCGATCGGGGTGAGGACGGCGAGCAGGCCGGGCGTGGCGAGTTCGCGCAGCGCGTCCTTGGTGCAGATGTCGACGACGCGCCCGTACTCGGGCTTCTCGGTGTAGTCCATGATCCCCGGGTGGTCGCGGAACTGCCGCCGCACCTCGTAGACCACGGCCCCGGCGGACCGCGAGACCGCGTTGATCGCGAGCCCCGAGAAGAGGAAGACGACCGCGGCGCCCGCGATGAGACCCACCAGGTTGTTGGGCTGCGAGATGTCCATCATCAGGTTCAGCGGCGCGCCCGCGCCGGAGACCTTCTCGCCCACGTCGCTCGCGGCCGTGGTGATCGCGTCCCGGTACGAGCCGAACAGCGCGGAGGCCGCGAGGACGGCCGTGGCGATGGCGATGCCCTTGGTGATGGCCTTGGTGGTGTTGCCCACGGCGTCCAGGTCGGTGAGCACCTGGGCGCCCGCGCCCGTGACGTCGCCGGACATCTCGGCGATGCCCTGCGCGTTGTCGGAGACCGGACCGAAGGTGTCCATGGCGACGATGACGCCGACCGTGGTGAGCAGACCGGTACCGGCCAGCGCCACCGCGAAGAGCGCCAGCATGATCGACGTACCGCCGAGCAGGAACGCCCCGTACACGCCGAGGCCGATCAACAGGGCGGTGTAGACGGCCGATTCGAGACCCACGGAGATACCGGCGAGGATGACGGTGGCCGCGCCGGTGAGCGAGGTCTTGCCGATGTCCCGCACGGGACGGCGGGTGGTCTCGGTGAAGTAGCCGGTCAGCTGCTGGATCAGCGCGGCCAGCACGATGCCGATCGCGACCGCGACGACCGCGAGGATCCGCGGGTCGCCTTCCTTGGCCTTGATCGCCGCGTCCGTGACGCCGTCCAGATCGGCGTACTTCGCCGGGAGGTAGACGTAGACGGCCACGGCCACCAGCGCCAGCGAGATCACCGCGGAGATGAAGAAGCCACGGTTGATCGCGGACATGCCACTGCGGTCGGAGCGCCGGGGCGCCACCGCGAAGATGCCGACCATCGCGGTGAGTACGCCGATCGCGGGCACGATCAGCGGGAACGCGAGCCCGGAGTCGCCGAACGCCGCCTTGCCCAGAATGAGCGCGGCGACCAGCGTGACGGCATACGACTCGAAGAGGTCGGCCGCCATGCCCGCGCAGTCGCCGACGTTGTCGCCCACGTTGTCGGCGATGGTCGCGGCATTGCGCGGATCGTCCTCCGGAATGCCCTGCTCGACCTTGCCGACCAGGTCGGCGCCGACGTCGGCGGCCTTGGTGAAGATGCCGCCGCCGACACGCATGAACATGGCGATCAGCGCCGCGCCGAGGCCGAAGCCCTCCAGGACCTTCGGCGCGTCGGCCGCGTACACCAGCACCACACAGGAGGCGCCCAGCAGACCGAGCCCCACCGTGAACATGCCGACGACGCCGCCCGTGCGGAAAGCGATCTTCATGGCTTTGTGCGAGACGGCGGTGAGATCCTTTTCGGGCTCACCCTCCGCCGGGGTCGCTTCCCGTGCCGCGGCGGCCACGCGGACATTGCTCCGTACCGCGAGCCACATACCGATATAACCGGTGGTCGCCGAGAACGCCGCGCCGATCAAGAAGAAGATCGATCGGCCCGCACGCTGATTCCAGTCGTCCGCGGGCAGCAGCATGAGCAGGAAGAACACGACGACGGCGAATACGCCGAGCGTGCGCATCTGCCGTCCCAGGTAAGCGTTCGCGCCTTCCTGGATCGCCGTTGCGATCTTCTTCATGCTGTCGGTGCCCTCGCCCGCCGCGAGCACCTGGCGCACCAGGACCCCGGCGACCACGAGCGCCGCCAGTGCGACGGCCCCGATGACCATCACGATGAGACGGTTGTCGTCGGTCAGTACTGCGGCTGCGAAGGTTGTGGGTTGGTCAAACTGATGAGGGGTAGAAAGCCCCGCCATTCGTCCTCCTTGACGCCTGTGCTGAGCTCAAGATGTGGACGGATTGTAGGTACCGGAACCTGATCAAAACAGTGCGCGGCAAGCGGAATTAGCCTTCACATGCTCTTCAGCAAATGATCGACGCGTGTCCACCGAACCCGAAAGAGGTAATGCCCCAAAAGCGTTGACGCTTGATCAAATAATCGCGTGATTGATCGTGAATGAATTCACGAAAAGGCGGGCGCCCAGGCAGGGCACGCAAAAAGGGCCCTGCTGAGCAGGGCCCTTCGGGTTTGCCACGAGGATGCGGCCGGGGCTGCGACCGGGATGCGATCCAGCCGCGGTCGGGGGGTCAGGAGGCGAGCGTGGCCGGCGGCGTGGTTGGCCAGCTCATCCTGATCAGTCCGCCGTTCTCCCCGGCGGTGACTTCCACGTCGTCGACGAGGCCGCTGATGACCGCGAGGCCCATCTCGTCCTCCTCGGCGTCCGCGTCCGAGTCACCGGGGGCGGCGCCGGGCACCGTCTCACCAGGAGCCGTACGCGGGGCCTCGTCGCCGACCTCGATGGAGAACTGCTTCTCGTCCTCGATCAAGCACACCCGCACCGGCGCCGAGATGCCGCCGCTCTGGTGAAGTCCGACGGCACGACTGCAGGCCTCGCCGACAGCGAGCCTGACCTCGTCGAGCACGGCCTCGTCCACTCCGGCCCTGCGCGCCACCGCTGCCGCCACCAGCCGGGCGGTTCTGACGTGCTCGGGCAGCGCGCTGAAGCGGAGTTCAACGGTGGCCATGCATCCCCCTCAGACTTCGGGCGTGCTGTCAGGGGGACGGGGCTGTGGCCCAGTCCCCCCACTACTGGCGAGCCCGGGCCCACGGCCCGGGAGACCGGTGGTCAGTCGGTGGCGTTGACCGCCTCCTCCACCGAGGTGTGAATCGGGAACACCTTGGTGAGACCGGTAATACGGAAGATCTTGAGAATGCGCTCCTGGTTGCAGACCAGTCGCAGTGAGCCCTCATGGGCCCTTACGCGCTTCAGGCCGCCCACCAACACGCCGAGCCCGGTGGAGTCGAGGAAGTCCACGCCCTCCATGTCGACGACAAGGTGGAAACTGCCGTCGTTCACCAGCTCGACCAGCTGCTCTCGCAGCTTGGGCGCGGTATATACATCGATTTCGCCGCCGACCTCGACGACCGTACGGTCGCCGTTAGGGCCGGACACATTGCGAGTCGACAGGGACAGGTCCACGGATCCTCCAGCACCTTGCTATCGAGCGGTCGCCCCATGGGACACCTCGGCAGAGCCCCCGGGACGGTTCGCCAGCCGCAATGGCATTCAATCACTTACGGCAGGCGTGCACGACGCCTTGGCCCCATTGTCCGTCACGCCAGTGACACACTCGATGCCGATGGCCAAGAATCACCGATCCGATCGACCCTCGTCGGACAACGCTTCCCGCCCCTCGCCGGGCACAATCCTGGACCGGCTCGCCTCGGGACCGAGCCGGACTTCGCGCATCACTCATACGGAGCACTTGCCCCCGCGCGAGGGTCGCCATGCCGTCTGGCCCGACCGGATCCGCTCGGAGGTCATCGCCGCGGTGCAGGCCGCGGGCATCGAGCACCCCTGGGCCCACCAGGCACGGGCCGCCGAGCACGCCCTGGACGGCGAGTCGGTGATCGTCGCCACGGGCACGGCCTCCGGAAAGTCCCTGGCGTACCTCGTCCCGGTCCTGACGGCCCTGCTGGACGGCTCCGAGGCGCCGAACGGCCGTGGCGCCACCGCGCTGTACCTGGCCCCGACGAAGGCCCTCGCGGCCGACCAGTGCCGCTCCGTGAAGGAACTTTCACAATCTTTTGGCAATGCCGTACGCCCAGCCGTGTACGACGGCGACACCCCCTTCGAGGAACGCGAATGGGTACGCCAGTACGCCAACTACGTCCTGACCAACCCCGACATGCTGCACCGCGGGATATTGCCCTCCCACCCCCGCTGGTCCTCCTTCCTCCGCTCCCTGCGCTACGTCGTCATCGACGAGTGCCACACCTACCGCGGTGTCTTCGGCTCCCACGTCGCCCAGGTGCTGCGCCGACTGCGCCGCCTGTGCGCCCGCTACGGCGCCTCTCCCGTCTTCCTGCTGGCCTCCGCGACCGCCGCCGAGCCGTCGGTGGCCGCGCGCCGGCTGACCGGCCTCCCCGTCGTCGAGGTCGCGGACGACGCTTCCCCACGAGGGGAACTGGTGTTCGCCCTCTGGGAGCCCCCGCTCACCGAGCTGCACGGCGAGAAAGGCGCACCCGTTCGGCGTACCGCCACCGCCGAGACGGCCGATCTGCTGACCGACCTCACCGTCCAGGGCATGCGCTCGATCGCCTTCGTACGGTCCCGGCGCGGCGCCGAGCTGATCTCGGTGATCGCCCAGGAACGCCTCGCCGAGGTCGATCGCTCGCTGGCCCGGCGCGTCGCCGCCTACCGCGGCGGCTACCTCCCCGAGGAACGCCGCGCCCTCGAACGTGCCCTGCACTCCGGCGAACTCCTCGGCCTCGCCGCCACCACCGCCCTCGAACTCGGCGTCGACGTCTCCGGCCTGGACGCCGTCGTCATCGCCGGCTACCCGGGCACCCGCGCGTCCCTGTGGCAGCAGGCGGGCCGCGCGGGACGCTCGGGGCAGGGCGCGCTGGCGATCCTGGTCGCCCGCGACGACCCACTGGACACCTTCCTCGTCCACCACCCCGAGGCGCTGTTCGACCAGCCCGTGGAATCCACCGTCCTCGACCCCGACAACCCGTACGTCCTCGCCCCGCATCTGTGCGCCGCCGCCGCCGAAATCCCGCTCACGGATGATGACTTGGAACTGTTCGGCCCTGCCACCGCCGACCTGCTGCCGCAGCTGGAGGCCGCGAAGCTGCTGCGCCGCCGGACGAAGGCCTGGCACTGGACGCGCCGGGAGCGAGCCGCCGATCTGACCGACATCCGCGGGGAGGGCGGCAACCCGGTGCAGGTCGTCGAGGCCGGGACCGGACGGCTGCTCGGCACGGTCGACGCCGGCGCCGCACACACGACGGTCCACGAGGGCGCGGTCCATCTGCACCAGGGCCGCACGTACCTGGTGCACAAGCTGGACCTGGAGGACTCCGTCGCACTCGTCGAGGAGGCCAACCCGCCGTATTCGACGGTCGCCCGCGACACGACGTCCATCTCCGTCCTGGAGACCGACGTCGAAGTCCCCTGGGGCGAGGGCCGGTTGTGCTACGGCTCCGTCGAAGTCACCAACCAGGTCGTCTCCTTCCTGCGTCGACGTGTCATCACCGGTGAAGTCCTGGGTGAGACGAAACTCGACCTCCCTCCTCGTACGCTCCGCACGCGCGCCGTCTGGTGGACGGTCACGGAGGACCAACTCGACGCGGCCCGGATCAATCCGGAGATCCTCGGCGGCGCCCTGCACGCCGCCGAGCACGCGTCGATCGGCATGCTGCCGCTCTTCGCCACCTGCGACCGCTGGGACATCGGCGGCGTGTCCGTCCCGCTGCATCCGGACACCCTGCTGCCCACCGTCTTCGTGTACGACGGTCACCCCGGCGGCGCGGGCTTCGCGGAGCGCGCCTTCCACACCGCCCGCAGCTGGCTCACCGCCACCCGCCAGGCGATCGCCTCCTGCGAGTGCGAGGCCGGCTGCCCGTCCTGCATCCAGTCCCCCAAATGCGGCAACGGGAACGATCCCTTGCACAAGCGGGGGGCCGTACGGCTGCTCACGGAGTTGCTGCGGGCGGCGCCGGAAGGCTGAGCGCGGGACTGTTGAGCGCCTGGCGACTGAGCGCTGCCGACGGCTCCGGGTCCGCCCGGGGTGGGCCGGCGGCCGGGCGAGGGGCGACCGGCCCGGTAGGTCCCGCCAGGCCGGGTTCAACCGGTCCAGCGGGTCCCGCCCTCGATCTGACCTCCGCGGCGAACGGTCCTCTGCCCGACGCCGCCGTCACGTCCGAGATCTCACCCTCGACCACGCACCGGACGAGTCGCGCGTGCTGCGCCCGTGCCACCCGTTCCGCCCGGGCGCAGGCCGCCGTGCCACCGTCCATCCAGTGGTCCGCCGCGGCGAGTGCCGCCAAGTCGGCCGCCCCCGCCGCACGGTGCCGGACCACGACGACCTGCCCCATGGCCAGGACCGCCCCGAACACGGCACACAGCACGGCGATCGCCCCGACGGTCCAGACGGTCGCCGACCCTCTGTCCGAGGAAGTCACCAACCCTCTGTCCGAGTAATGGGCACGCGTCACGTGAGGGGTCCGCGCGGCCCAACCACCTCCCCTCATCCGCCGACCACCCCCACCGTCTCCTCCGCCAGGGCAACGGCCTCGTCGCTCAGCTCCACGGACAGTGCGTCGGGACCCGGCGCACTCGCGGTGACCGTCACCCGGACCAGGTCGTTCTCCCGGCTCACAGTCACCTTCGCGCCGCGCGGTGCCGCGCGGCGGGTCGTCGCGAGGACCGTGTCGGGCGGGTCCTGGCGCGCCGCCGCCCGGGCTCCCGCTCTCGCCGCGTCCACGCACTGGATCTGCGCGGACGCGGCGAGCAGGGCCCAGACCAGCGCCATTCCGACGAGCACCAGCGAGGGCAGCACCACGGCGGCCTCGGCTGTCACGAATCCACGGTCCCGACACCGGGCGGGGCCACTCGCACTTCGTTCGCGCCCCGATGCAGCGGCCGGACCATGCGCCCGCCGTTCACACCCGGACGCAGCGGCCGGACCAGCCGTCCACCGCTCGCCCCCGGCCGCAGCCGCCGGGTCCCGGGGCACCCACTCACATCCGGACATTGAGCGCCCGCCCCACCATGCCCTGCAGTTCCTCACTGACCTGCCCGCTCGTCACCACCTTGTAGAGCACGGCCGCGAAGGCCACCGCCGCGATGATTCCCACCGCGTACTCGGAGGTGACCATTCCCGCGTCCCTCCGCGCCGCCAGACCGAGCATCCGTGCCCGCACCCACGCACGTCCCCGAACGAGTCCTCGTACCGTCCTGCGCATTTCAACCCCCGTAAGGTTCGACCCTGTTGATCACTTGCTGTTCACCGCATGCCGTCGCCGGTCACCCACCACCTCCTCCCAGCAACCCGTCGGCCAGCCCGATCACCACGGGCAGTACGCCGATCGCGATGAAGGCGGGCAGAAAGCACAGCCCCACGGGCGCGGTGACCATGACGGCCGCCCGGCGTGCCCGCGCCGTCGCGGTACGCCCCCACTCGGCGCGGGCCTCCGCGGCGAGCCGCCCGACCGGCACGGCCGCCGGTACCCCCGACTCGCCCGCCCGCTCCAGCAGCCGCGCCAACGCCCGGGCACCCGATATCGACGCCAACCTCCGCCAGGCCTCGGCCGGTTCGCCACCGAGCCGCACCTCTGCCGCGCCCCGGGCCAGCCGCGCCCCGACGGGCCCGCCCAGGGCCTCACCCACGGCCTGGGCCGCCACGACGGGGCCTGCCCCGGCCGCGATGCAGGCCGCCACCAGGTCCGCAGCGAGCGGGAGCTGCCGGGCGGCACGCGCCGCGTCGTACTCCTCCACGGGCACAAGTCGCCGCCGCCCGAGCCACCGCCAGACCCCGAATCCGGCCGCCAGCCCCACCAGAACCCCGGCAAGACCGCCGACCAGCACCCAGCCCGCACACACCGCACCCGCCACCGGCAGCAGGCGCCGCGCCGCGTCCGGGACCTCGAAGCGCGGCCGCTGCGCACGCGCCTTCCCCGAGGCCAGCAACTCCGCCAGCCTTCCGCGCGCCCGTCGCTCACGCCGGGCCACCCCGAGCCACTGGACCAGCCACCCGAGCGCCAGCACCCCGCACACAACCGCCCCCAGCCTGTGGACAACCTCCGCGCTCACGCCGCCTCCGCTCCCCTCACGATCCGCAGCGCCCACCACAGCCCCACGCCCTCCAGCACCCCGCCGACCAGCAGACAGCCCAGGCCGGCACCGGTGTGCAACAGCACGTGCAGCGGATCGGCGCCCAGCGCGGTGCCGAGCAGGAGTCCCAGGACCGGCAGCCCCGCGAGCATCACCGCGGTCGACCGCGACCCCGCCAACTGGGCGCGCAGGTCGGCCCTTTGATCCCGCTCCGCGCGAAGCGCCCCCTCCAAGCGGTCGAGACCCGCCGCCAGGCCCGCGCCCCGGTCCACCGCCACGCGCCAGCACGCGGCGAGTCCCACCAGCCCGTCGGCCCCCGGCTGCCGCGCCGCATCGGTGAGCGCACCCGGCACATCCCCGCCGAACTTCGCCGCCGCCAGCACCACCGCCTGCGCCTCGCCCAGCCCGCCCGAATCGCGTGCGGCCCGGAGCAGCGCCTCGCCCGGCTGCCGCCCGGCCCGCACCTCCCCGGCGAGGGCCCCGCACAGGGCGATCACCGCATCGCCCCGGCGCTCCCGCTCGCGCCGCGCCTCCGCGACCCGCCGTACCCGCCGGAGCAGCGGCACTCCCGCTGCCCCGAGGAGCAACGGCAGCACGGACGCGCCCAGCAGCGCGATCACCAGCCCGGCGACCACCGACCACCCTTCGGCTCGCGGCCGCCCGCGCACCCGCCGCCATCCGGCGAGCGCCCTCTCCCACGGCGGCGGACCGGTCGCCGCCACCCCGCCGCCCGCGCACAGCAATCGGGCCCTCCGCGCCCCGGAATCCCAGCCACCCATCAACCAGGCCGCCGCCCCGGCGCACGCCATGGCCGCCCCCACCGACATCTCACCAACTCCCGTCACAACGGCCACTCCCCTCACTCCCGTCACCGACTTCCGTCATGACAGCCCACTCCCCTCGCTCCCGTCCCGGAGCAGCCCCCGCAGCCGCTCCCATCCCCGCTCGTACGCAAAGGCCTCCGCGCCCCAGCGCAGCGCCGGCACCGTCACCACCAGCCCCGAAGGGGCGCGCTCCAGCACGTGCACCTCGGCGATCCGCCGCCGCCCGACCCGGTCGCGTACGAGATGCAGGACCACGGACAACGCCGCCGCCAACTGGCTGTGAAGGGCGGCCCGGTCGAGCCCGGCGGCGGTGCCCAGTGCCTCCAGGCGGGCCGGCACCTGCGCCGCCGCGTTCGCGTGCACCGTGCCGCAGCCGCCCTCATGGCCGGTGTTCAGCGCGGCCAGCAGGGAGACCACCTCCGGCCCGCGCACCTCGCCGACGACCAGTCGGTCCGGTCTCATGCGCAGGGCCTGACGGACCAAGTCCTGGAGTGCGACGAGCCCGACGCCCTCCTGGTTGGCGGGCCGCCCCTCCAGGCGCACCACATGGGGGTGGTCCGGTCGCAGCTCCGCCGAGTCCTCGGCGAGCACGATCCGCTCCCCGGGGCCGACCAGCCCCAGCAACGCACTCAGCAGCGTTGTCTTGCCGGAGCCCGTTCCTCCGCTGATCAGGAAGGACAGCCGGGCGTCCAGCAACGCTCTCAGCACCCGGTCCCCGCCGGGCGGCACCGTCCCCGCTGCCACCAACTCGTCAAGCGTGAACGCACGCGGCCGTACGACCCGCAGGGACAGACAGGTGGAGCCGACGGCGACCGGCGGCAGCACCGCATGCAGGCGTGTGCCGTCCGGGAGCCGCGCGTCCACCCAGGGACGTGCGTCGTCGAGCCGCCGTCCGGCCACGGCCGCGAGGCGCTGCGCGAGGCGTCGTACCGCCGCCGCGTCCGGGAAGGAGACGGCCGTCAGCTCCAGGCCTGCGTCCCGGTCGACCCAGACCCGGTCCGGCGCGGACACCAGTACATCGGTCACCGACGGGTCGGCGAGCAATGGTTCCAACGGGCCGCTTCCGACCAGTTCCGAACGCAACCGCTCAGCCGCGCCGAGGACTTCGGCGTCCCCGAGCACGCGCCCCTGCTCGCGCAGTGCCTGTGCCACGCGCGCGGGCGTCGGCTCGGAGCCGCTCTCTGCGAGCCACTGCCGTACGCCGTCCAGCAGGCCCGTACACCCCTCCAGCGGGCCTGCATGCCCGTCCCCCGGGCCCGTACGCCCGTCCAGTCCCGCGCCGCAGTCCATGCCCCTGGCGGCTTCCCAGCTCATACGCCCCCGCCTTCCACCGGAACCCGCTCCCAGAAGGCGGCGCAGAACCGGGCGAGCGGCCCCCGCGCCGCTCCTCCGGGTGGCGGGCCACCGTCCAACGGCGAGGGTTCGGCGGGCACTTCGCCCACCAGGGGCAGTCCGAGCAGCCGCGCCACCTCTCGGTCGTCCAGGCCCGGGGCATAGGGGCCGCGCACCGCGACCCGCAGATCGCGCAGAACCATGCCGACCGCGGACGCCACCCGGCCCGCCGCCGCGATCGAGCGCAGGTCGGCGGGGACCACCAGAAGTCCCAGGTCGAGCTGGGCGAGGGCCTCGGCAACGCCTTCGTCGATACGGCGGGGCAGGTCGACGAGCACCGCGCCACCGCGCCGTCTGGCGGCGGCCAGGACCGCTCGTACGGCCTGCGGGGGAATCGTGACGGAGTCACCGCGATCCCAGCTCAGGACCCGCAGCGCGTGCAGCTCGGGCAGGGACTCCTCAAGGGCGCCACCCCCGACCCGGCCGCGGGATGCGGCGAACGCCGGCCACCGCAGACCTTCGGCCGCCTCTCCGCCCAGGAGTACGTCGAGTCCGCCGCCCAGCGGATCCGCGTCCACGAGCAGGGTGCGACGCCCCTCGCGCGCCGAGGTGACGGCGAGCGCGCAGGCCAGCGTGGAGGCTCCGGCGCCGCCTCGGCCGCCGAGCACCCCTACGGTGAGGGCCGGCCTGCCGACTCCTTCGGCCACGTCGGCGATGCGGTCGACCAGCCATTGCTCGCCATCGGGCAGCATCAGGACATGGTCGGCACCGATCTCGACGGCCCGTCGCCAGACGCCGGAATCGTCCTGATCCCGCCCAACAAGCACCACTCCCCTTCTGCGCGCCGCCCCGCGCACCCGCCGGGCGGCGTCGTCGCCGACCAGTACGAGAGGCGCCGCCTCCCAGCTGCCCCTGCGCTCCGGCACTCCGTGGTGGACCTCCGGCCTGGCGCCCGCCGCCGCGCACAGGCGCAGCAGGTCGTCCAGCAGTTCGGCGTCCTCCGTGACGATCAACGGTCCGCCCTGCCGCCCCCCGGCGGCGGCCGGCCGGTCATGTGTGATGGCTCCCGCCACGATCTCCAGCCCCCTTCGCTGCTTCTTGCGCGGGGCCCGCAGGGTCCTCTGCGGACCCGCGATTCCCGCTCGTGTGAAGAACCGGCAACCGGCCTCCATATGAACGGCCGATACGAACCGGCCAAACGCGCCCGACAAACGGAACCGGCCATGAACTCGCCGGGAGGAACTCGCCACGAGCGGAGCGCGCTGGAATCACGGTGCAGCGATCCCGGTAATCGTGTGGATCTTGATCGATAACTGTGGACAACTCAGTGGTTGTGAATATCGCCTTCACCCATACCGGTGACTCGTGTACGACTTCCTTAGAGCAGTCCAACGGCTACACACGGTGACGAATCATGGGCATGCGAAGAGAACGGCCAGAGCGGTGACAACAAGGTCCCGAGGCCGCGCAAGAGAGGGGAAAAACCCATCCGGACATGCGACGACCCCCGCCGGGGGGGAGAGCGGGGGTCGTCCCCACGGCCGACTCGGGGGGGGAGGAGTCGGACCGGGTTAGCACGGTCGCGAACGATCCGTGACTTCCATGGTGTACCCGAGAGCCCTCTCAGGCAAACCCACGCGCCTCACCTTACGCCGAATGGTGGGCGCCTATGCTCAGGCTCGTGGAAAACCACTCCTTGCCTCGCACAGCAGCCTTCTTTGACCTGGACAAGACGGTCATTGCGAAGTCGAGCACGCTCACGTTCAGCAAGTCGTTCTACCAAGGCGGGCTGATCAACCGCAGGGCCGCGTTGCGTACCGCATATGCCCAGTTCGTGTTCCTGGCGGGCGGCGCCGACCACGACCAGATGGAGCGGATGCGCAAGTACCTGTCCGCGCTGTGCCGCGGCTGGAACGTCCAGCAGGTCAAGGAGATCGTCGCCGAGACGCTGCACGACCTGATCGACCCGATCATCTACGACGAGGCCGCGTCCCTCATCGAGGAGCACCACACCGCGGGGCGCGACGTCGTGATCGTGTCCACGTCCGGAACGGAAGTGGTCGAGCCGATCGGTGAATTGCTCGGCGCGGACCGGGTGGTGGCGACTCGCATGATCGTGGGCGAGGACGGCTGCTTCACCGGCGAGGTGGAGTACTACGCCTACGGGCCGACGAAGGCCGAGGCGATCAAGGAGCTGGCGGTGTCCGAGGGATACGACCTCGCGGGCTGCTACGCCTACAGCGACTCGGCGACGGACCTGCCGATGCTGGAGTCCGTCGGCCACCCGCACGCGGTGAACCCGGACCGCACGCTGCGCCGCGAGGCACTCGCCCGCTCATGGCCGATTCTGGACTTCCACCGCCCGGTCCGGTTGAAACAGCGACTGCCCTCCCTGTCCGTACCGCCCCGTCCAGCGCTCGTCGCGGCGGCCGCCATAGGCGCGGCGGCGGCCACGGCGGGGCTCGTCTGGTACGCCAGTCGGCGGCGCGCGACCGCGATGTGATCACGTCACAATTGTGCGGACAGCACATTCAAGTCCGGTTCACACTCGTTTGAACCTAAAAGTAAAGAAGTGCAGTCAGGGCTTCCGCTTCCTCGGGACCTGGAGTACAAAGGGGTTAACGGCCCGCGAGACCAAGGACATCCGAGAGGATCACCTTTAAACGCAACCAAGGCCCCACGGACCCAGCATGAACGCCGAGCACCCACGCGACGTCGACCCGTCGATTACGGGCCAGCCGCACCAGGCCACGGGCCACAGTTCCCGACCTGATGGGCAACATATCGAGGACGCTTGGTAACCCGGTGAGCATGCCAGCGGCGGTACGAGAACTCGTACCGCCGCAACCCTGTTCAGGGATTATTTCGCCTTCCCGAGGGATTTTTCGCCCTCCTAGTGGAGGGCGATTTTCTTGTGGAGGGCGATTTTCGAGGTCCTCACGCCGCCCCGCGCTGAAGCGCCTCACAGACGGCCGTCGACTCCCTCACGCCCAGCTCAACCGCCTTGCCGCAGTGGGCGATCCAGGCCGCCATGCCCTCCGGGGTGCCGGAGGCGTAGCCGTCCAGAGCCGCCGCATAGGCCGCGCGGCCGAGTTCGGCATGACCGACCTCCGCCGGACAGACCGACTTCGGATCGAGGCCGCTGCCGACCAGGACGATGCGTTCGGCCGCGCGCGCGACGAGGCCGTTCTGAGAGGTGAACGGGCGCAGGGCGAGCAGTTCGCCGTGCACGACCGCCGCGGTCACCAGCGCCGGGGCCGAGCCTCCCGCGATGATCAGCTGCGACAGACCCTCGAGACGCCCGGCCACCTCGTGCGCGTTCGGCAGCGGCAGCTCGACAAGGGGCTCGTCGACCGGTTCGCCGTCCTGCCGCGGCCGGCCGACCTCGTCGCCCTTGTCCGCGGCCGCCACCAGATGCAGCCGGGCCAGCACCCGAAGGGGCGACTGCCGCCAGATGGACAGGAGTTGGCCTGCCTCGGCGGTCAGCCTGAGGGCCGCGCCGACCGTCCGGGCCTCGTTGTCCGCGCTGAAGTCGGTGCGGCGGCGCACCTCTTCGAGGGCCCAGTCGGCACCGGACAGCGCCGCGGAGCCGCGCGCGCCGCGCAGCGCCGCCTCGGACGTGATCTCGTTGCTGCGGCGCCGCATGATCCGGTGGCCGTAGACCCGGTCCACGGCCTTGCGGACGGACTCCACGGATTCGGCCACTCCGGGAAGCGAACCCAGGGCCGCGAGCGGATCGGCGGTCGCGCCTGTCGTACTCATGAGTACGACACTACGCACCCTGGCGGCCTGCCCCACGAAGGAGTGGTCTTCTTCACGTACGGCAGGCACCCTGAGCAATCACCCCACTACTCTTTGTGAACATGAAAATTGCTTTCGTAGGGAAGGGCGGCAGCGGCAAGACCACCCTGTCCTCGCTCTTCGTCCGCCACCTCGCGTCCTCCGGATCGCCGGTCGTCGCGGTGGACGCCGACATCAACCAGCACCTGGGCGCCGCGCTCGGCCTCGACGAGACGGATGCCGCCGGACTGCCCGCGATGGGTGAGCGACTGCCCCTGATCAAGGACTATCTGCGCGGCTCCAACCCGCGCATCGCGTCCGTCGAGACGATGATCAAGACGACCCCGCCCGGCGAGGGATCGCGGCTGCTGCGGGTGCGCGAGAACAATCCGGTGTACGACGCCTGCGCGCGTTCGGTGGAACTCGACGGCGGCGCCGTCCGTTTGATGGTCACCGGCCCGTTCACCGAGGCCGATTTGGGAGTGGCGTGCTACCACTCCAAGACCGGTGCAGTGGAGCTCTGCCTGAACCATCTCGTCGACGGCCAGGGCGAGTACGTCGTCGTCGACATGACGGCGGGCTCCGACTCCTTCGCGTCCGGCTTGTTCACCCGCTTCGACATCACGTTCCTCGTCGCCGAGCCGACGCGGAAGGGGGTCTCCGTCTATCGCCAGTACAAGGAGTACGCCCGCGACTTCGGCGTCATCCTGAAGGTCGTCGGCAACAAGGTGCAGGGCCAGGACGACATCGACTTCCTCCGCGCCGAAGTCGGTGACGAGCTCCTGGTCACCGTCGGGCACTCGGACTGGGTGCGCGCCATGGAGAAGGGCCGCCCGCCCCGGTTCGAGTTCCTGGAGGAGGCCAACCGCCGCTCCCTGCGCACTTTGCGGACCGCCGCCGACGCCACGTACGAACTGCGCGACTGGGAGCGTTACACGCGCCAGATGGTGCACTTCCACTTGAAGAACGCGAGCAGTTGGGGCAACGCGAAAACCGGGGCGGACCTGGCCGCGCAGGTCGACCCCGGTTTCGTACTCGGTGAGAGCCTGGTGGCCACGGCTTGAGCCGCCGGCCCGCGGGGGACCGCTGCGGCTCGAGCCGGGGGCCTGGGGCCGCCGCTACGGCTTGACCGCCGGCGCCCCGGGGACGCCCTTCGGGGCAGGGGCTGGGCGGCCCGAGAGGAAGGACGCCCAGCCCTGCTTCGGGGCCTCGCCGACCTTGAGGCCGCGGAGCCTGTCGAGGGTGGCCGGGTCCTGGGCGTCGAGCCAGTCGGCGAGTTGCCGGAAGGAGACGCAGCGCACCTCGGGCTTGGTGCAGACACTCTCGACGACCTCGTCGACGGCACGCATGTAATTGCCGCCGTTCCAGGACTCGAAGTGGTTGCCGATGATCAGCGGTGCGCGGTTGCCGTTGTAGGCGCGGTCGAAGCCCTTGAGCAGGCCGTCACGCATCTGATCGCCCCAGTACTCCTGCTTGTCGGGGTCACCCTGGGTCTGGGTGCCCGACTGGTTGATCATGAAGTTGTAGTCCATGGTGAGCTGCTCGTAGGAGTGCCCGGGGAAGGGCACAAGCTGCATTGACAGGTCCCACAGCCCCTGCTTCTTCTTGGGCCAGACCTGGTTGTTGACACCACTCGTGTCGTAGCGGAAGCCCAGCTGGCGGGCCGCCTTCGTGAAGTTCTTCCGGCCCTCCAGGCACGGCGTGCGGGCGCCGATGAGCTCCTTGTCGTAGTCGAAGGGCAGCGGGGACGCCTTCCTCATGCCCGTGTTGGTCTTCCAGGACTTCACGAACGACTTCGCCTGGGCGATCTCGCTCTTCCACTCCGCGACCGACCACTCGTCGACCCCGCCTCCGCTGCCGCAGAAGTGACCGTTGAAGTGCGTGCCGATCTCGTTGCCCTCCAGCCACGCGCCGCGCAGCTGCTTCACGGTGTCCTTGATGCCCTGCTCGTCGTTGAAGCCGATCTCGGAACTGCCGGGCGAGTGCTGCGGCGGTCTGTACAGGTCGCGCTTGTCCTCCGGCAGCAGGTACACGCCGCTCAGGAAATACGTCATCGTCGCCTTGTTGGCCTTGGCGATCTTCCGGAAGTGCGAGAAGAGCTTCTGGCTGTCCTCGCCGGCGCCGTCCCACGAGAAGACCACGAACTGCGGGGGCTTCTGACCGGGCTTCAGCCGCACGGGCCTGGGCAGATGCGGCTGCGCACCGGTGTACGCGGTGGAGCCGTCGCCGATCAGGCGGACCGCGCTCTCGGGCGCGGGAGCCCCGGCCGCCTCCTCCGCGCCGTGCGCGCCTTCCTTGGAACCGGTCGTATCGCTCGAGCAACCGGCGAGCGCCGTGGCGCAGGCCGCGGCGAGCGCTGCGCCCGCGGCGATCCTCTGGGTGGCGGCCATCTTCCGCCCTCCTTCTTCCTTCGGTCGGAGCAACGCTGATTAGGGCGTTCTGTGCTGATATGCCGTGATTTGGCGACAGCGCGGCCAACGTCGCACGGGACCAAGGAGGAATAAATACGACAAGCCGACAAAATGTCTGGTTCACCCTGGAGAGTGATTTGCTGCCCCATTTGAGCCGAAATTTCGCACAAGGCCTTTACCCTGCATTACGATCCATTTACTGAGTGTTGAGAATCCCGCCGCTGCACGCCGTGACCCACGGCCGCGATCCGCCCCCCGCCGTCCTGAAAGGGGGACCACCTGTTCCGCGACCGCGCTGCCCCGGAGGAGACGGGAAGCATGTCCGCCTGCATCCCCACCCGCGCCGCCGACTCGACTCGGCAAAAGCGCTCCCACCAGCCCCACAGCCCCCCGCCGCCCCGGTCCCGCCGATTCCGTATTGCGGGCGCCGATCTGTCGGCCTCGATCGCGGTCTTCCTGATCGCCCTACCCCTGTCCCTCGGCATCGCCCTCGCCACCGACGCGCCGCTTCAGGCCGGCCTGGTCGCCGCGGCCGTGGGCGGACTCGTCGCTGGGCGACTCGGCGGCTCACCGCTCCTGGTGAGCGGGCCCGCCGCCGGACTCACGGTCGTCACCGCCGAGCTCATCCACCACTACGGATGGCGTACGACCTGCGCCATCACCGTGCTCGCCGGCATCGCCCAGCTGTGCCTGGGCTGCCTGCGCGTGGCTCGTACGGCACTCGCCGTCAGCCCCGCGATCGTGCACGGCATGCTCGCCGGCATCGGCGTGACCATCGCCATCGCCCAGTTGCACATCGTGCTGGGCGGCACCCCGCAGAGCTCCGTCCTCGACAACTTCCGTGCGCTGCCGAACCAGTTGGCGCACGTCCACCCCGCCGCAGTGTCGATGAGCGCGCTGACACTGACGCTCCTGCTCGCCTGGCCGCGGATTCCCGGGCGGATCGGCCACGTGCTGCGCAAAGTCCCGGCCGCGCTCGTGGGCGTTGCCGGGGCCACCGTGACCGCCTCGCTCGCCGGGCTGACCCTGCCCAAGGTGGACCTGCCGTCCTGGAGCAGCCATGCGCTGGCCGGGCTGCCCGAGGGTCCGGTGCTCGGAATCGGCGTCGCCGTCCTCACCGTGACGCTGGTGTGCAGCGTGGAGTCGCTGCTCGGCGCCGTCGCCGTGGACAAGCTGGTGGCGGGGCGGCCCGAGCTGCAGACACGGGTGGGCCGTTCCGATCTCGACCGGGAACTGTTCGGCCAGGGCGCCGCCAATGTCGTCTCCGGCGCGCTCGGCGGACTGCCCGTCACCGGAGTCGCCGTAAGAAGCGCCGCAAATGTGCGAGCCGGTGCCGTGAGCCGGAACTCCACGATGCTGCACGGCGTTTTCGTAGTAGTTGCCGCGCTGCTGATGGTCTCGACCCTGGAGCTGATCCCCCTCGCATCGCTCGCCGCCCTGGTGATGGCCGTCGGCATCCAGATGGTGTCCCTGCACCACATCCGCACGGTCACCCGCCACCGTGAGGTGCTGGTGTACACCGTCACCACGCTCGGCGTCGTCTTCCTCGGAGTGCTCGAGGGCGTGGCGCTGGGGGTCTCCGTGGCCGTCGGCGTCGCCATGCAGCGCCTCACCCGCACCCGTATCACGCACGAGGAGAAGGAGGGAGTCCATTACGTACGCGTACGAGGGCAGTTGACGTTTCTCGCTGTGCCACGGCTCAGCCGTGCTCTGCATCTGGTACCCCACGGGACCGACGCCGTTGTGGAGTTGGACGGATCGTTCATGGACCACGCGGCGTACGAGTCACTGCAGGACTGGCAGAACGCCCACGTCGCGGGAGGCGGCGCGGCCGAGCTCACCGGGCGGGCCGGAACCCGGATCGCCGAGCCCACGAGCTCCGCCCACTGCCGGTGCCGGCCCTGGACGCCCTGGCGCAACCACCAATGCGAGACCTCCGCGGGCGCCCAGCCCGTACCTCCCGGCGGCCATCCGGGCGGGTCGGACGGGCCCGACGGGCAGAGCGGGCATCAACTGGCGCGTGGCATCAGCGCGTTCCAGCGCAATACGGCGCCCCTCGTGCGGGGTGAGCTCGCGCGACTGGCGCGGGAGGGGCAGCGGCCGTCCCAGCTGTTCCTGACCTGTGCCGACTCGCGGCTCGTCACGTCGATGATCACCTCCAGTGGTCCGGGTGACCTCTTCGTCGTACGGAATGTGGGCAACCTCGTGCCGTTGCCCGGGAAGGAGAGCGGGGACGACTCGGTGGCCGCGGCGATCGAGTACGCGGTGGACGTGCTGAAGGTGCGGTCCATCACGGTGTGCGGGCACTCCGGGTGCGGGGCGATGCAGGCCCTGATGACCTCGGAGCCCGGTGGGGCGCTCACGCCGCTCAAGCGGTGGCTGCGGCACGGGGTGCCGAGCCTGGAGCGGATGGCCGCCAAGGACCGGCCGTGGGCACGGCTTGCCGGCCGCGCGCCGGCCGACGCGGTGGAGCAGCTCTGTCTGACCAACGTGGTGCAGCAGTTGGAGCATCTGCGGGCACACGAGTCCGTGGCGCGGGCCCTGCGGGAGGGTGCGCTCGAACTGCACGGGATGTACTTCCACGTCGGGGAGGCTCAGGCGTATCTGCTGACCGACGGCGACGGGGGCGAGCTGTTCGATCACGTGGGGGCGGCGGAGGATCTGCGCCGTCCCGCGTGACCTTGGCGTGGTGCGCGGCCCCAGTCGGCGGGGTCGCGCACCATGGACCGGTCACCCGCGCACGAGCGGATGGCCGTTCTGCGGATGACGGGGTTTCCGAGTCTCCGTCTCTTCCAGGACGAGCGTTGAGGCGCATTGGGGGGTCGCAGAGCGCCGAGTGAACCCGACGGCCGGGCGGTACGTGCCCTTGAGGGGTGCCACCGCGCATCAACAGGTCTAAACCAATTTCGGGTCGGCCCTTGTCACCAGGCCCCCCGGTCTGATGAGCTGTGGCCTGGGACACAACGGACACCCTGGGAAAGGGAGATGTCGTGAGCAACGAAAGCCTGGCCAACCTGCTGAAGGAAGAGCGCAGGTTCGCGCCGCCCGCCGACCTGGCCGCGAACGCCAACGTCACCGCGGGGGCGTATGAGCAGGCCAAGGCTGACAGGCTCGGCTTCTGGGCCGAGCAGGCCCGCCGGCTGACCTGGGCCACCGAGCCGACCGAGACGCTGGACTGGTCGAACCCGCCGTTCGCGAAGTGGTTCGCCGACGGGAAGCTGAACGTCGCGTACAACTGCGTGGACCGCCATGTCGAGGCCGGGAACGGTGACCGGGTCGCCATCCACTTCGAGGGCGAGCCGGGCGACAGCCGGGCCATCACCTACGCCGAGCTCAAGGACGAGGTGTCGAAAGCCGCCAACGCTCTGATCGAGCTGGGGGTTGGGAAGGGCGACCGGGTCGCTGTCTATCTGCCGATGATTCCCGAGGCCGTCGTCGCGATGCTGGCCTGTGCCCGTATCGGCGCCGCGCACTCGGTCGTCTTCGGCGGGTTCTCCGCGGACGCGATCGCCACACGCATCCAGGACGCCGACGCCAAGCTGGTCATCACCTCCGACGGCGGTTACCGGCGCGGCAAGCCGTCCGCGCTCAAGCCGGCCGTCGACGACGCGATCGACCGGGTGGATCAGGTCGAGCACGTCCTCGTCGTACGGCGTACGGGGCAGGAGGTGGCCTGGACCGAGGGCCGCGACGTGTGGTGGCACGAGATCGTCGAGCAGCAGTCCGCCGAGCACACGCCGGAGGCGTTCGACGCCGAGCAGCCGCTGTTCATCCTCTACACGTCCGGGACGACGGGGAAGCCGAAGGGCATCCTGCACACCTCGGGCGGCTACCTCACGCAGGCGTCGTACACCCACCACGCCGTCTTCGACCTCAAGCCGGAGACCGACGTGTACTGGTGCACGGCCGACATCGGCTGGGTCACCGGGCACTCGTACATCACGTACGGGCCGCTTTCGAACGGTGCGACGCAGGTGATGTACGAGGGCACACCGGACACGCCGCACCAGGGGCGGTTCTGGGAGATCGTGCAGAAGTACGGGGTGACGATCCTGTACACGGCGCCCACGGCGATCCGTACGTTCATGAAGTGGGGCGACGACATCCCCGCGAAGTTCGATCTGTCGTCGCTGCGGGTGCTCGGGTCGGTCGGTGAGCCGATCAACCCCGAGGCCTGGATCTGGTACCGGAAGCACATCGGCGGTGACCGTACGCCGATCGTGGACACCTGGTGGCAGACCGAGACCGGCGCGATGATGATCTCGCCGCTGCCGGGGGTCACCGAGACGAAGCCGGGGTCGGCGCAGCGGCCGCTGCCGGGGATCTCGGCGACGGTCGTCGACGACGAGGCTCGGGAAGTGCCGAATGGTGGTGGCGGGTATCTGGTGCTCACCGAGCCGTGGCCTTCGATGCTGCGGACCATTTGGGGCGACGACCAGCGGTTCATCGACACGTACTGGTCGCGGTTCGAGGGGAAGTACTTCGCCGGGGACGGCGCCAAGAAGGACGAGGACGGGGACATCTGGCTCCTCGGGCGCGTGGATGACGTGATGCTGGTCTCCGGGCACAACATCTCGACGACCGAGGTCGAGTCGGCGCTCGTCTCGCATCCTTCGGTCGCCGAGGCGGCGGTCGTGGGCGCGGCCGACGAGACGACCGGGCAGGCGATCGTGGCGTTCGTGATCCTGCGGGGGTCGGCTTCCGCCGAGGATGAAGGGCTGGCGGCGGAGCTGCGCAATCACGTGGGGGCCACGCTCGGGCCCATCGCCAAGCCGAAGCGGGTGCTGCCGGTGGCGGAGCTGCCGAAGACGCGGTCCGGGAAGATCATGCGGCGGCTGCTGCGGGACATCGCGGAGAACCGGGAGCTCGGTGACGTCACCACGCTGACGGACTCCACGGTGATGGATCTGATCCAGGCGAAGCTGCCGGCGGCGCCGAGCGAGGACTGAGGGAAGGGTTCCCCCCTCCCACCCGCTCCTTTCAGGTGTGGGGGCCCTGCTCTTTCAGGTGTGGGGGCCCTGCGTGCCCCCACACCCCGGCCGGAGCGGGGCTCCGCCCTGAACCTCAAGGCCACGTCGCGCGCGACCTCCGCTGGGCGGCCTCCGCCGCGGCCCCGGCGCCCTCGCCTCAGCGATCGCCCTGCCCCAGGCGCTGCGCCAACGCCGCTGATTTCGCCCCCTCCGCCCCTACCCGACCCGTACCTGGGGACTGCCGCCCCCAGACCCCCGCTTCGGCCTGAACGACCTCGTCCTCAAACGCCGGACGGGCTAAGACTTGCCGCCCGGGCCAGGAGCGCCCCGCCCCCACTTCCCCGCTTCCCCACCTCCCGGAATCAGGTCTCCACAGCGCGCCCGAGGCCCCCTTTTGCACCTAATGTGAAGATCGCCGCAAAAGCCCGGCCACATCTTAGGTAAGCTAAAGAACGCGTCAACAGCGTGACAAGAAGAACCAAGGTGTGCCGGGAAGTCTGGTCGGCAAGCGCTCAGTCCTGCCTACCCGACCGGAGGTCTCCCTCGTGGCCGCGCCCCGCACCCCCACCCGCAAGCTGCTCGGACGGCTGTCCCTGCCCGAGCGGAACTTCGTCGCGGATGCGCTCCGTACGGAGACCGTGGGTGGCGTGCTGCTGCTGGTTGCCGCGATCGCCGCGCTGATCTGGGCGAACACTCCGCTGCGGGACAGTTACGAGAGCGTCAGCCACTTCCACATCGGACCCGCCGCCCTCGGGCTCGACCTGTCCGTGCAGCACTGGGCGGCCGACGGACTGCTCGCCGTGTTCTTCTTCGTCGCCGGAATCGAACTCAAGCGCGAGCTCGTGGCCGGAGACCTCAAGGATCCGAAGGCCGCGCTGCTTCCCGTGGTCGCCGCGGTCTGCGGCATGGTCGTGCCCGCGCTCGTCTACACCCTCACCAACATCAGCGGCGGGGGCGCGCTCGACGGGTGGGCCGTGCCCACCGCCACCGACATCGCCTTTGCGCTCGCCGTGCTGGCCGTGATCGGTACGTCGCTGCCGTCCGCCCTGCGCGCCTTCCTGCTGACGCTCGCCGTCGTCGACGACCTGTTCGCGATTCTGATCATCGCGGTGTTCTTCACCCACACCATCGACTTCGCGGCTCTCGGTGGGGCCGTCGTCGGACTCGCCGTCTTCTGGCTGCTGCTGCGCAAGGGCGTACGCGGGTGGTACATCTACGTCCCGCTCGCCCTCGTCATCTGGGGGCTGATGTACAACAGCGGTATCCACGCCACCGTCGCCGGTGTCGCGATGGGCCTGATGCTGCGCTGCCATCGGCACGAGGGCGAGGAGCACTCCCCCGGTGAGCACATCGAGCATCTGGTGCGACCGCTGTCCGCCGGGCTCGCCGTGCCGCTGTTCGCGCTGTTCAGCGCGGGGGTCACGGTCTCCGGCGGCGCGCTCGGGGATGTGTTCACCCAGCCCGAGACCCTCGGTGTCGTACTCGGACTCGTCGTCGGCAAGGCGGTGGGTATCTTCGGCGGGAGCTGGCTGACCGCACGGTTCACGAGGGCCTCGCTCAGCGAGGATCTGGCCTGGCCGGACGTCTTCGCCGTCGCCAGCCTCTCCGGGATCGGCTTCACCGTCTCCCTGCTCATCGGCGAGCTCGCCTTCGAGGAGAACGCGGTGCTGACCGGCGAGGTCAAGGCCGCCGTCCTGATCGGCTCGCTGATCGCGGCCGTTCTCGCCACGACGCTGCTGAAGGTACGCAACGCCAAGTACCGCGCGCTCTGCGAGGCGGAGGAGCGCGACGAGGACCTCGACGGCATTCCCGACATCTACGAGCAGGACAACCCGGCGTACCACCTGCGCATGGCCGAGATCTACGAGCGGAAGGCCGCCGAACACCGGAGGCTTGCCGAAGTGACGGGCGGGGCAAGCGAGGGGGACGACGGTCCGGCATGATCTGACCAGACGGTACAAACAGAAGCAGATGCCAGATCACACAAACGGGAAGACTGCCGCAGACGCCGGACCGTACCGACACGTTACAAACCGTACTGAAACAAAAAAGCGGACGCGGAAGCCGGACCGCATACACATATGCAGAAAAGGGAGATCGCGATGAGCGCACCCGACGGCAGCCCGGTCGGCGCCGAACGCAGCATCGGCCAGCTGTTCGCCTCGGCGACGACCGAGATGTCCGCACTGGTGCACGACGAGATCGCGCTGGCGAAGGCGCAGCTCAAGCAGGACGTCAAGCGCGGTGCAGTCGGCGGCGGGGCGTTCGCGGCGGCCGGCGCGGTGCTGATCTTCTCCCTGCCGATGCTGAGCTTCGCCCTGGCGTACGGCATCCGGACCTGGAGCCACTGGAACCTCGCGATCTGCTTCGTGCTGTCGTTCGCGGCGAATGTGCTGGTCGCCGCCGTCCTCGCACTCATCGGTGTGGTCTTCGCGAAGAAGGCCAAGAAGGGGCAGGGCCCGCAGAAGGTCGCCGCCTCGATGAAGGAGACGGCGGGTGTTCTGCAGAACGCCAAGCCGCATCCCCGCCCGGAGCGGGTCGAGGACACCGTCGAGGCTGTGGCACGCTCGTCCTCATGACGGACCCCGCCACACCTTCGGCGCAACCGGCCTCAGCCGTACGGCTCGACGGCCCCTGGACGCACAGGGACGTCGCCGCCAACGGCGCGCGCTTCCACATCGCCGAGATGGGCGACGGGCCGCTCGTCCTGCTGCTCCACGGCTTTCCGCAGTTCTGGTGGGCGTGGCGGCACCAGCTGGTCGCGCTCGCGGACGCCGGGTTCCGGGCCGTGGCCATGGACCTGCGCGGCGTCGGCGGCAGCGACCGCACCCCGCGCGGTTACGACCCCGCCAACCTCGCGCTCGACATCACCGGGGTCGTACGGTCCCTCGGCGAGCCCGACGCCGCGCTGGTCGGGCACGACCTGGGCGGGTACCTGGCGTGGACGGCGGCCGTGATGCGGCCCAAGCTCGTACGCCGGCTCGCGGTGTCGTCCATGCCCCACCCCCGGCGCTGGCGTTCCGCCATGCTCTCCGACGTCAAGCAGACCGCCGCGGGCTCCTACATCTGGGGGTTCCAGCGGCCCTGGATCCCGGAGCGTCAACTCGTCGCGGACGACGGTGCCCTGGTGGGCCGTCTGGTACGGGACTGGTCGGGCCCGCGGCTGCCGGACGACGAGGCCGTGGAGACGTACCGCCGCGCCATGTGCATCCCGTCGACGGCGCATTGCTCGATCGAGCCGTACCGGTGGATGGTGCGGTCCATGGCCCGCCCGGACGGCATCCAGTTCAACCGGCGTATGAAGCGGCCGGTTCGGGTGCCGACGCTGCATCTGCACGGATCACTCGACCCGGTGATGCGGACGCGCAGCGCGGCCGGATCCGGGGAGTACGTCGAAGCGCCGTACCGCTGGCGGCTGTTCGACGGTCTCGGACACTTTCCGCACGAGGAGGATCCGGTGGGCTTCTCCTCGGAACTCGTCAACTGGCTGAAGGATCCTGAGCCCGACCGCTGAAGCATGCCTGCGCCGCACCCGGCTGGGGGTCCGGGGGTTACCCCCCGGGCCGGCACAGCCCGCACGAGGAGGATCCGGTGGGCTTCTCCTCGGAACTCGTCAACTGGCTGAAGGATCCTGAGCCCGATCGGTGACCGATGGGCACCTCATCGGCCTGTCATCGATGACCCGTCGGTGACCGTCCGAACGCGCCGGGTGTCCCGCCCGGTATCCGAACGAGAACGCCTGTCCTACGAACAGCCAATTGCCCGGCGCATAGGCCAATTGGGGGGCCGGGGTGCGGTTATCGACCTTGGGGCAGGGGCACACGTCGGGGTATGGGCTGGACGCACGACTACAGTGACGCAGCACGAAACCGCCGCTCGGCCACGGGCCTGAGCTCCCATCAGAGGGGCACCCCGCAGTTGGCGGGCACGGACCCCCGAGTGGGGATTCCGCACATTCTGCGCCGCCGGGCCCGCTGGGTCTCGGTACGGCTGCGCCACCCACGCGGCTGAGCCCGCGGCGACACCTTTCACCCGCCGGAGCTACAGCGCGCAGCTGTCGCTGTCCACCTGCTGGTTGGCTGTACGCCCCTTGGTGACGTCCTCCTGGACCTCGTCCGCGGTGAGCGCGTACCCGGTGTTGGCGTCGTCGAGCGACTTCGCGAACACCACGCCGTACACCTTGCCTTCGGGTGTGAGCAGCGGGCCGCCGGAGTTGCCCTGGCGGACGGTCGCGTAGAGCGAGTAGACATCGCGGCGCACCGTCTTGCGGTGGTAGATGTCCGGTCCGTTGGCCGTGATGCGGCCGCGCACGCGCGCGGGTTGGACGTTGTACGACCCGTTCTGCGGGAACCCGGCGACGATCGCGCTGTTGCCGCTGGTGGCGTCCTGGGTCGAGAACTTGAGCGCCGGCGCGTTGAGGTTCGGCACGTCGAGTACCGCGATGTCGCGCTCCCAGTCGTACAGGACGACCGTGGCGTCGTACTTCCTGCCCTCGCCGCCTATCTGGACGGTGGGCTCGTCGACTCCGCCGACCACGTGTGCGTTGGTCATCACGCGGCGGTTGCCGAAGACGAAGCCGGTGCCTTCGAGGACCTTGCCGCAGCTCTGCGCGGTGCCCATGACCTTGACGATGGACTTCTGGGCGCGAGTGGCGACGGCGCTGTTGGCGAGCGCCGGGTCGGGGGGCTGGACCTCGGTGATGGGCTCGTTGGCGAACGGGCTGAAGACCTGCGGGAAGCCGTTCTGCGCGAGGACCGAGGAGAAGTCGGCGAACCAGGTGTTGGCCTGCGAGGGCAGGGCGCGGGACACGCCGAGCAGCACCTTGGAGTTGCGGACCTCCTTGCCGAGCGTCGGCAGCGTCGTACCGGCGAGGGCCGAGCCGATCAGCCAGGCGACCAGCAGCATCGCCACGACGTTGACCAGGGCGCCGCCCGTCGCGTCCAGGGCGCGGGCCGGGGACCAGGTGATGTACCGGCGCAGCTTGTTGCCCAGGTGCGTGGTGAGGGCCTGGCCCACGGAGGCGCAGACGATCACGACGACCACCGCGACGACGGCGGCGGTCGTACTTACCTTGGTGTCGTCGGTCGCCCAGCCCCAGATGAGCGGGAGCAGGTATACGGCGACGAGGCCACCGCCCAGGAAGCCGATCACCGACAGGATGCCGACGACGAAGCCCTGGCGGTAGCCCACGATCGCGAACCACACGGCGGCGACCAGCAACAGGATGTCCAGCACGTTCACCGCTTCAAGCCTCGCCTCATCACTTTCCGGTCGCGATCGCCCGGCCGGGGGTCTGGGGGTTGTCCCCCAGGCAGACACAGCACGAAGGTCACCTTGTCATGCGCGCCAGTCCAGCGGGACCTGCTTGTCCCGGTCCCAGGGGCGCTCCCAGCCCGCGTAATGCACGATCTTGTCGATCACTCCGGCCGTGAAACCCCAGACCAGAGCCGATTCCACCAGAAATGCCGGACCTCGGTGGCCGCTGGGGTGCACGGTGGTGGCGCGGTTGGCGGGGTCCGTGAGATCCGCCACGGGGACCGTGAAGACCCGGGCCGTCTCCGCGGGATCGACGACACCGACCGGGGTCGGGCGGCGCCACCAGCCCAGGACCGGGGTGACCACGAAGCTGCTCACCGGGATGTACAGCTTGGGCAGCACGCCGAAGAGCTGGACACCGCTCGGATCGAGCCCGGTCTCCTCCTCGGCCTCGCGCAGCGCGGCCCGCAGCGGCCCGTCGGCCTTCGGGTCACCGTCCTCGGGGTCGAGGGCGCCGCCGGGGAAGGAGGGCTGCCCGGCGTGCGACCTCAGGGAGCCGGCGCGCTCCATGAGCAGCAGCTCGGGGCCGCGGTCGCCCTCGCCGAACAGGATGAGGACGGCGGACTGGCGCCCCGCGCCGTTCTCCGGGGGCAGGAAGCGGCTCAGCTGGAGCGGCTCGACCGTCTCGGCGGCGCGCACCACCGGGGCCAGCCAGTCGGGCAGGCCGTCCTTGCTGAGTGCCACCGGCCCGCCCTGCGTATTGCTCGTGTGCGTCATCGCCACCCCCGTTCTGCTGTTCCCAACGCCTGCCGGTGCCGTGTTCGTTCCGTCATCCGGCGCCCAGTGGGGGTGCGGGGATGCCGCCGGCGTCCAGGTAGGCCTGCGGGGGCTTGAGGCGCTGGCCGGGGAAGCCGCCCTTCTCGTACTTCAGGAGCTTCTTCGCCTTTTCGGGGTCGGTCTCGCCCTCCCCGTACGCCGGGCAGAGCGGGGCGATGGGGCAGGCGCCGCAGGCGGGCTTGCGGGCGTGGCAGATACGGCGGCCGTGGAAGATCACGTGGTGGGAGAGCATCGTCCACTCACTCTTCGGGAAGAGCGCGCCGACAGCCGCCTCGATCTTGTCCGGGTCGGTCTCGTCGGTCCACTTCCAGCGGCGGACGAGCCGCTGGAAGTGCGTGTCCACGGTGATTCCGGGCCGCCCGAAGGCGTTCCCAAGGACGACGAAGGCGGTCTTGCGGCCTACGCCGGGGAGCTTGACGAGGTCTTCGAGGCGGCCGGGGACCTCGCCCCCGAAGTCGTCCCGCAACGCCTTGGAGAGCCCTATCACCGACTTGGTCTTGGCCCGGAAGAACCCGGTCGGGCGCAGGATCTCCTCGACCTCCTCCGGGTTCGCCTCGGCCAGGTCCTCGGGGGTCGGGTACTTGGCGAAGAGCGCCGGAGTCGTCTGGTTCACCCGCAGGTCGGTGGTCTGGGCGGACAGGACCGTGGCGATGATCAGCTGGAAGGGGTTCTCGAAGTCCAGCTCCGGGTGGGCGTACGGGTACACCTCGGCGAGCTCGCGGTTGATGCGGCGGGCTCGGCGGACGAGGGCGGTGTCCGGCGGGGGCGCCTTCTGCGGGGGCTTCTTGGCCGGGGTCGACTTCTTGGCCGACGGCGACTTCTTGGCCGGGGTCCTCTTGGCGGAGGTCGGTGTCCTGCCCGCGGCGGCTTCGGCGACGGTCGTACCGGCGGCCGTGGCCTTCTTCGCGACCGTGGCCTTCTTGGCAGCCGTGGGCTTCTTGGCGGCTGTCGACTTCGTGGCCGACGTTTTCTTGGCAGCCGTCACTTTCGTCGCCGTCCCCTTTTTGGCGGCCGCCGTCTTCGTAGCCGTCGATTTTGTCGCTTTTGTCGGTTTCTTGGTTCCGTCGGGGACATGTTCGCCCACAGCGGAATCGCGACGTACAACCACCCGCCCAGCCCCCTTGTCCTGTGCTCTCACCGGCGATTTGGACACCCGGCCAGCCTAAAGCCCGGCACCGACATCCGCCCCGGACCCAGGAGATCGGCCCCCAATTGGCCCCCTGCCGCACTGCCCGGGACGCCAGTGCGGCAGACTTGTGACTGATCACACTGTTTGGACCGTCCGGCAAGATGGGGAACACGGTCCCCTGGTACACCGGGGGGCAAGATCCCCTGAGCAGGTCGACAAGGAGAGAACTCGTGGACGACGTTCTGCGGCGCGCCCCGCTCTTCGCGGCGCTCGATGACGAGCAGGCCGCGGAGCTCCGCGCCTCCATGAGTGAGGTGACCCTCGCACGCGGCGACGCTCTCTTTCACGAGGGCGACCCCGGGGACCGCCTCTACGTGGTCACCGAGGGCAAGGTGAAGCTCCACCGCACCTCCCCCGACGGCCGCGAGAACATGCTCGCCGTCCTCGGCCCCGGTGAGCTGATCGGCGAGCTGTCGCTGTTCGACCCGGGCCCGCGCACGGCGACCGCCACCGCGCTGACCGAGGTCAAGCTGCTGGGCCTCGGCCACGGCGACCTCCAGCCGTGGCTGAACGCACGGCCCGAGGTGGCCGCCGCGCTGCTGCGCGCCGTCGCCCGGCGCCTGCGCAAGACCAACGACCAGATGTCCGACCTGGTGTTCTCGGACGTGCCCGGCCGCGTGGCCCGGGCGCTCCTGGACCTCTCGCGCCGCTTCGGTGTGCAGTCCGAAGAGGGCATCCACGTCGTGCACGACCTCACACAGGAGGAGCTCGCCCAGCTGGTCGGCGCCTCTCGCGAGACGGTCAACAAGGCGCTCGCGGACTTCGCGGGGCGCGGGTGGCTCCGCCTGGAGGCGCGGGCCGTGATTCTGTTGGACGTGGAGCGGCTGGCCAAGCGGTCGCGCTGAGTTCTGGCTGTACGTCGACGGGGTCCCGCCTTCTTGGAAGGCGGGACCCCGTTGTGGTTGCCGGGGATGCTTTTCGCCCCCTCCGCCCCTGCCAGTCCCGTACCTGGGAGCTGCGCCCCCAGACCCCCCGCTGTCGGCCTTGACGGCCTCGTCCTCAAACGCCGGACGGGCCAAGAAATCTCCCGCCCGGACGCCCAGCTGAAAATGACCTGCCCCGCCCTCTCCAACAGGGCACAGTGGCCGCATGTCTGGAAATGGGCAGCGCAGAGGGCTCGACGCCCAGGGCTTCATCGAGCCCGAGGGATCCCTCGGGCGGATTCCGCACGCGTTCCGGCCCGTCGTCGTCGCGGCTCGCGATCGGTTGTCGGACGTCTTCGGGGCGCGGATGACGAGCGCGTACCTCTACGGGTCGATTCCGCGTGGCACCGCGCGCGTGGGGCGCAGCGACCTGGATCTGCTGCTGGCGCTGCGCGAGGAGCCCACCGAGGCGGACCGGGAGGCCGCGCGAGCGCTCGACGAGGAACTCGACAAGGAGTTCCCGCAGATCGACGGCGCCGGGACGCTGCTGTTCAGCCGTGAGCGGCTGCTGAGCGACCTGGAGACGTACGACCTCGGATGGTTCGTCGCCTGCCTCTGTACGCCTCTCCTGGGCGAGGATCTGGCCGCGTTCCTGCCGCGCTATCGCCCCGACTCCCGCCTCGCCCGGGAGACCAACGGCGACCTCGCCCTGCTCCTGCCGCGCTGGCGGGAGCGGATCGCCGGTGCCGCCGACACGGACGAGGCCCGGCGCCCGCTGGTCCGCTTCATGTCACGCCATCTCGTCCGCACCGGCTTCACGCTCGTCATGCCCCGCTGGAACGGCTGGACCAGCGACCTGAAGGAGATGGCCGGGGCGTTCGGCGCGTACTACCCGGAGCGGGCCGCGCAGCTGCGCGAGGCGGCCGTTCTCGGGTACGAGCCGACGGGCGACCTCGCCGTCCTGCGCTCGTACGTCGACGAGCTCGGACCGTGGCTGGCCGAGGAGTACGCGCGCGTGCACGGCATCAAGGCGTCGCGCCCCTGAGTGCCTCCCCAGGAGCCTCAAAAACGCCGGGGGACCCCCGTTGCCCAAGTGCCCTAGATGAGGCCGTGCTCGCGCAGGTAGTCCATCTGCGCGCGCACGGACAGTTCCGCCGCGGGCCATAGCGAACGGTCCACGTCCGCGTACACATGCGCGACGACCGCGTCCGGCGACCGGTAACCGTTCTCGACCGCCGTTTCGACCTGGGCGAGGCGGTGGGCGCGATGGGCGAGGTAGAACTCCACGGCTCCCTGGGCGTCCTCGAGGACGGGCCCGTGGCCGGGCAGGACGGTGTGGACGCCGTCGTCGACCGTCAGGGAGCGGAGCCGGCGCAGGGAGTCGAGATAGTCGCCCAGACGGCCGTCCGGATGGGCCACCACGGTCGTACCGCGGCCCAGGATGGTGTCCCCGGTCAGCACGGCCCGGTCGGCCGGGAGATGGAAGCACAGCGAGTCGGCGGTGTGCCCGGGCGTCGGTACGACCCGCAGCTCGAGCCCGCCGACGGTGATCACGTCCCCCGCGGCCAGCCCCTCGTCCCCGAGCCGCAGCGCCCGGTCGAGGGCCCGCACCTTCGTGCCCGTCAGCTCGGCGAACCGAGCCGCCCCCTCGGCGTGATCGGGGTGCCCGTGCGTGAGCAGCGTCAGGGCGACCCGCTTCCCCGCCTTCTCCGCCGTATCCACGACATTCCGCAGATGTATGTCGTCCAGGGGCCCCGGGTCGATCACCACGGCGAGCTCGGAGTCCGGCTCGGAGACGATCCAGGTGTTGGTGCCGTCCAGCGTCATCGCGGACGCGTTGGGGGCGAGCACGTTGACCGCGCGCGAAGTGGCGGGGCCGGAGAGTACTCCGCCGCGTGGCTGGCCCGGGAGGGCGGTGGCGTCGGTCATGCGGGGGCTCCACCGGTCGGGATGTGCTTGGTGAACTCGTCGTGGCCGGGCCAGGCGAGGACCACTTCGCCGTTCTCCAGGCGGGCCTTGGCCAGGACGGGGGTCAGGTCGCGGGCGGGCGCGGCGGCGAGGACGGCGGCGGCGCTGTCGTACGGGATGAGCTGGCGCAGGGTGGCGACGGTGGGCGGCATCATCAGGAGTTCGCCCTTGTCGTATCCGTCGGCCGCGTCCGTGGGGCGGATCCACACGGTGCGGTCGGCCTCCGTGGAGGCGTTGCGGGTGCGCTGGCCCTCCGGGAGGGCGGCCACGAAGAACCAGGTGTCGTAGCGGCGAGTTTCGAATTCGGGGGTGATCCACCGGGTCCAGACGCCCAGGAGGTCGGACCTGAGCACGAGCCCTCTGCGGTCGAGGAACTCGGCGAAGGAGAGATCGCGGGCGACCAGGGCCGCGCGGTCCGCCTCCCACTCCTCGCCCGTGGTGTCGCCGACCACGGTGTCGGGGGTGGGCCCGGCGAGCAGGACGCCCGCCTCCTCGTACGTCTCGCGGACCGCCGCGCAGACGATGGCCTGGGCAGAAGTCTCGTCCACGCCGAGCCTGTTCGCCCACCACGCGCGCGTGGGGCCCGCCCAGCGGATCTGGTGCTCGTCGTCGCGGGGGTCCACGCCGCCGCCCGGATACGCGTACGCGCCTCCGGCGAAGGCCATGGAGGCGCGTCTGCGCAACATGTGCACCACGGGGGTGGCCTCGGTGTCCTTGAGCAGCATGACGGTGGCCGCCCGCTTGGGGGCCACCGGTGTCAGGGTGCCCTGCGCGAGCGCGCGGATCCTCTCGGGCCACTCCGCTGGGTACCACTGCCCATTCGCCATGGGCGGAGGCTATCCCGTGCCGGGCGGATGTTCGAGAGGCGGTCGACGATCACGGCGTACGGTGCCGGGGTGCCGGTGGGGGTGTTTTCGCCCCCACCGGCTCTGCCCATTCCCGTACCTGGGGGGCTACGCCCCCCAACCCCCCTGGGTTGTCACTTTGCTGCGGGCCCGTGGGGGCTTGTCGCGCAGGTCCCCGCGCCCCTCAGGGGCGCGGGGAGGGGGCGGCGCGGGCGGAAGACCCTGCCCGCGGCCCACGCCCTACGCCTGCGTCAGCTCCACCTGGACCTCGACCTCCACAGGGGCGTCCAGCGGGAGGACCGCCACGCCGACCGCGCTGCGGGCGTGGACGCCCTTGTCACCGAGGACCGCGCCCAGGAGCTCGCTCGCGCCGTTCAGGACGCCGGGCTGACCCGTGAAGTCCGAGGCGGAGGCGACGAAGCCGACGACCTTCACGACACGCGCGATGCGGTCGAGGTCGCCCGCGACGGACTTGACCGCGGCGAGGGCGTTCAGCGCGCAGGTGCGGGCCAGCTCCTTGGCCTCCTCGGCGGTGACCTCGGCGCCCACCTTGCCGGTGACCGGAAGCTTGCCGTCCACGATCGGCAGCTGGCCCGCGGTGTAGACGTACACACCGGACTGCACGGCGGGCTGGTACGCGGCCAGCGGCGGTACGACGTCCGGCAGGCTCAGCCCGAGTTCCGCCAGCTTCGACTCGACGGCGCCGCTCATGCCGACTTCTCCCGCTTCAGGTAGGCCACCAGCTGCTCGGGGTTGTTCGGCCCGGGCACGACCTGGACGAGCTCCCAGCCGTCCTCGCCCCAGGTGTCCAGAATCTGCTTCGTGGCATGGACGAGCAGCGGCACGGTTGCGTATTCCCACTTGGTCATGCGGCCGACTTTAGCCGTTGCCGTCCAGGGCCTCGCGCACACGTTGTCCACAGCCTCCTGCGTAGTACGGCGGCGGACTGGTTAGGCTCGAATACGTGAGCAGGCTCCAGGTCGTCAGCGGCAAGGGCGGTACCGGCAAGACCACGGTGGCCGCGGCCCTCGCGCTCGCCCTCGCGACCGAGGGCAAGCGCACCCTCCTCGTCGAGGTCGAGGGCAGACAGGGCATCGCGCAGCTCTTCGAGACAGAAGCGCTGCCCTATGAGGAGCGGAAGATCGCCGTCGCTCCTGGGGGCGGGGAGGTGTACGCACTCGCCATCGACCCCGAACTGGCCCTTCTGGACTACCTCCAGATGTTCTACAAGCTGGGCGGCGCCGGGCGTGCCCTGAAGAAGCTCGGCGCCATCGACTTCGCGACCACCATCGCGCCCGGTCTACGAGATGTGCTCCTGACCGGCAAGGCCTGCGAGGCCGTACGCCGCAAGGACAAGAGCGGGCGGTTCGCGTACGACTACGTGGTGATGGACGCGCCGCCCACGGGGCGCATCACCCGTTTCCTGAACGTCAACGACGAGGTGGCCGGCCTCGCGAAGATCGGGCCGATACACAATCAGGCACAGGCCGTCATGCGCGTCCTCAAGTCCCCGGAGACCGCGGTGCACTTGGTGACGCTCCTTGAGGAGATGCCCGTCCAGGAGACCGCGGACGGCATCGTCGAGCTGCGGGCGGCGAAGCTGCCGGTCGGACGAATCATCGTGAACATGGTGCGGCCCGCGCTCCTGGACGACACCGACCTGGAGCTCACGACCGCCGTTCCGCGTACGGCCATCGCCAAGTCGCTCTCCGCGGCCGGACTCGGCGGTGCCCGCCGCGGCGGACTCGCCGAGCGGCTCGTGGACCCGCTGCTCCAGCAGGCCGAGGAGTACGCCGAGCGCCACACCCTGGAGCGCGAGCAGCGGGCCGTGCTCACCGAGCAGGACCTGCCACTGCACGAACTGCCGCTGCTCGCCGACGGAATGGACCTGGCGGGCCTGTACGAGCTCGCCGCGGAACTGCGCACGCAAGGGATCTCATGAGTCTGAACCCGGCCCGCGTACTCGACGTCGACCCGCTGCTCGACGACCCGAAGACCCGCATCGTGGTGTGCTGCGGCTCGGGCGGCGTCGGCAAGACGACCACAGCGGCGGCCCTGGGGCTGCGCGCCGCCGAGCGCGGCCGCAAGGTGGTCGTGCTCACCATCGACCCGGCGCGCAGGCTCGCCCAGTCCATGGGCATCGACTCGCTGGACAACACCCCGAGGCGCGTGAAGGGCATCGAGGGGGACGGCGAGCTGCACGCCATGATGCTCGACATGAAGCGCACCTTCGACGAGATCGTCGAGGCGCACGCGGACCCGGAGCGGGCCGCCACGATTCTCAACAACCCCTTCTACCAGTCGCTTTCGGCGGGCTTCGCGGGCACGCAGGAGTACATGGCGATGGAGAAGCTGGGGCAGCTGCGGGCGCGGGACGCATGGGATCTCATCGTCGTCGACACGCCGCCCTCGCGCTCGGCGCTGGACTTCCTGGACGCCCCGAAGCGGCTGGGCTCGTTCCTGGACGGGAGGCTGATCCGGATGCTGACGGCGCCGGCGAAGCTGGGCGGCCGGGCGGGGATGAAGTTCCTGAACGTGGGGATGTCGATGATGACAGGCACCCTGGGCAAGCTCCTGGGGGGCCAACTCCTCAAAGACGTCCAAACGTTCGTGGCCGCGATGGACACGACGTTCGGGGGCTTTCGTACGCGCGCGGACGCCACGTACAAGCTGCTTCAGGCGCCCGGCACGGCGTTCCTGGTGGTGGCGGCCCCGGAGCGGGACGCGCTGCGCGAGGCCGCGTACTTCGTGGAGCGACTGGCCGCGGAGGACATGCCGTTCGCCGGTCTGGTGCTCAACCGGGTGCACGGCAGCGGCGCCACTCAGCTGTCCGCCGAGCGGGCACTCGCCGCCGCGGAAGATCTTGATTCCGCGGCTGCAGAAAATCTTGACGAGGCCCGCATTGTGGATCAGGGGGACGGGAAAGCTGGACTTCGTAACTCTCCCGACACGTACGCCAGTTCAGAATCTCCCGCTTCCGAAACGCCAGCTCCTGACGGTTCCGACGAAGGCTCCCCCGCCGCCACGGACAGGACCGCCGTCACGGACGAGCATCAGACCGCCGTCACGGACAAGGACCGGACCGCCGACACGGACACCGACCGGACCGTTGAGCAGCTCACCGCAGGCCTGCTGAGGCTGCATGCCGAGCGCATGCAGCTGCTCTCCCGCGAGCAGCGCACGCGTGACCGCTTCGCCGCGCTCCACCCCGAGGTGGCGGTGGCCGAAGTGGCCGCCCTGCCGGGCGACGTACACGATCTCGCGGGGCTGCGGGACATCGGGGACCGGCTCGCGGCCAATCGGCCGGAGCTGCCCGAAACCCTCGAACCGGGTGCCTGAGAGGAACGCCCTCAGCCCACCGCCGCGTAGCGCTCGTACACCTCTTCCTCGTCGAGGGGCAGCAGGCCCGCGCCGCGCTCGTACTCCGTACGCGCGGTCTCCAGCAGGCGACGCCACGAGGTGACGGTCGGCCGGCGGCGCAGCAATGCGCGGCGCTCCCGCTCCGTCATGCCACCCCACACGCCGAATTCGACGCGGTTGTCGAGCGCATCGGCGAGGCACTCCGTGCGTACCGGACATCCGGTACACACTGCCTTCGCCCTGTTCTGCGCTGCTCCTTGAACGAACAGTTCATCTGGATCGGTAGTGCGGCAGGCCGCCTGCGCACTCCAGTCGGTTACCCAGCCCATACCGGCGCCGTCCTCTCCCGAATCGAGGCTCCCCCACGGCGGCAGCGGCATATTCACCGCCGCCAGTTGAGGACGTTACGGAAGGTGGGCACAGCGCAACACCCCCTTCGGGCCCAATCTTGAATGGCCCGAACGGACTATGCGTAAGCGGCAGATCACCCGGGGGAGTGAGCCGAGGACATGCGTGAGCATCCCGGCAAACCGGGACAGTTCAGTTGAGTCACAACGGACGCCTGGTGACGCATGAGGCTGATTCGGACACGCCCTCAACGAACCCCCGACAAAAAGTTGGGGATCCTCCGGAACGATTCGGGGTCGCCGGACGTATTGATACGTGGCCGCACTGCTGTGACAGTTGAGAGCAGCTTAGGCCAAGGCATATACGCGTGTCCGGCGAATGAGAACGTAGGCTGCCCTCATGCCAAAGAAGCGCTCGGGCGGTGGTCTGTCGGCCACGCAGCAGGCCGCCAAGTTCCTCGGTGTCAGCGTGCTCGCAGGCGCCGTCATGGCCGGAATCGCACTGCCCGCCGCGGGCGCGCTCGGCCTGGCGGCCAAGGGATCCGTGCAGGGGTTCGATGAGATTCCCGACAACCTGAAGAGTCCGTCGCTGAGTCAGCGGACCACGATCCTGGACAGCCAGGGCGGTCAGATCGCGACGGTCTACTCGCGCGACCGCACGGTGGTCGACCTCAAGGACATCTCGCCGTACATGCAGAAGGCGATCGTCGCGATCGAGGACTCGCGCTTCTACCAGCACGGCGCGGTCGACCTCAAGGGCGTCCTGCGCGCCCTGAACCAGAACGCGCAGAACGGCGGAGTGGCCCAGGGCGCCTCCACGCTCACCCAGCAGCTGGTGAAGAACTACTTCGTCGAGGAGGCCGGCGACGACCCGACGAAGGTCGCCCAGGCCACCCAGCAGACCCTCGGCCGCAAGATCCGCGAGCTCAAGTACGCGATCCAGCTCGAGGAGAAGCTCGGCAAGAAGAAGATCCTCGAGAACTACCTGAACATCACGTTCTTCGGCGAGCAGGCCTACGGCATCGAGGCCGCCGCCCAGCGCTACTTCTCCAAGCCGGCCAAGGACCTGAACCTCCAGGAGTCGGCGCTGCTCGCCGGCATCGTCCAGTCGCCCAGCCGCTACGACCCGGCCAATGACGAGGCGGAGGCCACCAAGCGCCGCAACACCGTGCTGCAGCGCATGGCCGAGGTGCACGACATCTCCCAGCAGGAAGCGGACGCGGCCAAGGAGAAGAAGCTCGGCCTGCACGTGAGCCAGCCCAAGAACGGCTGCATCACGGCCGTCAGGGGCGCCAGCTTCTTCTGCAAGTACGTGGAGCACGTCTTCCTGAGCGACCCGGTCTTCGGCAAGACCAAGGAGGACCGGGCGAAGATCTGGAACCAGGGCGGCCTGACGATCCGTACGACGCTCGACCCGCAGTCCCAGGAGTCGGTGCAGACGTCGATAAAGGAGCACGTCTACAAGTCGGACAAGGTCGCCGCGGCGGCCACCCTGGTCGAGCCCGGCACCGGCAAGATCCTCGGCATGGGCCAGTCGAAGCCCTACGGCTATGGGAAGAACGAGACCGAGTACAACTTCTCGGTCAACAACGACATGGGCGGCTCGAACTACGGCTTCCCGACCGGTTCCACCTTCAAGCCGTTCGTGGCCGCGGCCGCGCTGGAGCAGGGCGTGCCGGCGACGAAGGAGTACTCGTCGCCGAACAAGATGCCCTACCCCAGCCCCGTGCAGACGTGCGGCAGCAAGCCCTGGACCAACCAGGCCAACGAGCAGGTGCCGAACGAGAGCCTGTCCGAGGTCGGTCCGTACCGGCTGAAGGAGGCGATGGAAAAATCGGTCAACACCTACTTCGTGCAGATGATCTCGGACATCGGCCTCTGCCCGGTGATGAACCAGATCGACAAGCTCGGCGTGGTCCAGGGCAACGGCGACAAGCTCCCCCAGGTGCCCTCCATCGCCCTCGGCGCCAAGGGCATCTCCCCGCTGACGATGGCCACCGCGTACGCCGCCTTCGCCTCCCGCGGCATGTACTGCACCCCGATCGCCATCGAGTCGATCACCCAGAAGATCGACGGCACGCAGAAGTCCCTCGAAGTGCCGAAGTCGACGTGCTCGCGGGCGATGTCGGAGAAGACCGCGGACACCATCAACACCCTGCTGAGCGGTGTGACCGACTCCGGTACGGGGCAGCAGGCCGGCCTCACCGACCGCGCCAACGCCGGTAAGACCGGTACGACGGACGAGCGCAGGAACGCCTGGTTCGTCGGCTACACGCCGAACCTGTCCGGCGCGGTCTGGGTCGGCAGCGCCACCCAGAAGGTCAAGATGGTGGGGATCAACATCGGCGGCGTCTACCGCGACAAGGTCTACGGCGGTCAGGTCCCCGGGCCCATCTGGCGGGACTTGATGACCGGCGCCCTCACGGGCAAGGACTCCCCGTCCTTCAACCTGGTCGACATTCCCGACGGCGACAAGGGCCGGGACGAGGACAAGGGCGACCACAACGGCAACGGCGATGGGAACGGCAACGGAAACGGGAACACCATCGTCGGTCAGACCGACGGCGGAACGTTCCCGACGCCTTCCTTCTCCATTCCCGAGGGATGGATTCAGGGCAACAGCAACAGCGGTAACGGAAACGGCGGACCGCGCGGCTGAACCGTACGCCTTGACGTAATTACGTCAGCTCCACAGTAAGGGCACCTTCTCGGCGGAGGCCATGACATATTCGCCCCCGCCTTGAGGGTGCCCTTGGCGTTGCCACCTCACGTGGAGCGGACATGAAACCCGGATCCCGGCTCGGTGTCACGTTCAGTGCGTTGCTCGGTGCCCTGACCCTGGCCGTGCCCATACCCACTTCGGCGCAGGCGGCCTCCTGCGACAACGGCGCGCCGACATTCACGAGGGCCTGCTCACCCTGGGATGTGCGCAGCGCGAGCCGCGCGGCTCCACCTGATTTTCGGAGCGAATTCTTCGAAATTTCGCTGAAGGGCACGGGGAAGGTGGGAGCCCGGGCCGGGAGGGCCAACCGGTCCGGCATTTCCGGGAGTTGGCCGGTCACGGGGGCATCGGTCGCCCACGCCCGTCACTGATCGGTGAACTCAGAATGAGGGTGCCCCCTGCGAACAGGGGGCACCCTCATCTCTCGTACGGGCATCTCGCGTACGGGCATCTCCCGTACGGGAAAGCCTCAGTCGGCGAGCAGCTTCTTCACCACGGCGGCGACACGGCCGCCCTCGGCCTGGCCGGCCACCTTCGGGTTCACGATCTTCATGACCTGCCCCATGGCACGCGGCCCCTCGGCACCCGCCGCCTTCGCCTCCTCGACGGCCTGGGCGACGATCTGCTGGAGCTCCTCGTCGGACAGCTGCTTGGGCAGGTACGCGGCGAGAACCTCACCCTCCGCCTTCTCCCGCTCGGCCGACTCGAGGCGCCCGCCCTGCGCGAAGGCATCGGCGGCCTCACGGCGCTTCTTCGCCTCTCGGGTGATCACCTTCTGCACCTCGTCGTCGGAGAGTTCGCGCTTGGTCTTGCCCGCGACCTCCTCCTTGGTGATGGCAGCGAGGGTCAGCCGGAGCGTCGAGGAGCGGAGCTCGTCGCGCCCCTTGATCGCGGCGTTGAGGTCTTCCTGCAGCTTCGACTTGAGCGTGGTCATGCCGTCGATTGTCGCAGGTGTGGTGCGCCGGTCGCCTGCTGATTTCGGCGCGAGCTGTGCATGCGTCCGGGGTTGTCCACAGGCGTGGACGCGGGGCTTCCGGGGTCTGACACGATGGACGTATGCGCGCGCGATACGGAGTACCCCTGGGAATCACGGCGGTGGGCGCCGCCGGTCTGTTGTACGCGGCGGGTTTCGAGCCCCGTTCCTTCCGTCTCCGGCGGGTGACGGTCCCGGTCCTGCCGCCGGGGATGCGGCCGCTCCGCGTCCTCCAGGTCTCCGACATCCACATGGTGAGCGGCCAGCGCAAGAAGCAGCGCTGGCTGCGTTCGCTGGCCGGGCTGCGCCCCGACTTCGTCATCAACACTGGGGACAACCTCTCCGACCCGGAAGGCGTGCCGGAGGTACTGGACGCGCTCGGCCCCCTGATGGAGTTCCCGGGGGCGTACGTCTTCGGTTCGAACGACTACTACGGCCCCAGACTCCGCAACCCCGCCCGCTACTTGCTCGAGAAGGCGCAGGGCCGGCACGGTCTGAACGGCAACGCACCGGTCGTGGCCGCCATCCACAACCCGTGGGAGGACCTCCGCGACGGCTTCGACACGGCGGGCTGGCTGAACCTGACGAACACGCGGGGGACGCTGAAGGTCGAGGGCGCGGAGATCGAGCTGACGGGCCTCGACGACCCGCACATCAAGCGGGACCGCTACGCGCGCGTGGCCGGCGGCCCGTCGGAGTCGGCCGACTTCTCGATGGGCGTGGTCCACGCCCCGTACCTGCGCACCCTGGACGCCTTCACGGCCGACGGCTACCCCCTGATCCTGGCCGGCCACACCCACGGCGGCCAGCTCTGCCTCCCCTTCTACGGCGCCTTCGTCACCAACTGCGACCTGGACACGGACCGCGTGAAAGGCCTGTCCACGCATACGGCGGAGGGCCGGACGTCGTACATGCACGTCTCGGCGGGCTGCGGGGCGAATCGCTACACACCGGTACGGTTCGCCTGCCCGCCGGAGGCGTCGCTGCTGACCTTGGTCGAGCGGAGGTAGGGACGGCGGGGGCGGGGCTCTGCCAGGGCGAACCGCTGTCGCCGATCGAGCCCTGGCTGCGAACCCCCGGGCGAAGGGAGGGCCGAAGGTCCGGGCCAAGCTACGGGCCAAGCTCCGGGCGAAGGCAGGGGCGCCGGTGGGGGCGATGTAACCCACCCAGACGCACCATATCGCCCGATTCGCCCGATCCACTTAGCGTGGGGCCATGATCGCCCCCATGCCCAAGGACATGCCCGACCTCCCCGCGATACCGGGTATGCCCCCACCGACGCCCTCCGTCGTCCCCGCGACAGCGGTGGTGGCCCCCTCGCGCCGCCCGATGGCGGCGACCTTCCGCCTCGTCGTGGCCCTCGCGGCGGCGACGGGCGTGACCATCGACCTGACCCTGGGCAATCCGGTCCGCGTCCTCAGCTATTTCAACATCCAGAGCAACGCTCTCGTGGCCCTCGTCTTCACCGCCTCGGCCTGGCGCGCGTGGATGGCCCGCCGCCCCCTGCCTGGCGTTGTGACGGGCGGCACACTGCTCTACATCTCGATCACGGGCCTGGTCTACCACCTGATCCTGACGAACCAGTCCGGCGGCTTCTCGATGACGGATGACGTCGCCCCGCTCACCGGCTGGCCAGCGGTGGCCAACCACCTCCTGCACACGGTGACGCCGATCGCGGTACTGGCCGACTGGCTCCTGCTGACCCGCCCGACCCCACTGGCCGTTCGAAACGCGGCCACGTGGCTCGTCTACCCCCTCGCCTACCTGGCCTTTTCCCTGGCCCGAGGCGCGATGATGTCCCCCGGCACCCCCATGCGGTACCTCTACCCCTTCGTGGACGTCGACCAGCACGGCTACGGCGGCATCCTCGGCAACGCGGCGATCCTCGGCCTCGCCTTCTACGCCCTCGCCCTCCTCGCCGTCGCCGTCGACCACCTGCGCCCCGACCCGGTTCGCCGTCGCGTACGACGCCCTGAAAACCGGATTTCGTCTCCGGCCACCAGTGGGCTAAAGTAAACGACGTCGCCGCGACAAGCAGCGACAATCGGGGTGTAGCGCAGCTTGGCAGCGCGCTTCGTTCGGGACGAAGAGGTCGTGGGTTCAAATCCCGCCACCCCGACAGCCGAAACAGCAGATCAGCCACCTACTCACGTGAGTAGGTGGCTGACTTGTTTTGGGCTGCGTGTCTAACTGCGTGACTATCGATTCCCGAGTGTCTACGACCGCTGCGGATCAGCGCCGAAGATCCCGTCCATGACCACCGCGCCAGTCTGGATCACGGGCCGGATCTGCTTCCGATAGACCTCCTCGGTCACGGCCGTACCCGAATGGCCGACAAGCCGGGAGATCTCCTCCAGCGGGACGCCCAGGTCGGAGAGCAGCGACACGAAGCTGTGCCGGAGCTCCCGGGGCGTCCACTCGTCGGCCTTGATCCCGTCGACGGCCTTGAGCGCCTGGCGGAAGGCGCGGCGAACGTTGGCAGCGTCGAGTGGCTTGCCGACGGCCGAGGAGAAGACGAGCCCGTGTTCCTCCCACGTGTCCTCAGCAGCGAGCCGGTCCCAGCCTTGGTCTTCGAACTGCTGCCAGAGAGCTTCGACGCAACGCGCCGGCAGGGCGAGGGTGCGCCGGGACTTCCGGGTCTTGGTGTCCCCGCTCCGCCGGACCGACCGCCACACGGCGATGTGTGGAGGTTGCGGCGGATCCATTTCGGGACGCCCCTTCAGGAAGACGTGGTCCCAGGTGGGGGCCCGCAGTTCCTCAGTGCGGGCCCCGGTCAGCAGCGCGACCACGATGTAGGCGTACATCGAGGTCCCTTCGGCCCCCTTGAGCACCGCCTCAGCCTGGGCGAACGTGAGCGCCTTGGAGGGGCGCCCAGCCTGCCCCTGCGGCACGGAGCACAGCTCGACGACGTTGCGCTTCACCTTGTCCCGCGCCATGGCCCGCTTGACCGCACGGTTCAGGCAGGAGTGAAGGCCCTGGAGTGTGCGTGTGCTGAGGGTCTTGGCCTTGGCTGCCAGCCAGCGGTCTACGTCCTCCGCGCTGAGGTCGCGGAGCTTGCGTGCGCCGAGTGACGGGATGACGTGCTTCTCACTCAGGAGGGTCGTGGTCTCGACAGTGCTGGGGTCGAGGCCGGCCAGGCCGTAGGCGAGCCAGTCCTTCACCGCGTCCTTGACTGTGTAGTTGGTCGGGCGATGGCCAGACCGTCCTCGTGGTCCCGCAGCACCTCCTTGAGCTTGTTCTTCGCCTCCGTCTTGGTCTTGCCACTCCCCCGCTTCACGATCCGCTTGCCGCTCGGGTCGAAGCCGAGGTTCGCCGTGGCGATCCAACGCTGTCTCTTCTCGTCCCAGTGCAGACCACCGTCACCGCGACTACGACGCTTCGTCATCAGGCCGCGTCTCCCATCTGACCCCGGATGAAGGCACGTACGGCGTCGTCGGGGATGCGGCGGCAGCCGTCGACCTTGATGGAGACCAGGCGCCGGGTGCGGATCAGGTCGTACACCTTGGTGCGGCCGACCTTGAGCCGCGTCATGACCTGTGGAACGGTGAGGAGTTCGGGCGCCGCCGTGGTCATGGGGTGGGTTCTCCTTCTGTTCCGGGTGCGGGTTCGAGGGATGCGGCAAGCCAGGTCTCGGCGGCGCTGAGGCCGGTGCCGGCGAAGACCCAGTGCGCGAGGACGTACGTCGTGTCCAGGTGGGGGCTGGCGGCGGCTGCTTGTGCTCGGCGCCATTCGGCGCGGGCGTCGCGGAGGGCGCCGAGGGTGGTGGAGTAGCGGCGGGATTTGGTGGAGAAGTGGCCGCGGAAGCCGAGCATGTGGGCCCAGGCACGAAGGCGGAGGTGTTCGAGGTCTTTGCGGGCGCCGAGGGTCCAGGCGGTTCGGATGAGGCGGCGGGCGTGGTCGCTGATGTCGAGCTGGGCGAGTTCGGCGGCGAACTTCAGTGGCCGGTCGAGGGCGCCCGTAGCCGTCTCGGCGCCTTTGGTGGCGTACTTGGCGATGTAGGCGGCGACGGCGCGTTCGGTGAGTTCCTGGCCGCCGTCGAAGTCGGCGGAGCGGATCGGGCGGACGTCAAGCTGACGGCCGAAGGTGAAGGTGTGGGTGTGGCCATCGAGGGTCGGGCCGTCGACACGGACTTTGGTGGTGGCGGCTTGGATGGCGTCGGTGAGCAGTTCGGCGGTGGCCCAGGGCGGGGGCGGGGTGTCGCCGCCGTTAGGGCCGTCGATGCGGATGACGGCGTGGAAGTGGACAGCGCCTCGCTTTTGGTACTCGGCGACCTTGGCGAAGGAGACGCGGGCGTGGTCGCGTAGGCGGCGCTGGGAGAGGCCCGAGCGCTTGGCTACTTCCCGGCGGAGGTAGATCGAGAAGCGGCGCCAGAGGGCGCCTGCGTGGGCGTTCCAGAGGACGGCGGCTTCGTAGTCGTAGGTGTTGGGGTCGAGCGGGGTGCCGAGAGTGTCGTCGTCCTGGTCGTGGTGGGTGCCGCAGCGGCAGGGGCGGCCGTCGGTGCGGCGGTTGTGGACCGGGCCGAAGCCGGGGGCGGTGAAGGTGGCGAAGACGCGAGGGTGAGCGGCGACGTCTTGAGGGGTGCCCTTGCCGCCGCGTAGGCCTGCGGAGATGAGGTGGAAGGTGTCGCGGCGGTAGACCTCGGCGCAGGCCGCGCAGCGGGTGGTGCGGCGGTTGTTGCAGCGGACGAGGAGTTGGCCGGCGGGCAGGTCGGTCGAGTCGAGGTGCTGGAGGATGCGGCCGATCTCGCCGGTCGTGGTGTCGACGTCGTACTCGGTGCGGTGGCCGTCGAGGCGGATGGGGTTGGTGCAGCCGCCGAGGCCGGAGAGTTGGCGGAGGATACCGGGCAAGGTGCCGCCCGAGGCGAGGTTGGTGAGTTCGCGGAGCGGGGGCGGGGTGGTGCGGGTGAAGATGGCTGGCTCCTTCTGGCTGGCTCGGTCAGGAGTGACGGGCCCCGGGGCGGCCAGATGCTGGGCGGTGTCGAAGCCGCCCCAGGGGTCGGGCAGAGGGGTTAGCGCCGGTTGTGCTCGCGCAGCAGGGAGCGCAGGACCACGGCGGCGATGGCCACGGAGATGGCCGACACAGCGACGGCGGCCAGGAGCGCGGTGAGGACCACGCCACCCGTGAGCACGGCGACGACGGCGCCGGTACTGACGGAGACGGCCGGGAGCGCGGAGCGCCGGGCGGGGGCCGGGTCGGTCGGGGTGTGGGTGTGTGCGGGCGGCGGGGTGGGGCTGTCGGGGTACTTGGGCAGGAACACGGCCGGGAAACTCCTTATCTACTCGTCTAGGCATGTGAGCCGTTTATGACCGTCACACCGCTACGGGTGCCGGATTCGATGGCGGGGGCGAGGAAGGTGTGGGAGAGCCAGAAGCCGAAGAGGGCGACCAGGACGACGATCCAGGTGCGGACGCCGAGGTACTTGACGGCCGCCCAGGCGAAGAAGCCGAGGACGACGACGAGCGGCAGGTTGAGGGTCACGGTGTTCGGAGTCCCTTCAGCGGACGGGGCAGCGGTGGGTGCGGGCGGCGAGTTCGGCGGCGGCGCGGCTGTCGTAGTCGGCGGAGAAGCCGCAGCGCGGGGCGGTGCAGGCGGCGGTGTGCTTCTCGCGGCCCCGGTCGTCGTAGGCGGTGCCGACCTGGACGGGGCCGATGCGGGTGACGTTGCGGAAGCGGCGGTTGGCGGTCACGGGTCCTGGTTCTCCTTTCAGAGCTGGGCGGCGATGGCTTCGGCCATGGGGGCCGGGACGCCGAGGCGGGCGCGGAGGGTGGGGGCGTCGATGGGGTTGCCGGTGCGGGCGTGGTGCTCGGTGGCGACCTTGCGGGCGTGCGCGACGAGCGCGGCCGGGACCGGGACGGTTGGGGGTGCGGGTGGTCGTTCTTCAGCCTGCGTCTCGGGAGTCGGTTCGGGTTCTTGCTCATGGCCGTCAGCGACCTCTACGGCGGCGGGTGCCTTCGGGGTCGTGTGGGCGAGGAGTGTGCCGCCGAGGAAGGCGACGGCTGGCCATCCGGCGACGAGGATGCGCAGCCAGGCCGGGACGTTGCCGAGGTCGAGGAGGCCAGCGGTGGCGACGTTCGCGCCGAGGGAGGCGATGAGGGCGATGACGAACCAGCACCAGGCGGCGGCTTTGGTGGTGCCGGTGCGGAGTCGGCGCCAGCCGGCGACGAGCAGCAGGTCGACGGAGACGGGGTAGGCCCAGGCTTTCCATCCGTCCTGGCCAGCGGCTGAGGCGACGTCGTGGAGGTGGGCGAAGGACAGTGCGGCGGCGATGAGCGCCTGGACGAGCACCGCGTCGACGCGGGCAGGCTGGGCGCGCATGATGCGGCTCCTTCCGGTTTCGGGCATGGGAGGGGTAGGGACACGGCGCGGCGAAGCCGGGGGTCAGTCGGTGACGGGGTGCGGCTGCACGACCGGGCCGGGTGTGGTGTGTGGTCGTACGGGGACGTCGGGCCGGAAGGGCTTGAGGGCGGGGACGTCGGGGACCAGGTCGGCCGAGTCGTGGCAGACGGTGGCAGCGTCGGCGAGGGAGCGGTAGGGGGTGCGGATGCGGGACCAGCCGCCGGAGGTGTCGCCCGCGACGGCGAGGCCGGGTGTCTCGGGGGCGATGGAGCAGGCGGCGTAGACGGCTTCGGGGGCGATGTCGCCGAGGGCCATCTTGGCGGAGGCTTCGTCGTTGACGCGGTGGCAGACGCGGCCGGTGAGCTGGGCGCGGAGCATGGTGGCTCCCTTGCCGAGTTCGGCGCCGAAGCGCTGGCCGCAGACTTCGAGGTAGATGCCGGCCGCGCGGCCGAGTTGGGCGAGGCGGATGAGCTGGGTGACCATCTCGTCGCGGCGGTCTTCGTCCTTGCGGGTGGCGGTGAGGAAGAGTTCGGCGACTTCGTCGATGAACAGGACGATGGGGGTGGGGCGTTGGGTGTCGGGCAGGCCCCAGATGTCTGAGGTGATCTCCTCGTCGGGGGCATTCGGGGCGATGCCCTGGCGGGCTTTGATCAGGTCGTATCGGTCCTCCATTACCTTGACGAGCACGGGCAACAGTTCGGCGGCTTCGTCCGGGTCGGTGGCGAGGGCGGAGAGGCGGGCGGCGAAGGGCGCCAGTTCGACGCCCCGCTTGCAGTCGATTCCCACGAGCGCAACGCCGTCCTGACGAGCGAGGCCGGAGATGAGGTGGCGCAGGTACATGGACTTGCCCGACAGGGTGGCACCGAGGGTGAGTTGGTGAGGCACGGTGCGGTAGTCGCGGACGAAGGGCACGGCGTCCTCGCGCAACGCCACCGGCACCTTCAGGAAGCCGCCACCGGTCTTGCGGGGCATCCGGACGCGGCGGAGCACGTCGTAGCCGACGAGCCGCAGTTCCACGACCCCCGGTTTGACGGTGGTGACGTACACAGCATGGACTCCCCAGGCGTGCCGCAGGCGTTCGGCCGAGGCGGCGACGTCGGCGGGTTCCTGCCCGGGAGCAAGCCGGAGGCGAAGCCGCAGCCCGGTCGAGGTGGGACGGAGGAGGCCCCGGCGGGGCGGGACCGGCCGGACCTCCCGCCGGGTGGTGGCCTTGACCGCGAGAACCCGCAGTCGGGAGGGCGCCACAGTCAGACCGCAGGCTTCCATGACGGAGCCGTACGAGCTGAGCAGGCGGACTGTGGACATCGGGCCGCCGACCGCAGACCAGTAGACCGCCGGATGCTTGGCCCGGGTGTAGGCGGCCCCGCCACCGAGCGCGGCGAGTGGACCACCCACCTCCAGAAGTGTCGTCAGGTCGGACATCAGGCGGCAGCCCCGGTGCTGGCCGGGAAGGCGGCCGGGGTGACGGCGGCGGCCCGGTAGGCGATGCCGTGACGCTGCTGCCCGTTGAACACGGACTCCCACGGCCGGGCGATGAGCCCCGGCAGCGAGACGGGCGAGCCCAGGACGAGCCCCTCGGACACGCCGCCCTCGGGAACGGTGACCTTGATCAGAGCGGACTCGCCGTCCTCGATGTAGACGACGCCGATGGTCATCAGCGCCTCGCCGCTCACCGCGTCCTTGGCGATCTCGCCGGTCTGGCGGTCGCGGACCTTCGGCTCGGGGGCCTCGGTCAGCAGGATGGTGGCGGCGGTGGTCTCCACACGGATGGTGCGCACAGCACACTCCCTATCTACTCGTCTATACATGTAGCAATCCATGAACCCGATCTCCCGGGCTCATGACGATCACCCTGCCACACAACTTGCCCACTCGTCTATACGAGTAAGCGTGTTGGGGTGTACGAGTTGAGGAAGCGTCCCCTGCGCACCACCGCAAACCTGACGATCAGGTCGCCGGAAGCTGATACGACAGCACGTAGGCGTCCGCCGCCATGACCGTGTCGCACACCTCCACAGCCCGCCCTTCAGTGTCGAAGGCGGTGCGGACCAGGTGGATCACGGGGACGCCGGCCGCGAGGTGAAGCGTCTTGACCTCGGAGGGCGAGGGCATGCGAGCGCGGATCTCTTCCTCAAAGTGGTCCAAGCGGTGGCCAAGCTCTTCCAGACGGGCGTAGATGCCGCCGGGGCCGGGGTTGGGTTCGGCGATCTGGGTGCCGCGGGCGATGTCGAGGGGGAGGTAGGAGGTCGCGAACTCCACCGGCCGCCCGTCCAGCAGATACCGGCGCCGCCGGGCCAGGACGCGCCGGACGGAGCCGAGCCGGGTAGAGACGTCCTGGCTGGCCTTCTCCTCCTTGACCTCAAGACTGTCGACCTGCGGGTGGCTGCCGGCGGCGTCGGCTTCCACGATGAACGCGGACTTGCCCTGCTCTCGGTGGCGGCGGGCGAACCGGTCGGAGGCCAGACGCCGCACGGGCGGGCGGGGCCGGACGAAGACGCCCTTGCCGTGTTCGGCGTGGACCAGGCCCTCGCCGGTGAGGACGGAGAAGGAGTTGCGGACGGTCATCCGGGAGACCCCGTAGTGCTCGACCAGCTCCGCTTCGGAGGGCAGTTTCTCGCCCTCGCGGAATCGCCCACGGTCGATCGCCTCGCGCAGCTGGTCGGCGATCTGCCGGAAGACCGCACGATCGCTCGTGGGGTCGAGATCACCGAGGAGGCCCGAAGAAAGAGGGCTCACTGTGTGTACTCCTTTAGGTATCTAGACGAGTGGGCGAGTGAAGTTGCTACGGTGGAGAGCCTAGCCATCCGGGAGGGCCGAGGAACGTGAGCACAGAACGCCCGCACTCCGTGAGCGTCGCCGGGGTCGTCGTCGACGCCCAGGGCCGTGCCCTCCTGATCCAGCGCCGCGACAACGGCAAGTGGGAGCCGCCAGGCGGTGTCCTCGAACGCGAGGAGACCATCCCCGAGGCACTGCAACGCGAAGTACTCGAAGAGACCGGCATCAAGATCGCCCTTTCGGCGACCCTGACCGGCGTCTACAAGAACATGACGGGCCTGATCGTCTCCCTGGTCTTCCGCTGCGAGGCCGCCGACGGCACGCCCACGACCGGCGACGAGACCCGCGCCCTGCGCTGGGTGACCCGTGAAGAAGTCTCCGACCTCGCCGACGAGGCGTACGCGATCCGCGTCCTGGACGCACTCGACGCAATGACCCCGCCGGCTGTCCGCGCCCACGACGGCGTGAAACTCGTCTAGCCCGAACCCGCTGCACATGGCGGCCTACCAGCATGAAGGAACTTGTATGCACGAGTATACGAGTCGAGTCCGAGTCTGGGGACTGACTTGCCCAGGATTTCCGGAAGAGGTCAGCCGGGCCCGCCGCTGGACGAGAGACATCCTGCGCGGATCGCCCCTGGCGGACGACGCGGCCCTGATCGTGAGCGAGCTGAGCACGAACGCGCTCCTCCACACGAGCAGCGGCGGGGAACGCGGGAGCTTCCACCTGGCCTTGGCGGTGGCACCGCAGGTGATCGCACTGTCGGTCACGGACGACGGCGGAGGGGACAGGGCCCCGAAGGCCGAGCACCAGGACCAGGACGCCGAGCACGGCCGGGGCCTGGGCATGGTCAGCGCCCTCGCCCACAGGGTCGTCGTCCAGGGCGCCAACGGCGGATACACCGTCACCGCGGAACTCTTCGTGAACGCCCAGCGGGGAGGCCACCCGTGCTGATGGACAAGCCCCGGCGAGGCTTCTGGTGCGAGTGCTGGACCGAGAACATCACCGACGGCATGCAGTGGCCGGCACTCCGGGCATCCTTCGACGCCTACTCAGCCCCACAGGCAGACAGGTGGGTCGCCATCGCGCTCCGCACAATCTCACCGGCACTCGACCCGGACGCCTCGGACGAAGTATGGGCCTGGCTCCACGACGGCCGCGCCGAAACCCGACGAGCCCTCCTGCGCTTACAGCCCTGCACAGTGTCAGTCACCCAGGCCAGCACACGCATCACGTGGACGATCCGGCCGGCCATCTTCCTGCCACTTGCTCACCGCCGAGGTGCCGAAATCCCAGCCTGCGCATACGCCTTCAAGCCCCACCCCGGCCACTGAAACAAGCGAACCAGCATCAAACAATCCGCAGAGATGAGAGCCAGCAGGCCGTCTTTACTGCTTCGGCCTGCTGGAGTCACGACGCCATGTCCGGTTAGCGGCTTCGACGCCACGGTGAGCGCTAGCTCGAAAGAGATTCAGCCCTGGCCCTCTATCTCCTTACTCACTCGCATAAAATTAGCCAGATCCTCCAGATTCAAAGAAGAATTCATAAACTGCAGAGTGGCCGCAGTCCTCAGTACATCTTTAAGAGAGCCATCATCAAATTTTTCCATCTGCCCTAGAGATCTCAGGACATTGAGCTCTTGCTCTCGGTCAGACCGAAGTTTATCTACTAGCTCCATCATGAGCTCCCGACCTTTATCCGCACGCCGAAAGAAAAGAAAGCTCACAGCGCCGCTAATGCCGCCAGCCGCACCCGTGATAGAGGTAGGAATAACCGAGCCCCCTCCGTTGAGCCAGAGAGAAAATGCAGACAACAGGATGGTAATAAATCCCACGACCCCAAAGACAAGACTAGAAATAAAACCAAGATTAGCCTGCGAATAGCCTTGCGCATAATACTTGAGAATGAGCCGAGCGTGACCATCTGATTGAGCTAGCGCCAGTCTAGTTAGAGGGTCGGCCGACAGGTCTTCCAGCCCATGATTCTCATGAGATAGATCACTATTCTCGACGCTCTCCGCCGCCGAGCTCGACAAACCAAGAGCCCCTGCAAGCTCGGCCTCAACCGCCTCAGGACTTCCATTCGCCAGGTTCTTTGACAGCCACTTCGGAGCTCCAGCGAGGACCGGCGGCAATGCCGCAACCAGCAATGCTACACATAGAAGTGCATAGATTGAGATCCAGTCGGGAGAATTCGGGTTCACAAAATGTTCCCGGTCGTAGAAATCACGCAAATAATCAGAAGCCCCCCAAACAGCCAATAAATAGCCAACGGGACTACTGCGGAAATAGTGAAAAAGTATCCAACCGTCAGCCGCCGAAGTAGCGGAGTCCAACCCGGACGATCGCGCGATATCCTAATTAGCGAGAATATCGATCCACCGGCGAAGACGGTAATCGCCACCCAGGGGGCGACGTTAAAAAAGAAGCGCGTGAAAGGGTACGTCTCTTGAGTAGAAAGGCTATCTATCCTTGAAGCGACATCGAGAGCGGGGAATGCCAAAAGCCCTGCGATCACCAGGATGCATGGAATCAGAAATCTCTTTGTTAGATCACCCATCAGACACGCCCCCTTCTTCCGACGCGCAAGAAGCGCCGCTAGAGCAGGGTAGCGTCGTCTCAGAGGATTTTGGATCTAATCCGCGAAAGATGCCCCCTCACTGCATGGCACTCCAACCGGCTCCAGACTTGCCGCCGACTCCACTGATCGCCACGTCCGTGGAGACAGCCCTCCGAACAGGCCCTATCAGGAACGCGCAGCCATGCCGCTCCAAGCGCAGTGTCAAGCGTCAAGTGAAGCCGCTGCGTCAGCATCAACCGAGACAAGACAAGGCGCGCTCGCCGGAGTGAGTTACAACTTTCTCTACTAGTTCAAGCCCCGGCTGCGCTCCGCTCCGCCGGGCGCGCTTCCCGGCTCCGCTGCGCGCTGCGCTCCTGCCTCCGGCCCGCTCCGCGCACGCTGCGCCGACGCGCGCCCACGTATGGATAGGGCCGGTGGCCATGAGTCGAGCACCGCATAGCGCGGCCAACGGTCAAAGCATGCCTCCGGCGGGGGCGCTCAGGCTCCGAGATGGACGGGGCGCCGTTCGCGAGTGCCGGCCGAGTTGTGGCGTGCGCGGGGAGCTCCCATCCCGTCCGCCATCGACCCAGGCAAAGCCGAGCAGCCGCGGCCCAGGGCGTCAAGGTCGTTCGTACAGTGGCGCGCTCCACCTTGACGCCCTGAACCACGACCGCTCCACGGTGTGTGGGCCGACGGCAGACGGGATGGGAGCTGGGGAAGGTGGGGTTGAGCAACACGGGTACCGTTCGGCTCCGCCTGGCAACTTGCCACCTCTCTCCACGGACAAATAGCTAAACCCATCAAAGGTCAACTTTGCCGGGGTCGTGGGCGCCAGCCTGGAGCGATTCCGATAGCGCTGAATGCTCACTTACGGTCAACGGTTTCGTGGACGCCGTCCGCGGCGCGCTGCGCGGCGGGGGCTGAACGGGCCGCGACGCCGTCAGCCACCCGGAATCCGGGACGCCGCGTGCGCGACAGCATGACCAGACCCATGAGGAGCGCCGCGCCGAAGAAGACGCTGAAGGACGCGGCGCCGGTGAGCAGGCCCGTCGGCAGTCCGTGCGCGGTGACGACCCAGCCGAGTACGGGCGCTCCGACACCTTGGGCGAGGTAGCCGGCGAGGTAGCCGCCGGACACCATGCTCGCGCGGTGGTGCGGCGCCGCGTAGGTGTTGAGGACGGTCAGTCCGCCGGCGAAGTCGAAGGCGTAGGCCGCGCCCGCGCACGCCGAGGCGAGGAGGAAGACCGCCATCGAGTGGGTGGCGCTGGTGACGACGAAGAGCCACACCGCGGCGACCGACCCGGCTGCGCCGACCGTCACCAGGGTCCACGGCCTCAGGCGCCGGGCCAGCAGGGCGCTGACCGCGATGAACGCCGCGAACACCGACAGCAGCGCGCCGGTGACCAGGGCGTTGGTCGAACCCGCCAGCTGGTGGGCGATCTTCGCGCCGAGCGGCAGCACGATTGCGCCGAGGAGGAAGGACGACGCGAACGCGAACGCGCCGGAGGCGAAGACCCCGCGGTTGCCCCGGGGGATGATGATCGCGCGCATGCGCCACCGGGTGCTCGTCTCGTTCGCGGTGTGGTGCGGCATGCCTGCAACGAAGCAGACGACGACCGCGATCACGGCGGCGAGGACGAAGAAGTTCAGGTGCAGCGGGAAGGGGGCGTACTGGGTCAGGGCGCCGCCGACCAGCATGGCCAGGGCGATACCGGACGAGGAGACGGCCGTGCCGACCGATCCGGCGCGTCCTTCCTTGCCCGGGGCGCTGAACTCCACAATGGCCACGCTTGCGGGGCTCAGGGACAGGCCGACGCCGAGGCCCATGAACGCCCGCCCGGCCAGGAGCCAGGGGACGCCGTCGGCGAATGCGAAGAGGAGCACCCCGGCGAGTTCGGCCAGCAGGCCGAGCAGCATGGCGGACCGCCGCCCGATGTGGTCGGACAGGTCGCTGAAGACGATCAGAACGGGGATCAGCGCGATCGGATACGCGGCGAAGATCCAGGTCACCGTGGTCGTCGAGACGTGCCAGTCGGCCTGGTAGAGCGGATAGGTCATGGTGGGGCACGCGCTGGTCCAGAGTGCGAGGGCGACGACGGCGCCCGCGGTCCAGAAGGCGGCACGGGTATTGAGGAAAGGTTGCACGGAAACACCATTCTTGAACTCGAGGTACAAAACAAGGGCAGACGGGACCCAGGTGCGGGCACGCCAGGGGTCAGTGGGTGACGTCAGGGGCCAGAGCCCGAAAGTGGGGGGCCGACGGTCACAGGGAGTCGATCACCGCGTCGATGATGCGGGCCGGCCGGTCCGCATCATCGGCGACGCGCACCGCGAGCCGCAGCCCCACCACCGTGTTCTGCAGCATGGCGGCCAGGCTGGCGGGGTCACGTTCGGGCGAGATCTCCCCCGAGCGCTGCCCCTCCTCGATCACGGCACGGAAGGCGCTCTCATTGCGCTCGAAGGCGCGGCGGACGAGATCGGTCGCCACCTCGTCGGTCCGCGCCACTACCGCCGCCGTGTTCACTGCCATGCAGCCGCGGCGGTCCGGGTCAGCCAGATCCGTCCGCACGAGGGTCTCAAGAGCCCTGCGCAGGCGCGCCTTCGCCGGTCCGGGTTCCTCGAGCGCCTGCAGCAGCACGCTCGTCTGCCGTTCGCGATAGCGCCGGAGCGCCTGCTCGAACAGGCCGCGTTTGCTGCCGAAGGTGTTGTAGAGGCTGCCTTTTCCGATCCCGAGGGCGTCCACCAGGTCCTGGGGTGTGGTGGACGCATAACCCTTCCGCCAGAACACCTCCATGGCCTGTTCCACGGCGACGTCCGGGTCGAACTGCTTGGGTCTTGTCATGCGGGCGACCCTAACATGCAATTAGACCTCCAGGTCAAAAACCCTCGACTGTGGCGAGCGCCAACGAATTAGGGGCGGGCGCCGGCGAACACGCAGGTCAGCGTCTCGCCAGGTCAGACCGCATCCGGTTACGCGATCTTCCAAACTGGGGCTTTAGGTGGTGACTGGGGCAGGAGGGCCCCTCCGCGGCCTTGGCTGTGAGGACGCGGGCGCCGTCATGTGCGTCGGATGACCAGAACGGCCACGTCGTCGAGATGGTCCACCGCCACCGCGGCGTCGAGGACGCGGTCGGCGGTCTCTTCGGCGTCCAGTCCGTCGTGGACGGCTTGGGCGGCTAGTGTTCCGGCTCGTTCCAGTCCGGCTTCCAGCGTCAGGCCCGGTCCTTCGACCACGCCGTCGGTGACCATGACCAGCGAGCTGTCGTCGTCCAGGGTGAAGGTCTCCTCGCGGTATTCGGTGCCGGGCAGGACGCCCAGGACCGGCCCGCCCGGCAGCTCGCGGACCTCGTGGCTGCCGTCTCTGTGTGCGCACAGCAGCGGCACATGGCCGGCGCTGGTGCCGGTGACCTGTCCATCGTGCGGGTCGATGTGCAGCAGAGTGCAGCTGGCGAATCGTGCGGGGGCGGTCGTGACGAGTAGCTCGTTGGTGCGGGTCAGCACGGTTCCGGGATCCGGTTCCTGGGCGGCGATCGCGCGCAGGGACAAGCGGACCTGTCCCATGAAGGCGGCGGCGTCCACGTCGTGCCCCTGGACGTCGCCGATCTCCAGTGCGATCGCACCGTCGGGCATCATGAAGGCGTCGTACCAGTCTCCGCCGATGTCCAGCCCGTCCCGGCTGGGTCGGTAGCGGGCGGCGACCTCCAGGCCCGGGAGATGCTCGGGCAGCGCGGGGAGCATGGTCTGCTGCAGCGCCGTGGCCAGCTCGACGTGTGCCTGTTGCAACCTGATCCGCTTGAGTGCCTGGCCGGCCAGGCGAGCCAGCGTGCCCACGAGGGTCTGCTCATCCAGGGACAACAGGTATCCGCGGGGGTAGAGCATCGACCAGGCCCCGAGTGCCTGATCGCCGGGCTCGCTGAGGGGGGTGATCGAGACGGCGTAGTCGGAGCCGAGCTGGATGAACTGCAGAAGTGGGGCGTGCGGCCAGCGGCGGGTGAAGTCCTCCCGGTCGGTGATGAACTGCGGCTTGCCGGTACGGATGGCCTCAGACAGCGGGATCGGCTGGTCCAGCCGCAGGCCGTGCAGGGCCTCGACCGCGCGCATGTCTCTCCTGGCATCGGTGGAGATGCACAGGCGGTTGTCGTCGACGAGTGCGAGCACGGTGCCGAAGGCGCCGAAGGTCGCGGCGAGCCGGGTCAGAACGACCTGCTGCAGTTCCTGCTCCGTGGCTGCGGTGATCAAAGCGGAGGAGAAGTCGGCGGTGTCCTTGGCGCGCTGTCGCTCGGCAGTCAGCGCGGCCTGCGCCTTCTGCTTGCGCTTCTCCTGCCTGGTGTCGTCGCGGACCACCACGAAGATCCGTTCGGGGCCGTCAAAGCCCAGCTGGAGCCGACTGACTTGAACGGCCAGTCGGTGCCAGCCGTCGTGCGCGGTGTGGTACCGCTGCCTCACCCAGGGGGACCGCTGGATGGAGGCCGAGCGCAGGAGCTGCTGGAAGGCCTCCCTGTCGTCGGGGTGTATCGCCGAGATTATTTTGGACATCGGCGCAGTTGGATCCGGGACGAGCGCGACCAGGCTGGGTAGGCCACCGAGCCACTCCAGCTGGTCCCTCTCAGGTGAATACATCCACAGGCCGAGGCCGGCGGCCGCGGTGGCCAGCCGGAACGGGATCAGCAGGCTGGCCAGGTCGTTTCGTGCATCCAGGACGCGCACCCATATCAGCCGCTTGTCACCCGCGGGATCCTTCACTTGTCGCGCCTCAAACAAACAGGTCACGGGAATTCCGTGCTGCCCGGGAAAGTGCAGCTCCCGCATCGCGACCGCATCCGCCCTGGCGGCGTGGGCCACCAGACTTTCGGCCGACATCCGCTGGCTTGCAGGCCACAGGTCCACGAAGTCACGTCCCAGGCACTGCTCCGCCGGCCTGCCCAGCGCCGTAGCCATAGCAGCGTTGAGGCGGCGCACGGCACCGTCCAGCGTCAGAAGAGCCGACGGGCAAGCCCTTCGATGAAGTTCGTCCAAGGCGTCCATCTGTGGCTCCCTGGCGCATACCAAAACAGCCTCTTCAGCTATATTCGCGCATTTTGCTGTGATGTCTCAATAAAGGGGGTGTCCGACCGCCTGCGTCGAGTGACGACGGCAGGAACTTGGTGGAGGCAGTTCGGTGACACGGTCGCTGAGTGCCAGCGCCCCTAGCGGCGACCTCGCTCTCGCGGAGACGGCCCTGGGCGGACGCGATCTGGATCATGTCGGCGACGAGCGGGCAGTCTTCTGGGCCGTCTCTGGGCCGTGCGAGGCCGACCGAAGCTGACAGAGGACGCCCACGGGTGACCGCCCCCACCCCGCTCTGGCCTGGGCTGGCGGAGTTGATCTGCGACACTGGAAGGGTTATGCCGAAGCCCGGAGAACTGAGTTGACGTGCGGCAGTTCCCGCGCACCGGGTCGCACCAGGTGAGTGTCTAACTGCGTGACAACGTCCACGAACAACGGCGGACGAACGCGGACGCCTGCGGACCATCAGCACAGGTGAAGGACACTCCAGCCCAAGGTGGCACGCTCGCCCAAGTTGCTTCGGGACGAAGAGGTCGTGGGTTCAAATCCCGCCACCCCGACAGCTGAAACACCAGGTCAGGGCCGGTTTCCCTTCACGGGAAACCGGCCCTGACTCGTTCAGCAGGGTCCCTGGGGAGTGAATGGGGAGTGGATCAAGGAAAATCGACTCCCCAACGTCACTCGTGACTCGCTCTCAGCAGCGCATCGAGCGCGCGCACTGGTGACCGCGGGTGCATGGCAGACCGTGCCGCCAACGCCCCCTCCCACTGCTCGGTCAGTTCGTCCATGAGCCGGTTCCTCATCCGCGCTGTGATGTGCGAGTAGCGGGCTTGCACCGAGCCATCCTCGTGTCCCATCCGTTCATCCATGAGTTTGGGCGGGGTCCCGAGCTCCTCCATGACTGTCTTATGGGAGTGCCTGAGCCCGTGCGGAGTGAGACCCCGTGCGATCGGCAGCCAGCACGCGTCGGCACGGCCCGAGGCATTCCGGCCCCGCGCCGGTACCCCCGGCCAGGGGTGCGCCATCACGGGTACGGGGTGTGCCTCCTGCGGGGCCTTCTTCGGGTACCACCCCGTCGTGGCCGGGTGAAACAGCCAGGTCCCGAAACCGGTACGGCGCCAGTGTGCGGCCGTCTCTCCCGTCTGGCCCGCACGGACGTAGCCGAGTTCCGCGATGGCTGTCTCCACCCTGATCCGCGTTCGCTCCGCGACCATGTCCGGACGGTTCAGCACGTTCGAGACCGTTGCCGCAGAGACCTCGGCGCGGCGGGCGACGTCGACCAACTTTGCGCCGACGTGCCGGGCAGCACCGTTGGCGGGACCGTGGCCACGGAATACGTAGGTGTGCTCGTGGCACGGGCAGGGTGCCGACCCGGTCCGGGCGATATGGCCTGCGACCAAGGCAGACAGCCACTTCGGCGTGTCGATGGTCCGGTAGGAGTCGTCCTTGGGTGGGCAGCGCTCGAACTCCCCCGAGTCGAGCTCGTAAAGCTGCCACTCCACCCGCACCGATGCGGGGCGGACGAACTTGCGCTCCAAGCCGACGATTTCGCCCCATCGCATGCCGGTGTAGCCCTTCAGGACCACGGCTACGAATTCGTCGTCACGGCCAGACAGCAGCGAAGCGCGCTCGGCTGTCAGCAGGATTCCGAGAGCGTCGGTCACCACCTTCTCGGGGCCGCGGTTCCGAGAGCGTCCGGCACGCTTGCCTCGGCCGCGCCGCTTGGCTGCCGGGTTGGAATCGCGAAGTCCTTCATCCACGGCATCGGCGAGGGTCTGATGCACGATCGGGTGACATCTGAACTGGCTTGCCCTGTAGGGCGGGTGGGAGGGATGTCGCTGTGCCCAAGCCTTATCCGGAAGAGTTCCGCGAGGACGTCGTACGGGTCGCGAGGAACCGCGGCCCGGGCGTGACGGTCGAGCAGG